>NZ_BAFX01000145.1 GCF_000308815.1 Nocardia concava NBRC 100430
AGTTTCCGAACCCGAACCCGTCAAGGCCGAGGCCGCGGTCGCCGAGGCTCCCGCCGAGCCGAAGGCTGCTCCGGCCGGTGGCGGTCTGGGTATGAAGGGTGGCGCGAAGGCCCCCGGCGGTAAGGGTCTGGGCATGAAGGGCGGGCTCAAGCCGCCGGGCGCGAAGGCCGCGGCTCCGGCCGAGGCTGCCGCTCCGGCCGCGGAAGCACCCGCCGCGGAAGCTCCGGCGACTCCGGCCGCCAAGCCGGGCGGGCTCGGCATGAAGGGCGGCCTCAAGGCTCCCGGCGGCAAGGGCCTGCAGATGAAGGGCGCCGCCAAGGCTCCCGGCGCGAAGGCCGACGAATCCGCTTCCGCCGCCGCGGCTCCCGCCGAGAGCGCACCCGCCGAGGCCGCATCCGCGGCGGAGGCTCCGGCGACTCCGGTCGCCAAGCCGGGCGGACTGGGCATGAAGGGCGGCCTCAAGGCCCCCGGCGGCAAGGGTCTGCAGATGAAGGGCGCCGCCAAGGCTCCGGGCGCCAAGCCCGCCGCCGAGGCCGCACCGGCCGAGACTCCGGCTGCCGCACCGGCCGCCGAGGCTGCCGCGACCGAGGCCCCGGCCGCTCCGGCTCCGGCCACCGAGGCCAAGCCGACCATCGCGGCCAAGGGTCTGGCCATGAAGTCCGGCCTGAAGCGACCTGGCCCGAAGGCTCCGGGTGCGGCAGCCCCCGCCGCCGCTCCGGCTCCGGAAGCGCCTGCCGCTCCGGCCGATTCGGCTCCGGCCGAAACCGCACCGGCTGAGACCGCACCGGCACCGGTCGAGCCCGCTGCGGCTCCGGCCGAACCGGCCGCCACCGAAGCCAATGGCACCTCGGAGGGCAACGGCACCTCGGAGGGCAATGGCGCGGCCAAGCCGCCCGCCGCCAAGCCGGGTGGGCTCGGCTTCAAGTCGGGCATGAAGGCGCCGGGCAAGAAGAACTAGGTCCGGGCCCGAAACATCGGGCGGCCGAACCGGATTGAAAAGGGCGGCGCCACCTACGGGTGGCGCCGCCCTTTTCGAATTCTCACCCGTCCCGGATTACCCCCTCCGACCTGGCGATTCCCCGCGCTTTGCGGCCGCGATCCCGGCCACAACGGTTAACCTCGGGCAACAATCCCGGCGGGAGTTCGCCATACTGCAGGGTATGACGGTTGCGCGTGCGGTCCGGGTCGAGATCGGGGTGGAGTCTCTGGGTGGGGTCCGGATCGCCGAACAGGCGGGGGCCACCCGGGTGGAATTGTGTTCGGGCCTCACGGTCGGCGGTCTCACGCCCGGTCCGGCCCTGATCGAGGCGGCGGTGGAGGCGGCGGGGCATACCCAGATCCACGTGCTGATCCGCCCGCGCCCGGGCGACTTCCGCTATTCGGCCGAGGAGGTGTCGCTCATGCGCACCGATATCGAGCGGGCGCGCGCGGCCGGGGCGCACGGGGTGGTGATCGGCGTCCTCGACGAGGACGGGCACATCGATCCGGCGGCGAATACCGAACTGCTGGCCGCGGCCGACGATCTCGAGGTCACCTTCCACCGCGCCTTCGATGTCTGCGCGGATCCCGCCGAGGGCTTCGAGCAATTACTGGAGCTGGGTTTCACCCGGCTGCTCACCTCCGGCCGCCAGGTCTCGGTGCTCGACGGCGCGGCACTCATCGCGCGACTGGTGAATCTGGCCGACGGCCGCATCGATGTGATGGCGTGCGGCGGTCTGCGCGCCGACAATGCCCGCCGGGTGATCGAGCTGACGGGGACGCGGGATCTGCATGCGGCCGTACGCATTCCGGTGCCTGGCCGTCCGCAGCCCGATTCCGAGGTCTCCTTCGCCGAATTCGGAGTGCCCAGCGGCTTCGACCATTTCGTCACCGATGCCGCCGGTGTGGCCGCATTGTGCGATGCGGCGCGTACGGGACTCTCGACCCCCCGGACTATTTCCGCAAATGCGGTTCTGTCCCTTCATTTTTCCCGCTA
>NZ_BAFX01000144.1 GCF_000308815.1 Nocardia concava NBRC 100430
CGTTCCATGTGCTGTGGCGCCGGTGGCGCGCGCATGTGGATGGAAGAACAGCTCGGCAAGCGCATCAACATCGACCGCGTCGACGAAGCCCTCGACACCTTGAAGGGTGGCAACGAGCCGTCGATGATCGCGACCGGCTGCCCGTTCTGCCGGGTCATGCTCACCGACGGTGTCACCGCCCGCAAGGACGGCGGCGAGGTCGGCCAGGGCGTCGAGGTCGTCGACGTCGCCCAGCTGATGCTGCAGTCCATCGACCGCGTGGATGCCGCGACGTTGACCGAGAACCTGAAGGTCGTCCAGACCCCGAAGGTCGAAGAGCCCGAACC
>NZ_BAFX01000143.1 GCF_000308815.1 Nocardia concava NBRC 100430
CTGGGCCGATGCCGCGGCCCGGGCCGGGGACGGCGACACCGCGCTGCGCCTGGCCGAACCCACCCTGGCCGATCCGGATATCCCGCTGGCCGATCTAGCCGCCGCGGTGCGCATCTGCGCGGGCGTCTGGACCCGCCGCGGTCTCGCGGACCGCGCCGCGCAGCTCTACACCTGGCTGGGTCCGACCCGCGTGGGCCCGGACTGGGCCGTCGCCGCCACCGTCCTCTATCTCTCCGGCGATGCCCAAGGCGCGCAGGCACTCTCGGTGAACGCCGCGCAGTGGCCGCCCACCGAGGCCACCTCGCGCGCCGCCCTGGTCGCCAACGCCCTGTGGGACTCCATCGGGTCAGCGGACAACGCGGGCAACGCCACCCGCTGGCAACCGTCCGGCCCCGGCACGCCCCGGCGTCCGCTGGGTGAACCCGGCCGCGGCCCGGCGCCGACGGCCTTCCCGCCCGCCGCCGAGGCCCCCCGTCCGTCCGGCCCGGCGAACCGCTTCTCCGGCGCCAATGGAATGTCCACCGCGCCGACGGGATCGGCGAGTGGTCCGGTCGGCTTGCCGCGTACCCCGTCGAAGCCGGCGTCGGGCAACCCGTCCGGCTTCGGATCGGTCTCGGCGCCAACGGGATTCACCGCCGAGTTGCAGGCCGTCCCGCGCCCGCCGACCACGTTGGCGGCCCGGCGTTTCGCGAGTCCCGCACTGGCGCATCGCGGTGCGGCGGTCGCGGCGGCGTCGGCCCTGATCCAGGCCGCGCATTCCGGCCCGGCCCCCGCCGACGACGGCGGCGACCGATTCCTGCCGTGCTCGGCGGTGTCCATCGCGGTGCTGCTGTGCCTGAGCATGGGCGATCCGCGCCGCGCGGCCGACGCCCTGCGCGGTCCGGTCCGCGATCCGCAGCGCCTGGTGCTGGGCGCGTGGGTCGCCATGCTGGGCGGCGACGAGCATTCGGCGGCCGAGCTGATGGCGGAAGTCCCGCTCGCGCAACTGGATCCGCGCGATCGCCTGCTCGCCCACGGCGTGCTGGTCGGGCTGGCCCGGCGCGGCGGCGACCACGCGGCACTGGCCCTGGCCTGGCAGCAGGCCGCGCCCCTGTTCGACGAGGTCGGCGCGGACCTGCTGACCCTGCTGCCCATCGGGGAGCTGTGGCTGGCCGGTATCCGGCTGCGCGACGAGGCCCGGCTGACCGCGTTGGTGACCGCTGCCGACGAGCTGCTGCGCCGCCTGGGCCAGCCGCCCGCCTGGTCGAATGCCTTCCACTGGTATGCGATTCAGGCCGCCATCGCCCAGGAGAGCCCGGAAGCCCTGCTGCCGCACGCGCATCGGCTCAAGGTGTCCGCGGCGGCGGGCGATCCGCAGGCCGCCGCGCTGGCCGACGCCGGCCGCACCTGGGTGCTGGTGCTGCGCGGCCAGGTGACGCGGGACCGGGTCGAGGGCGCGGTGGCCCGGCTGTCCGGGCTCGGCCTGCGCTGGGACGCGGCCCGGCTGGCCAGTGAGGCCGCGCTGGCGGCCGGTGATTCGGCCACCGCGACGGCCCTGCTCAAACTGGCCCGCACGCTGCGCGCCCAGGCCCGCCCGCCCGAGTCGCCGATGCGCGCGCCGGCGCCGTCGGCCCCGCAACCGCGTCCGGAACCGATCACCGATACCGTGCTCAGCGAACGCGAACGCGAGGTCGCCGAACTGGTGCTGCTCGGCTTGACGTACCGGGAGATCGGGGCCCGGCTCTATATCTCGGCCAAGACCGTGGAACATCACGTGGCCCGGATGAGACGTCGAATCGGTGCCGGGTCGCGTTCGGAGTTATTGTCAATGCTTCGCGCCATGGGTCACGGATCACTCCTCGTCTGACCCGGCGCGGAGGAACCCTGACGCACCGAGTGAGGTAACGAGGATGGCCACTGGGGTGGGCCTGCGCATCGCGGACGACGAATCCGTCGTCGCCGTGGTGACCGGCGACGACGCCACACTCCCGGTGCACTACACGGTGCGCGAGTCCGTGCTGCACATGTCGGAGGACGGCGACGCCGTTCTGGGAGGCGAAGCGCCCGAGGGCTATACGCACTCGATCCGGGGTTTCGTGGACGCGGTCGGCGACCCGGCCGGGCTGCCGGTCGACGACGGCGAGGCCTACCGCGCCGAGGATCTGATGGCCACCGCCGTCTTCTGCCTCATCGGCCAGGCCGCCGAGCACCTCAACGGCCCGGCCGAGTTCTACCTGACCCACCCGACCGGCTGGCCCGAGACCCATGTCCGCTCGCTGCGCGAGGCCCTCGACTATCTGGGCCTGAAGTCGGTGGTGCTGGTCGCCGAGCGCGACCTACCCCCGGCGGACGCGGACACCGGCAAGACCCTCGCCTATCAAGCCGCCCGCGCGGCGCTGGCGGCGGTGCTGTCCACTCCGGCCGGGCTGACTCCGCCCGACGCCACCGCGTCCGCCGCCAATGCCGCCGATGTCACCGACGTGCTGCCCGCCCTCAAGGGTTCGGAACTGGCCCAGGCCTATTCGGAGGCGGTCCCGGCCGTCACCACCGCCGAGCCGTCCGTCACCCGCGGCATTCCCGCGGTGCCCGTGGCGCCCACCCCGCGCGCGAACCGGGGGCCGTACATCATCGCCGCGGTCGCCGCCGTGATCGGTTTGCTGCTGGGTGGCATCGGGGTCGCCGCCGTGTTGCGCCAGGACGATTCCACGCCCGGCCCGCCGCGCGGCGAGGTGCGTTCCGAGCCGAACGCCACCGCGGGCGTGGCCCCGCCGCTGCTACCGCCCACCGGTTCCGAGCACCCGACCGCGGCCGCGCCGCCCGCCGATGTGGTGGACGCCCCGGCGACCACCGAGGCCCCGCCCACCACCACCGCGCCGCCGCCCACCACCACCGAGGCGCCGCCGCCGACCACCCCGCGCACCACGCCGCCGACCACGACACGCCCGTACCCGCCGATCTACCAGTACCCGCCCGTGCCGACGTTCGAAATCCCGCAACCTCCGGTGGTGCAGGATCCCTGGGGACAGTTTCCGCGCTGATTTCGTAGCGACCTTCCGAGGTTTGTGCCCTAAAGTGGTGCGCTGACCGACCTTCCGGAAGGTAACCGGATCCGGCCCCGGAACTGTCGGTCTGCTGGTGCACTACGAAGGGACTCCATGCGCAAGTTCATGGCGCGCCGCGCCACGGTTCGAGCTGCCACCATCGCGTTCGCCTCGACCGTCCTGATCGGTCCCTTGCTCAGCACCGCCACCGCGGACACCCCGGATCAGCTTGCCGCCGAGAAACTTCCGGCCGAACTGGTCGCCGCCATCCAGCGCGATCTGAAGATGACGCCCGCCGAATACCTGGACCGCGCCGAGAAGGCCCAGCAATTGCGGGACTACGCAACCGGATTCCGTACCCAGCGGCCCGACGACTTCGCGGGCGCCTGGCTGGGCACCGACGGCAAGCCGGTCATGGCCGTCACCTCGCTCGACGCCGCCAAGATCGCCGCCGCCGACGGCTACCAGACCCGGCTGGCCCCGATCAGCGCCGACAATCTGGAGAGTTCGGCCGATCAGCTGAACATGTGGATCACCGCCCTGCCTCGGGACCTGTCCAGCGCCATCAATTCGGTCGCCATCGACTTCCTCAACAGCCAGCTGGTGCTCAGCGTCGCGAACACCCCGGCCGGCCATTTGCTCAACCTGCCCACGCTGATCGCCAATATCAAGGTGATGCTGTCGCCGGATTCCGGCGGCCCGGTGGAACGGCGTCCCATGGGCGGCGACACCTACATCACCGCGCCGACTCCGCTCAGCGATACCGCGCTGCACAGCGTGGATGTCTGCTCGTTCGGTTTCAACAGCGTGGATTCCGCCGGGAACCCGCTGAACATCAGTGCCGGGCATTGCAATCCGAATGTCGAGAAGGGCATCGGCGCCGATGTCTACATTCCGAATGTGAAAAACCTGGTGTCGAGCCCGAAGGCCGGCAGCTTCGTCTCGTCCAACCTGGGCGGCCGCAGCGGGCTCGACTATTCGGTCATCAAGCTGAACGACGACGCGGTGCGCGCGGGCATGGATCAGCCGGTGGTGCGCGGCGCCAACGGCACCACGCTCTCGATCACCGGGGTGGCCGATCCGATCACCGGCGCGCCGGTCTGCAAGTCGGGCCAATCCTCCACCTTCACTTGTGGTTTCGTGGTGGCCGACCGGGTCGAGACCCAGCTCTTCACCTCCGAGGGCGTCTCGAAGACGGTGCGCGGCTTCGCCTCCAGCGCCTGCACCCTGGGCGGTGACAGCGGCGGCGCGATCGTGACCGGCACGCTGGCGCTGGGCATCACCAGCGGTTCGAACGCGGCCGACGCGCCGAACTGCAACGAGGCCAATACCCAGTTGGCGCAGTACGGTGGAACCGCGTCGCTGGGCATCCCGGTGCGCGCGATTCTGAGCGAGATCGACGCCAATTCCGGCGGCGGTATCGGCAGCGGAATTCAGGTGCGGACGCGCTCCATCGCGTAGGAGGCGGAAAACCGCGAGAAGATGTAAACGGACATCCTTCTCATTGCGGCATAATCCGACACGCTCGCTGTTTGCCCTGCGAATACCGAAACGTCACCTCGCAATAAGTAGGCATAACGGTCCCGACACCATATAGTCGGGGCCATGCTCCTGCCACGTATGCGCTTCTCCATGCCTGCCGCGGGTCGAAACCCGCGGTCCCTTGTCCGTACTGCGGCGATCGCGGCCACCACTGTGCTCGTCGCCGGACCCCTGGCAGCGAGTGCGCACGCGGAGCCCGCGAACCCCACCCCGGATCTCCCGGCCGCCCTGATCACCGCGATCACCCGCGATCTCAAGATCTCCCCGCAGGACTACCTGAACCGCGCCGACGTCGCGCAGAAGGTGGCCACCTTCGCCACCACCGCGCAGCGGCAGTTCCCGCAGGTCTTCGGTGGCGCGTGGCTGGACGAGACCGGCAAGGCCATCGTGGCGCTGGCCCCCGGCGAGGGTGTGGACCAGGCCCGCAAGGCCGTGCAGGACGCGGGCTTCACCGCCAAGGACGTCAGCAAGAGCGAGACCACGCTGCGCGGTGAGAAGAACGCCTTCCAGCAGTGGCTCAAGGATCAGCCGGAATCGGTGTCGAAGGCCATTCGGGGCGTGGCCATCGACACCCTGAACAACAGCATCGCGGTGCGGGTGGACAAGCCCGATCTGCCGCTGCCGGGCTTCGTGGACCCGGCCCGCGTCATCGTGATGGCCGCACCGCCGGTCGGCGGCGAGGGCCAGGACGTCCCGCAGGCCACCCCGATCGCCGGCGCGGGCCCGCGCGCGATCGCCGCGGGTGAGGCCTACGCCTCGGTGGCGGGCCGCATGTCGCTGCGCTGCTCGCTCGGCTTCAACGGCACCGACGGCAACGGCAACGTCGTGAACATCACGGCGGGACACTGCAACCCGAACATCGCGGCCACCGGCGGCGCCAACTCGCCGAGCGTGTACCAGCTCGTCGGCGAGAGCCGCGGCCCGGAGGTCGGCCAGTTCCAGAAGTCGATCCTCGGCAACCAGGACTACTCGATCGTCGGCATCAACGACCAGTTCCGCGACGCCTTCTCCAACCCGCTGGTGAGCGTTCCCGGCGCGGGCCCGATCAGCGTCACCGGCGTGGCCGTGCCCGTGGTCGGTGCCCCGGTCTGCAAGTCGGGTGCGCGCACCGGCTTCAGCTGCGGCGTGGTGAACGCCGTCGACCAGACCGTCCAGGTCGGCGACCGCCTGCTCACCCAGTCCTTCTCCGCCAATATCTGCGCCCTGCCCGGTGATTCGGGCGGCCCGCTGGTGACCGGCACCCTGGCCCTGGGCATCTCCAGCGCCTCCTCCGTCGCCGACTACCCGATCTGCGAGATCCCCAACCTGATCGGTCTGATCACCGGCAACACCCCGCAGCTGTTCGCGCAGCCGGTGAGCACCGTGCTCTCCGACAACCCGGGCCTGCGGGTCCGCACCAGCTGATCTCAGCACGCTCGAAAAGGCCGGTAGCTCAACAGCTACCGGCCTTTTCGCATCTCGGTGTACCCCGGACCCCTTGTGGCAGCGGTGTGGCGGCAGGGAGGCATGGGACGGGAGTGATCGGGCATGGGCCGGACCGCCGCCGCTCCGGCATGCTGGAGACATGTGTTTGGTGTTGCTCGGCTGGCGGACGCATCCGGAATACCGATTGATCGTGGCCGCCAATCGGGAGGAGTTCTTCACCCGCCCAACGGAATCGCTGCGCCGGTGGGACGAGGTGCCCGGATTGCTGGCGGGCCGGGATCGCGGCGCGGCGGGTCCGGTGCCCGGCACCTGGCTCGGGTTCCTGCCCGATCGCCGCCGATTCGCGACGGTCACCAATGTGCGCCTGCCCGACGAGTTCCGCGTCGATGTCCGCTCGCGCGGCGCGCTGATGCTCGATTTCCTGAGCGGTGACACGGTTCCGGAGAAGTTCGCGCGCCGGACGGCCGCGGCGGCCGACGACTACAACGGCTACAACATGCTGGTCTCGGACCTGGAAACGCTGTGGTGGCACAGCAATCGGAGCGATCGGGCCCCGCGCGAACTGCCGCCGGGCTTCCACGGCCTGTCCAACAATGCCCTCTTCGGCTCCCTCGATCCGGACGGGACCGTCTCCGCCGACTCCACCGATTCGGTCTGGCCGAAGGTGCGCGAGGGCGTGCGCGCGCTGCACGCGGTGGCCGCCGCGAATCCCGGTGACGTCGAGGGCTATCTGGCGGTGCTGTCCGACCGCACCCGCGCGGACGACTCCGAACTGCCCGCCACCGGTCTGGACCGGCCCACCGAGCGCGCCGCCTCGGCGCGCTTCGTCCGCCACCCGATCCACGGAACCCGCTGCAGCACCGTGCTGCTGGTACACGAGGACGGCAGCTACACGATGACCGAGCGCACCTTCGGCCGCCTCGGCCGGGCGCAGGACACGGAAACCTTCACCGGGCGCGTCGACCTCTCGGCTCGACCGGAATAGCCCGGAACGCGAACGGACCCGCCCCGGGTCGGGGGCGGGTCCGCTCTGACTGCCGAAAGATCCGAAGGACTACTTCGAACTGGCGTTCATGTTCGCGTCACTCCACTTGCTGGTGCCGGGAGCGGCCTGCAGCGTGTTGATCAGATCCATACCGGCGACGCCCAGCGCGGGCGCGCCGAACGCGATCGTGCCGAGGATGCCGCCGATGCCCGCCAGCGCGACGAAGGTCGGGATGGCGGCGATGCAGCCGATGATGGTCGCGCACTCGATGGCGCCGAGACCGATGCCGATCGCGCCGCCGACGATCACACCGACCGCGGTGCCGACGAAGCCGCCGATGGCGGTGGCGAGGCCGAACTCGGTGGTGAAGTTGTTCATCGCGCGCTGGTCCTCGACCGGCGACGCGACATCCTTGAGCACCATCACCGGGTGGTCGAAAGTGCCCAGCTTGGTGGCGTCGAAGTCGGCGGGCTTCTCCGGCACCACATTGAGAACGGTGTTGTCGGCCTTCAGCTCAGCCTTGACCGGAATCTTGGTTCCGGCCACGGAGTAGTTGAGCGGGAAGGAGACGACGGTCGCGCCCTGCAGATCCTTGACGTTGACGATGGTCTGCTTCGGATCTTCCGGAGTAGCACCATCTTTCTCGGTGAGCTCGAAGACGCCGTTCTTCAGAGTCGACACAACGGTCTTGTCCTGCACCATCTTGCCGTCGACGAACTTGGCATCGACCAGCTTGCTGGAGTAGTCGATTCCCGCCGGCTTGGCCGGAGCGGGCGTGGCAGCGTCGTCGGCGTGGGCGGTCGTCATCCCCACGGTCATTGCGCCGATGACCAGGGCAGCCGCCGCAGTGGTACTGCGAAGCTTCATATTCGGTTGGTTCCAATCCGTCATCAGGTAATCCGCTGTGTGCCTCTTCGCCACGCGAGACCCGGCTTCCCTCGGGCCAGCCACGCGCTAGGACTTGTCCTCCCCGAGCATGTGAATACGCACACAGCTGTCGGACAGCGTGAGCCTAGTCGATCAATCTACGATTTGCGAGATTCGTTTCTTTCGGCAGGACAAGGCGTTTCGAAGTAAGCCTGCCCTTGGTTACGGCCGCGAATTGCCGGGATTTACGGTGTGGGAAACCCTGGACAGCTAAGTTACCGGCGGGTAACTTACCGTCCATTAGGATACGTGCAACCCGAGGCGGAACCAGGCTGCCTCGCCACTGGCTCGTAGAACCGTAAGAGAGGTCGCGACATGAATGCCCTGACAGTGACGCTGGGCACGATTGGGGCGGTGTTCACAGTCTTCTGTTGGGCATCGTTCATCGGAGGCGTGCGGAACATCGCGCGCACCGTCATGGTCGGGCAGTCCGCGCCCGATCGCTGGCGGCCGTTCTTCCCCCGCTTCAAGACCATGATGGTGGAGTTCCTCGCGCACACGCGCATGAACAAATTCCGCACGGTCGGCTGGGCGCACTGGCTCGTCATGATCGGCTTCCTGCTCGGGTTCATCCTGTGGTTCGAGGCCTACGGCCAGATCTTCGACCCCGAATTCCATTGGCCCATCATCGGTTCCTGGGGCATCTACCACCTGGTCGACGAAATCCTGGGCATCGGAACGGTGGTCGGCATCCTGGTGCTGATCGTCATCCGCCAGCTCAACCACCCGCGCGTGCCCGCGCGGCTGTCCCGGTTCAGCGGCTCCCGGTTCGCGCCCGCGTATGTGATCGAATCCATCGTCCTCGTCGAGGGCCTGGGCATGGTCATGGTGAAGGCCGGCAAGATCGCGACCTACGGCGAATCCCACACCTGGAGCGACTTCTTCACCGAGCAGGTCGCCAAGCTGCTGCCCGAGTCGATCGCCATGGTGTCGATCTTCGCGTTCATCAAGCTCTGCTCCGGCGCGCTGTTCCTGCTGCTGGTCGGCCGCAATGTCACCTGGGGTGTGGCCTGGCACCGGTTCGCGGCGTTCCCGAACATCTACTTCAAGCGTGAGGACGACGGCAGCGTCGCCCTCGGTGCGGCCAAGCCGATGATGTCGAACGGCAAGCCGATCGAGATGGAGACCGCCGACCCGGACAACGACACCTTCGGTGTGGGCAAGTTCGAGGACTTCTCCTGGAAGGACATCCTCGACGTCACCACCTGCACCGAATGCGGCCGCTGCCAGTCGCAATGCCCGGCCTGGAACACCGGTAAGCCGCTGTCGCCCAAGCTGCTGATCATGTCGCTGCGCGACCACGGCTATGCGAAGGCCCCGTACCTGCTCGCCGGTGGCCGAAAGGACATGGGCGGCGACGAGATCGGTCTCGTCGATGCCGAGGGCAAGCCGAACGAGCGTGCGCTGGCGAAGATTTCCGAGGCCGCGCGGGCGGAGGCGGAGCGTCCGCTGGTCGGTGGTGAGGATGTCAACGGCATCATCGATCCCGAGGTGCTGTGGTCGTGCACGACCTGTGGTGCGTGTGTGGAGCAGTGCCCGGTCGATATCGAGCACGTCGACCACATCATCGACATGCGCCGCTACCAGGTGTTGATCGAGTCGGAGTTCCCCTCCGAACTCGCCGGGTTGTTCAAGAACCTGGAGAACAAGGGCAACCCGTGGGGCCAGAACGCCAAGGACCGCCTGAACTGGATCTCCGAGGTCGACTTCGAGGTCCCCGTCTACGGCCGCGACGCCGACAGCTTCGACGGCTATGAGTACCTGTTCTGGGTCGGCTGCGCCGGCGCCTACGAGGACCGCGCCAAGAAGACCACCAAGGCCGTCGCCGAGCTCCTCGCGACCGCGGGCGTGAAGTTCATGGTGCTGGGTCAGGAAGAAACCTGCACCGGCGACTCCGCGCGGCGTGCGGGCAACGAATTCCTGTTCCAGCAGCTGGCGATGCAGAACATCGAAGTATTGAACGGTGTGTTCGAGGGGGTGGAGCAGTCGAAGAAGAAGATCGTCGTCACCTGCGCCCACTGCTTCAACGCGTTGAACAACGAATACCCCCAAGTCGGCGGCACCTACGAGGTCGTGCACCACACCCAGCTGCTCAACCGCCTCGTCCGCGCCAAGTCGCTGGTGCCGGTGTCGCCGGTGGCGCAGAACGTCACCTACCACGACCCCTGCTACCTGGGCCGCCACAACAAGATCTACAACGCGCCCCGGGAGCTGATGGAAGCCTCCGGCTCCACCCTGGTCGAAATGCCGCGTCACGGTGAA
>NZ_BAFX01000142.1 GCF_000308815.1 Nocardia concava NBRC 100430
TGTTCCGTGGCCGATCACATTGTGGGCGATCAGCCAGGCGATGCCCGCGCCGATCGCGCACTGCACGATCGGCAGCAGTGAGGACCGGACCCGCGTCGCGGCCCGGCGCATGCGAGTGACGCTGCCCTCCCGGGCAGCGTCGAGGGTTTCGCCTAGGCCGGAGGTCAAGTCAGTCGAGGCCGAGCTCGGCGGCGGCACGCGGATCGCAGTCCTCGAGCAGATCGAGGCAGCGCGCGTACTCGTCGGTCTCACCGATGGCGCGGGCGGCGCGGGCCAGCGCGCCGACACTGCGCAGGAATCCCTGGTTCGGTTCGTGGCTCCACGGCACCGGGCCGAAACCCTTCCAGCCGTTGCGGCGCAACAGGTCCAGGCCGCGGTGGTAGCCGGTGCGGGCGAAGGCGTAGGCGGAGATGATGTCGTGGTTGACCTCACCCTCGCCGCCGCGCGCCAGCGCGGCTTCGGCGAGATGGGCCCAGGCGATGGAGGCCGTCGGATGCGCCGCGGCGACCTGCACCGGGTCCTGGTTCTGCAGCAGCGCGTCCTCCGCCTCGATGTTTTCCGGAAGGAGGACCGGCTGCGGTCCGAGCAGATCACCGAAGGAGGTCATGCCGATCATTCTGCACCGCCGCCCGGTTTGCTCAGTAGGCTGACCGTCGAATCACAGTTCCAACAATGCGAGGGGTGTAGCCGCGTGTCCGACAAGAAAGACGACCAGCAGCCGCAGGGCCCTGCCGACCAGGCAGCCCAGCCCGCCGCAGGGGCCAAGGACACCAGCGCCACCGCCGACGCAAAAAGCTCTGCCGACCAGTCCGCCGCCAAGGGTGATGCACCCGAGAGCGGTAAGGACTCCGCGCCCGACAAGTCCGAGGCCGCGCCCGGCAAGCCCCCTGCCGACGCCGCCCCGCCGACCGCAGCCACCGAGGTGATCCCGTCGGCCAACTCCCGCACCGAGGAAATCCGCACCGGCGCACCCAAACCCGCCAAGTCCGGTCCGGCCGGTTTCGCGACCATCCGCTACGAGGAATCCAAGCCCGCCCGCCCGGCGGGCGCGAACCGCGTCCAGCCTCCGGCCGCGCCCCCGCAGGGCTCCCCCGCAGCCGAGTCCCCGGCCACCCCGCCCCAGGGCTCCGGCGCACCCGCTCAGCCGCAGGGCAAGAGCGGCGGGCCGGGGGCCTCGTCTCCGGCCGATGACGCGCCCACGCAGTTCATTCCGATTCAGCGTCCGGCGGACAAGAAGGCTCCCGAGGCTGCGGTCGCCGGGCCGGCCGGTGCCGATGCGGCGACGGACGCGACCACGCAGATGATCAAGATTCAGCGGCCCGGCCAGGACAAGGGCGCCGAAAAGGCCGAAGCACAGGGTGGTTCGGAGAAGCCCGCGCCGGAAGATGTTCCCACTCAGGGGATGCCGGAGGCACCGGGTGAGAAGGATGGAGCGGGCGAGAAGGCCGCTGCCGGTGAAAAGGCCGCGGGGACCGGCGATTCCGAGGCCGCCCCGGCGGCGAAGGATGGCGGTGCTCAGAACGGCGACGCCGGCGCCCCCAACGGCGACGCCGAAACCGTTGTGATCAAGAAGGTCCCGGCTCCGGCCGACGACGCCACCACCGCGCTGCCGATCGTGTCCGGGGAGGCCGGGACCGAGAAGATTCGGGTCTCGGGGCCGCAGGGCCGGGCGGTGAGCAAGCCGCCGCAGACACCCCGGGGGAATATCGGCCCGCGCAATGCCGGACCGCGCGGCAACGCGCCGGTGCAGGACGCGCCGGTGGAGGAGACTCGCCCCGCGCCGCCGCGTCCGCCGATGGGCCCGCGCCGTCCGGCGTCCGCGCCGTCGCCCGCGGATATGCAGCCGACCGCGCCCGCACAGCCGATCGGCGGGCCGCGCATCGCCTCGCCGCAGCGGGTCGGGCCGGGTGCGCCGCAGGGACCGGGTGGCCCGCAGGGTCCGCGCGGACCGCAGGCGCCGAATGCACAGGGCCCCAACGCACCTAAGGGCCCCAACGCACCTCAGGGCCCCGCGGCTCCGCAGCGCCCCGCCGCGCCACAGGGTCCGGCCGCACCGCAGGGTCCGGGTGGGCCGCAATTGGCTCAGCCGCAGCGGGTTCCGGCCGCCGAGGCGGAGGTCAAGGCCGCCGGTGGATCGAAGAAGAAGCTGTGGATCATCGCGGCGGTGGCCGTGGTCGTCGTGGCCGCGATCATCGGCATCATCGCCGGGGTGAGCAAGCACAACAGCGACAACTCGCCGGAAGCGTTGGTGCAGAAGACGATCACGTCGTACACCGACGCGCTGAACAGCGGGAACCTGGACACGCTGCGGGCGGTCACCTGCGGCAACCAGCACGAGTTCTATCAGAAGATCTCGGCGGACCAGTTCACCAGCGTCTACCGGACTTCCAAGGAGCAGAAGAGCATTCCGCTGGTGAAGAGCATCGACGCCATTCAGGTGACCGGTGATACCGCCATCGCGCAGGCGACGGTGTACACCGAGGCGGATCCGACGAAGACCTCCGCGCGCACCTTCGATCTGCGCAACGAGGGCGGTTCGTGGAAGGTGTGCGACCCGCAGCACTGACACTTCCCGTCGAGCACTGACGGATTCGCGGTCCCTGCCGCGATGAACATCACAAAGACCTGGTCATCGGTCCGGCACGTCGGTAGAGTGTGCCGGATTGTCTGGGCCAGCCTTTTCGGCATTCCGGCACTTCAGCGGTTGTACACCGTCTAGGGCATCGGGCCGCACAGCCCGCGGCGATGTCCGGCAGAAGTGGTGCGGGCCCACCGGTTTTCGATTTTGCAGGGAGCTGAACACCATGCCGGAAACGGCTGAGGCCACACAGGCCACCGCCGCCGATTTGGTCGGACGGCACTTTCGTGTCCGCGATCACTACGACGTAGGCCGCGAGAAGATCCGTGAGTTCGCGCGTGCCGTGCGCAACGATCACCCCGCCCACCATCGTGAGGACGCGGCCGCCGCGCTCGGCTACGGCGGCCTGCTCGCCTCGCCGACGTTCGCGTCGGTCATCGGCGCGGCAACCACCCGCTCCCTGATCGGCTCCGTGCTGACCGAGTACGACGTCTCGCAGTTCCTGCAGACCGATCAGATCTTCGAGTACTACCGGCCGATCCTGGCCGAGGACCGCCTCGGCGTGGACGTGACCGTGGAGAACATCCGCAGCTACGGCGACAACGACTTCATCACCGTCAAGGTGACGATGACCGACGCCGATCTGCTGCCGGTGCTGGTCGCGACCACCACCATCGTGGCCCGCAAGGGCGTCGAGGTCGATCCCGGCATGGTGGAGACGGTGTCCGGCGTCGTCATGCACGGGCACGTGGCCAAGCCCGGCGAGTCCGCCGCCGACCCCAATGCGCTGATCCTGCTGGCGCCCGAGGAGGTGGGCGAGCTGGCCGCGCCCGCCGCGCCGCTGCCGGTGCGCACCAACCACGCCGCCGCCGAGCTGGCCGCCGGGTTCGAACTGCCCGCCGGGCGGTCCGCCGTCACCCGCGGTGACCTGGTGAACTACGCGGGCGTCTCGGGCGACCCGAACCCGATCCACTTCAGCGACACCGCCGCCACCCTGGCCGGACTGCCCACCGTGGTGGCGCACGGCATGCTCACCATGGGCCTGACCGCCTCGTACCTGGTGGACTGGCTGGGCGACCCGTCGGCGCTGCGCAAGTTCAGTGTGCGGTTCTCCGGCTTCGTGCCGGTCGAGCCGACCGCGGCGACCCCGATCGACTTCACCGGCAAGGTGAAGTCGGTGGACGCCGAAACCGGTTCCGCGACCGTCGTTCTCGGCGCGACCTCCGAAGGCAAGAAGCTCTTCGGCCGCGCCGTCGCGGAGATCAAGCTGAGCAAGTAGACCGAACGCGGGCCCTCGTCATTCCGGCGCGCTTTTGGCCGGAATCCACTCTGTTGCTGTGGATCCCGGCCAAAAGCATGCCGGGATGACGGGGGTCAGTTCACGCTGGCGTGCATCAGATAGACGTTGTAGTCGCTCCAGGTCGACATGGTGAAGTACATGTCGTCGCCCGTGGACCACGGATGGATGAATCCGCCGTAGAGCTCCGGATATTGCAGCGCGCTCACCGTCACCGCGCTGTCGGACCATACGCCCTGCGGTGAATCCGATTCCCGCACAACCAGAGCCGCCTTGGCAGTGTCCAGGTAGCTCATCTGCCATACCTTGCGCGCCGCGTCGAAGCGCACCGACAGCTCGGCGGCGGGTGCGTCGACAATCGGTGTGGCGGTGACGATTCCGTTCAGGGCGGGCACCCAGGCGTCGGTCTGCCAGTACTGGTAGGCGGTCGGATTCAGCACCTGATCCTTCGGCACCCGGGCCAGCCCGACCCCGCCCAGGCGGGTATTGGGGATGCCGAACATGTACACCCAGTCGCCCTGCGGCACCATGGCCGCCACCTGGAAGTTGGAGACGCCGAAGATGTTCTCCCACTTGGCATAAGGGTCCTTGGTCCAGTGCTCGCCGTGGTCGTCGGAGTAGGCGATGCCGCCGTAGTTGGTGTACCAGGTGCCCGGAATGCTGTTCCAGGTGCGGATCGACATGTAGCTCATGTACTGCCGGTTGCCGAGCGCGAAGCCGGAGGTCGGGATGGTGGTGATCTCGATATTGTCCATCTTGCGGCTGCTCAGCAGTTCCGCCGCGTGGCAACGGTCGTCGGCGACCATGCGGTCGAACACCACCCCGTTGGCCAGATCCCGATTCTTGCTGAAGGCCAGCAGATTCGACCGCCAGTCCTCGCCCATGCCGCCCGGCGGATGGAAGTCGCGGCCCACGGTGTCACCGAAGGCGATGGCGATCTCGTCGGGCGCGCTCTCCCACATGATGCCCAGGTCGGTGCCCTGCACCTGCCAGCGCTTGTCGGTGCGGTTGACCGAGTTGGCGCCGGTCAGCTTGGCCACCTCGCGCACGTCGGAGACCTGCGGGGTGGGCCGGGGCGGTGTCTGCGCGGCCGCCTCGACCGGTGGATGCGCCGGATCCGGTCCGGGCGGCAGTGCGGGCGGATTCGGGTTGGGGAGTGCGAAATTGAACGGTTGCGGCCGCACGATCAGCCTGGGCAGCCCGAGTTGCTGGGCCAGATCGGGTGGTGCGGCGGGCTGATCGGTGAGGTCCGGGCACGGGTTCACGCACGGATCCGACGGCAGTTCCATCTTCACGCGCTTCAGGTTCTCCACCGGCGGCCCCGGATCGACGGTCACCACCGGATAGACCACCGGCACCTCGAGGGTCTTGGGGATCAGCGCCTCGTGCGACGGCTTGGCCTCGGTCGCGCAGGGCCCGATACCCGGAACGCCCGCTGCGGCACCGGGATCCGATTCCGCGGCCGCCATCGACCGGTCCACACCCACGAGGACGCCCGCACCGAAAATAACCGCTCCCGCAGCTGCCACCAGCCGCTTGGCCAATGCACTCAACCTCTCGCCAATCGGGTCTTCCGGACACGTCCGGGCGGAGACCCTACCCGGGGAACCGGACGAACCGCCGGTACTCCGCCGATCTCGATCGAATCGATACCGGCGAGATCAGCGCAGCGCCTGGAAGGTCAGCACCGTGGTCCCGATCCGGATGGCGTCCCCGTCGGCCAGCACGGCCGCGGATTCGATGGATTCCTCGTTGATGTAGATGCCGTTGGCCGAGTGCAGGTCCTTGATGAGCAGTCCGGCCCGGCTCGGGGTGATCTGCGCGTGGTACCGGCTGGCCTTGGGATCGTCGAGGACCAGATCGTTGTCGGTCATGCGGCCGATCTTCATGCCGTTCGGCCCGATCGGGATGGTCCGCCCGTCCTCCATGCGCAGCTGACCGGCGCGCACCGCGCGCGGCATCTCGGTGACGGTCTCGGTCATGGCCTTCGCCATGCGCTCGACCTCGTGAATCTGCCCGGTGCTCAACGGTTCCTGGCGCAGCACCTTCTGCTCCAGCGCGATCAGCGCGGGCCCCGGATCGATGCCCAGCTCGTCGGCGAGCACGGTGCGCACCCGGCGGCAGGCGTCGAGCGCGTCGGCCTGGCGGCCGGACAGGTAGAGGGCGGTGATGAGCTGCGCCCACAGCGGTTCCCGCAGCGGATGCGCACCGGTCATCGACACCAGTTCGCCGACCACGGAAGAGGCTCGCCCCAAGGCGATTTCGGAATCGATGCGGGCCGAGGCGACCAGCAGCCGCTCCTCGTCCATGGCGGTGGCGAAGCTCTCCGCGAAGCCGAGGCCGGACAGATCATCCAGGGCCCGGCCGCTCCACTCCGCCAGCGCCGCACCGAAGAGCCGGGACGCGGCGGTCGGATCGCCGATCGAGGCCGCCTCCGAACCCTCGCGGCGCAGCGTCTCGAAGCGACCCAGATCGCATTCGTCGTCCTCGATTTCCAGCCGGTAGCCGGAGGATTCGGTGCGCAGCAGCGCCACCGGGTCGACCCCGGCCGTGCGCAGCGTCTTGCGGATGTTCGAGACGAACACCTGGAGGCTGGCCTGATAGGAGTCCGGCGGATCGTCGTTCCAGACGATGTCGGCCAGCGCCTGTGAGGACACCGCCCGGCGCCGGTTCACGGTCAGCGCCGCGAGCAGCGCGCGCGGCTTGGGACCGCCGACCGGTACTGACCGGCCGGCGACCAACAGCTGCACGGGGCCCAGGACCCGTACATCGACAGTCATGCCACCTGCCTCGATAGAGACCGCGGCGCGCCCGCCGCTCGAAAATTGCCCGGATTCCGTCACTTTCGACGGAATCCCGACCGTTGAGCTTACTTGGCGCTGATCGAACGTCCCGCCGAGTTCAGATCGTTGCAGGCTTCGACGACGCGCGCGGCCATGGAGGTCTCAGCCTTCTTGAGGTAGCTGCGCGGGTCGTAGACCTTCTTGTTGCCGACCTCACCGTCGATCTTCAGCACGCCGTCGTAGTTGGCGAACATGTGGCCGGCGACCGGACGGGTGAAGGCGTACTGGGTGTCGGTGTCGACGTTCATCTTCACCACGCCGTAGCGCAGCGAGTCCTCGATCTCCGACTTCAGCGAGCCCGAACCGCCGTGGAAGACGAAGTCGAACGGCTGCGCGTCCGCGCCCAGACCCAGCTTGGCGGCGGCCACCCGCTGGCCCTCGGCCAGCACCTCGGGCTTGAGCACGACATTGCCCGGCTTGTAGACGCCGTGCACGTTGCCGAAGGTGGCGGCCAGCAGGTACTTGCCGTTCTCGCCCGCGCCCAGCGCGTCGATGGTCTTCTCGAAGTCCTCGGGCGAGGTGTAGAGCTTGTCGTTGATCTCGGCCTCGACGCCGTCCTCTTCACCGCCGACGACGCCGATCTCGACCTCGAGGATGATGTTCGCCGCGTGCGCCTGCTTCAGCAGCTCCTTGGCGATCTCCAGGTTCTCGTCGATCGGGATCGCCGAGCCGTCCCACATGTGCGACTGGAACAGCGGGTTCTGGCCGTTCTTCACGCGCTCGGCCGAAATGGCCAGCAGCGGGCGGACATAGGTGTCCAGCTTGTCCTTGGGGCAGTGGTCGGTGTGCAGCGCGATGGTCACGTCGTAGCGGGCGGCGACCACGTGCGCGAACTCGGCCAGCGCGACCGCGCCGGTCACCATGTCCTTCACACCCAGGCCGGAACCGAATTCCGCACCACCGGTGGAGAACTGGATGATGCCGTCGGAACCGGCGTCCGCGAAGCCCTTGATCGCCGCGTTGATCGTCTCCGAGGACGTGCAGTTGATGGCGGGGAACGCGAAGGAGTTCTGCTTGGCCCGAGCAATCATCTCGGCGTAGATCTCCGGAGTCGCGATGGGCACAGTGACCTCCGTGTTGTGTGTGGTGCGTACGACAAATTCTGTCAGCTGACACGATAGGACAGCCCTTTTTCTTCAGGGCAATGGCCTCACATACCTCACAAGTTTGTGAGGTTGCATCGACGTTCGGTGTGATGTCCGAGGTACCGGTACTGTGGTGGCCGTGACCTTGCTGGCCGTATCCGATGCCGTGACGACCAATGCCGCCTTGCCCGCGATCTTGGATCCAATGCACCTCCTGACGGAGACTTGGCTCTCGCACGCGGTGCTCCCGGCGATCTTGGCCATCGTCTTCATCGAGACCGGCCTGCTGTTCCCGATCCTCCCTGGCGATTCGCTGTTGTTCACTGGCGGTCTGCTGGCCGCCCAGGCGCACCCGCCGGCCGGAATGAACATCTGGTGGCTGGTGCCCGCGACCGCGTTCGTGGCCTGGCTCGGCGACCAGAGCGGCTACTGGATCGGCCGGAGCATCGGCCCGGCGCTGTTCAAGAAGGAAGACACGCGCTTCTTCAAGCAGCACTACATCACCGAGACGCACGCCTTTTTCGAGAAGCACGGCCCCAAGACCATCGTGCTGGCCCGCTTCGTGCCCATCGTGCGCACCTTCATGCCGGTGCTGGCCGGTGTCTCGAAGATGGACTACCGCAAGTTCGCCACCGTCGACATCATCGGCGCGGTGCTGTGGGGCGGCGGCGTCACGGTGCTCGGCTACTTCCTGGGCAATGTCGAATTCATTCGCAAGAACGTCGAGGCGATCTTCCTGCTGATCGTGTTCGTGTCCGTGCTCCCGGGCATCATCGCGGTGGCGAAGAACCTGCTGCACCGCGGCCAGCAGCCGGAGAAGGCCGAGCTGGCCACCTCGACGAACGAGCCGACCCGCTGAGCCATCGGTGTCGACCAGCCCGCTAACCACTCTCGCTTCCGGAGGCTTCGGCCCCCTGGAGACCGCCGGACCGGTGCTCGTCTGGACGATCGTGCTCACCTTCGTCTTTCTCGAATGCGCGCTCATCATCGGCCTGTTCCTGCCCGGTGACTCCATGCTCATCACCGCCGGCGTGGTGATGGCCTCGCAGGTCAACGGCGAGGGCCACATCTGGGCGCTCTCGATCGGCACCATGATCGCGGCCATCGCCGGCAACCAGGTCGGGTACGTGTTCGGCAGCCGCACGGGGCATCACCTGGTCGCGCGCAAGAACGGCAAATACATCAACACCCGCAATCTGGCGCGGGTCTCGGAGATGCTGCACAAGCACGGCTTCCTGGCGGTGCTGGTGGCCCGCTGGATTCCGTGGGTGCGCACGCTGTGCCCGCTGGTCGCGGGCGCGGCTGGGATGGACCACCGCAAGTACACGATCGCCTCGACCATCGGCGCGGTGATCTGGGCCCCGGTGATCCTGCTGGCCAGCTACTACGCGGGCAGCTTCCTCGAGGACATGTCCTGGCTGATGCCGGCGGTCATCGGCACGCTGATCGTCGGGCTGATCCTGGGCACGGTGGTCGGGGTCCGGCAGTACCGGGCCGAAATGGCGCGCCCCACCGAGGATTTCGATCTCGACGCGGCCGAGGCGGCGACCCAGCCGCTTCCGGTCATCCGGAAGCAGTAAATCCCCGCAGACCTACAGCCCGGCGGCCGTCACCGTGTGTGCGGCCTCCATCAGCTTCCAGCCCGAGAGCTGCACGGACAGATCGCGTTCCGGGTTGCGCGAGGCGCTCACCGACCCGCCTTCGAACCGGCCCGCACCCGCCAAGCCGGGCAGGCGCGCGGGCTGCCGCCAATCCGCGCCGAACAGCGGTTCGCCCTCCACATCGAGGCGGTGCTCCCAGGCCGCGGCCGCCGATGCGCGGACGATGGCCGCGGCCTTGCTGCGCGCGGTCACGTGGGTCGGCTCGTCGCCGGGCAGCATGAGCGCGGCCAGGGCCAGGTAGCGGACCAGGATGCCGTTGAACAGGCCGCCGTCCCCGCCGCCGTCGCCGACCACGATGCCGCCCGCGGTCATGTGCTCCTCGATGGCGTCCACCAGCCGGACCGCGCGCTCGGCGTGCCGCGGCTCGCCGGTGTGCACGGCCAGTTCGGTTTCCAGGCCCAGCGCCACGCCTTGGCAGTAGCTGTAGACCGGCTTCTCCACCTCACCGGACGGTAGATGGATGCCGTCGAAGATGAGTCCGGTGTCCTGGTCGCGCAGGTGGGTGTCGAGGAAGTCGGCCAGTTCCTGTGCGCGCGCGTAGCGGCCCAGCCGGGCCATGGCGATGCCGACCGGTCCGTTGGCCGGGGCATTGAAGAAGTCCGAGCCCCGGCGCCAGGGCACCGCGCCGAACTCCGGCTCGAATCCGTTGACCAGCGTCTTCTCCAGAATGAGCAGCCCGCCGCGGACCTCCTCCACCCCCGCGATGCGCTCGGCGCGCTCCAAAGCGATTGCCAGCCAGGCCATATCGTCGTAGTAGTTGTTGGTCCAGCCGGTGATATTGCGCAGCCGCATGGCATGCGCGATGGACCACAGGCGACGCTGCCGCGCGGGGGTCGGGGCGCGATTGGCGGCGTCGACCGTGCAGTCGATCAGGTGGGCTTGCCACCAGTAATTCCAGAAGGCGAAGCTGCGTTCGCGTTTCATGGCGGGCCAGCCGACCACCCCGAGCTGGGTGCCGGGAACGGCCCACAATCGACGTAGATGCCGGGACAGAACCGCGGATTCCGCCAGGTCAGCGCGCTCGGACCACAGAGCGGCGGTCGGCTCGATATTGCGCCCGGTCCGCGATGTCATGGGACTAATAATGCCAATCGGACACCACTGTTCGTGGCTATTTTGTTACCGAGAGTCGAGCGTCACCACGCATTGCCCAGGTCCGCGTGCTGACGCACCCACGCGTGCATGGCGATACCCGCCGCGACCCCGGCATTGATGCTGCGGGTCGACCCGAACTGCGCGATCGAAACCGTCAGCAGCGCGCCCGCTTTCGCGGCCTCGGTGACCCCCGGCCCTTCCTGACCGAAGAGCAGCAGGCAGTTTCGCGGCAGGGTCGCGGTTTCCAGCGGTACCGCGCCCGGGACGTTGTCCACCGCAACCACGGTCAGCCCCTCGGCTTCCGCGAAGCGCAGCAGCTCACCGGTATCGGCGTGATGGTGAATGTGCTGGTAGCGGTCGGTGACCATGGCGCCGCGCCGATTCCACCGCTTGCGGCCCACGATGTGTACGGCCGCCGCGGCGAAGGCATTGGCGGTGCGCACGACCGTGCCGATATTGGCGTCGTGCCCGAAGTTCTCGATGGCCACGTGGAACGGATGCCGGCGCGCGTCGATGTCGGCGACGATGGCCTCGCGCCGCCAATACCGGTAGGCGTCCACCACATTGCGGCGGTCGCCGTGTTCGAGCAGCTCCGGATCCAGGCGCGGATCGGCCGGCGGCTCGGTGCCGAACTCCTCGCGCCACGGCCCGACACCGTGCGGATGCTCACCCCATTCGGTCGGTCCGGGGGCGAGCGGGTCGTCGGCTGTCGGGGCGGGACTCACCCGGGCGATGGTAGTGGCGGCCGCGCCCGGGCCCGCCGCGAGGCTTACGTGGTGGTGCTGGCCGCGCCCACGACGAGCATCAGCACGATGAACAGAACCGCCAGGATGAGCAGCGCCGAGGAGACGATGCCGCAGATCCAGCCAGCCGTCACCATGCCGCTACCGCCGATGGCCCCGCCCGAATCCCGGATCTCCCGCCGCGCCTTGCTGCCCATGATCCAGGCCACCGGACCGAGCAACTGGCAGAAGGCCAGACTCATGATGCCCAGGATCAGGATGATGACGCCCTGCGGGTGGTCCGGCGGGGGCGCGCCGTAATAGCCCGGGTAATAGCCCGGCGCGGGCTGATATCCGGGGTTGTAGCCGTACGCCTGGGGCTGACCATAGGCCTGCGGCTGGCTGTAATCCTGCGGCTGGCCATAGCCCTGGGGCTGGCCGAACCCGTAGGGCTGGCCGGAATCCTGGGGCTTGTTCAGGTCCACGGGCTGCGGGTTGTGGCCCGGGGACTGCGGATCCCAGCCCGGCGGCGGCGGATCGTATGTCATGCGCAGAATGCTAGGTGGTGGTGCCCACAACCACGTGGTGGTGCTGGCTACACCGGATATTTTCGGGGCTGCTCCCTCGCCCGGGCACCCCGCCACCCGAGACGATTGGAAGCATGAGCGAAACGGCCGCCCTGCCCACCCTCGCGTTCGAACCGCCCGCCCCGCAACCTGATCCGGGCGGGCGCAGCCCGGCGTCACTGCTGCGCACCTTCCTGCTGACGCCCTTCCGCGCACGGGCCTGGAAGGAATTCGCCTATCTGATCACCGTTTTCATGCTGGGCTGCCTGGCCGCGGCCTATCTGTTCCTGCTGGTCTGGGGCGGCGCGATCCTGGTGCTGTTCGTGGTCGGCATTCCGGTGCTGGCGGCCCTGATTCTGGGCGGCCGAGTGTGGGGAAAGATCTATCGGGTGCTGGCCGCGGTGCTGCTGGACACGCCCCTGCCCGAGCCGCCGCCGTTCACCTTCAAGCCCGGCCCGATCGGCTGGCTGCGCGCCGCCTTCACCGACCGCACCTCCTGGCGCGCGCTGCTGTTCCTTGTGCTCGAGGGTGTGCTGGGCGTGGTGGTCGGCTACGTCGTGCTGGTGATCGTGGCCATGACCGCATTCGTGGCGATCTCGCCGATCCCGTGGGCCGTCGGGAACCCCACCAATGTGGATGAGAATGGGGTGACCCATCATTCGATGATCCAGTTCAACGAGTACTACCTCGACACCTGGCCGCGGGTGCTGGGCTTCGCGGCGATCGGCGTGCTCGGCTGCTTCCTGCTGCCGTGGCTGATCCGCGGCGTCTGCTTCCTGCACCGCCTGCTCGCCTTCCTGCTGCTCACCCCGACCTCCCGCGATCTGAAGCTGGTCGAACTCCAGGAGAGCCGCCGCGCCGCGGTCGACGATTCCGCCGCCACCCTGCGCCGGGTGGAACGCGATCTGCACGACGGCGCCCAGGCGCGGCTGGTGAGCATCGCCATGATGCTCGGGCGCGCCGAGGAGCGCCTCGCGACGGGCGGCGACGCGGGCGAGCTGATCGCCCAGGCCCGCACCAGCTCCAAGGAGGCGCTGACCGAATTGCGCGAATTGGTGCGCGGTATCCATCCGCCCGCCCTGGAACTCGGGCTCGGACCGGCCCTGGAGACCCTGGCCGCCCGCTGCGCGATCCCGGTGGAACTGCGGGTCCTGCTGCCGGTGCGGCCCAGCCCGGCCATCGAGGCCATCGCCTACTTCTCGGTTGCCGAACTGCTGACCAATGTGGTGAAACACGCTGCCGCGAGCCGCATCTGGGTGGCCGTCATGCCGGCGGGACCGGGCGCGCTGGCCTCGGGCATGGACGCGCTCTCGGTGAGCGTGCGCGACAACGGTCAGGGCGGGGCACTGCAACCGGCCGGGATCCCGGGCGAAGCCGTTGTGGTGGGCGGGCTTTCGGGCCTGGCGCAGCGGGCGCGGGCGGTGGACGGCTCGCTGTTCGTGGACAGCCCGGTCGGCGGGCCCACCGTGGTCACGCTGGTGCTGCCGATCGCGGGACCGCGATGATCGAGGGCATGGATACCGCAGGCGCGCCGCTGCGCGTGGTGATCGCCGAGGACAATGCCATCCTGCGGGACGGCCTGACCGCGCTGCTGTCGGAGCGCGGCTTCGAGGTGGTGGCCACCGTGGGCGACGCGACCGGTCTGCACGATGTGGTCGCCGGTCAGATGCCGGACGTGGCCGTCATCGATGTCCGCATGCCGCCCAGCTTCACCGACGAGGGCCTGCTGGCAGCGCTCGCGCTGCGTCGCAGCCACCCGGATACCGGCGTGCTGGTCTTCTCGCAGTGGATCGAAACCCGTTACGCCACCGAACTACTGGCCTCCGGCGCGGGCGGCGTCGGCTACCTGCTCAAGGACCGCGTCGCCGATGTGTCCGATTTCGTCGACGCCCTGCGCCGCGTCGCCACCGGCGGCACCGCGCTGGATCCGGAGGTGGTGAGCCAGCTCATGGGCGCTGCCCGGCAACAGGATTCGCTGGCGCGGCTCACCCCGCGCGAGCGCGAGGTGCTGGAATCCATGGCGCAGGGATTGTCGAATTCGGCCATCGCACAGGCCCTCACGGTGACCGAACGCGCGGTCGAAAAACACATCGGCAACATCTTCACCAAACTGGAACTGCCGCCCTCGGATCTGCACCACCGCCGAGTTCTCGCGGTTTTGCGTTTGAAAGGCTAAACGTCGCTGCACGGTTGCGGAGCCGTGGAAGACTGGGGGCATGACTCGGTCGAGTTCCGCGGAATTGCTGAAATCGGTTGAATACTGGCCGAATCACCTGCTGACCATTGCCGAGTGGTCGCTGCTGCCCGAGAACAACCGGCACTGCCGGGAACTGGTGGACGGCGTGCTCGTGGTGGCGCCGCAGCCGCCGCGGCATCAGCTGGCGGTGTGGCGGCTGGCCGCGCAGTTGGAGCGCGCGCTACCGCGGCGGGTGGCGGCCATGGCCCGCATCGAACTGCTCGTCGACGAGGGTTCGCCGCCGACCGTGCGGGTGCCGGACGTCCTGATCGTAGGCGGCGCGGCCGGGGCCGAGCACGCCACCCGGGTGCGGCCGGCGGATGTGCTGGCGGCCATCGAGATCGTGTCGCCGGGCTCGCGCCGGGTGGATCGGGTGATGAAGTACGCCGAGTACGCGGCGGTGGGGATCGAGCACTACTGGCTGCTGGAAACCGAGGATTCGCTGCGATTGCGGACGCATCGGCTGCGAGACGGTCGGTACGTACCGACCGGTGAGTACAGCGGGCAGACGACCCTCGAACTCGACAGCCTCGCACTGCCCCTCGATCTCGACGCCCTCACCACCCTCCGTTCCTCCGGCGCGTCGGTCTGACACCCACGGGTGCATCGTTCCAGCGACAAAGCCTCTGACCTCGCCCGAGCCCACCCGTCGCCCCACCGCCACCCCCAACCGAGGCACTTCGTGCCACTCCGCCTTCTGCTACGAAATTCGGGACTATCCTGGAATTCCGTAAGCCGTGGTTGGAGGGTGTCATGGACCACGCGCGCATTATCCGAACAGTGCTCGGAGTGACAGCCGCCTATCTGATCGCTCTCGGCGCCTGGATGGGCTGGATCGTTCCGCTCACCCCGCCCGGTACCGTGCCGCTCCAAGTGATCACACTGGTCGGTCTCTTCGGAACCTTCCTGGGCCTGGGCATGCTGCTGGCCCAACGCCCCACCCGCGCCGATCGCAAGCTGCGCCGCCACGGGCTCGAGGGCTGGGCGAATATCGAAGCAGTGCATCCGCTGCAGCGCACCGACCATTGCACCGAGATCACCGAACTGGATCTCGAACTGGTCGTGCCGGGCTCGGAGACCTACTACGGGAGCATCGTCTTCGACGTGGAACCGGTCGTGAAGCCGAGAATCACTGTGGGCGGCACGCTTTCGATCCGAGTCGACCCGACCAACCGCGACCGCATCATGTTGTGCCTGTAAGCGCAATCACCGCGTCCGGAAACATATATCCAGGTCAGGGCCACCTGACTGCCCGTTTTGCCTGCTCTTGGCCGTAGCATCCAACCCATGACGATCGCCGAGAAGCAGGACCACAGAGAAGCGCCGCTGGTGCTCGACACCCAGCCGCCGCGCACGCTCGGGTTCACCGATCAGGCGGCGTTCTGGCTCAATATCGGCGTCAGCCTGATCGGGTTCAGCGGCGCGGCCGTCGTGCTCGCCCCGACCGAGGGCACCAGGCTGCCGCTCATCGGCGCGTTGCTCGCCACCGTGGTCGGCACGGTGATCGGCGCGGCCATGGTGGCCGGGCCCGCGGCCATCGGATCGCGCACCGGCGCACCCGCCATGGCGGTGCTGCGCGGACTGTTCGGCACGCGGCTGTCCTATGTGCCGACGGTCGCCAATATCGTGCAGTGCGTCGGCTGGGGCGTGTACGAGCTCACGGTGATCACCCTCGGCGTCTCGGCGCTAACCCACGACCGGGTGCCGCACTGGATCGTGATCGTCGCGGCGGGCGTGCTGTCCACGGTCATGGCCATCTGGCCGCTGGCCGCGGTGCGCGCACTGCGCAAGTACGTGTCGGTGGCGGTGGGCATCGCGCTCGTCTACTTCACGATTCAGCTGCTGCGCCAACCGATTCCGCTGCCCACCGACACCAGCTGGAGCGGTTTCTGGCCCGCGGTGGACTCCACCCTCGCGGTGTCCATCTCCTTCGTCCCGCTGGCCGCCGACTACACCCGGCACTCGCGTTCGGCGAAGACCGCCGCGAGCGCCACCGTGATCGGCTACTCCGTCGCCCAGATCTGGTGCTACGGACTCGGTATCCTCGCGATCCTGCACGCGGGCAACGCCGACAACATCTTCGACACCTTCCTCGGCGTGGCGGCGGGCTGGGTGTTCTTCGCGGTGCTGGTGCTGCGCGAATCGGATCAGTCCTTCGCCAATATCTATTCGACGGCCATGTCCATCCAGAACCTGCTGCCGCGGGTGGATCGCCGCATCCTGGCCGGGCTTGTCGGCCTGATCGTGACGCTGCTGGCGCTGCCCGTCCGCGACTTCAGCAACTACGCCAACTTCCTGGTGCTGATCGGCTCGGTCTTCGTGCCGCTGTGCGCGGTGCTGATCGTCGACTACTTCTTCGGGCAGGGACGGCACGGCTGGAACCTGACCGAGAGCGCGCCCACCCGGCCACTCATGTTGCTGCCGTGGGCCATCGGCTTCGTCACCTACCAGCTGTTCAATCCCGGTTCGATCACCTGGTGGAGCGACTTCTGGACCAAGGCGCAGGACGCGCTGCACATTCACCCGGGCTGGTGGTCCTCCGCTTCGCTGTACTCCTTCCTGGCGGCGGCGGCCGTGACGGCGCTCCTGGTGCGTTTCCGGCGGGCATGACCGGCGACGACCGCGTCTACGGGATGGGGCTCGACCCGCTGGTCGAACCCGATTGGCCCGCACTGACTTCCGACGAGGTGCGGGCCGTACTGGACGCGGACGCGGTCATCGAATGGCGCAGTCCGCGTCCGCTCTCGGCGACCGCGCGGGTGCGGCTGCCGGACGGGCGCGAGGTCATCCTCAAGCGGCTGCCGCGCATTCTGCGCGACGCCGCCGCCCTCGGCGAGGAGCACCGGTTCATGGATCACCTTCGCGGACACGGAATTCCGGTGCCAGGGGTGCCGATCACCGTCGATCACGGCGAATTCACCTACGAGGTACAGGAACTCGGCCCCGGCCGCGACGAGTACGCGGGCGTGTTCTCCTGGTCGCCCTACCGCTCCCTCGATGACGCGGCCGCCGCCGGGCGCATGCTGGCCCGCCTGCATCTGGCCGCCGCCGGATACGACGCACCGCCGCGTCCGCCCCGACCGCTGCTCGCGAGCTTCACCATCTTCTCCTCCGCCGATCCGCTTGCCGCCGTGGCGGATCGGGCCGTCGAGCGGCCCGCGCTCGGCGCGTTCCTGGCCGAGCGCGACTGGCGCGCCGATATGACCCGCGTCCAGCTCCCGGCCTACGAGCGCCTGCATCCGCTGCTCGCCGACCTGGAACCGCTGTGGACACACAATGATTGGCACGGCACCAACCTGCTCTGGCGCGATCACGAGGTGTCCGCCGTCATCGACTTCGGCCTGTGCGACCGCACCACCGCCGTCCACGACATCGCCACCGCCATCGAACGCTGTGCCGTGGACTGGATCTCGATCCGCGATGGCGGTCCCGCGCATGTGCGGTTCGATCAGGTGCGCGCCCTACTCGAGGCATACCAATCGGTACGAAATTTGACCGCCGCCGAATGCCGCGCCCTCCCCGCACTGCTCCCCCTCGTGCATTGCGAGTACGAACTCTCCGAGATCGACTACTTCCTCGGCGTCATCCCCGGCGGCAATGCGAAGAACGCCGAGATCGCCTATGCCGAGTACTTTCTCGGGCATACCGCCTGGTGGACCGAATCCGCGGCGGGCGCCGAACTACTGGCGGCAATCCCCGAAATGTAGTGGTCACGACGAATAGTGGCGGCGAACACAATTGCGCGACTCCCGAATAGCAAGTGCGGGACTTGATTCCGTGACCGCGATCGGATATTACTTGTTTCGTTGCTCATAGCAACGCGAATCGTTCTGCACGCCATCTGAGTTCGTGCAGCCGGGGGTCGGGAGAACCAGGACAATCATGCGTAGCACCATTCGTAATTTCGGTCGTACGGCACTCGTCGCGGCGCTGCCGCTGGCCATCGCCTCGATGTTCGCCAGCGCCGGAACGGCTTCCGCCACCGCGCCCGAGGCCCCCGCCGCCATCGTGCAGACCGTCGCCGCGCCGATCGCGCAGGAAGTCCTCGCGCCGCAGGTCGCGCCGGTCGCCGAGGTCGCCGTCGCGCCGGTTGCCCCGGCCGCGCCGCAGGCCGACGCCGCCGAGATCGCCCCGGCCGCGGCCGAGATCTCGCAGCCGCAGGACATCGCCACCGACCCGAATGCCAAGAACCACGACCCGATCGCCAATGCCGTCGCCGCGGGTGCGGCCGCCGGCGCGATCATCGAAAGCGTGATGTGCGCGGTCACCCTGGTCGGCATTCTCGCCATTCCGGCCTGCGCCGTCGGCGGCGCCCTGCAGGGCGCGCTCATCGGCCTGATCGTCGGCGCGGTCGCCCCGGACGCGGTGCCGCAGATCCTGCCCTGATCCCTCAGGGACAAAACGTGAGAACCCCATCCCGAATCAGGATGGGGTTCTTGTGCATTCGAATTCGATGACCTCTTCGACAACGACCGATTCGATGACCGATACGGTTACCTATTCGATGACCTATTCGGATTACCGATGCGCGCGGGGATCGGCCAACAGGTATTGCGCGGCGGCGTAAGTCCCGAGAATGACGCCCTCGGTGATCCGCCGCGACTTCTCGCCGCGCGCGAAAATCTTTCGCAGCACGATCAATCCGTCGGACAGCGTGAACAGCAGCGCGCCCACACCCAATCGGCTACGCGGATCGGCATTCGGAATGTTCACGCCCGCCACGTTCTTCGCGTCCCGAGCCAGGTCCGGATCCGATGCCAGCGTGGCCGCCGTGCCGAGGGTCGCGCCGTAGGCGGTGAGCGGCACCGCCACCGCGGGAGCCTTGAACCGCATCAGTGTCGCCGCCCCCAGCCAGGCCGCCACCCGCGGCACCGCGATCTGCGCGCGCGGGCGTCCGCCGCGGCGGAACCACAGCCACGAGTATCCGGTCTGCATGACCGCGAATGACGAAGCGCCCGCGATCAATCGGCGATCGTCATCGGGCTCGATGAGCAGCACATCGCCCACCGTGGCCGCGGCCAGCGAGCCGAGCAGCACGGTGCGATCGGTGCGATCCAGATAGGCGCCGTTGACCGCCACATCGGCGGCCAGCAGCGGCATCAGCAAAGGCTTTGCGGCCCATTGCAGTTTCTCCCGGCCGGTGACCGCGCCGAACACGGTCACCGCCGCCGCGCCGACGAACGCGGCGCGGAACGGGCGAGCCATCAGAAGCTGGGTTCGGCCGGAGCCGGCGGCAGCACCGCGACCTGTCCCGCGTAGGACAGGCCCGCGCCGAAGCCGAGCAGCAATGCCAGCTGACCGCCCTTGGCCTTGCCGGTCACCAGCATCTCCTCCATGGCCAGCGGGATCGAGGCCGCGGAGGTGTTGCCGGTGTTCTCGATGTCATTGGCCATCGGGATGTCGTCGGCGAGGCCGAGGTTCTTCTTCATGAGCTCATTGATGCGGGCATTGGCCTGGTGCGGGATGAACACCTCGATGTCCTCCTTGGCCACGCCGGACACCTCGATGGCGCTGGACAGCGCGCGCGGCAGGGTGACCGCGGCCCAGCGGAAGACCTTGGGGCCCTCCATGTGCAGCGACATCCGGCCGATCGGCTCGACCGCGGGATCGGTGCCCTGCATGGCCTGCGCCTTGTTCATGTACTCCAGGAAGTCGACGTCCTGCGCGATGGCCTCGGCGTTCTCGCCGTCCGAGCCCCACACGGTCGGCGAGATGCCGTTCTCCTCGCTGGGCCCGACCACGACCGCGCCGGCGCCGTCGCCGAAGATCATGGCGGTGCCGCGGTCCTTCGGATCCAGGCCGACGGTCATCGTTTCCGCGCCGATGACCAGGATGTACTCGGCCGAGCCGGAGCGGATCATGTCGGTGGCGACACCCAGGCCGTAACCGAAACCGCCGCAGCCCGACGTCAGGTCGAAGGCCGGGATGCCGTTGATGCCGAGGTCGGAGGCGACGCTGGGCGCGCCGTGCGGGGTCAGCTTGAGCCAGCTGGAGGTGCAGAAGATGAGCGCGCCGATCTTGGAACGATCGATGCCGGTGTTGTTCAGCGCCCGGTTGGCAGCCGCCACCGCCATGGTGCGCAGGGTCTCGTCGCCGGAGATCCAGCGCCGGTTGTGGATGCCGGTGCGCTCGAAGATCCACTCGGGGGTGGAGTCCAGGACCTCGCACACCTCGGCATTGCTGACCAGGCGCTGGGGCCGGTAAGCGCCGATGCCGAGCATCGCAACATTTTGATGACCCTTGTTGATTGCAATGCTCACCACAGGTGACTCACACGACCCTTCACAACACCTTTGTCGGACAAAAGACCAGCACCAGGCTAACCCAGAGCAAGGATTCAGCCCAGAGCAAAGTCACGTTAACCAGTAGGTAAGGACTTTTGTCCTCAGCTCAGTGCGAGGTCCTTCAAGCCCAGGATCGAGCGGTATTCGAGGCCCTCGGCCGCGATGATGCCGTCGGCCCCGGTCTCCCGGTCCACCACCGTGGCCACGCCGACCACGATCGCGCCCGCGTCCCGCAGCGCGCGCACCGCGGTGAGCGGGGAGTTGCCGGTCGTGGTGGTGTCCTCGACAACCAGCACTCGCTTGCCCACGATGTCGGGGCCCTCGATCTGCCGCTGCATGCCGTGGGTCTTGGCCGCCTTGCGGACCACGAAGGCATTGATCGGACGGCCCGGCGCGTGCATGACCGCCGCCGCCACCGGGTCGGCGCCCATGGTGAGCCCGCCCACCGAGTCGAAGTCCCAGTCCGCCACCAGTTCCCGCAGCAGCTTGCCGATCAGCGGCGCGGCCTCGTGGTGCAGGGTGGCCCGGCGCAGATCCACGTAGTAGTCGGCTTCCTTGCCCGAGGACAGGGTGACCCGGCCGTGTACGACGGCGAGGTCGCGCACCAGAGCCGCGAGTCTGTCCCGGTCGGTCGTCGTTACCTGCATTGCTGTGTTCATGTCCTTCCGCGTGCGTTGAACAGGCCCCGGTTGAGGCGGGCCGCCAGGGATCGTGGGATCAGTTCGGCGACCGCGACGATCGCCTTGTACTGCAGTCCGGGCACGCTGACCACCCGGTCTTTCTCCAGATCTCGCAGCGAACCGGCCACCACCTCGTCCACGCTCAACCACAGTGGTCGCGGCAGCGCAGCCATATCTATTCCGGCTCGCTCATGGAATTCGGTGCGGACGAATCCCGGGCACAAGGCCTGCACCCGGACTCCGGTCCCGACCAGCGCGCCCGCCAGCCCTTCCGAGAAGGATACGACGTACGCCTTGGAGGCCGAATAGGTCGAGCCCCTTCCCGGGATCAGGCCCGCGGTACTGGCCACATTCACCACCGTGCCCTTGGCGGCGTGCACCATGGCGGGCAGCGCCGCCCGGGTCAGCTGCACGACGGCGGTGACATTCACATCCAGTTGCTGCTGCAGGGCGTCCGGATCCACGGTCCAGAATTCGCCCGTCATGCCGAATCCCGCGTTGTTGACCAGGAATTCGACGCCTTCCGCCACCCGGGCGGCCACCCGATCGCGATCCGCGGAGCGGGTCAGATCGGCGGGCAGCACCTGGGCTCGCGCACCGAACCGCACCCGCACATCGTTTGCGAGGGCGGCCAATCGGTCCTCATCCCGCGCCACCAGCACCAGGTCGTAACCGAGCGAGGCGAGCCGGAGGGCGTACGCCTTGCCGATGCCGGAGGTGGGCCCGGTGACCAAGGCCACCGGACGATGCGCGCCGGGCAGGCGCGCTGCAGGGGAACTCTCGGTCATCGACGGCCTATCACTCGCACGACGGGGGCGCGGTCGGCGATGACCGGAACTGCGGCCCCCATTGTGGTCCCTGACCGTCCCACACGCTGCGAATTCCCGCAGATGCGACGTGGTTGCGGCGCGCCGCGGCGAGTCACCTCGGGGCTGGTCCCTGATAGGGCCGGAAGCCGGGGTGGAAGGGTCCACCGGGCGGGGCGCTGCGACCCTGATCCTTGCGCCAGCCCTCCTCGGGCTCGCGGTCCGGATCGTCGCGATCGTCGGGTTCGGGCTCGTCCCAGCGGTCTTCGTCGTCGGGGCGACGCGGGCCGTCGGCCTCCTCGTCCCACTCCGGCTCGCCCTCCGGGGCGGGCGGCCAGTTGCGGCGCACCCGATTGCGCGGGTCCGGCACGACTTTCAGTGCGGGACGCCAGTTTTCGGGCTCGCCGTCGGCTTCGCTCGCACCCGCGATATCGCTGACCAGCGGGGAGTCGTAGTCGTCGGCCTCCTCGCGGTTGCGCGGGCGGGCCGGTTCCTCGTCGCCGTAGTCGCCGTACTCGTCGTGGCCGTCGTAGTCGTCGTCCTCGGGGACCGGGCGGGAGCGGCCGGGTTCGGGCAGTTCGTCGCGGCCGCGCTCGGCATTGATGACCGGCGGCAGCACGTGCAGCAGGCCCGAGAGCCGCAGCACCGCGTCGATGGCCATCTCCCAGTCCTTGGAGACCGAGCCGACCGGCAGCATGCCCAGGGTCCAGTTGCCCTCGGACCACAGCTGCTGCACCGTGTCGGGCAGCGATTCGATGAACGCCACCATGCGCTGATCCACCGCATGCCGCGCGATATCCGGATTGGTGGCGAAGACCACCCGGTCACCGATGGCGCCGAGCAGCTCCAGATCGTGATCCTTCGGCGGCGCCGCGGTTTTCAGCCGCAGGTCGATATCGATGTCCGAGCCGATCTGGCGGCGCACCGCGACCAGCGTCGCGGAGTCCTCGAGATCGAAGAGCACGAACTTCTCGCCCTTGCGATTGCCCGACACCACATCCACCGCGGACAGGTAGCCGAGCTTGGCCAGCGCGCCGCGCCGCCAGGTGGAGGCGAGCGCGGGCTCCACCGAAACATAGGTGTAGCCCTGGGATTTCGCCCAGACCTGTCGCACGTGTCCCGTGCGCTGCCGCTGCAGCCGATCGAAATAGAGCAGCACGATCGCACCCACGAGCGCGATCGCCGCCAGCCCGAACCATATTGCCGTCATCGCCGCCTACCCTATCCACCTGGACCACGTAATGCCCGGCACGCCTGCACCTTGCCCGCCCGTCGCCCCACCGCCACCCCGTATCGGAATCACTTCGTGATGCTCCAATGTCTATCGGGTTCCGCTCGGCAGCGAAGTGCTGAAGATCAGCTTCGCCTGAATGGATCCGTCGGCATTCTTATCGCCTTGCACCATAACGACTTCCCCGACGGCCAGATCAGCCACCTTGGTGCTGCCCAGCGAGATGACCTGGGTCTTGTCGTCGGTCTTCACCGTCACCTTGTCGCCGGTGAGCGAGGTGAGCGTGAGGGTCGAGCCGTCATTGTTGGCGATGGTGCCCATATTGGCGCCGAGCTCATCCAGGTCGCCGAGACCCGGAATGGTCGGCACCCCGCTGGGTAGTGGCACGGCGGAGGTGTTGCCCGGCAGCGGGTAGGCGGAGGTCTTGACGTTGCTCGGCGCGGAGGCGGAGTCCGACGAATCCTTGTTCCCCAGCAGGGTTCCCACCAGTACACCGACAATGGCGACCACGATCACGGCCGCGATGCCCAGCGCCACCCACAGGGTCGTATTGCGCTTGGGCGGAGGCGGCGGCGGGTTCTGCGGGAATCCCGCGGGCTGATATCCGCCCGGTGTCCCGGGACCGCCGGGGCCGCCCGCGCCCGGATAGGCCGGAGCGCCATAGCTACTCGTCGGCTGATATCCCGGTTGATCCGGATAGGAGACGGTCGGTTCGTAGCCCCCGCCGGTCTCGTAGCTGCCCCAGTGCGTGTCGGCGGGCGGCAGGATCCGGGTGGCGTCCTGCCCGACGGGCTGCCCGAAGTAATCGGGCTGACCGGCGGGTACGGCTTCGGTGGGCCCGTAGGCAGAGCCCTCGGTGGGCCGGTAGGCGGAGCCGCTGTCCGAGCCGTGACCACCCGGCCCGGACTGCTCGGTCGGCCCACTCCCCTGGCCCGGTTCCGGCCGCCGCGACCACGGATCGCTCGGATTAGTCATGGCCTCCAGGGTAGGCGGAGTACCCCGCCCGAGCCGCGAACTCGACCGGACGGTTCCCAACCGGTCACGTCATTCCGGCGTGCTTTTGGCCGGAATCCACGCTGGATCCCGGCCAAAAGCATGCCGGGATGACGAACGCCCCGCCCGAAGGTCGGGCGGGGCGCTGTCGCATCGAATCAGCGTCCGACGATCAGGGTGTCACCATCCGGCGTGACGTTGACCTTCACGGTGTCGCCGTCCTGGACCTCCCCGGCCAGCAGCTCCTTGGCGAGCGAGTCGCCGATGGCCTGCTGGATGAGGCGGCGCAGCGGGCGCGCACCGTAGGCCGGGTCGTATCCGCGCACGGCCAGCCAGAAGCGGGCCGAGTCGGACACGTCCAGGGTGAGCCGCCGCTGGGCGAGCCGCTTCTGCAGCTGCTGCAGCTGGATGTCCACGATGTGCTCGAGCTGTTCCTCGTCGAGGGAGTGGAACATCACCACGTCGTCGAGCCGGTTCAGGAACTCCGGCTTGAAGGCGCGGCGCACCGCGTTCATGACCGTCTCCTTGTCACCGCCCGCACCCAGATTCGAGGTCAGGATGAGGATGGTGTTGCGGAAATCGACCGTGCGGCCCTGGCTGTCGGTCAGGCGGCCCTCGTCGAGCACCTGCAGCAGGATGTCGAAGACGTCCGGGTGGGCCTTCTCGATCTCGTCGAAGAGCACCACCGTGTACGGGCGTCGCCGCACCGCCTCGGTGAGCTGGCCGCCCTGGTCGTAGCCGACGTAGCCCGGAGGAGCGCCGACGAGGCGGGCCACCGAGTGCTTCTCGCTGTACTCGCTCATATCGATGCGGATCATGGCGCGCTCGTCGTCGAACAGGAAGTCCGCCAACGCCTTCGCGAGCTCGGTCTTACCGACACCGGTCGGTCCGACGAACATGAAGGAACCGGTCGGCCGATTCGGGTCGGCGACCCCGGCCCGCGCGCGGCGCACGGCATCCGAAACCGCTTGCACGGCTTCCTTCTGCCCGACGACCCGGTGCCCCAGCTCGTCCTCCATGCGCAGCAGCTTCTGGGTCTCGCCCTCCATCATCTTGCCCACGGGGACACCGGTCCACGACGACACCACCTCGGCGATATCGTCCGGCCCGACCTCCTCCTTGAGCATGACGTCGCCGTCGGCGGCGGTCTTCGCCTTGGCCTCGGCCTCGGCGAGTTCCTTCTCCAGCTTGGGGATTCGCCCGTAGCGCAGTTCGGCGGCCTTGTTGTAGTCGCCGTCGCGTTCGGCCCGCTCGGATTCGCCCTTCAGCGTCTCCAGCTGTTCCTTGAGCTCGCTCACCGCGTCGATGGCCTGCTTCTCGTTCTGCCAGCGAGTCATCAACTGGTTGAGCTTCTCGCGGTCGTCGGCGAGTTCGGAGCGCAGCTTCTCCAGCCGCGTCTTGGAGGCCTCGTCGGTCTCCTTGGCGAGTGCCACCTCCTCGATCTCGAGGCGGCGCACGACACGCTCGATCTCGTCGATTTCCACCGGGCGGGAATCGATTTCCATGCGCAGCCGGGACGCGGCCTCGTCGACCAGGTCGATGGCCTTGTCCGGCAGGAACCGGGAGGTGATGTAGCGGTCGGACAGGGCCGCGGCGGCCACCAGCGCCGAGTCGGTGATGCGCACGTGATGGTGGTTCTCGTAGCGCTCCTTGAGCCCGCGCAGGATGCCGACGGTGTCCTCCACCGACGGCTCGCCGACCAGCACCTGCTGGAAGCGGCGCTCCAGGGCCGCGTCCTTCTCGATGTGCTGGCGGTACTCGTCGAGGGTGGTCGCGCCGACCAGCCGCAGCTCGCCGCGGGCCAGCATCGGCTTGATCATGTTGCCCGCGTCCATGGCGGATTCGCCGGTCGCGCCCGCGCCCACGATGGTGTGCAGCTCGTCGATGAACGTGATGATCTGCCCCGCAGAGGATTTGATCTCCTCCAGCACGGCCTTCAACCGCTCCTCGAACTCACCGCGGTACTTGGCGCCGGCCACCATCGCGCCCAGATCGAGCGAGATGAGCTTCTTGCCGCGCAGCGATTCCGGGACGTCGCCCGCGATGATGCGCTGGGCCAGGCCCTCCACGATCGCGGTCTTGCCGACGCCGGGCTCGCCGATGAGCACCGGGTTGTTCTTGGTGCGACGGCTCAAAACCTGTACAACACGGCGGATCTCGTGATCGCGGCCGATGACCGGGTCCAGCTTGCCCTCGCGGGCGGCGGCGGTCAGATCGGTGGAGTACTTCTCCAGCGCCTGGTACTGCCCCTCCGGATCCGCGCTGGTGACACGGGTATTGCCGCGCACGGCGGTGAACGCCTCGCGCAGGGTGTCGGCGGTCGCGCCGTACTTCCGCAGCAGCTGCTGAACATCCGAATCACCCTCGGCCAGACCGACCATCAGGTGTTCGGTGGAGACGTACTCGTCGCCCATCTCGGTGGCCAGCTTCTGCGCGGCGGTGACCGCGGCGAGGGCCTCGCGCCCGAGATTGGGGGTGGTGGTCGCGCCGGAGGCGCGGGGCAACCGGTCGACGATGTCCTGGGCCTCGCGTCGAACCGTCGCCGGGTCGACTGCGACGGCCTTGAGCAAGGGGGCGGCGATGCCGTCGGTCTGATCCAGCAACGCCACCAGCAAGTGCGCCGGACGGATCTCCGGGTTCCCCGCGGCGGAGGCCGCCTGGAGTGCGGCGGTCAGGGCCGCCTGGGTCTTGGTGGTGGGATTGAACGAGTCCACTGTCACCTTCCTACTAGTCGTTGCTCGGTACAACGCGCTAGAAGTTGAGTCTGTTCCGCTCAAGTCTGACGTTTTTTCGTCGCCGGGTCCAGGGTCCAAGGGCCTTTCCTACGCTACGCGTACGATGGCCCCATTCGTTGACGCATAACCCCAGCTCATCCATGCCGGTTTCCGAATGAATGGAGCAGCAATGCGCGCGATCGTCGTCCGAGAATTCGGCGGAAAGCCCGAGGCCGCCGATATGCCGGTCCCCGAGGTCGGCCCGGGCCAGGTGCAGATCCAGCTGGAGGCGGCGGGGGTCAACCCGTTCGACAAGCGGATCATCGACGGCTTCCTGGATGGCAAACTGCCCCATGACTTTCCGCTGATTCCCGGCACGGACGGCGCGGGGTCGATCAGCGCGGTGGGCGCGGGCGTGAACGACTTCGAGATCGGCGACCGGGTGGTGGGGAAGTTCCTGATTCCGCCGGTCGGGCACGGCACCTTCGCCGAGTACATCGTGGTGCCGCGCGAGAGCGCCATCGCCAAGCTGCCGGACGAGGTCACCGCCATTCGCGCGGCCGCGCTGCCGACGGCGGGCATCACGGCGCTGGATCTCATGCACGCGGCCGGGGTCAAGGGCGGGCAGAAGGTATTGATCGTCGGCGCGTCGGGCGGGGTCGGCTCGTATCTGGTCCAGCTGGGCGCGCTGGCCGGGGCGCATGTCCTGGCCACCGCGCGGCCCGACGACACCGATCGGATGATCCGGCTGGGCGCGACCGAGGTGGTGAACTACGGCCGCGTCACCGTCACCGATTCGCCCACACACGCCGAGGACTCGGAGCTGTCGGTGGCCGATTCGGTGCGGATGACCGATCCGGGCGGCATCGATGTGCTCTTCGATCTGGTCTCCCCGCCACCGGTGTTCGCCGACAACGCGAGCCTGGTCAAGCCGGGCGGCTGGGCCTTCTCCACCATCTGGTCCGCCGACGAGGCCGATCTGAAGGCCCGCGGCGTGCAGGGCGGCAACCTCGAATCCTCCGGCGGCGCAGCCGAATTGCGGGAGCTGCTGCGCATGGTCGGGAACGGCGATCTGATGGTGCCGATCAGCAATATGCCGCCGCTGGCCGAGGCCGCGGAGGTGGTCGGCGCGCCCGGGGCGCGCGGCAAGACGGTGCTCGTGATCTGAGCCTCCGGCCCACGTCATTTGAACCTCGAGTTACACAAATCGATCGGCCGTCGGCTATATCCGTGCGACCACCGGGTTTTCAGGGATACTTGACCCGGAGGCTCGCCTGGCAGCAGGCGTTCCGGGGTTTGTTGCACAGGAAGGAAAGCTCGACGTCGTGGATGCGCGTTCGGCAGCGCTGGTCCGCGCAAACTTTCGGACAGTCGTCGAGGCCCCGAACGGGCCCGAACGGCTGATCAGCGCGTTCTACGGTCATCTTTTCGCGGAGATCCCCGCCCTGCGGGAACTGTTCCCCTCCGCCATGGACATGCAGCCCAAGCGGTTGGTCACGGCCATCCAATTCGTGCTCGACAACTTGGAGGACTGGGATCGCGCGCAACGATTCCTGGAGCAACTCGCGCGCGACCACCGCAAGTACGGGGTGGAGGCGGCGCACTACGACATCGCCGGCCGCGCCCTGCTCTCGGCCTTCCGCAGCTGGAACGGCGCGGCCAACTGGTCGCGGCCGCTGGAGGCGGGCTGGCGCGACATCACCATCCTGATCTCGGCGTCCATGGCCATCGGGGCCAATTCCGATAAGTCGCAACCCTATTGGGAGGCGACCGTGGTCGGGCACCGGCGGGTGGTGGACGATCTGGCCATCGTCCGGCTGCAGACCGACACCCCGATCCCGTACCAGGCCGGGCAGTACGTGCCCATCGCCATCCCGCAGCGGCCCAAGATGTGGCGCTACCTGTCCCCGGCGATTCCCACGAATCCCTACGGCGAGATCGAATTCCACGTGCGCAAGGTGCGCACCGGCTGGGTGAGCCCGGCCATCGTGAACGAGACCCAGGTCGGTGACCGGTGGATGATCGCGGCCCCGCTGGGCGGACTGCACGTAGACCTGAGCCGCCGCAAGGATGTGCTCATGATCGGCTCGGGCACCGGCATCGCGCCGCTGCGGGCACAGCTGATCGAGATGGGGCGGCGCGGCATCAATCCGCGCGTGCACCTGTTCATGGGCGGGCGCTACCCGTGCGATCTCTACGACGTGGAGAACATGTGGCAGCTCTCGCAATCCAATCCGTGGCTCACCGTGGTCCCGGTCTGTGAGAACGAGACCAACCCGTGGTGGCATCCCTATCCGCCCGCGGAGACGCCGTTCGGCATGCACCGCCGGCTGATCGGCAATCTGGGCGCGGTGGTGGCCAGCTTCGGCGCGTGGGAAGACCGGCAGATCCAGATCGCCGGGTCGGCCCGGATGATCGCCGATACCAAGCGCGCGCTGCTCGCGGTGGGCACGCCGATGTCGGCGATAAGCTCGGATCCGGTGTAAGGATCGCAGACCCCGTCATTCCGGCGTGCTTTTGGCCGGAATCCACCACGCCGGAGTGGATCCCGGCCAAAAACATGCCGGGATGACAAGAGAGCAGGAGTTGGCGTTGAGTATCGGCCCCGAGGAAACCGGCGCATTGCCACTGGGCGAGCAGACGGAGTGGACGGCGACCGTGGTCGGCGCGCACCGGCTGCGCGAGGACACCACCGTGGTCCGGTTGATCGGCGAGTTCGTGCCGTTCGCGGCGGGCCAGTCGGTGGAGGTGCGCACGCCGCAGCATCCGAATCTGGTGCGGCGCATGTACTGCGCGCTGCCGCCGTCGCTGGACGGCAAGCTGGAATTCCATGTGCGCACGGTGCCCGGCGGCTGGTGCAGCGGGGCGATCGTGTCCGATTCGCATCCGGGTGACGAATGGCGGATCAGCGCGCCCGCGGGCTGGCTGGCGGTGGAGCCCGAGGCCACCGATGTGGTCATGCTCGCCGACGGCGTCGGCCTCGCGCCGCTGCGCGCACTGCTGCTGGATCTCTCCCGCCGGGAAGAGCCCCCGCGCACCCACCTGTTCGTGGGCGGCCGCTTCCCCCGCGACCTCTACGCCACGGACATGCTGTTCCTGCTGGCCAATGAATTGCCCTGGCTCACGGTGATTCCCGTGGTGCAGGACGAGCACGATCCGGACCGCGTCGACGACTGGTACGAGCAGTGCCGCGTCGATATCGGCTTCCGCCCGGAGGAGATGATGCCGGGCACCATCGCCGACATTCCCGAACGCTTCGGGCCGCTGGACCACCACCAGATCCTGGTCTGCGGCGGAGCCGCCATGGTCCGCAACACCATCGACCAACTGGTCGCCATCGGCGCACCGGCGGAAGCCATTCGCTACGAAGGGTTTTAGCTCTGTCGTCCCGGCGTGCCCATCGTCATCCCGGCGTGCTTTTGGCCGGGATCCATAGCGGCCGGGGTGGATTCCGGCCAAAAGCATGCCGGAATGACGGGGCGGGGGCTCAGAACAAGGGGTCGTGGCGGATGTTCTGGGTGGGTGTGCCAGCGGCCATGAGGCGGAACTTGGTGGTCTGCACCATGGAGGGCGCGCCGACGATCTGGACGTCCCGGTCGTCCCAGGAGCCGTAGCCCGCCACGATCTTGCCGATCTGGCCGACCACGCGCGGCTGCAGGCCCGGAAGTTCCTGGGGCTCATCGGAATTGTCGAAATGCCACCACGGGTTCTCGGTGGATTCGGTGACCGGGTGCACGGTGAGCCACTTGTTGGCGCAGGCCAGCTGGCTCAGCACCTCGAGATCGTAGAGGTCGCACGGGTAGTGCCCGCCGACGAAGAGGTCCACCTTGGGATTGGAGCGGCGGGTGGTCATGGCCATCAGCTGCGCGCGCAGCGGGGCGATGCCGGTGCCGCAGCCGACCATGAGCAGCTTGCGGCGGGTATTGCGGGGCACGCCGAGACCGCCCAGCGGCGAACCGATCAGCCACTGCTCGCCGACGCGGGTGTGGCCCACCATGGCGGGGCTGACCCAGCCGCCGGTGACGCCGCGGATGTGGAATTCCAACTCGCCGTTGCCATTCGCCGGGATTGCGGGCGAGAGGTACCGCCACATGCGCGGGCGCGACGGGATCTGCACGCTCATGTACTGCCCGGCCGCGTACTGCATGGGCTGGTCCAGCCGCAGCCGCACCACGGCCAGATTGCGCAGCACTTCCCGGTGTTCGATGACGGTGCCGGTCCATACCGGCGGGGTGGTCTCCTGATCGGCCGCGCCGATCATGGTGCCCGCGATGACGCCGATGCCCTCGTCCCAGGCGCGGGCGATCTCGTCGGTCCAGATCTCGGTGCCGGCGTAGGCCTCGAGCGCGCACTTGAGCGATTTCCCCACGGCCTCATAGTGTTCGGCGACCACGCCGTACTTACGGTGATCGCGCCCGAGCTGGGCCAGGAAGGGCAGCAGCCGGTCGGGTTCCTCGAGCCGGTCCACCACGTAGGCGATGGCCTTCACCAGTCGGTCGCGCTGGGCATCGAGGGCGGCGGGGAAGAAATCACGAACCTGGGGGTACTCGGTGAAGAGGATGGCGTAGAACGACCGGGCGAGCTTCTCGGGGCCACCATCCTCCGCAGCAACCGCCTTGAACGTTGTTCTTATCAATGCGACGGTCCGCGAATCCATTTGTGTCACAACCCCATTTCGCAATCGAACACAGGCGTGACCGGCGAGTGAAGTGCAGCGGGACACTCGACAGCAGCCGTTGCTCAGCAAGTGTAAGCGAGGTTAGCCAGCAACGGAACGGGACGTTTCAATAACACGCCCTTTTATCCTCGAAAACGTGAACGTTGCGGGGTATCTGAGCCGAAAACAGACTGCTCAACTGGAAAACGCCGAGCGACACGGGGTTTCATCCACCGATCTTGGCTGATCCGTTTTGCAAGACTCAGGAAAGTAGCGATCCCGCCGCAACCGCGCATGCATCGAATTCCCCTGCAGCATACGGACAAAACTCATGATCGGCATTAATTGATAACCTACCGGTCTGTTTGTCATTAACCAGCACAAAGAACTTCGCTAAAAACACAGTCCCCTACAGCAACTCAGCACATTGCCCGCAACAATCGCAACATGGCGAATAGCAGAAGGCGGTGCCCCGATCGGGGCACCGCCTTCCGTACTCGCTTGCCCTGCTACGACTTACGCCGGTTTCGGGGCTGCCAGACCACGAGCGCGGTGCTGGGCTGGGGTGTCAGATGGGCGGGCCGGTACCCGGCCCGCAGCCTTTCCACCTCGGCGGTCAGCTCCGAAACCCGCTGCTGCAGATCCTCCACCTGGTTGGTGAGTTCGATGATCCGTTTGATGCCCGCCAGGTTCACGCCCTCGTCCTGGGACAGGCGCTGCACCTCGCGGAGCAGCTCCACATCCCGATCGGAGTAGCGCCGGCCGCCGCCCGAAGTGCGTTGCGGCGAAACCAGACCCAGCCGGTCATAGGTACGCAGCGTCTGGGCGTGCATGCCCGCCAGCTGCGCGGCCACCGAGATCAGGAAGTACTGCGCCTCGGTCTTCTTCGGATCGGAACTCATCACGCACCTGCCCATCCCGCACGTGGATCGAACCCACTGGTCTTCTCTGCCTCCGCGTAGCGCCGCAGCGCCTCGGTGGCATTGTCATCCAGCTTCTGCGGTACCGCGACCTTCACCGTGACCAGCAGGTCACCGGCGCCGCCGTCACGCTTGGGCACACCGCGCCCGCGCACCCGCAGGGTCCGGCCGTCGGCGGTGCCCGGCGGCACCTTGACGCCCACGCGACCGTCCAGGGTTGGCACGGAAACCGTTGTGCCCAAAACCAGTTCGGCATAGGAGACCGGCAGTACCAGGGTCAGGTCGTCGCCGTTGCGGCCGAAGACCTTGTCCTGGCTGACATGCACGGTGACGTACAGGTCGCCCGGAGGCGCACCGCGCAGGCCCGCCTCGCCCTGCCCGGCCAGCCGGATCCGCTGCCCGTCGCGCACGCCCGGGGGAATGCGCACGGTGATGGTGCGGGTCCGGTTCTGGATGCCCGAGCCGCGGCAGTCGACGCACGGGTCGTCGATGATCGACCCGGTGCCCCGGCAGTCCTCGCACGGCTCCGAGAAGCCGAACGCGCCCTGGTTCCGGCTGACCACGCCGGTTCCGTTGCAGTGCGGGCAGACTCGCGGGCTGGTGCCCGGCTTGGCACCGCTGCCGTGGCAGGTAGTGCAGGCGGCCGGACTGGTCATGCGCAGCGGGACGGTCACGCCCTGGGCGGCCTCGCGGAAGCCGAGGGTGGTCTCGGTCTCCACATCCGAACCGCGGCGGGGACGCGAAGAGGTCCGCGCGCCACCGCGATTGAACAGGCCGCCGAGCAGATCGCCCAGGCCACCGTCGGCGCCGCCCGCTCCCGCGCCGGCACCGAAGATGTCACCCAGGTTGAACTCGCCGGAGAATCCGCCGCCGGGTTGTCCGTAGCCACCGCCGGGCGAGAATCCGCCGCGGCCGAAACCGCCGCCGCCGGCGAACAGCTTGCGTGCTTCGTCGTACTCCTTGCGCTTCTCCGGATCCGACAGCACGGCATTCGCCTCGCTGACGGCCTTGAACCGCTCCTCGGCCTTGCTGTCCCCGGGGTTCTTGTCCGGGTGCAGGTCTCGGGCCAGCTTGCGGTAGGCCTTCTTGATCTCGTCCTGGGTGGCGCCGGAGGAAACACCCAGATCCTTGTAGAAGTCCTTCTCGAGCCACTCTCGATTCACCGGGCATCTCCTCCTTTCTGTGTCGTCGATGACGCCGAAGGCGTCTGTAGGTTGTTAATCAGTGCCAGCGGCATCGGTGCCAGCGTTCGTCTGATCCGGCTGTCCTGCAGCCAGATCCGCGACACCGTCGGTGACGCCGACCAGCGCGTGCCGCAGCACGCGATCGCCGAAGCGGTAGCCCTTGCGCATCACCATGCCCAGCACCGGGTCGGCGCCGCTGCCCTCGTGCTGCACGGCCTCGTGCAGGGTCGGATCGAAAGGCTCACCCTCCGAACCGAATTCCTCGAGACCCTGCTTCTGCAGGGCGGTGACCAGCTTGTCCGCGACCGATTTGAGCGGCCCGTTGTCGAGGTCACCGTGGGCGCGGGCCCGGTCGAGATCGTCGAGTACCGGGAGCAATTCGCTCACGATCTGCGCCTTGGCATTGTCGATGGTGGCCTTGCGGTCACGCTCGACCCGGCGGCGGTAGTTGGCGTACTCCGCCGTCAGGCGCTGCAGATCGGCTGTGCGCTCGGCCAATTCGGCCGTGATCGCGTCGGCGAGGGCGTCCTCGCTCGCCTCGGGCGCACCCTCGGCCCCCGAGGCCGCGGCGTCATCCGCCGCGGCCTCGAAGACCTCACCCGTAGCCGCGAAGCGTCCCTCGAACTCAGCCGGATCGATGGTTGGTTCCGGGTTCTGGTTCGTCACTTCTTCTCAGGCTCCTCGACGACCTCGGCGTCCACGACGGTGTCATCGGACTCCGGCGCGGCCGCGCCGTTGCCCTGGGCGGCCTGATCGGCGGCGGCGGACTCGTAGATGGCCTGGCCCAGCGCCTGCGACTCGGTGGCGAGCTTCTCCACCGCGGTCTTGATGACCGCGATATCGGTGCCCTTCAGCGCCTCGTTCGCCTCCGCGATGGCCGCCTCGACCTTGGTCTTGACGTCGGCCGGGACCTTGTCCTCGTTGTCCTTGATGAACTTCTCGGTCTGGTGCACCAGCGACTCGGCCTGGTTGCGGGTCTCCGCCTCCTCGCGACGCGCCTTGTCCTCGGCCGCGTGCGCCTCGGCGTCCTTCACCATGCGGTCGATCTCCTCCTTGGACAGGCCGGAGCCGTCCTGGATCTTGATCGTGTTCTCCTTGCCGGTGCCCTTGTCCTTGGCCGTCACGTGGACGATGCCGTTGGCGTCGATGTCGAAGGTGACCTCGATCTGCGGCACGCCGCGCGGGGCCGGCGGGATGCCGGTCAGCTCGAACGATCCGAGCAGCTTGTTGTGCGAGGCGATCTCGCGCTCACCCTGGAAGACCTGGATCTGCACGGACGGCTGGTTGTCGTCGGCCGTGGTGAAGGTCTCCGAGCGCTTGGTCGGAATCGTGGTGTTGCGCTCGATGAGCTTGGTCATCACGCCGCCCTTGGTCTCGATGCCCAGCGACAGCGGGGTGACATCGAGCAGCAGGACGTCCTTGACCTCACCCTTGAGCACACCGGCCTGCAGGGCGGCGCCGATGGCGACGACCTCGTCCGGGTTCACGCCCTTGTTGGGCTCCTTGCCGCCGGTCAGTTCCTTGACCAGGTCGGACACGGCGGGCATACGGGTCGAACCACCAACGAGCACAACGTGATCGATGTCGCCGACGGAGATGCCGGCGTCCTTGATGACCGACTGGAACGGCTTGCGGGTGCGGTCCAGCAGATCGGAGGTGATCTTCTGGAACTCGGCACGGGTCAGCTGCTCGTCGAGGAACAGCGGGTTCTTGTCCGCGTCGACGGTGATGTAGGGCAGGTTGATCGAGGTCGACTGCGAGGACGACAGCTCGATCTTGGCCTTCTCGGCGGCCTCGCGCAGCCGCTGCATGGCCATCTTGTCCTTGGTCAGGTCGATGCCCGAGGTGCCCTTGAACTTGTCGACCAGCCACTGCACGATGCGCTCGTCCCAGTCGTCACCACCGAGGTGGTTGTCACCGGAGGTGGCGCGGACCTCGACGACGCCCTCGCCGATCTCCAGCAGCGAGACGTCGAAGGTGCCGCCACCGAGGTCGAAGACCAGGATGGTCTGTTCCTTGTCGCCCTTGTCGAGGCCGTACGCCAGCGCGGCCGCGGTGGGCTCGTTGACGATGCGGAGCACGTTCAGGCCCGCGATCTGCCCGGCCTCCTTGGTGGCCTGGCGCTGCGCGTCCTCGAAGTAGGCGGGGACGGTGATGACCGCGTCGGTGATCTCCTCACCGAGGTACGCCTCGGCGTCGCGCTTCAGCTTCATCAGCGTGCGCGCGGAAATCTCCTGCGGGGTGTACTTCTTGCCGTCGATCTCGACCGTCCAGTCCTCGCCCATGTGGCGCTTGACGGACCGAATGGTGCGGTCGACGTTGGTGACAGCCTGGTTCTTGGCGGGCTGACCGACGAGCACCTCGCCGTTCTTCGCGAACGCGACGATCGACGGAGTGGTGCGCGATCCTTCCGAGTTGGCCACGACGACCGGTTCGCCGCCTTCGAGAACGGCGATGACAGAGTTCGTGGTCCCGAGGTCGATACCGACCGCACGAGCCATGGTGTTCCTCCTTGTAGACGTATCACGAGTGCAGTGAGCACTTCATCTCAGTGACAACTGAGCGTGGTCGGCTCAATCCTGCACCCGTATCCGACGGCGCGCAACCTGAACTTGAGTCCAACTCGCTCAACCTTGCTGACCCACTCAACTGGAGGCGCACGTCATCTATTCCCCGCCTCACAAAAAAATTCTCGAGCGCGGTTCGCGCGGGCTCAGCTGGGCGGGTAGATCGCCGTCGGCTCGCCCTTGGCGGTGACGGTCAGATAGCCGCTGCGGCCCTCGTCCGCGACGTAGACGCTGACCACCGGATTGCCGTCGGGCCCGTGGGCGATCTCGACATGGCTGATCCGGCCGTTCTGCAGGCCCAGCGTCTGCGGCGCACCGGCCAGCAAGGCGGCCAGTTTCGGAACGTCCAGGCTCGTCAGATCGACGGTGTCCTGACCCTGGGAGCGAGCGATGTCGCCACTCGAATGGAAGGTTCCGTCGTAGCGGATGTAGTCGTCCCGGCTCGCGGAACTGTCCTTGCGCCGCTGCACCAGCACGTACTCGGGATAGAGCAGCACCTGATCGGCCTTGCTGTCGCCGAAGTGGTCCTGGTACGCCTCGACGAAACCGGCCAGCCCCTGACCCGTGGTCGGGTCGGGGAGCGCGGGTTTCGGTGCGGCCGTGCGGGCGACACAGCCCGCGAACGCGCCCAGCACGGCCGCGGCCAGCACGATGACGGCGGCCACCCGCAGCCGGGTCGACGGGCCGCGCCGATTCGCCCGCACCACGGGCGAATTCACCAGGTTGGCCGGGATCTGCAGATCGTCGAGCACGGCGTCGAGTTCCCCGAAGGTCTTGGCCGCCATGGCCTTCGCGGTCCGCTGCGTGTGTTCGGCCGCGGTGAGCTCGCCCGCCGCGTGGGCGGCATCGAGCAGGGTGCAGGCGTCCACGCGATCGGTGTCGCGGGCCCGAATCCCCTGGGAGCGTGCGTCAGCCATCTCGCCTATCCCCCGAACGCCACGGTGCGCAGGATCCGGCCGTCGAGGCTCGCCTCGATATAGCCGTTCTCATTGGCCTTGTTGCCCACATAGATTCGGACGATCGCGCCGCTGCTCGAGCCCTCGATGTCGAGGTAGCTGACCGTGCCCTGGTCCACCTTGGTGAGGGCGGGAGCCTGGGCCGCCAGGGCCGCGATGGCCTGCGCGTTCAGTGCGGACAGGTCGGCGGTCGGGGTCTGCGGCGAGCGCGTCTGGGGTTGGTCGCCCTGATCGAAGCCGCCGCGATAGGTGTAGCGGACCTTGCGATTGGCCTGCGCGCCGCGGGTCACCACCGCGTAGTCGGGGAACAGATCGGCCTCGTCGACGACGGTGTCGCCGAACTTGGCGCGATAGGCCGAGATGAAGTACGCGATGCCTTCCGCCCCGGTCAGTTTCGGCCGCGGCAGCACCATCGGCTTGATCAGCCCCAGGTCCACCCTGGGCGGTCCGGCCGGGGCCGAGGCGGGCCGGTCGACGGCGACGAAGGTGCCGACGGCCACCGCGATGCTCAGCGCGGCGACACCGGCGGCGAACCAGTTCTCGCGGCGGGATTTCGGCGGGACGGGATCGGGATGCGCGTCGGCGGGGCGCTGCAGATCCTCGGTGAGCTGGGTCAGATCGCCCAGTGTCCTTGCCTCACCGGCCAATTCGGTGAGGGTGCGATGGTCGGCGGCGCTCAGCTGCCCGTCCGCGAGCCCGGCGTCGAGCAGGACGCAGGTCGCCTGCCGGTCGCTGTCCCGGGCCCGGGTGCGCGGCGGATAACCGCCGGAGGCCGGGCGGCGCGACCACTTGTGGGCGGGCGTGAGGTCGGCGGTCTTGGTGCTCGGCTGCAGGTCCGCGATCAGCCGCTGCAGCTCCCCCAGCGTCCGCGCGCTCTGCGCGCGCTCCGACCGCTGGTGGTACTCGTCGGTCCCGAGCTCGCCCTCCTCGTACGCGGCGTCCAGCAGCGCGCGGGCATTGACGCGGTCGATATCCCGCGCCCGCATGCGCCCGGACGCGGCCGAATCCCCGGCCGATCCGGACGATTGGGAGCTCACGCCCCGGATCGTAAACCGAATTCGGACCCGCCGCGCGACTTCTCGAGGACCGACCGTTCGGCTTCTAAAGGCCCGGTCAGCGAGCCGCCGCGCGGATCTCGTCGCGCAGATCGTGATCGAGGGTGACGCGCACCAGGGCGGCGGCGAGATCGGCGTCGCGGCCGGTGGGGCTGAGCCTGTCGAGGGCGGCCGGATCGGTGGGCAGGTCGAGTTCGGCCGCGCCGCGGCGGGCACGGTCGTCGAAGTACGGCCGCAGCCAGGTCCAGATGTCCTGCACCTCGCGGAGGTAGATGTCCGCGGCGACGGGCCCGATGCCTTCGAAGCGCTGCAGCAGGGCGGCCAGGCGGGCGGGATCGTGCCCGGATTCGGCTGCGAGCCCGCGCATATCGCCGGACCGGTGCTCAGTCAGCTCGGTGGCGTTGGCGATCAGGCGGGTCGCGGTGGATTCGTCGTAGCGGACGTAGTGGGCACGCCCGAGGGTGCGGACCAGATCCGACCATTCGGCCTCGGCCATCCACCGCGGCGTGGTGTATCCGGCGTCGAACAATTCCCGGGCCGCGGCCGTCGCGATATCCGCGGAGATGCGGTGACCCAGCAACTGGGACAGCACGAGCAGCTGGAACAGGGGTGCGGGTTTGTCGGACAGGCGGATTCCGGCCTGCGCGGCGTAGCTGGTCCCGGCCCGCTCCAGCAGGGCGCGCACCGTCTCGCGGTCCTCGGCGTGATCGTTCATGCGGCACCTGCCTTCCCTGGTCGGGGCATATCCGAGTGTGCCGGACGCAAACATCGGGCCATCGCCCTCGCCGGGCAGCTCTGCCAGACACGCCCGAATGCGGGGCGGACGTCCGAAATGCCGGGTATCCCAGGGCTCGACCGTGAAGATCGAAATCGTCGATTCCGCTGGTGAGGAGGCTCGATGAAGGCAAGGTTCGGTATTTCGATCCCGCCCGTCGCGTCCGCGCTGCCGGACGTCATCGATATGGCCGTGGCCGCCGACATCGAGGGCCTGGACCTGGTGGCCATTCAGGACCACCCCTACAACGCGCAGTTCGGGGACGCCCTCGCGGTGATCGGCGCATGCCTGGCGGCGACCCGGCGGGTCAGCGTGTATCCCGGCGTGGCGAATCTGCCGCTGCGCACCCCCTCGATGATCGCCAAGCAGGCCGCCACCTTCGACCTGCTCAGCGGCGGGCGGTTCGAATTGGGTTTGGGGGCGGGTGCTTTCGAGAGCGGCGTGATCGCCATGGGTGGTCCGGCGCGCAAGGGCCGCGCGGCGCTCATGGCGCTCGCCGAGGGGATCGCGATCATTCGCGCGGAATGGCGTCCGGGACAGATGGTTTCGGTGGTCGGCACCGAATACACCGTGCAGGGCATCGAGGGCGGGCCCGCTCCGGTCCACCCCATCGGCATCTGGCTGGGCGCGATGGGCCCGCACGCGCTGGATCTGATCGGGTCGGCGGCCGACGGATGGGTTGCGCCCCTGCCGAATTGGATGCCGTGGGAGCAGTGGCCCGACGCCAATGCCCGGATCGACGCGGTGGCGCGGTCGGTGGGCCGGGACCCGCGCACCATCACCCGCCTGGCCGCCCTGCCGGGAGTGGTGAGCGACCGGCCGCTGCACCCGAATCCCCGTGGCTCCGACCCGATTCACGGCTCACCGGACGAGTGGGCGGAGATCATCTTCGGGCTGGCCCGCAATGCCGGGTTCGACACCTTCATCTACTGGCCACCGGGATTCGACGTCGACCAGGTGCAGCGGTTCGCGCGACAGGTGGTCCCCCTCGCGCGAAACCTGCTGGGCGAGGATTGAGAAGAGACAACTCTCGTAGCTCTCAGGGGCAAGCCCCTGAAACCCCGAACCCCACAGCGCCGCTATGCCTTCGCGGCTTCGATGGCCTCTTTCTGGGCCGGGAGCTCGTTGGGCTGGCCCTTGCCGGTGGTGACCAGGTCGCGCAGGCTCTCGGTGATGTAGAAGGTCCACGCCGGGGAGCACTTGTCGTAGCACTCGTAGGTGGGGACGAGCCCTACCTGGGTGAAGCGGAGTTCGGTGCCGCTCTCGGTTTCGGTGATGTCGAAACGGATTTCGTTGTTCACCCATTCGGTCTTGTCCTCGACGAAGGACATCCAGTTGTCCTTGACCAGCCAGACCACGCGGCTGTTCGGGATCACCTCGGTGAGTTCGATATCGCTGCGGTGCACGCCCGGCACCTCGTAGACGAACCGGTCGCCCTTGCGCTCGGTGCCGCCGACGATGTCCATGCCCCACCAGCCGCGGGCGTTCAGGACGGCGGCGAAGACCTCGGCGGGGGTGTTGTCGACGGTGATGCTGACGGTGAAATTCTGATCGGTCATGGCAAATCCCGTTCTCACGGTCGGAGTGTGGACTATAAGGCAGGCAATCACCTGCCTTTCCTACTTGCATGACGATAGCGGTCTTACTTGCTTCACACAAGCGATTGAGCCAATCTGGAGTCATGTTGGGACGCATGTACGAGGGCGAGGTCTGCTCGGCCGCACGCACGCTCGAGCTCGTGGGCGAGCGCTGGAGCCTGCTCATCGTGCGCAATGCCATGTTCGCGGGGATGACCCGGTTCACCGAGTTCCAGCGGGCGCTGGGCATCGCGCCGAACATCCTCACCAAACGGCTGGCCGAATTCGTCGAGGCCGGCATCTTCGAACAGCGCACCGGCACCGGCCACACCGAATACCTGCTCACCGCCAAGGGACTCGACCTGAAGCCGGTCATTCTCGCGCTCACCGCATGGGGCGACCGCTGGGCCGCGCCGGATGGGCCGCCGGTCACCTACCGGCACACCGGATGCGGCGGGGAAGTCGGTGTGCGACTTGATTGTTCGAACGGCCACACCCCCGACGTGACCGAGGTGAGCGCCGAAATCGCGCCCTGGGCCTACGAGAAGAAATACGGCGCGGCGGCGTCACTCCGGTAACCGGGTCACTCCAGGAGCGGGAACCGTCCCGAGCGCAGCAGGCCCGCGATGGCCTCCATCTTCGCCCGCGGCGCGGCGTAATCCGGGTGCGCGCCGAGCACGGCGGCGGCATCGTGCAGCCGCACCATCTGCCGTTCGGCCTCCTCGACCCCGCGCCCGCCCGGCGTGATCGGATGCCTGGCGAAGACCGGTCGGCGCGGATCCACCCGCCCCAGTTGGAGCGCCTTGTCCACGCGCCGCGAACACCGGCAGAACGCCTCGGGATCGGCCAGCCCGCAGGCCGCGGTGAGGAAGTTCCCGAGCCGTTTCTTGGCCCGCTCCAACCGTTTCCGGTACGCGGCGGGGGTGGTGTCGACAATCCAGGCGGCCTCGTCGGAGCTCACCCCGAACACTTCGGAGAGCACGTAGGCGACCCGTTCGTCGCGGCTCAGGCATTGCAGCATGGCCTGACTGCAGTTCAGCCGCACCTCGTGGACCAGCAGGGTGGATTCCGGTCCGCGGTAATCCTCTTCGGCCAGACCGTCTTTCAGCCCTTCGCCGTACTGGTCGAGGCTGAGCTGCGCCGCCTCCTGGGGCGTCTGCCGCTTGAGATTCAGCAGATAGTTGACGCCGATCCGGTAGGCCCAGGTGGTGAGTTTCGCCTCGCCCCTGAAGCTTTCGAGATGGCCGAGCACCCGCAGCAGGATCTCCTGGGCGGCGTCCTCGGCGTCGGCGGGCCGCCACACCATGCGCAGGGCCAGCCGGTAGATCGGATCCTGCAGCAGCCGAACGATATCCGAGACGGCGGTGCGATCGCCCGCGATCGCCCGTGCGATCAACTCGCGTTCATCAGTGTCCGGCCCGGCGTCCATATCGCCAGCATAGGGATCGCGGGATGACCCTGACAGGTATCGCCGGAACCTCCCTCGCAGGGATCGAGGGGCGCAGCATCCGCGCCCCTCGATCAGCCCTGCCACGGCGAATCCAGCCTAATCGGTCAGAGCGTGACGACCGATCCACTTCGCCACGGCCTGTCCGATGGCGTCGGGCTGCTCCTCCGGGCAGTGGTGCCCGGCCGGGCCGATGTTGACGGTCTCGGCCGACGCGAAGGTCCGCGCGGCCCAGTCCACCACCTCCGGCGACCCCAGGCCCACGCCCTGATCGACGTGCATTATCAGCTTGGGCACCTCCGGGCTCTCGGCCATCCAGCGGTCGTAGTTCTCGACGATGGCCACGGTGTCGCCGGGCTCGTCGAGGATCGGGAAGGCCCGCGGCCACGCCAGCATGGGCTTGCGCGACTCCGGGGTCGGGTAGGGCGCGCGGTACGCGTCGTGCGCCTCCGGGGTCAGGCTGGGAATCGCGGTGGGCAGGTTGAATTCGATGAACAGATTGTCCTCGAGCACCATCTTCTCGCCCTCCGGCGACCAGAAGCGGCGGAACAGCTGCTCGCCCTGCGGCGGCAGGTCCGACCAGTGCAGCGGGCGCAGGAACGTCTCCACCAGGGCGATGCCGCGCACCCGGCCCGGGTGCCGGGCGGCGAAGTCCATGCCGAGCGCGCCACCCCAGTCGTGGCCGACGATCACCACCTCGTCGAGGCCCAGGGCGTCGAACCAGGCATCCAGATAGCGGGCGTGGTCGACGAAGCGGTAGTCGCTGTCCGGCTTGCCGGACGCGCCCATGCCGATGAGATCCGGTGCCAGCACCCGGTTCTCACCGCTCACATGCGGAATCACATTGCGCCACAGGTAGGACGAGGTGGGGTTGCCGTGCAGGAAGACGACCGGGATGCTCCCGCTACCGGTGTCGGAGTAGTTGATGAACGAGTCCAGAACGTCGATGGTGGCCATCGGAGTGTCCTTCCAGCTGAAGTTGCCTACACCTGGTTGGACACACGCCCCGGCGGCTTGTGACCGGACCTAGCTGTGATGTGGGTCATACATCGGCATGGTGCCCGGCTCGACCGTGAGCGCCGGATGCACGCCCGGCGTCAGCTCATTGCCGATCGACATGCGCTGCAGCCAGGCCAGCATGCGCGGCCGATCCGCGGGCGCCAGCGGGGCCAATAGTTCGGCGTTCAGTTCCTCGGCGAGTTCGGCTGCGCGGACGATCATTTCGCGCCCGGCGGGCAGCAGGTGCACGGCGTGGGCACGCCGGTCGACGGGGTGCTTGCGCCGCTCGACCAGACCGCGTTTCTCCAGGTCGTCGATGAGACTGACCATGACATTGCGATGGATTCCGAGCGCGTCGCACAGCTGCTGCTGGGTCCGGCCGTCATTGGCCTCGAGCATGCGCAGCGTGCCGTACTGCGGCGGTTTGATGCCCAGCGGCGCGAGCAGCTGGTCGAAGCGATACGCGGCATGCGAGCCCAACTGCGCCAGCAGGAACGCGGCGCTGTCGACCAGGGTCCGATAACCGGGTTCGGCGTCATTCACCCGCATAGCCTATCGCCCCTCAAAGGCCTATCGAGTGATTGCCCTCTTGATTGATAATCACTTCAGGTGCATAGTTTGAACCGGGCCCTCCACTACTGACCGAATCGAAGAGAGTTCGCCGTGGAAACCGACATCTCACCCACCCTCGATCCACGCCGGTGGATCGCCTTCGCCGTCGTGCTGGCCGCCGGATTCATGGACCTGCTCGACGTCACCATCGTCAATGTGGCCGTGCCCAGCATTCAGAAAGACCTGGGCGCGGCCTACTCCGAAATCGAATGGATCATCGCCGCCTACGTGCTGTCCTTCGCGGCCGTGCTGATCACCGGCGGCCGGCTCGGCGACATCTACGGCCGCAAGCGGCTGTTCCTGGTCGGCGTCGCCGGATTCACCCTGGCCTCGCTCGCCTGCGGTCTGGCCACCTCGCCGGCGCTGCTCATCGGCTCCCGGTTCCTGCAGGGCGCCATGGCCGGGCTCATGGTGCCGCAGATCCTGGCCATCATTCGCGTCACCTTCCCGAAGGAGGAGCGCGCCAAGGCGATCGCGGTCTACAGCGGCGTCGGCGGGTCGGCCTCCGCGGTGGGCCTGTCGCTGGGCGGGCTGCTCGTGCAATGGAATCTGTTCGATCTGGACTGGCGGCCCATCTTCCTGGTGAACGTGCCGGTCGGCATCGCGGCGCTGGCCGCGGCGGCCGTGGTCATGCGGGATTCGCGCTCCGCGCACGCGCCGCGGCTGGACATCGTCGGCATGGTGCTGGCCGTGTCCGCGGTGCTGCTGCTGGTGTACCCGCTCAATGAGGGACGCCGATTGGATTGGCCCGCTTGGACCTTCGTCATGATCGGCGCGTCCGCCGTCGTGTTCGCGGTGTTCGGCGTCTACGAGCGGTGGCGGGCCCGGACCGTCGGGTCGCCGCTGATCGATCTGGAGCTGTTCCGGTCCAAGCCGTTCACCGTCGGCCTGGCCAGCTGGCTGCTGTTCTGGATCGGCTTCGGCGGCTTCTTCCTGATCTGGACCCTGTTCATGCAGGCCGGACTGGGCTGGTCTCCCATGCGGGCCGGGCTCACCTCGGTGTTCTTCGCGGTCGGCGCGGGCATCGGCGCGGGCGTGTCGGTGAGCCTGCTGGCGCCGAAGTTCGGCAAGTGGGTGCTGCTCGCGGGCGGGCTGATCACCGCGGGCGGATTCGGGCTCTACGGCGCCATGGCCGCGCACTACGAATCCGATTTCGCCTCTTGGCAAATGGTGCTGCCGCTGATCGTGACGGGCATCGGATTCGGCATCGTGGTGGCGCCGACCATCGACATGCTGCTCGGCCAGATTCCCGACCGCGAGGCCGGGGCGGCGTCCGGGCTGCTCAATACCGGGCAGCAGCTGGGCATGGCACTCGGTGTGGCGCTGGTCGGCATCCTGTTCTTCGCGCAGCTGGACCATGATTCGGCACGGGGCGTGGATTCGGTTGCGGCGCAGACGCGTACCGAATTGTCGGCGGCCGGGGTGCCCGGTCCGGCGCAGGACCAGATCCTGGCGGGGTTCAAGGCGTGTGTGCAGGATCGGTCCGCCGAGGTCGATCCGACGGTGGTTCCGGCCAGCTGCCAATCCGGACCGGCCATGAACGCCGGTGTCGGACAGACCCTCATGAGCGCGGGCGAGAAGGCGAATGCCGTCAACTTCGCGCACACCTTCGACTACACGATGCTGTGGGGCATCGGGCTGATGGCGCTGGTCTGCGTCGGATTCCTGGCGCTGCCGGGCGATACGAAGCTCGAGCAGCACGAGGCGGCGGACGACGAGGAGCTCGTCGCCGTCTGACCCCTCACCTCCGGCGAATGGCCGCGGGTTCGGTGAAATCACCGGACCCGCGGTCCGCATCGGTGAAGAATTCGGACCGACAGCGACTTTCGACGGGAGACAGTCATGCGTGCGGCCGTGGTCAGCAAGGGCGAATTCCGGGTCGAGGACCTGCCGACCCCCGTGCCGGGGCCGGGACAAGTGCTGATCAGCGTGACCCGCTGCGGCATCTGCGGATCCGACCTGCACGCGCGCGTGCACTGCGACGAAATGGCCGAGCTGGCCGCCGCCACCGGCTACGACCGCTTCATGCGCTCGGATCAGCGGGTGGTGATGGGGCACGAATTCACCGGGGAGATCACCGAATACGGTCCCGGCACCCGGCGGCGCTGGCAGCCCGGCACACCCGTGGTGGCGCTGCCCGTCCTGCGCACCGGCCGCCAACCCGAACTGACGGGCCTGTCCGTGCACGCGCCCGGCGGCTACGCCGAACAGGTCCTGGTGCAGGAGCCGATGACCTTCGAGGTCCCCAACGGCCTCTCCCCCGATCGCGCCGCGCTCACCGAACCCATGGCGGTGGCCTGGCACGCGGTCCGCAAGAGCCGGATCACCAAGGGGCAGACCGCTTTCGTCATCGGCTGCGGGCCGATCGGGCTCGCGGTGATCGCCATGCTGAAGGCGGCGGGCGTGCGCACGGTGGTCGCCAGCGACTTCTCACCGCGCCGCCGCGAGCTGGCGGGGCAGTGCGGGGCGGATGTCGTGGTCGATCCGGGGACCGAATCACCTTGGGAAGCAACGCCGAAGAAGCCGCGGATCAATGGCGCGGCCGACTTCCTCAATCTGGGTTTCGACGCGATGGAACGCCTGCGCCGGATCCCCAACATCCCGTGGTGGTACCTCTTCCGCGCGGCCCACACCCTCAACCGCGGCCCCGCCGGCCCGGTCGTCTTCGAATGTGTCGGCGTCCCCGGCATCATCGACCAGATCCTCACCGCCGCACCCCCGATGACCCGGGTGATCGTGGTCGGGGTGTGCATGCAGCAAGACGCGTTCCACCCCGCCACCGCCATCAACAAGGAAATCGAGATCCGCTTCGTCCTCGGCTACGACCCGGGCGAATTCCGCGACACACTGCACATGATCGCCGACGGCAAGGTGGATCCGTCGCCGTTGATCACCGGCACCGTCGGACTCGACGGCATCGACACCGCCTTCACCACCCTCGCCTCACCCGACCACCACGCGAAGATCCTCGTCGATCCGCGCAGTGACCGGGTGACGCCGTGAGCTAGGCATTCGGGCGCAGCGCGGGAAACGGTGTGGTCGGCGGCTCGTGGAGGGTATCCAGGAGACCCTCCGCGCTGCGCGCCGCCGTAAGGCAGGCATTGGCGAAGAACTGATCGGCCAGCGGGTGCCGCGCCCGGGCCCGCCACTTCTGGACGGCGGCCAGCGACACCTCGCGCTGGGTGGCGATATCCGTGTGCGCGGCCAGTCCCAACCGCAACGTGGGTGCGACGCCCGTGCCGCCGATCAGGCGATGGAGTTCGGCGAGATCGTCTGCGGGGAGGGGTAATTCGTCGGTGCGGAGGTGGGCCAGCAGGCGGAGTTCGGCGAAGCCGTGGACGTCCGCGAGCAGGGTGCGCACGCGGGGGAGCAGTGCGTCGGCGGTGGAACCGGGGTTGGCGGTGAGGATTCGGGCCAGGGCGGTGAGCGCCGAATGCGCCTTCAATTCGTCTGCACGCTGGGCGAATTGGACGTCGAGAACGGTGCGCAGTTCCTCGAGGCCGCTGCGTTCGGAGAGCTCGGCGGCCAGCGCCTGGGCGCCGCGCACCCCCAGGCGGATCAGGGTGACGGCCAGGCGGATGCCGAACAGGCCGAAGCGGGCCGCCAGGTGGGCGCGCAGTTCGGCGGGCACCGGGAGCGGCAGGTCCGGCTGGGCGAAGCGGTCGGCGGAGAGCAGGGCGGCGGTCAACTCGTCCACCGGGATGGCGGCCAGCGCCTCGAAGGCGTCGTATTCGCGCTGCCGCAGGGTGGCGGCCGCGAAGGCGAGCAGGCCCGCCACCGGAATCACGGACTGGCACAGGCCGGTTCGCTCCAGTTCGGTCGCGAAGCGGGCGGCCACATCGCGCGCCGAGTGCAGGGCGTCGATGCGCCCGGCCCCGATCTCGTCGGCCCGCGATACCACCCCGATCACCCCGAGCGGACCCGAGAAGTTCTGCGGCACAACGGCACTCCCGCCGGAACCGGCGCCGATGCGCTCGAGGAAGTCGACATCGGCGGCGTCGAGGCGGCGCAACAGATAGAGGACGGCGTCGGCGGGCGGCAGTACCGGTCCCGGACCGCCGGGGGTGAGCAGCCGCGACGTGCGCGCCGACACCTCCTTCGACAGCGACGAGATGCCGGGCGTATCGATGATCGTGGTCTGGGTCAGCTCCGCCGACGGCCACTCCACCGCCAGCCGATCCACCTCGCGCGGCGTCGGCGAATCCCAGCGCAGCGCCGACAGATCGAAGGTGAGCCCGTGCGCGCCCGGCAGCCCGTCGGCCCCGCGCCCGCGGCGCACCACCACATCGGCGCGCGCCCCGTCCGCGCTGTACGCGGTCACCCGCGGCGCGCTCCCGTTGCGATACCAGGTGACCAGTCGCGTGCACTCGGTCGCGTCGGTGGGCGCGATGTCCTGGCCCACCAGCGCGTTCAGCAGCGTCGACTTACCCGCCTTGAGCTGCCCCGCCAAGGCCACCCGCAACGGCTCGTCCAGCCGCCGCGCACATTCCTCCAACTGCTCGCGCACCCGCGGCCGTTCCCCCAGCGCCCGCCGCGCCGCCGCCACCAGCCCGCGCGTCTCCGGCACCACGCCGTAGCCGATACCGCTCACTCCGCACCTCCACGCATCGCCTGGCATTCGCCGCGACGCGCCGAATCGTTATCAGCTCCGCGCGACCCTCACAGCCGACTCCCAGTTCCGAGCTGCGGGCCACGCCCCCGCGAATCCGGCCGCCACCCGCTGATCTTGCCCGGACCGAGCCGAATTCACGGGCACCGGCCCGGCGCGCCGAAACGCCGGCGGATCGACGAGCGCGGGTGGGGCGAGGACGACGGGCGGGCCGACCTCGATCAGCCGACGGCGGGCGGGAGCTGGGGCGGACCCGGGGCCGGAGACTCGGGGCCGAGGAGGGCATTGGCGTGGTGACGGAGTTCGGCCACCACGCGGAGGCGACGGTCCAGTTCGGTGGCGCGTTCGGTGCGGCGGGCCGATTCGAGGTTGGCGGCCTCCTGGGCGGCGCGCAGGGATTCGTCGATGGAGCGGAGGGTGCGGTCGGCGATGGCGGTGAAGTGGTCGCGCAGCAGGCGGTGGATGCGGTGCAGGCGGTCCTTGGTCTCCTTGCCGGCGTGGAAGGCGATGTCGTCGAGATAGCGGCGCACCGCCAGCTTGGCGTCGGCGCGGCGCTTGGCCAGGCGGGCCTTCTTGTCGTCGCTGAAGGCCTTGCCGCCCAGCAGGACTCCCGCGCCTAGGGACAGCGGGTTGATCAGGGCCATTCCGGCCATCGTGCCCGCCATGCCCGCCATGATCACGCCGCCGTAGGAGCCGCGCACGCCCACCAGCAGCTTGTGGCTCAGGCCCAGATCGGGTTCCAGGTCGGCGAGGGTGCAGGAGGCGGTGCGGGAACGGCCGTCGAGGGTGTCGCGGACCTCGGGGAGATCCACCGCGCCCAGCTCGGTGAAATGGGTGGCGACCCGTTCGGCCAGGCGCACCGCGCGGGTGCCGGTCCACACCAGATTGTCGCCGACCGCGGAACCCACGGTGGCCGTGAGCCATTCGTCCATGCTGTCCCAGTGGCGGCCGGGATCGTGCTCATCGATCCAGTCCTCGGCGGTGCGGGCGATATCGCGCAGGCGGTCGCGCAGATCGTGGTCGATGTCCCCGGCCAGGTCGGTGATGCCGTCGCCCAGGGTCTGCTGCCAGGTCGCGGTGTGGCGATGCAGCTTCTCGGCCTCGGCGCGGGCGACATGCAGCTCCCGGATGGCGGCCGCACCCCGCGCCGGATCGCGCAGCGTCACCAGTTCGCTCCCCAGCGCCAGGGCCAGATGTTCGGCGGCGGAGGCGACGTCGAGGGCGACCGCGCGCTGCAGGGCGGCCTGATCGCGGGCCACCACCTGTTCGCGCAGGAACTGGAACACCAGCCCGAAACCGGATTCCCGGCCCAGGCCCTCGTCCCGCAGCCGCATGGCGTGGGCGCGCAGGACCGCCGAGACCGGCAGCATCGGCAGCTCCAGTTCGTTGGCGCGCAGATGCTTCCGGTTGGCCTCGAACACCTGCCGCCAGTGCGGATACAGGTCGATCTTGGTGACCAGCACCGCGACCGCCGGGCACAGGGCCCGCACCTGACGCAGGAAATCCACCTCGGTCTCGGTGAGTTCGGTCGAGGCGTCGGTGAGCACGAGCACCGCGTCCGCGGCCGGAGCCTGGCCGAGAATGGTTGTCGCACCGGTGTTTCCGTGCGCACCCAGCCCGGGTGTGTCGACCACGATGATGCCGTCGGCGAGCAGCCGGCTCGGGGCCTCGAGCTCCAGCCGCAGTACGGGCCGACCCTGCGGGCTACGACCGGTGACCCGGGGAATCGCCTCGAAAGGCAGTGGTTCCCGGGTGTTCTCACCGCCGTCGGCGCCGGCCGCGACCAGGGTGGCGCGCGGTTCGGCCCCGTAGGACAGCACGGTGGTCACCGCGGTGGCGGCATCATCGGCGACCGGGCACACATCCAGATTGACGAGGGCGTTGACGAATCGGCTCTTGCCCTGATTCCCCAACCCGGCCACCATGATCCGCCGCCGCGGATCCCGCACCTTGCCCGCCACCGTCTCCAGCCGGGCGACCAGATCCCCGCGCTGCGCGGCCCGCGCCACCGCGATGGTCTCCGACACCATCGTCAACAGCGGATTCGCCGCCACCATGCTCGTCACGCCAACTCACCTGTTCCAGCCGTGCCTATTTCCGGAGAGATCGCGCTCACCGCGGCGATACCGCGGTGAGCGACCCCTCGACCTACGAGTGCAGGATGTCGCCGACGATGTCCCCGCCCACATGCGTCCCGAGCTGCGCCCCGGTGTGCGCCCCGCCGTCCGCGAACAGCGACGCATCCGGCCCCGCCGCATGCACCCCGCCCCCGAACGCCTGCGAAACATCCACTCCCGCCCAGGGATTGGCCCCGGCCCCGTGCAACCCGGCATCCACCGCGGTTCCCCCGTGCAGCCCGGTATCGAGGCCGCTTCCGACCTGCACGCCACCGGCTCCCTGGCCCGCCCCGGAAACCCCGGCATCCAGCCCGGTTCCGACACCGGCAACGGCATTGCCGACCCCCGTGAGCCCGGCGTCCACACCGCTGTGCAGGCCGGTGTCCAGCCCCGCCCCCACCTGCGTGCCGACATTCGCCACACTCGAAAGCCCGGTCTCCAAACCACTTCCGACCTGGGCACCGAGGTCGGCGCCGGTGTGCAGGCCGGTATCGAGCCCGGTCCCTACCCCGGCACCCAGCTGAGTGCCGACGTTCCCGATGCCGGAAAGGCCTGTCTCCAAACCACTTCCGAGCTGAGCACCGAGATCGGTGCCGAGCTGAGCGCCGAGATCGGTGCCGAGGTGCGCTCCGATATCCGCGCCGGTGTTCAGTCCACCGTTGATTCCGGTCTGCAGGTCCGCGCCCACCGCGTTCGCGGCATCGACCGCGGCGGAAAGGTTTGTGCCGATACCGGTTTCGAGGCCCGCGCCGGCGTCGATCCCGCCGGTGAGGGCGGAGGTCAGGTCGGCGGCGGCCTGCGCGCCGAGTCCGGTGGACAGGCCCAGGTCCAGGCCGGTGCCGCCGTTCAGGACCACGCCGGTGGCGGCGGTGGTGCCGAGGTTGACGCCCACCGTGTCGCCGAGGGCGACCGATCCGTTGGCGCCGACCCCGCCGTTCACCCCGGCGCCGACCCCGAGGCCGGTGTCGGCTGCCAGCCCGGCGGAGCCGCCCAGCCCGGTGTCGGCGCCGAGGCCCGCCCCGCCCGCCGCGATGATCGCGGAAAGCTGCGAACCTCCCGCAACCAGCGCGGACTCGGCCACCATGGGCGCGACGGCCGCGATGTCCTCGGGGGTGACATTGTCCAAACCGGCCGCGACCAGGGCCGCGCCGGGATTGGTGCAATAGCTGACGGCGGCCTCGTGGTCGCGCAGCAGGTTGAGGATGAACTCGAGAATTGCGTTGGGGCTCATGGCGAATCAACTCCCTGGATGGGCGGGCCCCGCTGACCCGCGCTGCTCGATGTGCCTTTCACGTTAGGAAGCCCACGCGTTACGCATAACGGGGTGAACTCCCCCAACTCGGGCAACTCTCAGTTACGGGGGAAGGTGGACATTAGGGGAATTTCCCCATACCTGTCGGGGAATCGGTAACGACGACCCCCCAGCTACCGACAGGCTCGGTGGGCAGGCAGGCCCGAACCGAGGTTTTCGTACATATCGGATACAAGAGCTTTCGAGCAGCACGCGCTTCACCCACCGCGTGTTCTGGTTATGACAGGGGAACTCGAATGAGTCAGGGGCTGGCGCTCGGCATCACCGTCGGGTCGTCGAATACCGTTGCCGTGACGACTTCGGGGGGACAGCACAGAGCGCATACGGGGCCGAGCGCGCCGGGCGCGGAGCCGGAGGTTCCCGAAGGTTTCCTGTCCCGGGTCGGGGATCCCGTGGACATTCGCATCGCTGACGGAACCGCTGTTCGCGCAGCGGATCTGGTGGCCGCGGCCATCGGCCGGGCGGTGGATCAGGCGGGCCCGGCGCAGGCCGTGGTCGCCTGCTATCCGGCATGGTGGTCACAGCACACCGTCGAGACGCAGCGCACGGCGCTGACCGAGGCCGGGCTGGAGACCGTGGCCCTCGTTCCGGAGCCCACGGCCGCCATGCGCTGGCTGCAGGAGGTGCACGAGTCGAGCCACGACGGCGCGATGGTGGTGTACGACCTGGGCGCGACCGGTTTGACCGTTTCGGTGGCGCGCACGGGAGCCATGTCGGGACTGCTCGGCGAACCGGTACGTACCACTGGCGTGGCGGGCTCCGAATTCGATCTGCTGACAATGCGTTACGTGCTCGCCCATGCGGTCGGCGATAAGGATTTCGATCCTTTCGACCCATTGGTGGAACAAGAATTGGCGGCGCTCCGCCAGCGCTGCAAAATTGCGAAGGAAACGCTCTCCACAAATACCGCCACCGTGGTTCCGGTGCGTTTGCCCGGATTCGGGCAAATGGACGTTCGACTTGTTCGCGACGATATCGAGGATGTGCTGCTCGGCCCACTGCTCGGCTCCACCGACCTGATTCGCGAGGCCCTGCGCCGCGCGGGCGTGGCCGCGGTCGATCTGGACGGCTTCCTGCTCACCGGCGGCGGCGCCGGCATCCCGCTGGTAACCGAGTTGCTGTCCACCGAATTCGGCATCCCGGTCGCGGCCGCCGCCGATCCGGCCCACCTGAGCGCGCACGGCGCGGCCCTGCTGGCCGCCGACCTGCTCGCCGACACCCTCGACACCGAGGCGCATCCGGCCATCGCGATCGGCGGCGCCGGCCACGCCGAGGCCGACGGCGGTCTCGCGCTGCCACCGCCGCGCACGGCCGCCGGTCTCCCGCAACGGATTCCGGCCGATGCCCCCGCCGCCTCGCTCGGCGCCGCAGCGGCGACGCCGCCCGGCACGCCCGGCGCGACAGCGGAACCCATTGCGCCCCCGCGTATCCCATCCCTGCCGGAGCTACCGGTCGAGGAATCCGGCGGCGGCTTCCGGCACTGGAAGCGCGTCGCGGTGATCGGCGCTGCCGCCCTCGCCGTGGCCGCCATCGCCACCGGCACCCTCGCCATGGGCACCGGCGACCAGTCGACGCCCGCGAATCCGGCCGGGCCGCAGTCCCCCTCGACCTCCGCGGCGGCCCTTCAGGCGCCCGCCCCGAACGGTGACGGCACGACCGCGGGCCAGCCCTCACCCGTGGCGGGCAGCCCGGTCATCGCCACCAAGGCCGCACAGCAGCCGGGCGCGGGCCAGCCCGGCAATCCGGCCGCCACCGTCGCCGCCCCCGGCCCGGCGGCCGCGGATCAGTCCGGCTCCCAGGCCGATACCCCTGCACCACAACAGAATCCGGCGCCACCGCAGTCGCCGCAGACCCAGCCGCCCGCCCAGGCTCCCCAGCCGCAGCCCCCGGCTCCCCAGCCCCAGACGCCGACGCCGGTTCCGGCGCCGGCGGCCCCCTCGCTCCCCGGAGCCCTGAACAACACCGTCGACGGCCTCGGCAACGCCATTCCCGCGGTGCCGCAAATCGTTCCGCATACCGGCGGCTGAGAGTTGGTTCTTCGTGACAGGCATGACCCCAGTCGCGCTCGATTCGCTCCCGGGCGCGCGCGAGATATTCCGGGAACTCGATTCCGAGGATGCGGCCGCCGCGCTGTATCTGATCCGGGGCCGCTCCGGCACCGGTAAGTCCACCCTGCTGGGCGCCGTCCGGGCCCGGCTGCGGGCCCGCGGCGGCGCGCACACCGACAGTCCGGTGCACGCGCTGCGACCGCCCGGCACGCCCCGCATCGAGGCTCAACCGGCGCGCGGCCGCATCGCCCTGGTCGTGGACGACGCCCACACGCTCGGCCCGGCCGAGTTCGACCTGCTGTGCGCGGCGGTCGAGTCCGGGGAATTCCCGGTGGTGATCGCGCTGCGCCCGCGCCCGCACGACATGCGGCTGCGGGGCCTCACCGATCTGGTGGCGCGCCGCGGCCGCGTCATCGATCTGCGCGCCCTGGGCGCGACCGAGATCGCCCCGTTCGCACGGGAATTGGGCATGATGGTGCCGCGCGGCCTGGCCCAGCACATCCACCGCCAGACCGGCGGCATCCACGGCGGCGTGGTGGCGGCCCTGACCGCCGCCTGCGCGACCCGCCTGGACGCGGGCGTGTCCGCGGTCGATCAGGCGGTCACGGCGTGGGCGCGCACCCGCCTCGACGACGCCGACCCGGATCTGCTGGACGCCCTGGTGGTCGCGGCCATCGGCGCGGGCCTGGACACCGGTGAGCTCACCGAGGTCCTGGACCTGGCCCCCGCGGCCGCCCAGGATCTGGTGGACCGGGCCCGCGGCAGCGCCCTGGTCACCGACGCCGATCTGCTGCTCGCCCCGGCCGTTCCACCGCTGCGCACGCTGGTCGGGGACCGCCGCTTCCTGGCCGTGGCCCGCCGCCTGCTGCACGCGCGCCTGGACGCCGGACTGCTGCGCGCCCACACCGCGCTGCTGCTCGCCGAATCCGGGCTCCGCGACGA
>NZ_BAFX01000141.1 GCF_000308815.1 Nocardia concava NBRC 100430
GATCTTGATCATCAGGCGCTCCTCGTCCAACCTCGTTTCCCAGGCCCTTGGGGCTCTGGGTCGGTGTCCGTGTCGCTCTGACCTGGAATAAGTTACGTGTTGCTACGAACAGAGTCAAATCGGCTGGTCAGAGGACTAAATTGGCTCATGTGTACGTCTGCGACTGGTCGATTACGAGCGCTGTCGTGGACGAGTTCGCGGAAAGACTGCCCGGACTTAAAGAAACCGACTGGCGCGTTAGTTGGTTGCCGGGTCGATTGGTCACCCGGGAGCAGGCGATTGCGGCCATGGAATTGGTCGAACTCCTCTACGACCCGACCTACCCCGACGACGCCGAGGTGCGTGCCGCCGTCGCGGCGGCCGCCGAGCAGCTCGGCATCCGGCCCATCGATGTGGCGGTCACTCTCTCCGAGCGTCATCCGCATCGCTGACGACCCCGCCCTCCACCCCGCGATGGGCTCATCTACGCCTGCGGGCCGATTCCCCTCGGATGCCCTCCGCCCACGGGTTGATTTCCTTTGACACCCACCCGGCGGCGTCCGAGATTAGGTCTGTGACAGGCGTAATCGCAGCTCCCGCACGGTTCGGCACCGACTGGTCGCGATGGTTGCGGGGTCCGGCAGACCAGCCGCGCTGGGCCCGGCCCGCCCTGCTCGCCACGGCGGCGGTGGCGGGAGCGCTCTATGTCTGGGGTATCGGGTCGCGGACGCCGCATCTCTACTACTCGGCCGCCGCGCGGTCGATGAGCATGAGTTGGCACAACTTCTTCTTCGCCGCCTTCGATCCGGCGGGCACCATCAGCATCGACAAGCTGCCGGGGGCGATCTGGATCCAGGCACTGTCCGTGCGGATCTTCGGACCACAACTCTGGGCGTATCAACTGCCGCAGGTCATCGAGGGCGTGCTCACGGTCCTCGTGCTCTATCGAGCGGTACGGCGACTGTCCGGTCCGTACGCGGCCATCGTCGCCGCGGTGGTCGCGGCCGTCGCGCCGGCGACGGTCGCGCTGAACCGCGGCAATATCTCCGACACCCTGCTGGTGCTGTTGCTCGTCCTGGCGGCGGATCGCGCTACGGCCGCGATCGCCTCGGGACGAACACGGGATCTGCTGTACTGCGGGCTGTTCATCGGTCTCGCCTTCCAAGCCAAGATGCTGCAGGCCTGGCTGGTGGTCCCGGCAGTGGCGGCGGCGGCGTTGATCGCCGCATCGAGAAGTGAACTGCGGCAACGGATCACGGGTCTGGCCTGGTTCGGGGCGGTCGCGCTGGCGGTTTCGCTGAGCTGGATGGCATTGGTCAGCCTGCTGCCCGCGGAACACCGGCCCTATGTCGACGGCAGTCACGACAACTCACTGTTCGAGCAGGTCTTCGTCTACAACGGAGCCAGCCGGGCCAATGACGGATTCGGTATCGGGGCCGCCAACTTCGCCGCCGGCGAGGGCCAGAGTGGCTATCGCGCGGAACTGGTGATCGGCCCGGACCACCGGTTCGATCATCTCTTCGGCGGGGGTGGCGGGCGCGAAACCGGGTGGCTGATTCCGCTCGCGCTGGTCTGCCTGGTCGTCCTGGCCTGGGCCGCACGGCGGCGACCGCGCACGGATAGGGAGACCGCGGCGCTGGTGCTGTGGGGCGGCTGGCTGCTCATCCATCTGGCGGTCTTCCTGATGATCGGCACCGTGAACCCGTACTACCTGGCGGTGCTCACTCCGGCGATCGCGGCTCTGATCGGCATGGGGGCCAACGCTTTCCGGGAATCCACCGATCGGCGGGTGCGCATGCTCGGACCTGTCGCGGTCGGAGCGACGGCCGTCTACGGCTGGTGGCTCTCGGCTGCCGCGCCGAACTGGCTGCGCATCGGGCTCGTGGTCTTCACCGTCGCGCTCGTCGTCGCCGCCGTCCGAGTTCGGGAAGCGCTGTCGGCCGCACTGCTTCTGGTCGCGGCACTGGCCGCACCCTCCGCCGCCGCACTATCGGTGGTCGCCGACGGATACGGCCCGCTCGACACCCCTTACGAGTCGGCAGCCGCCCGGCAGGTCACCCAGGGATTCATGGCCTCGTCGATCGGCAGCGCACGAGAACTCGACGACGAACTCGCGAAAATGCCGAGCCACCCGCGCTATCCGCTGCTCACCTACACCGCCGTCCTGGCCGCCCCGTTCATCCTGGTCAGCGGTGATCAGGTGCCGAGCATCGGTGGCTTCACCGGCGAGTCACCGGTCCCCACGACCGATCAGGTGGCGGCGATGATCAATTCCGGCCAGGTCGGGCTGGTCTTCATCACCCCGGCCAAGGACGACCGTCTGGAATGGATTCGACAGCACTGCCGCGAGTTGCGGGGCCAGGGTGACGGCCCGTCGATCCAGGCCTACAGCTGCGCTCGCCACCAGTAAGAACCAAATTCGCGACTCACCGACCGAATCGCGGTGCGGCACTTAGCATCCCTAACTATGCAGGACATCAGCGGGTTGCTCCACAAGATCAGACACGGCCTCGACACCCAGGTGAGCCTCTCGCGGCTGCGCCGCAACCGCACCCTCGCCGACGCGGTCACCGGCCGCACGGTCCTGATCACCGGGGCCTCCTCCGGCATCGGCCGCGTCGCCGCCCTCGAATTGGGCGCCGCCGGAGCCACCGTCCTGCTGGTCGCCCGCCGCGCCGACGAACTCGCCAGCGCCGTAGCCGAAATCGAGGGCCGCGGCGGCCGCGCCGCCGCCTACCCGTGCGATCTCAACGATTTCGACGCCCTCGACGCCATGACCGCGAAGGTGCTCGCCGACCACGGCCGCGTCGACATCCTGGTCAACAATGCGGGCCGCTCCATCCGCCGCCGCCTGGACGAGTCCTACGACCGCTTCCACGACTACGAGCGCACCATGCGCCTCAACTACTTCGCACCGGTCCGCCTCATCCTGGCGTTCGCACCCGCCATGCGCGCCTCCGGCGAGGGCCAGATCATCAACATCCTCTCCCTCGCCAACCTCTACGGCGGCCCCGGCTACGCCGCCTACGTCGCCTCCAAGGCCGCCCTCGACTCCCTGAGCACCAACCTCCAAGCCGAAACCCACACCGAGAACCTGAGATTCACCTCGATCTACCTCCCCTTGGTCCGCACGGACATGATCACGGCGAACCCCATCTACACCGAGACCACCGCCAATGCCCTCACCGCTGAAGAAGGCGGCCAAATAATCTGCGACGCCATCACCGACCGCCCCCGCCGTCTCACCCCGGTCATGGGCCGTATCGCAGCCCTCGTGGACACCGTCCTCCCCGAACGTGCCGACGCCATCCGCAACGCCCGCTTCACCAGCGGAATGTGAACCCCCACAACGAAACCGGGTCCGGCGACCTCCCCCACCCCCACAAAGCCGAGGGCCCGGCCACCGCAAGGTGGCCGGGCCCTCGTTCACCTCTTCACAGCACCGGGCCCGGTCACCGTCAGGTGACCGGGCCCGGTTCATTCAATTCCGTTGCCGGAGGCGCGGACTAGAAGTCCATGCCGCCCATGCCGCCGGTCGGGTCGCCCGCGGGGGCGGCCTTCTCCGGCTTGTCGGCGACGACGGCCTCGGTGGTGAGGAACAGCGCCGCGATGGAGGCGGCGTTCTGCAGCGCCGAGCGGGTGACCTTGACCGGGTCGGCAACGCCGGCGGCCAGCAGGTCGACGTACTCGCCCGAGTCGGCGTTCAGGCCGTGGCCGGCCGGGAGGTTCGAGACCTTCTCGGCGACGACGCCGGGCTCCAGGCCCGCGTTGAAGGCGATCTGCTTCAGCGGCGCGGACAGCGCGACGCGAACGATGTTCGCGCCGGTGGCCTCGTCACCGGTCAGGGTCAGCGCGTCCAGCGCCGGAGCCGACTGCAGCAGGGCCACGCCACCACCGGCGACGATGCCCTCCTCGACGGCGGCCTTCGCGTTGCGGACGGCGTCCTCGATGCGGTGCTTGCGCTCCTTGAGCTCGACCTCGGTGGCCGCGCCCGCCTTGATCACCGCGACACCGCCGGCCAGCTTGGCCAGGCGCTCCTGCAGCTTCTCACGGTCGTAGTCCGAGTCCGAGTTCTCGATCTCGGTGCGGATCTGCTGCACCCGGCCCTTGATGGCCTCCGGGTCGCCCGCGCCCTCGACGATGGTGGTCTCGTCCTTGGTGATGACGACCTTGCGGGCGGTGCCCAGCAGCTCCAGACCGGCGGTCTCCAGGGAGAGGCCGACCTCTTCGCTGATGACCTCGCCACCGGTCAGGATGGCGATGTCGGCCAGCATGGCCTTGCGGCGGTCGCCGAAGCCCGGGGCCTTGACGGCGATGGACTTGAAGGTGCCGCGGATCTTGTTCACGACCAGGGTCGAGAGCGCTTCGCCCTCAACGTCTTCCGCGATGATCAGCAGCGGCTTGCCGGCCTGGATGACCTTCTCCAGCAGCGGCAGCAGGTCCTTGACGGTCGAGATCTTCGAGCCGACGAGCAGGATGTACGGATCCTCGAGGACCGCTTCCTGACGCTCCGGGTCGGTCACGAAGTAACCGGAGATGTAGCCCTTGTCGAAGCGCATGCCCTCGGTGAGCTCCAGCTGGAGACCGAAGGTGTTGCTCTCCTCGACGGTGATGACGCCTTCCTTGCCGACCTTGTCCATGGCCTCGGCGATGAGCTCACCGATGGACGAGTCGCCCGCGGAGATACCGGCGGTGGCGGCGATCTGCTCCTTGGTCTCGACCTCCTTGGCGGTCGAGAGCAGCGAGGCGGTGACGGCCTCGACGGCCTTCTCGATGCCGCGCTTCAGGCCGAGCGGGTTGGCGCCGGCGGCCACGTTGCGCAGGCCCTCACGGACCAGCGCCTGGGCCAGCACGGTGGCGGTGGTGGTGCCGTCACCCGCGACGTCGTCGGTCTTCTTCGCAACTTCCTTGACGAGCTCCGCGCCGATCTTCTCGTACGGGTCCTCGAGCTCGATTTCCTTCGCGATGGAGACACCATCGTTGGTGATGGTGGGGGCGCCCCACTTCTTCTCCAGCACGACATTGCGGCCCTTGGGGCCCAGGGTCACCTTGACAGCGTCGGCGAGGCTGTTCAGGCCACGCTCGAGTCCGCGGCGAGCCTCTTCGTCGTACGCAATTGTCTTGGCCATTGCGTTGAGATCCTCCAGATCAGGGATGGGCATGATCTGGTCAGCTTCGGTGCCCGCGACGGACGACCGGAGGTACCGGCCTCACCGTTCCGACCTAGCACTCACGGGTACGGAGTGCCAAACCCCTTTCTAGCACTCGCCCCGGGCGAGTGCAAGGTTACGGAGAACCGGCGAATGGCCGCACGAGCGATCTCGGCGGCCGATGCCTCACCAGGACTACGAGAAGTGAGAACGGTCGTCTACACGGAGCAGGAGCGCGATCAAAGCGTCCGTCCGTCGCTCCTCCGGGGTGCGGGGCTCGCCGTGTTCGACAGTGACGAGTTCGGCATCTTGGAGGAGGAGTTCGGCTTCGATGCGCATGATGGCCCGGATGAACGGTGGGGCGACCTCCGGCGGGAGGTCTCCGTTCACGATGTAGCCGCCGTCCGGCGTGTCCTCGGTGGAGACATAACTGAGCGCGCGCAGCAGGTCAGCGCGCATTTCCCCCGCAACTAGGTCGGAACCCTCGTCGCCCGCCATTCCACAATCGTATCTGGCGCATCATGCACACCATGGGACCCGGTGGCGCGGGAGCGGGTGCGGGCCCTACATCACCAGGTCGATGGCATGGTGCAACGACACGCCGACTACTCGTCAGCGGCGGGCGCGGTCACACCGGGCACGGGCAGGGAACCCAGCAGCGCCACGATGTCGGCCTGCACGGCGTCCTTGTCCAGGCCCAGGCCGGACAGGATGCCCGAGCCGTTCTCCTGATCCAGCAGGGCAAGCAGCAGATGCTCGGTGCCGATGTAGTTGTGGCCCAGCCGCAGGGCCTCGCGGAACGTCAACTCGAGGGCCTTGCGGGCCTGCGCGTCGAACGGGATGAGGGCGGGGACGGGGTCGCCGGTGGCGGCGGGGAGCGCGGCCGTGGCCACCCGGCGGACGGCGTCGACGGAGACTCCCTTGGCCTCGATGACTTTCACCGCGAGGGATTCCGGCTCGGCGAGCAGCCCGAGAATCAGGTGTTCGGAACGGGTTTCGAGATTGCCGACCGACCGGGCTTCCTCCTGGGCGGCCATCACCACGTGGCGGGCGCGCGGAGTGAAGCGGGCGAAGCCGGCGCTGGGGTCGAGGGCGGCGGCCTGACCCGGATCGGCGGGGGCCTTGGGCACGAAGCGCTTCTGCGCGGCCTGCTTGGTGACGCCCATGCTCTGGCCGATATCGGTCCAGGAGGCGCCGGAGCGGCGGGCCTGGTCCACGAAGTGGCCGATCAGATGGTCGGCCACCTCACCGATGTGGTTGCCCAGCACCACGGCATCGGAGAGTTGCTCGAGGACGTCGTCGGGGCGGGCCTTCTTGATGCCGTCGATCAGATCGTCGAGGCGGATGGAGTTCGTCATGCGTCAACTCTAGGTTGACCACCGAAGGTTAGTCAACCATGAGTTGACGATCGGCGCGGTGTGGATCACCCCTTGGCCGCCCGGCCCACGGCCGCCACGATCTGCTCCTTGATCCAGGCCCCCGGGCGACCGGTCAGCACCGTGTTGCCGTTCGAATCGTCGGCCTTCATGAACTGGACGACGGCATCCCGACGACCGAGGCTGATGCAGGTCAGGACGAAGCGGGGCCGGAAAGCCTTGGGCTGCTTGCCGTGCACCCGCGCCACCACCGCGCCGCCGAGGTACTTGCCCGCGGGCTGCGCCGCCTGGCACGACATCCGCGCCTCGCGGCCGTTGTGCCCCACCATGACCGCCGCGTCGCCGACCGCGTAGACGTTCTCGAGGTCGAGCACCCGCAGGGTCTCGTCGGTCAGGATCCGATTGCGTCCGTCCACCGGGAAGCCCGAGCGGGCCGCCACCTCGGGCACGGTGAAACCCGTTGTCCAGAGCACGATGTCGGCGTCGATGCGGTCGCCGTCCACCAGTTCGAGGCCGGTCGCGGTCACCGCCGCGACCTTGGCCACGTGCACCGCGACGCCGAGCCGGTCCAGCACGGTGCGAATGTGCGCGACCGACTTGGGGATCAGCCAGCCGCCCGGCTCGTCCGAGCTCACCAGCGCGACCTCGAGGTCGGGGCGCGATTCGGCCAGCTCCGTGGCGGTTTCGAGGCCGGTCGCGCCGCCGCCGACCACGGCCACCCGGCCCTTCAGCTCCGGAATCCGACGCACGTCCTCGGAAGTCGCGACGGTGTGGGCGAATTCGGCGGCGCCGGGCACCATCGAGAGGTCGGCGCGGCTGCCGAGGGCGTAGATCAGCGAGTCGTATTCGACGGTGTCGCCGGTGGCCAGTTCGACGCGGCGGGCGGCGGTGTCGATGCGCTCGGCGCGGCCGTTCACGAACTCGATGCCCTTGGCCGCCAGGTTCTCCCGCAGCTCCCAGCGCCGCACGTCCTGACCGGCCGTGACCTGGTGCAGCCGCACCCGGTCGACGAATTCGGTGTGGAAGTCGATGACCGTGACGCGCACGCCCTTGGCCTTGCCCGCCCGCTGTGCGGCGGCAAGTCCCGCGTAACCCGCGCCCAGAACCACGATTCGATGCTGCCCGGTCATGAGAGTGCTCCTTACCCGGCCCCCGCTCGGTGGCCGACACCCTCTAGACCGGACAGCACCGCGATCCCTGACAGATTTCGGTTGTGCCCTGAGTCACATAGCGATTCGCGGCGCGAAAACCGCCGCTAAACAGCGGTTTCGCCGGCGAACTCGCGATCGTGGCGGGCGAAGTAGGCCAGCTTGTCCGGGTTCACGGCGACCTGGACCGAGCTGATCGACTCCCCGGACCACGCGGCCGACACCGTGCCGATCACGGTCTCGCCCATCCGGACCACGAAGGCCGGTGCGGCATTGACCTCTTGGATCGCGAAGGTGACGTCCGGCATCGCGGCGGACTTGGCGAACAGGCCCACCAGGTACCGGGCCACCTTCTCGGCGCCCAGGATCGGCCGCTTGGCCGCGTTGACCTTCGCGCCGCCGTCGGCCAGCGCCACGATATCGGCGGTGAACATGGACTCGAGCGCCGCGATATCACCGGATTGCGCTGCGCTGAGGAATTTTTCGACCAGTTCGCGCGCGTGCGCCGGGGCGGTCTCGAAGCGTGGCCGCTCCTCCTGCACGCGATGGGCGGCGCGGCGGTACACCTGCTGCGAATTGGCCTCGGTGAGCCCGAGCATGTCGGCGATCTCGCGATGCGCGTACCCGAATGCCTCGCGCAGGACGAAGACGGCGCGTTCGGTGGGGCTGAGGCGTTCGGCCAGGGCCAGGAAGGCCATCGAGACCAGTTCCCGCTGCTCGGCCGACTCCAGCGGCCCGAGCTCACCGCGTCCGGTCGGGACCGGCTCCGGCAGCCACGGGCCGACGTAGGTCTCGCGCCGCGAGCGCGCCGAATCCAGCCAGGTACGACACTGATTCACCAGCAACGTGGTCAACCAGGCTTCGGCGGAACGGATTTCGGTGCGATCGGAGGCGTCCCAGCGCAGATAGGTCTCCTGCACGGCGTCCTCCGCCTCCGCGGCCGAACCCAGCATGCGGTAGGCCAGCGCGAACAATCGCGGCCGGTGCCGTTCGAATTCGACCAGCCCGTCGGCATCCATCAAGCCACCCGTCTTCGTTGTGCGCAATCGTTTGAGGACGATACGCCTGCGAAGGCGGGTGCCGGTGGTGACTATCCACACGCCGCCACCGTGCGCCCCTGCGCTCATGGAGCGCCAATGGTTCCCTAATGGAGATCGGGAACGAAACTACTTGGGCGCCACCCGGATTGCGACGGCGACCGGGGTGTTGGCGTAGGTCGAGGCCAGGCAGGCCAGCTTGGCGGTACCGAGTGCCACATTCGGGCTGCCGTCCAGGAAGGAGCCGGGGTGGGCGGCCAGAATCTGGTCGATCACCTGCTTCTCGGTGTCCTCCGACAGGTCACGGAAGTCGCCGCAGGTGGTCTGGGCCCCGGCGGGCGCGGTGGTCTTCTTGGCCGCGGTGGCACTGGTCGGGGCGTCCGCGGGCGGCTGCACCAGGGCTCCGACGGAGGTGGAAGCGGCGGCCGGGTTGGTGGTTCTGGCCGCCGTGGTGGTGCCGGCCTGCTTCAGGCCGCTCGAATCGGCGGATTTGTCCGAACCGCCGCAACCGGCGAGAGTCAACGCCATCGCACCGGCTGCGAGGGCGACGATCGAAAGTCGCTTCATACCCTGCTTTCCGAACTTCCCGAGAGTGCCTGGCACCGGGACCGGCCCGACGCTCGCAGCAGCGTACCCGGCCCCGGCGACTCCCGGAAGGGAAAGCTCGGACGTCAGTGCAGGTGCTGCTGCCAGTCCGCGGGCACCCGCCCCGCCGGGCCCGGCACCGGCTGATTCGCCGGATGCGCGTGCGGCGGCGCGAGTTCCGGGCCGCCCTCGTACATCTCCTTGTTGGTGAAGTTGTAGTACCAGTCCTCACCCGGCTCGAAGCTCTGGATAAACGGGTGCCCGGTGCTCTCGAAATGCTTGGTGCCGTGCTGATTCGGCGACATGTCGCAACAGCCGACGTGCCCGCACTGCGCGCACCGGCGCAGGTGCACCCACCAGCCGCCCGCGGCGTCGCACTCCACGCAGCCCGAACCGCTGGGCGGGACGGCGGTGTCGATGCCTTCGATCTGTTCGGTCATCAGTTGCCTCCGGTAGTCGATTGCGCCACTTCGGTTTCCGCGGGATTGACCGCCTCGAGCGGCAGCCGGACGATGAATCTGGTGTTGCCGGGCTCGGTTTCGACCCGGATATCGCCGTGGTGCTTGTTGACCACGATCCGGAACGAGATGTCCAACCCCAGCCCGGTGCCCTCGCCGACCGGCTTGGTGGTGAAGAACGGCTCGAAGATGCGGGTCCGGATCTCCTCCGGCACACCCGGGCCGGTGTCACCGATTTCCACTGCGGCGCACTCGTTTTCACGATACGTGCGAATGGTGAGCGTACCGCGCCCGCCCATGGCCGCGACCGCGTTGTCGATCAGGTTGGTCCACACCTGATTCATCTCCGCGGCGTAGCAGGGCACCGGCGGCAGCGCCGGATCGTATTCCTTGACCACCGTGATGTCGTCGCCGATCTTGCGGGCCAGCATGACCAGCGTGGAATCCAGCAGTTCGTGGATGTCCACCACCTGGAACGGGGCCCGGTCCATCTGCGAGTACTGCTTGGCCGCGTTCACCAGCGAGGAGATGCGGGTGGTGGAGTCGCCGATCTCGTTCATCAGCAGTTCGGTCTCGACCGTGTAGTTGAGCCAGCGGATGGCGCCCTCGAAAACGTCGGGGCCGCAACCGGACAGGGTGCCGTGCACCTTCTCCAGCCAGTCGATGTCGAAGCCGGCCTGCACGAAGTTCGGGGCCAGATCCCAGCCGTTGGCGATGTCGTGGTTCTCCAGCCAGTCGCCCAGTTCGTCCTCGCGGTCGGCGGCCTCCATGGAGGTGAGCTTTGGGGCCTTGGCGACCTGCGCGGCGGCCTCCTCCTGCAGCTGCACCAGCGCCTCGAGCGTCTTGGAGTCGAACTTGCCGTGCGCCATCATCTTCAGCTTGTGCCGCATCCCGGCCACCCGCTCGCGCAGCGAGGAGGTGGCGCGCACGGCGGCCGCGGCGGGATTGTTCAGCTCGTGGGTCAGGCCCGCCGACAGCGAGCCCAGCGCCAGCAGCCGTTCCCGCTGCCCGATGCGCTCATTGGCATTGCGGTTGCCGAAGAAGACGCCCTCCAGCAGGTGCAGCGCCATCGGGAACCATTCCTGCATCATCTTCGCGAAGGTGCCGGCGTCGAGCACGAAGAACTTCGACGGCCGCGTCACGTAGAAGGAGGCGGTGTAGGTCTGCTCGACCTTGTCGCCCATGTACGCGGTCCACGCGCCGGAGTACGAGCCGATGTGCCCGGTGCGCACGAGTTCGATCTCCTCGCCGCCCGACATCTTGGTCAGCACCACCTCGCCGTCCATCAGGACGTAGAAGCAGGTGGCCGGATCGCCCTCGCGGAAGACCAGTCCGGGTTCGAACATCTCGACCCGGCCGTCCTTGCACAGCCAGGCCAGTTGTTCGTCGTTCAGCTTCTCGAACAGGAACAGCTGACGCAGTTCGTTCGGGTCGCAGATCAATCCGAGGTTGCCCATTCACCCACTCCTACTGTTTCGCCAGCCAGCGGTGCACCAGCATGACGGCCATGGCGCCCTCGCCGACCGCCGAGGCCACCCGCTTCGCCGACTCCGACCGCACGTCACCGGCCACGAAAACGCCGGGCACGCTGGTCTCCAAATGCTGCGGGGGACGCGGCAGTTCCCAGCCCGCGGGTCGTTCGCCGTCCACCATGAGGTCCGGTCCGGCCAGCACATAGCCGTTCTCGTCGCGCCGGACGACGCCGTCGAGCCAATCGGTTTCCGGTGCGGCGCCGATGAACAGAAACAAACGTTCCGCGTCCACCTTTTCTTCCGTGCCGTTCGCGTTGTCGCGCAGCACGATGCGTTCCAGGTGGTCGTCGCCGTCGGCGGAGACCACCTCGGTGCGGGTGTGCACCTTGATATTGGGGATCTGCTCGATCTGCTGGATCAGATAGTGCGACATGGACGCCTCGAGCGATTCGCCGCGCACCAGGATGTGCACGGTCCGGGCCCGCCGCGACAGGAATACCGCGGCCTGGCCCGCCGAGTTCGCGCCGCCCACGATGTAGACGTCCTTGTCGGCGCAGTCGCTGGCCTCGGTCATGGCCGAGCCGTAGTAGACGCCGCGCCCGGTGAATTCGTCCACGCCCGGGGCCGGGTGGTGCCGGTAGTTGACGCCGGTCGCGATGAGCACCGAATGCGCCGCGACGCTGCCGCCGTCGGCGAATTTCACCACCCGGGCCGAACCGCACGCCTCGAGCGCCACCACCTCGCGCGCGGTGATCAGCTCGGCCCCGAATTTCACCGCCTGCCGCCGCGCCCGGTCGGCCAGCTGCGCGCCGGAGAGCCCGTCCGGGAAGCCCAGGTAGTTCTCGATGCGCGAGCTCTGCCCGGCCTGCCCGCCGGTCGCGGTGCGTTCCACCAGGACCGTGCGCAGGCCCTCGGACGCGCCGTACACCGCCGCGCCCAGACCGGCCGGTCCGCCGCCGACCACGATCAGGTCGTAGAAGTCGCTGGAGGCATCGGTATTGAGGCCCACGCCCTCGGCCAGCTGCGCGTCGGTCGGCATGATCAGCACGTCGCCGCCCGGGTTGATGATGACCGGGCACTGCTCCTCGGTGGCATTGGCGGCGGTCAGCAGCCGCGCGCCCTCCGGCTCGTCGACCTGGTACCAGCGATACGGCAACTGGTTGCGCGCCAGGAACTCTCGCACCTCGGAACATCGGGCCGACCAGCGGTGGCCGATCACCTTGGTCTCGGTCACCGGCTTGTGGTCGTCCCCGCGCCACGCCTCGAGCAGGGCGTCGACGACCGGATACAGCTTCTCCTCCGGCGGATCCCACGGCTTGAGCAGGTAATGGTCGAGATCGACCACATTGATGGCCTCGATGGCGGCATTGGTGTCGGCGTAGGCGGTGAGCAGCACGCGGCGCGCGTACGGGTGCAGGTCCATGGCCTGCTCGAGGAATTCGACGCCGTTCATGCCGGGCATCCGGTAGTCGGCGATCAGGACCGCGACCGGCTGGCCGCGCAGTTTCATCTCGCGAAGCGCCTCGAGGGCGTCGGCGCCGGACTCCGCCCGCAGAATCCGATAGTCCGCCCCGTAGCGGCGGCGCAGGTCCCGCACGACCGCGCGCGAGACGCCCGGGTCGTCGTCGACGCTGAGGATGGCCGGCTTCGCGGCAGCTGGTGAAGTCACCTATCGAGTATGGCGAGGCGGCGCAAGTCGGGCATCCAGGGCACCCGGATCAAATCCGATGATGCTGAACGAGATCCAGTTCGGTCGGCGTGAGCAATCGCTCCAGCCGTTCTTCCAAGGCCCCGTTGGCCTTCTTGCGTCCGGGCGGCTTGGGCGTCTTGGGGGACTCCGCATCGGCGCCGGATTCGTCGGCGGGGAGGAGCGGGACCATCTTGGTCCTGCGATGCAGGAGCGAGCGCAGGTTCACGGCCGATCACCTCACGTTTCCCAATCGGAAGCTGGTGGCGGTGTCTGATGCTTCGTCTATCCCACATTGTGCGCCGCTCATTACATTTCGGACATCGACACCCCCGGAATGTGATCTAGTTGATTTTCAGCTGGGGAATGAACCGGGCGCTTCGGCTATACGTGCTGGTGAGGTGTGGTGATCCACGCCACGGACGCCGGGTGACCCACGCCACCCGCATTACGATGCCCGTAACCGATCGTTACGTCCCCGGAGGCAGCGTTGCCGAACAAACTCGAAGCCAGCATTGATATCGCCGCGGCCCCCGAGCAGGTGTGGAGTGTCGTCTCCGATCTCAAGCGCATTCCCGAATTCAGCCCGCAGACGCTGCGCATGCAGCCGCTGGGCCGGTCGGTCCACACCGGGACCTGGACGGTGAACCTCAACAAGGCCAAGGGGTACGTCTACCCGACCACGTCCAAGGTGGTCCGGTTCGAGCCGAATCACGCGATCGCCTTCCGGATGAACGAGAACGGGACGGTCTGGAGCTACACCCTCGAGCCGACCGCCGACGGCGGCACCCGGCTGCTGCAGCGCCGCGATGTGCCCAAGGGCAAGCTGCCCGGCTGGCTGCAGTTCACCATCGACAAGGCCTTCGGCGGGGAGCAGCCCTTCGAGGGCGCGCTCGTGGACGGCATGAACGAAACCCTGGGGAAGATCAAGCGAACCCTGGAGCGCTGAGCGTAGGTTCGGCCTATGCGACGACTGACAGCGATCTGCGCGGCGACCGCCGGTGTCGCGCTCCTGCTCACCGGATGCGGGAGCTCGGATTCGGGCGACCGCACGGTGACCGTGACCGGCAATGGAAAGGTCCAGGGCACACCGGATGTGCTCAATGCCGATCTGGGCACCGAGGTGAGCGCGGGCGATGTCTCCGCCGCGGTGGATCAGGCCAATGCCAAGGCCAAGGCCATCACCGACGCCATGGTCACGGCCGGGGCCAAGCGCGAGGACATCAGCACCAGCGACCTGTCCTTACAGCCCACCTACGGACCGGACGGGCGGAACATCAGCGGGTACCGGGCCACCAACTCCATGCACGTGAAGGTTCGCGATCTCCCCAAGGCGTCGGGCGTCCTGTCGGCGGCAGTGCAGGCCGGAGGCAATGACACCCGGATCAGTTCGGTGGCATTCGGGTTGGAGGACAACACCAAGCTGCTCGCCGATGCCCGCGCCCGCGCCTTCGACGACGCCAAGTCCCGCGCCCAGCAATACGCGGATCTGTCGGGGCTGAAGTTGAAGACGGTCAAGACCATCAGCGAAAACGGCGGCGGCACAACGCCTACCCCCGTGCCCATGTACAAGCAGAACGCACCGGGGGCAGCGCCGGACATCAGCCTCGAGCCAGGCCAGCAGACGGTCACCTTCACCGTGACCGTCGTCTGGGATATGGGCTAGGGGATAACTCTTGATCCCGCGCGCCGCCGAGAGGCGGCGCGCGGAGGCTAGAGGGTTGGAAGTATTCCTATTTCCAGTTCGGGAGCTGGACCACCTGGGCCGCGTAGGACAGGCCCGCGCCGAAGGCGATGAGCAGGGCGGTGCCGCCGGGTTTGGCGTCGCCCTGCCGCATCATCGCCTCCATGGCCAGGGGGATCGAGGCGGCGGAGGTATTGCCGGTCTCCTCGATGTCATTGGCCAGGGCGCAGCTGTCCGGGAGTTTCAGCACCCGGGCCATGATCTCGATGATGCGGCCGTTGGCCTGGTGCGGGACCATGGCGTCCAGTTCCTCCGGGGTCAGGCCCGCGCGTTCGATGGCATCGCGGCAGACCTTCTCCAAAGAGTGTGCGGCCCAACGGAAGACGGCCGTGCCCTCCATGGCCAGATAGGGACGGACGGCGTCGAGTCCCTGCTCGTCGATCTCGCGGAAGAAGTCCATCCAGTCCTTGTCCTGGCGGATGGCGTGGTGCTGGGTGCCGTCCGAGCCCCAGACCGTGGGCCCGATGCCGGGTTCGTCGGACGGGCCGATGACCACGGCGCCCGCGCCGTCGGCGAAGAGGAAGGCGGTGCCGCGATCCTTCGGGTTGATCGCGTCGGTCAGCCGTTCCACGCCGATGACCAGGACATGGCGGGAGGTCCCGCCCTTGACCAGGTCCGAGGCCATGGCGACGGCGTGGCAGAAGCCCGCGCAGCCAGCCGAGATGTCGAAGGCGGCAACGTTTTTCAGGCCGAGTTCGGTGGCGATCTGCGGGGCCGCGGCGGGTGTGAGCAGCAGCCAGGTGGACGTGGCGACGATGACGCAGTCGATCAGGTCCGGATCGATCTCGGCGGCCTCGATGGCGTCGCGGGCGGCGGCGGCGCTCATCGCGATGATCGTCTCCTCGGGGGAGGCGAAGCGGCGGGTGCGAATGCCGGAGCGGGTCCGGATCCACTCGTCGCTGGAATCGATGGGTCCGGCGACCTCATCGTTGGTGACGACTCGCTCCGGGCGGTACACGCCGAGCCCGAGCATTGCCGTGTGCTCTACCCCGTTGATCGAGGCAATTCGAGCAGCCATGGTTTTCTCCTATGTACTGCGCGTCGAACGTGACCTTCATCGGGTTCCCCACCCCAGAGCGGACATAGCGGACGCCGCAGACATGAGGCTCCCTCATCTTAATCGGGTCAGCCTCTCATATGTGTGCGGATGCTCACAATCACGGGGTACTGCCAGGTGGCTCACCGACTGTTCACATCCGGGCCATACCCGCGCCGACGGGCGTTCGGTCACCGAGAACGCGAGTGTCGAACGCGCTTCCCGTATCGTGTGACGCGGTCAATGACCAGACTTATCCGCGCATGAAAGAGGAGCCTGTGGCCCGCCGACCCACCCCGCCCGGCACTCCGGAACAGACCGGCCTCGGTCACGTCGCCGACCTGGTACGTAAAGCCGTTCCGCCGCTGCACCCCGCGGGTCTGCCCTTCGTCGCCGCGCCGCTCGCGGTGGCCACCCTGGGTTACCGGCGAAAGTGGCTGCGCCGCACGGGTTTGCTCGCGGCCGCCGCCTGCGCCACCTTCTTCCGCCACCCGCACCGGGTACCGCCGAACCGGGCGGGCGTGGTCGTCGCCCCCGCCGACGGTGAGGTCGCGCTGGTCGACACCGCGGTGCCGCCCGCCGAGCTCGGGCTCGGTGACGCGCCGCTGCCGCGGGTGAGCATCTTCCTGTCCGTGCTGGACGTGCACGTGCAGCGCGTGCCCGTGAGCGGGCTGGTGGAGCAGGTCGCGTACCAGAAGGGCCAGTTCCTCTCCGCCGATCTGCCCGAGGCCAGCGATCGCAACGAGCGCAACAGCGTGGTCATCGAGACCGCCTCCGGACAGCGCGTGGTCGTGGTGCAGATCGCCGGGCTGCTGGCGCGCCGCATCGTCTGCGAGGCCAAGGCCGGCGACAAGCTGAACATCGGTGACACCTACGGCCTGATCCGGTTCGGTTCGCGCGTGGACACCTATTTCCCGGCCGGTACCGCTCTGCTGGTGACGCCGGGGCAGCGGACCATCGGCGCGGAAACGGTGCTGGCCGAACTGGATTCATGATGGAGCAACTCGCGCCGGCGCCCCTGGCGCCCCGCCGCAACCGCACCGTCCGCCTGCTGCCGAGCATGGTGACCATCCTGGGCCTGTGCTCGGGACTGTCCGCGGTGAAGTTCGCCATGGAGAACCAGCTGGGCATCGCGCTGGCACTGGTCGGCGCGGCCGCGGTGTTCGACATGCTGGACGGTCGCATCGCCCGGATGCTGGATGCCACCACCAAGATGGGCGCGGAACTGGATTCGCTGTCCGACGCCATCGCCTTCGGCGTCGCGCCCGCACTGGTGCTGTACGTGACCTTCCTGCACGCCGACAGCATCGGCTGGATCATCGCGCTGATGTTCGCGGTCTGCATGGTGTTGCGCCTGGCCAGGTTCAACACGCTGATGGACGACGACAACCGGCCGGACTGGCAGCGGGAGTACTTCACCGGTGTGCCCGCGCCCGCGGGTGCGCTCATCGTGCTGCTGCCCATCGCGCTGTCGGAGCAGTTCCACGACGGCTGGTGGGTGAGCTTCCCCGCGGTCGCGGTGTGGACCGTGCTGACCGGTCTGCTGTGCGTGAGCACCCTGCCGACGCTGGCCATGAAGTCGGTGTCGGTGGCCCCGCGCACCGCGCCGATCCTGCTGGTGCTGGTGGCCCTGGCCGCCGCACTGCTGGTCACCTACCCGCTCATCCTGATGATGGCGCTGGTCGTGCTGTACCTGGGCCACATCCCCTTCGCCGTGCACTCCGCCCGCTGGGTGGCCGCGCGCCCGGAGACCTGGCACCACAAGCCGGCCGACCGCCGCGCCCAGCGCCGGGCCCAGCGGCGTCAGCGCCCGCTGGCCGGTCGGGTGCCGCGCGTCTCCACCGCCCGGCTGCGCCTGCGCCGCCCGGGTACCCGCGAGCAGATCCCGGATCGCACCAAGCGCTGAACGGGCAGAATTGACGGCGTGCCGGAAATGAAGCTGACCGCTCGCCGGAACTCCTCGGGCGGCGACGCCCGCTGGGGGTTGGTGCGATTACACCCCGAAGTCATGATGGTGCTCGGCCTGCAGCCGGGCGACGGCGTCACCCTCACCGGCGGGCGGCGCACCACCGCGGTGGTCGGTCCGTTCAAGCCGTCGCACGACTTCACCACCGGTGTCGCACTGCTCGACGAGGTGACGCTGGCCAACGCGAAGGTCCCCGAGGACGGCGACGTGGTGATCGCGCCGGCGGCCGTCTACGACGCCCGCCGGGTGGAGCTGACCGGATCGAGCCTGGCCATGTCGGCCATCTCGGAATCGACGCTGCGGCAGGCTCTTTTGGGCAAGATCGTGACCGTCGGCGACACCGTCACCCTGCTGCCGCGCGATCTGCTGCCCACCGACAATCCGGCCGCCGCCCGGCAGGCGCTGAAGAATCTGGGCATCGCATGGACCTCGGAGGTCTTGAAGGTCACCGCCACGGATCCGCAGCCCGGGCCGGTCACCATCCTGCCGAGCACCGCGGTTTCGCTGGGCCGGACCGTGCGCGTCACCGAGACTCCGCACCACCTGATCGAGGACGGCAGTCCGCAGTCCGCGGTCCTCGCGCCGCCACCGCAGCGGCCGACCTCGGCGGCGCCCGCGACCGTGGTCGCGGTGGCGGATCTCGCGGGGGTGCAACCGCAAGCAGCCAAGCTGAAGGAGTGGCTGAAGCTGGCGCTGGACGAACCGGAATTGCTCAAGGCCCTCGGCGCCACATCGCATCTGGGTGTGCTGATCACCGGACCGGCCGGGGTCGGGAAGGCGACGCTGGCGCGAGCGGTGACGGGTACCCGGCGGCTGGTGGAGCTGGACGGGCCCGCGGTCGGCGCGCTCGAGGGCGGCAGCCGGTTGCGCGAGGTCGCGGACAAGGTGACCGAAATCTGTTCCGGCGCGGGCGGAGTGCTGCTGATCAGCGATATCGACGCGCTGCTTCCGGTCGACGCCGAACCGGTGGCCACCCTGATCCTGGACCAATTGCGGTGCGCCGTAGCGCGTCCGGCGGTCGCGGTGATCGCGACCACCTCGAACGCGGTGGGCCTCGACGCCCGGCTGCGCGCCCCCGAACTGTTCGACCGGGAGGTGTCGCTGTCGCTGCCCAAGGCGGCCGTCCGGGCGGCCCTGCTGGAACGGTTGCTGCGCAAGGTTCCCACCCAGGACCTCAAATTGGAGGAGATCGCGGCGCGGACACCCGGCTATGTGGTGTCGGACCTGGCGGCACTGGTGCGCGAGGCGGCGCTGCGGGCGGCGACGCGGGCCAGCCGGGACCATACGGAACCGGTGCTGCTGCAGGAGGATCTGGCCGGGGCGCTGGAGGTGATCCGTCCCCTGTCGCGGTCGGGCTCGGAGGAACTGGCCATCGGCAACCTGAGCCTCGACGACGTCGGGGACATGGTCGAGACCAAGCAGGCTCTCACCGAGACGGTGCTGTGGCCGCTCGAACATCCGGATTCGTTCCAGCGCCTGGGCATCGAGCCGCCGCGCGGGGTGCTGCTGTACGGCCCGCCGGGTTGCGGCAAGACCTTCCTGGTACGCGCGCTGGCCGGATCGGGGCGGCTGAGCGTGCACGCGGTGAAGGGCGCGGAGCTGATGGACAAGTGGGTGGGCTCCTCGGAGCGGGCGGTGCGCGAGTTGTTCCAGCGCGCACGGGATTCCGCGCCCTCGCTCATCTTCCTGGACGAGGTGGACGCGCTGGCCCCGCGCCGGGGCCAGTCCAGCGACTCGGGTGTCGGGGATCGCGTGGTCGCCGCGCTGCTCACCGAGTTGGACGGGGTGGAGCCGCTGCGCGATGTGGTGGTGGTCGGCGCGACCAACCGGCCGGAATTGATCGATCCGGCCCTGACCCGGCCCGGCCGCCTCGACCGCCTGGTCTTCGTGCCGCCGCCGGATGCCGACGCGCGCGCCGAAATCCTGCGCGCCGCCGCCAAATCCGTGCCGCTCGCCCGGGACGTGAGCCTGCGCAAGCTGGCCCGGGAGCTCGACGGGTATTCGGCCGCCGACTGCGCGGCGCTGCTGCGCGAGGCCGCCCTCGCCGCCATGCGCCGCGATGTGGAGGCCGGGGAGGTCACGGCGGAGGATGTGGCGGCGGCGCGGAAGGCGGTGCGGCCGTCGCTGGATCCGGTTCAGGTGGAGTCGCTTCGGCTGTACGCGGCCAAGCGGGATGCGTCCGGACCGGCCGGAGACCCGTCCGGCTACGTATGACATACCGATTAGTCGGTTTTATCTGCGGTTTCGAAGATCGCCGAAAATTCGCAAAGTAGGCGAGTCGAACCAACCGGTCCGCCTATCGCCGGTAGCTTTGCGCAGGTGAGGTCGTATCAGGTCGCCGCCGAAACGATCACGGCGCTGGTGACAGCAACGGTTGCCGGGCTGGCGCTGGCCCTGCCCATCGACTTCGGCTGGACCGCACAGACTTCCGCACTGCAGCTGGACCTGCTGGCCTACAGCCTGCCGCGGGCCATCGCGGCGGGCGTGCTGGTGGCCATGATCGCGGCGGTGCTCATCACCACCCTGGGCAGCACCAGGGTGGCGTGGGGGACGACGGTCGGCGGGCTGCTGGTGCTGCTCGCCAATCACAGCTTCGGGCACGCCACCGATCCGCACTCCTCACTGTCCACCATGAATTTCATCGATTCCCTGGCCGGCGGACTGGTACTGGGCGCGCTGGGCGCGGCGGTCCTGCACCACCGGCTGTCGGCCTTCGCGTGGACGCTGGGCGTGCTGATCAGCCTGCTGCTGGGCTCGGTGAATCCGGTCCCGCGAATGGGCGGCAGCATCGACCAGGCGACGACCGACCACTGGCACGCCTCGGACATGCCGCCGATGTGGATGATGGTGCTCGCGTTGGCCCTGTGCGTGCTCGGCTTCCTGGCCAATCGCAATCACCCGGTCGCCCAACGACTGTCGATCGAGCTGCCGCTGGCCCCGATCCTGGCGGGCGTGGTGCTGGTGCTGGTGACGCTGGCCAGCGCCGAATGGCTGGCACGGCACGGGGACAGCCTGGCGGGCATCGGCCTGGCCGTGGTGACGGCGGTGGCGACGGCCGTCGTCGCGGCCATGCTGCTGCCGGGCCGCGACGGCGAGATCGTGCTGCTGGCGGTGGGACTCGGCGCGGTCGGGGCGGCGACGGTGGCGGCCGAACTGCCCGCCTGGTCGATTCCGCTGCTGGTGGCGGTGACCGCGTTCGGCATGTGGACGGGCAGCCGATACGGCACGACACTGGGCTGTCTGGCGGGGGCGATCCTGCTCGGCCTGTCCACGGTGCTGGCCTCCGATACCGATCAGGCCTGGCTGATCGTGGGCGGCGCGGGAATCATCTCCTGGCTCATCGGTTTCGGCCTCACCTCGGCCCGGCCGCGCTATGTGCCGAGCCGGGTGCTGGGCACCATGGTGATCTTCGTGCCCTCGGCGGTGCTGGGCATGCGCGACTATGTGGCGCGCGGCCATTACGCGCTGCAGTCCGGCGAGAACGCGATGGTGTGCACGGTGACCTCCGGCGGTAGCAGCGCGACACCGGCGTGGACGGCGGTGCTGATCGCGGCGGGCTGTCTGGGCGGACTGCTGGCCCTGCGGCGCGCCCGCCCGCTGCCGGCCCGGACCGAGGGGACCGCCGAGACCCCGGAGTCGGACGCCGACTGAACGATCAGGCGCGCACGGCGTTTTCGAGCGGTGCGGCGACGGTCGGGAGCTGCGCGAACCAGGTGCGGTAGAAGGCCGTCACGTAGGCGGCGAACAGGCCGAGCACGAGGATGCCCGCGGGCATCGGATGCTCGGCGAATCCGGCCGACAGGTACCGGTAGGACAGCAGCAGCGCCGTGAAGAGCGCGGTCCCGGCGGCGACGAGCCGGATCCGGGTGGCATCCCAGCCGCGTTCCGGTGCGCGCAGCGCGGATTCGATGGTCAGGCACAGCACCGCGCCCGCGACCAGGTCCGCGCCGTAGTGGTAGCCGAAGCCGAGGGTGGCCGACAGCGTGGCGATCAGCCAGAAGGCGCCGCCCCAGCGCAGCCAGGTGGGCGCGAGCGCGCCGGTGAACGGGTCGCGACGGGAGTGGATGAAGATCGACAGCGCCCACGCGGTGTGCAGCGAGGGCATGCAGTTGCGCGGGGTGTAGTGGTCGAAGGGGATCGAGCCGGGCGAGAGGTCCACCGGCGGCACCACATTCGGCCAGAACTGGCCGAGGGAGAAGGCGTGCCCGTCCGCGCCGTACGCGAAGATCGGCCCGACCACCGGGAACAGGACGTAGAAGAGCGGTCCGATCAGACCCAGCACCAGGAAGGTGCGCACCAGGTAGTGCCGGGGCCACTCCCCCGTCTTCACCACATTGCGCAACTGCCAGACGGTCACGATCATCGCGCCGAGCGGCAGTTCGATGTAGACCCAGTGCAGCACCGACGAGGCGATGGGCGAGAGCCAGTCCAGCAGCTGCCCCATCATCCAGGAGGGATCGCCGAGGGCGTGGTCGACCAGCACCACGTGCTCGTCGAGCACTCGCGGCCCGGCCAGCACGGTGATGCCCAGCCAGACGTCGGCGACCTTGCTGGACAGCACCAGCAGCAGGCCCAGCGCGCCGGCGTGCAGCGCGTTGGTCCGGTCCGTGCCCTGCCACTTCCACAGTGCGAGCGCGAGAATCGCGACGAGCACGATGACCGGGCCGTTGCCCATGGCCAGCGGTCCGCCGTTCAGCGTCCGAATCGACTGGTACACAACGTCGATGGCGAGCGCCGCGCCGACCGCGATGCCGCGCCGCCGCCAGGACAGCCCGATGAGGGCGAGCCCGAGTCCGGCCCACGGCACGGTGAAGGATTTGGCATTGCCCGCGAAGTCGTCCCAGATGCTCTCGATGGGTCCGACGAAGTGGTGCATCGAGGCGACGATCTGCAGGGCGATCAACGCCACCGCCCCGGCGCTCAGCGCGATCGTGAGGCGGGCCCTCGGCGACGGCATCCGGATCCCGGATCGGCGCGCACTGTCGCCGGATCGGGAGCGCGGGTCGTCGAGCAGCATCCAGCCATAGTAAACGCCGTGTGAACGCGAGCCCCACGGTCGGTTGAACGCCACCGGCTACCCCGGATGAACAGCCCCCGGTCAGTGCGGTATAGCCCCTGGCCAAGGCGTACACCGTCCGCAGTCCGCCGTAATCGAAATCACACCCGTGGAAGACGGTCTTTACTGGTCGGGACCGTGCGCCCGTTACTGCTCGAGCTCGTGCACCAGGGAGTCGACGACGGCGACCAGATCGCCCTGGGCGGCCGCGGCCACCCGGCGCTGGCGTTGATAGGACGCGCCCCGCTTGGGGATATCGGCGACGAGTGCGAGCTCGTTCTCGCACCCGAGGCTCTTGGCGGTCGGCTCCAGCCGGTTGAGCAGGTCCATGAGGTCGTCGGTGACGAGTCGCTCATTGCTGTCGGCGTCGGTGATGATGATGGCGTCGAGCCCGTATCGCGCTGCGCGCCATTTGTTTTCCTGCACATGCCAGGGCGGCAGGATGTCGGGCATGGGCTCCCCGGATTCCACCCGGCGGTCGAGATCCACGATGAGGCAGTGGATCAGCGCCACGATGGCGGCCAGTTCGGCCTTGGTGGGGGTGCCGTCGCAGACGCGGACCTCGATGGTGCCCCACTTGGGCGCGGGCCGGATGTCCCAGTGCATGCCGCCGAGTTGTTCGAACACACCGGTTTTCGTCTGGTCGTGCACGAATCCCTCGAACTGGCCCCAGTTCTCGAACTGGAAGGGCAGTCCGGCGGTGGGCAGCTGCTGGAACATGAGCGCCCGGTTGCTGGCGTAGCCGGTGTCCACGCCCGCCCACATGGGCGAGGAGGCGGACAGCGCCAGCAGGTGCGGGTAGGACGGCAGCAGCGCGTTGAGGATCGGAAAGACCTTGTCCGGGTGCGAGACTCCGACGTGCACGTGCACGCCCCAGATCAGCATCTGGCGGCCCCACCACTGGGTGCGCTCGATGAGCTCGTCGTAATGCGCGCTGCGCGTGAGCTGTTGGGTAGACCACTGCGCGAACGGATGGGTTCCGGCGCAGAACAGGTCGACGCCCATCGGGTCGGCGACGCGGCGCACGGCGTCCTGGGTGGCGCGCAGCTCGTCGACCACCTCGCTCACGGTGTCGTGCTTGCCGGAGACGAGTTCGACGGTGTTCTTCAGCAGTTCCTTGGTGATCTGCGGGGTGCCGTCCCAGGCGCGCAGATCACCGCAGGCCTCGAAAACGGCTGCGGCCGTGTTGGACAGGTCGCGCGTGTGCTTGTCGACCAGCGCGACTTCCCATTCCACGCCGAGCGTGGGCCGGGGCGATGAGTTGAAGGGGACCTTCTTGATGCCTGCCCCGGCCATGGCTCACCTCAATGGGTTTCAGGACACGACGCCGCAGGCGATTCGAGCGCCCGCGTCGCCGGTCGAGAGGGTTTCCTGATCCGGTGCGGGTACGTACCGGGAGGGGATGTTGCCGAAGTTGTCGGCGCCGTTGTGGATGATCAGGGCCTTGCCCTTGAGCTCGTCCAGGGTGACCGAATCGGTGGTGGTGACCAGCTTGGCGGTGCCGTCCTTGAGCACCTGGAGCGAGGTCAGGTCGCCGCTGGAGGGGTGCGCGTTGGCCTCGCCGACCTGCAGGTGGCCGCCGGCGGAGAGGAAGTCGCCGGGCGCGCCGCCGGCGGGCGGGGTGGAGTTGGCCTCGCACTTGCCGACCGAGTGGAAGTGCAGACCGTGGAAGCCGGGCTTGAGGCCGTGGGCGTCGACGGTGATCTCGAGGTGGTTGCCCGCCTTGGCGATGGTGGCGGTGCCGACGCTGGCGCCGCTCGGGTCCTTCAGCGTCACGCTGGAGGAGTCCTTCGGGTGTTCTCGCCGCCCTCGGCCTTGGTGGCGCCGCCCGGCGCGGGCGCGGAGGTGAAGACCGACGGGTTGGTCCCCTTGACGTCACTCGATTCCTGGCTGTTGGAGCAGGCGGTGAGGCCGAGGGCCGCGACCGCGAGCACCGGAGCAACAGTCCACCAGGACGGGCGACGAGTTGAGGACGAGGCCATCGGGGAACTCCTTTACGAGTACCGAGTTTACGGGTAAAGCTGCATGGACATAGTTCGTACCGGACAAGATGATGCCAGAGGCGAGTGCGCACCCCATGCAGGGGCCATCCGGTTGTCGCAGCGGCGATTCAGCCGCGGGAAAGTCGGCTCAGCCGCCGGTGACGATGACGATGACGCCGGAGGGCGAATCCGAGATCCCCGGGAAGCGCGGTTCGGCCGAGCAGCCCAGCTCGGCGGCGATGGCCTGGGCCAGCGCCTGTTCCTTGGCCGAACTGCCGTAGTACACGGTGGTTTTCGGAATGACACCGTTCGGGTAGTTGCCCACCTCGGTCACATTGAAACCGTCGGCGGTGAGCTGGTCCCCGGTCTTCTTGGCCAGGCCCGCGACGGTGCCGTTGTTGTAAACCCGTACGGGCAGGCTCTTGTCGACGCCGGAAGCGGCCGTGGTGGTGGGCGCGACCGTGGTGGTCGTGGGGGCCGCCGTGGTGGTCGTGGGCTGGGCCGCGGTGGTGGTCGGCACCACGGGCGCGGTCGTGGCCTGGGTCGAATTCTGCTGTGCGGCAGTGGTTGTGGACGACGCTCCGCTGGAGGTCGCGCTCGCGTCGGAGGAATCCGAACTCGACAGCGACATCGCGCCGATGCCCGCGAACACGATGGCCAGCGCGATCAGGACCATCGCCAGGGCGCGCAGCGGCGGACCGCCGGACGGCGAATTCGGGTTGCTCACGGCGTCGAGCCTACTGGCTATACCTGGAAACCGAGACGACGTGCGGCCCTGGTCTTCTGGCGGCTGGCGCGCAATCGGCGCAGGCGCTTGACCAGCATGGGATCCGCGGCCAGGGCCTCGGGCTTGTCGACGACGGTGTTGAGGACCTGGTAGTAGCGGGTGGCCGAGAGATCGAACAGCTCCCGGATGGCCTCTTCCTTGGCTCCGGCGTACTTCCACCATTTGCGCTCGAAGTCGAGAATGTCGAGTTCACGGCGGGAAAGTCCGTGTGCGCCATCCTCGTCGGTCACGTTCTCCGTGATACCGGGGGCGCCCGCGGGGATTGCGTCCTCGCTTGCGGAGATGTCTCGTGCCGCTGCGCTGTCCATACTGCTCCCTCGCCGAGTGGTCACCAGACGAATTTGTGCGTCGCCGATCATTCAACCACGCATGAGGACCTTCCCGATGCGTACCGCTCGGCGTGTTTCTGTGATGAACCCCCGGCGTGTCGGCCGCGGATCCATCCGTCCGGTTTGCGCGGATAGTCTGCCCGAAGACTCCGACAGCAGGTAGCGCGAGGACCCCGGCAACCACCCAGTAGGCTGCTCAGCATGGCTATTCTCCCGATTCGCATTGTCGGTGATCCGGTTCTGCACCGCGCGACCACTCCGGTCACGCAGTCCCCGGAAGAGCTGGCCGAGCTGATCGCGGATATGTACGAGACCATGGACGCCGCCCACGGTGTGGGCCTGGCGGGCAACCAGGTGATCATCAAGAGCGAAGACGAGCTCGCGCCGCGCATCTTCGTCTACGACTGCCCCGACGAGGTCGAGGGCGGCAAGATGGTCCGCCGCCGCGGCTGCGTGGTCAATCCGGTGCTGGTGACCTCCGAGATCCCGGAAACCATGCCGGATCCCGACGATGACGAAGAGGGCTGCCTCTCGGTGCCCGGCGAGCAGTTCCCCACCGGCCGCGCCGACTGGGCCAAGGTGACCGGCACCGACGAGAAGGGTGAGCCGGTCGAGATCGAGGGCCGCGGCTTCTTCGCGCGCATGCTGCAGCACGAGACCGGCCACCTCGACGGCTACCTCTACGTGGACGTGCTGGTGGGCCGCAATGCCCGCGCCGCCAAGAAGTCCATCAAGCGAAACGGCTGGGGCAAGCCGGGTTTGAGCTGGGTCCCGGGCACCGTGCCGGACCCGTTCGGGCACGACGACGTCGACGAAGACGACGACTGACCCTCCATGACCGATTCCGAGCCCGGCCCCGGCGGCGCCGGCGCGCTCCCGCCGCTCGGCAAGCGGGTGGTGGTGCGCTATCGCCTGCCCGCCGGCTACCCGCAACCGCTGACGGATGTGATCGGCGAACTCACCGCGACCGACCCGCTGACCGTGCGCACCGCCGACGGCCAGGTGGTCTCCATCGCGTGGGATCAGGTGGTGGCGTGGAAGTCGGTCGGGCCCAGGCCCATTCGGACCAGTGAGATCCGCGCCCTGGAGGCGGCCGCCGCCGACGGCTGGCCGGGCCTGATGCGGTCCTGGGTCGACGGCTGGCTGCTGCGCGCCGGGGACGGCTACACCAATCGCGCGAATTCCGCGGTGCCGCTGGGCGGTTCGGACGGACCGGCGCTGATGGACGACGAGACCCTGCGCCGGATCGGCGAGTGGTACACCGCGCACGGCCTGCCGCTGGTGCTGCAGCTGCCGGATCGGCTGGCCGCCGCGCCCGCCGGTTGGCGCACCTGGAACGAAACCCGGGTGCTGGCCGCCGATATCGCGAACATCATGCTGCCGCAGGGGCCGCCCATGGTGCGGTTCACCCCGGACCCGGACGGTGCGTGGCTGTCCATGCACCGGCATCGCGGCGGGGACACCGATGTCGGGTCCACCCCGGTGGTGGACGTGCTCACCGCGGTGCGCGACGGCGAAGTCGTCTTCGCCACACTGGGTTTGCCGACGCCGCTGGCCATCGGCCGGGCCGCGCTCACCACCGCGCCCGACGGCCGTCGCTGGGTGGGCCTGACCTGCATCGCGGTGGCGGCCGGGCATCGCCGCCACGGACTCGGCTCGCTGGTCTGCGCGGAGATGATCCGGTGGGGGCAGGCACGCGGAGCCACGCACGCGTACGTGCAGGTGTCGGATGACAATGACGCCGCGCTGGCGTTGTATGAGGAGATGGGCTTCGTGGAGCACCACGGTTATCGGTACGCCGCGCCCTGATTTCGCTTCGCTTTCGAAACACGCTATCGGCCTTCGATAGACCCTATTGCTGAGAGGTTTACAGTCCCGTGCGCATCGCCACCTGGAACGTGAATTCGATTCGCACCCGGCAGGATCGGGTGCTGGCCTGGCTGGACCGCGCCGATATCGACGTGCTCGCCATGCAGGAGACCAAGTGCAAGGACGAGCAGTTCCCGTTCGAGGCCTTCGAGGCCGCCGGGTACGAGGTCGCGCACATCGGTCTGAGCCAGTGGAACGGCGTGGCCATCGCCTCCCGGGTGGGCCTGGAGGATGTCGAGATCGGGTTCCCGGATCAGCCGGGCTTCGACAAGGACGCCGGTGAGTCGCTGCTGAGCGCGCCGGTGGTGGAGGCCCGCGCGATCGGCGCGACCTGCGGCGGGGTCCGGGTCTGGAGCCTGTACGTGCCCAACGGGCGCGCGCTGGACGATCCGCACTACGCCTACAAGCTGGAATGGCTTGCCGCGCTGCGCAATGCGGGCGCGAAGTGGCTGTCGGAGGATCCGGACGCGCAGGTCGCGCTGGTGGGCGACTGGAATATCGCGCCGACCGATCTGGATGTGTGGTCGCCGGAGTTCTTCGAGGGCAAGACGCACGTCTCCGAGCCGGAACGCGACGCGTTCGACGCCTTCGGCGAGGCGGGCTTCTCCGATGTGATGCGGCCGTTCCATCCCGGGCCGGGCGTCTACACGTACTGGGACTACACGCAGTTGCGCTTCCCCCGCAAGGAGGGCATGCGCATCGACTTCATCCTGGGTTCCCCGGCCCTGGCGGCCCGCGTCACCGAGGCGAACGTGGACCGCGAGGAGCGAAAGGGCAAGGGCGCCAGCGATCACGCCCCCGTGGTGGCCGACCTCGCCGACTGAGCGAGGCCGCTACAGCTAGACCGGTCGGGTTTTTATGGCGTCTCGGGAGATGAAGACGTCATAGGTGCCCGGGGTCGCGATCACGGCATTGCCGTAGGCCGAGCGCACGAAGGGCTTGGTGTACCAGGTCTGATTCTTCATGTCCTGGAAGAAGTCCTGGTCGCTGCCGTTGAGGAAGATCTGGTTCTGTTTGGTGGCGATGCCGTCCAGGCGCTGCCCGTAGAGCCGGGTCACCTTGTAGCCGGAGTGGAAGCCCATCGCGTTCACCCAGGCCTCGAGCTCCACGATATTGGCCTGCAGCACCCACATATCGCCCTCGACCTGATAGGTCTCGTGCTTGTCCCCGTGGTCCTTGTCGCCGTAGAGCGTCAGGTCCACGGTCATCATGTGCTCTTGCCCCGCAATGGGTTTGGCCTCGATGTGCGCGGCCTTCACCTCCCCGGTGAGCCCGAGGAAGGTCTGCAGCAGCGTGGTGATCCAGAGGATCACGACCGCGACGAGCACCAGCCCGACCGCACCCGCGCCGCGCCCGGCCAGCACGCGCCAGCCCACCTTGCGTGCCTTGATGACAGCCGTGACCAGCAGGGCCAGTGCGCCGATGGCGAGCACCAGCAGCAGAATCTGGATCCAGCCGAAGGAAACCGGGAAGACCATGCGGTAGTTGTACCCCCTGGGGGCGACACATCACCGCAGGTCACAAAATGAAATGAGCGTGTCCCCCCGGCGAGCCGCGGCTCGCCGGGGGGACACGCTCAAAAAGAGACTCAGAAAGCCGCTTCGTCCAGCTTCATGATGTCGTTGTCGATGTTCTCGACGACCGCGCGCACACCGCTGATCAGCGGGAGCTTGTTCTTCGCGAACCAGGACGCGACGCCGACCTTGCCGGTGTAGAAGTTCTTGTCCTTGGCGTCCGCGCCGCCGTCCAGCGCGGCCTGCGCGATGGCGGCCTGCTCCAGCAGCCGCCACGCGATGACGAGATCGCCCACGGCGTACAGGAATCGGACCGAGCCCAGGCCGACCTTGTAGATCTCGTCGACCTGCTGCTGCGAGGCCATCAGGTAGCCGGTCAGGGTGGCGGCCATGGCCTGCACGTCGGCCAGCGCCGCGCCGAGCAGCCCGCGCTCCACCTTGAACTGGTCCGGCCCGCCGTCGATGAACTTCTGGATCAGGCCCGCGACGTGGCCGAGCGCCACACCCTTGTCGCGAATGATCTTGCGGAAGAAGAAGTCCTGCGCCTGGATGGCGGTGGTGCCCTCGTACAGCGAGTCGATCTTGCAGTCGCGGATGTACTGCTCGATCGGGTAGTCCTGCAGGTAGCCCGAACCGCCCAGGGTCTGCAGCGATTCGGTCAGGCTCTCGTAGGCGCGGTCCGAGCCGCAGCCCTTGACGATCGGCAGCAGCAGGTCGTTGACCCGCTCGGCCAGCTCGGCGTCCACACCGTAATTGGCCTGTGCCACATCGGCGTTCTGGTACGAGGCGCAGTACATGTACAGCGCGCGCAGGCCCTCGGCGTACGCCTTCTGGGTGGCCAGCGAGCGGCGCACGTCCGGGTGGTGGGTGATGGTGACGCGCGGGGCGGCCTTATCGGTCATCTGGGTCAGATCCGCGCCCTGCACGCGCTGCTTGGCGTACTCGAGGGCGTTCAGGTATCCGGTGGACAGCGCGCCGGTGGCCTTGGTGCCCACCATCATTCGCGCGTTCTCGATGACCTTGAACATCTGGGCGATGCCGTTGTGCACGCCGCCGACCAGGTAGCCGACGGCGGGAATGTCGCCGCCGAAGGTGATCTCACAGGTCGGCGAGGACTTGATGCCCATCTTGTGCTCGACGCCGGTGACCAGCGCGCCGTTCTTCGCGCCGAGTTCCATTGTCTCGGAATCGAACAGGAAGCGGGGCACCACGAACAGCGACAGACCCTTGGTGCCCGGGCCGGCGCCCTCGGGGCGGGCCAGCACCAGGTGGAAGATATTGGCGGCGGTGTCGCCCACGTCGCCGCCGGAGATGAAGCGCTTGACGCCCTCGATGTGCCAGGTGCCGTCGGCCTGCTCGATGGCCTTGGTGCGGCCCATGCCGACATCCGAACCCGCGTCCGGCTCGGTGAGCACCATGGTTCCGCCCCAACGGTTTTCCCAGGCGTGGGTGGCCCAGCGCTGCTGCTCCTCGGTGCCCTCGTCGAAGAGCACCTTGTGCATGAGCGGGCCCATGTTGAAGAAGGAGGCCGAGTTGTTGGCGGCCACGATCATTTCCTGGATGCCCCAGATCAGCGCGTTCGGCGCGGGCACGCCGCCCATGTCCTCGGACATGCCCAGGCCCGAGTAGCCCGCCTCGTTGACCGCGGCCACGGTCTTCTTCAGCGGCTCGGGAACGATGATGGTGTGCTGATCCGGGACGAACTCGACCGGGTTGCGGTCGCCGTCGACGAACGATTCCGCGATCGGGCCCTCGGCCAGGCGCTTCGCCTCGGCGAGCATCTCGCGCGCGGTGTCGCCGTCCAGGTCACCGTAGGCGCCCTTGTCCAGCAGCTCGCCGATTCCCAGTACCTCGAACAAGTTGAACTCGATGTCTCGTAGGTTCGCCTTGTAGTGGGACACGGAAGGGCCTCCTCGGGCATAGGTAATCGACAGATCAAGCGATGTTGGAGATCAAGCGCAGGTTGCCGTACGTCCGTACCGTTACGCAAGCGTAGGTACGTCTCTTCATCCGGAATGTCCCGGACGACCGGGTCCGATGCCGAAAAGTTAACCGTGCCGTTATGCGCTGGAGCGGGCCTGACGGCCGTACAGCTCCTTGGCCTGCTGCGGAGTGACGGTGACCGGATTCACCGGAACCCCGGCTCGCATATGTTCCTCCAGCAGACGTCCGGTCATCTTGCCGATGAAGTTCTTGGCGACCTTCAGTTCGAGCCGGTCGTTCTTCAGGGCGGCCATGGCGGCGCGTACGGCCGGCGGGTAGGCCGCGTCGAGGACGCCGGGCTGGTCGAATCCGCCGGTCTCACGCATCCACTTGGGCAGGGTGGCGATGGCGGCGGGGGCCACCAAACGGCTTCCGGCCCATAGCTTCACGCCCTTCTCGGACGGCGTGAACAGCAGGTAGTGCATGCCGCGGCGGGCCCGTTCGGAGCTGCACAGGCGCGGACGCACCCGCTCGAAGTACTCGCGGACCTCTTCACGCGAGGTCGGCACGTCCTCGGGCTTGCAGGTCTGCAGTTCGGCGGCGATGACGCATTCCCGCCAGTACTGCGCCTCTTCCTCCGGGCTCAGCGGCCCCGGGCCGTACATCTCGTAGCACTTGAGCACCGAGTGCCAGCCGGTGACGTGGATCCACAGCTGCGAGTCGGGATTGTTGGCGCTGTAGCGCTTTCCGCTGATCGGCTCGATGCCGGTGGCCTTGGCGTGCACCTGCATGAGGTGCTCGGACGCCTCGATGGCCATGCGGCTGTCGGCCACCGCGGCGATGAGGAAGTAGGCGAAGGTGTGGTCGAGCCGGCCGCGCGGATCGGAGTAGATGCCGCCGACATCGGCGACGGCCGCGGTCAGGTCCGGGTCGAAGTGCTCGAGGGTCACCGCGCGCTGGAAGCCGATCAGCGCGGTGGGCGCGGTCCAGACCTTCCAGGTCGGCGAGCCGGGTCCGAAGAAGCCGTAGTCGACTTCGCGGATGGTGCGGGCGGGCGCGTCGAACTGGGGGCGCGCGGTCGTCGCCGTCGACTTCGTCATCGTTTCTGCTCCTTTGCAGTGTCGATGGTTAGGCATGGAAGCCTTTTCATTCACGACTGTAGCAAAATCAGGGGTTCATTTCATATTGCCCAGCGAGGGCCGTGACCTGCGACAACACCTTCTCGAAGCGAGCCGGATCGGACGCCGGACGCCTGACCAGGTCGAGCGCCCGGACCTGCTGGGCCTTGGTGGCCGTCGGCTTGGTGTGCAGCGTCAGCGCGTGCTTGGAGAACTCGCGGACGAACAGGTCGAAGAGCTGATCCAGGACCGCCTCGTCCGCGCCCGCGATGTCGGCCTGCTCGAGGATGAGCTGGGCGTACGGGAGGGTGGTGAACAGCTCGCCGAGGGCGAAGAGGAAGTCGACGTCCTGCTGCTGCTCGGCGGTCGGGGTGGCGGCGGCCAGCAGGGTCTGCAGCGCCAGAGCCTGCTCCAGGAAGACGGCGACATTCGGGATGTGCGCGAACTTCTCGAAGACCGGACGCCAGTCGGCGAAGCGGATCTTGCCGAGGCCGCTGCTCGGACCCTGACGGAAGAGGAATTCGTCGTCGGCGGCATCCCGGCGGGTGGGCACGGGAGCGTGTGCGGCGCGGGCGAATTCGCTCTTCAGCGCGGGCACGGCCTTGGCGGCGGGGCCGGCGGCGCGACGGCTGGTCCAGCTCAGCGCGCCGGACACCGCGCGCACCGCGCCCTTGGGTGCGACGCCCGCGCCGGGCAGATAGCGCAGCGCGGCCAGTCCGGCGTCGGCGGGATGGAACATGAAGTTGGGCATGAACTTCAGCGACAGCGCCATGTTCACGTGCACCGTGCCCTCGAGCCGCGGCAGGCCGAACATGCCGACCATGGCCATGGGGAAGTACATGTCGTTCTCGAAGCCGCGCGCGGCGATGACGTCGGCGAGGTCCTCGTAGAGCTTCTGGCCGTGGCGGGTGACCGACATCTTCTCGATGGCGTTGAAAAGCAGGTAGCGCCGGTCGTTCTCGTTCGCCGAGCGCATGTAGTCGATGGCCCGCTCGCTGTAGAGCTTCATGCCGATCAGGCGCGCGTAGCTGTCCGCGAGCAGCGATTTCACCTGCGGGAACTCGGTCACGCGGTGCCCGAACAGGATTCGGTTGTGCGCGTGCGTGACGGCCTCGAACATGGCGTGCTCACAGGAGCCGACCGCGCCGAAGCCGAGATTGAACTTGCCGACGTTGACCGTGTTCATGGCGGCGTCGAAGGCGGCTCGGCCGGTGTGCAGGATGTCGGATTCGGCGACCGGGTAGTTCTCCAGATCGAAGGCGGCGACATACATCTGGGAGTCGACGACGTTCTTGCGCAGCTTGTAGTTCTTGTGCCGGGAGTCGGCGGCGAAGAACAGGTAGCCGGAGTACTCCTCGTCGGTCATCTTCCGCAGGAAGTCCGAGGAGTCGATGATCGGCTTGTCGGCACGGCGGCCGAAGACCGACACCATGCCCGCGAGATTGCCGTTGCCGATGTAGTGCTTGCCGCCGGTGGCGGTGTAACCGCCGTTGGACTTCGGCTCGAGCACCATGTCGGTGGAGTAGATGTCCGCGCCGTGGTCCTTCTCGGACAGGCCGAAGGCGAAGATCTCACCCGATTCCAACAGTCCCGCCGCCCGCGCCTTGGCCTCGGCGTTCGAGCTCTGCCAGATCGGCCCCAGGCCCAAAATCGACACCTGCCACACGTACCAAAATTGCATTCCATAAAAGCCGAGGATCTTGCTCATCATGGCGATGCGCGCGGTGTCCCAGCGCTTGTTCGGGTCGCCGGCGGCCTGTTCGGCCGGGGTCAGGAAGGTCGCGAAGACCCGTTCGCGCTTGATGAAGTCCAGGAAATCCGCGTACCAGACCCGGTCCCGGCTCTCGACCAGCAGGCGGACCTTGCCGAAGGCCTCGAAGTAGTCGACGGTAGCGCGCAGCAGTCGCCGGGTCTCCGCGTCGAATTCGGAGAATTCGCAGATCTTCGGGTTGAACAGGGTCTGACTCATCGCGATTCGTCTCCTCCGCGGCTGGTTTCCTGCGTGAATGTAGCATTATTATCCATCGATGTAGGAAATGATCTTGCTAGGCCACCCGACCTGCCGTTCCTCACCCCGCGAACACTGCTATCGTCGGTGCGCATGGGCACCGATTCGGCGATACGACCACGCCAGCGCGCGCGGCATCTGGGTCCCGAACGCCGTCGCCCGCAGGTCCTCGACACCGCGCTGGAGATCGCCGTCGCCGACGGCATCGCCGCGGTCACCATCGCCGCCGTGGCCGACCGCATGAAGGTGACCCGGCCCGTCGTCTACGCCTGCTTCGCCGATCGCGTCGAACTGCTCCAGGCGCTGATCCACCGCGAAGAGGAATACCTGGTCGCGGGCATTCTCGACGTGCTGCCGCGCCGCCGCGTGGAGGCCGACGAGGCGGTGTTCGTGGAGGGTTTCCGCGCACTGCTGCACACCGTGTCCCAGCGGCCCGACAGCTGGCGCCTGCTGTACGGCAATCCCGATCCGGCCGTGGCGGATTCGTTCGGCAAGGGCCGGCTGCTGGCCGTGGAGCGCTGCACCCGCCGCCTGCGGCCGACCCTGAAGGCCTGGGGCACCGAGGATGCCGAGCGCAAACTTTCGGCACTGGTCGAACTGTGGGTCTCGGCCGGTGAGGGCGCGGTCCGCACCTTGCTGACCGACCCGGGGGAATGGACTCCGGACACCCTGGGCGAGTTCATCGGCGCGGCCGTCTACCGCGCCCTGCGGCACGCCTGAATCGAACCCGAGCCACACCCCAGCACACCTGCCCGAACCCGGGCCGCACCCGCAATTCGATGGCTACGATGGAAAACGGACCATCGGTCAATGCGGGAGACGGCAATGACGTTCTATCGGCAGGTCGGTTCGGTGCCGCCCAAGCGGCACACCCAGCATCGGGATGAGCAGGGTCGGCTCTATTACGAAGAGCTGATGGGAGAAGAGGGCTTCTCCGGCGATTCCTCGCTGCTCTACCACCGGGGATTGCCTCCGGCCATTGTGGATTCGTCGGTGTGGGTGCTGCCCGAGCAGCGGCTCTACCCGAATCATCCGCTGCGGCACCGGCATTTGAAGCTGCACGAACTGTTCCTGGGCGACAAGCCGGGTGACAGCGATGTGGTGAACGGGCGGCGGCTGCTGCTCGGCAATGCCGATGTGCGCATCTCCTATGTGGCGGCCCTGCGGGAGTCGCCGCTGTATCGCAATGCGGTCGGTGACGAGCTGGTCTATATCGAATCCGGTTCGGGGCGGGTGGAAACCGTCTTCGGGACATTGCCGGTGCGGCAGGGACTTCAGGTGCTGCTACCCCGCGCCACCACCCACCGCTGGATTCCGGACGGCCCCGAGCCGTTGCGCGCCTACATCATCGAGGGCACCGGCCACATCACCCCGCCCAAACGGTATCTCTCGAAATACGGTCAGTTCCTGGAGAATTCGCCCTACTGCGAGCGGGATCTGCACGGGCCGACCGAGCTCACCCGCGCCGAGGGCGAGAATGTGGAGGTGCTGGTCAAGCATCGTCCGGGCGGCGAGATCGTCGGCACCAGCATGGTTTACGCCACCCACCCCTTCGATGTGGTGGGTTGGGACGGCTGCCTATACCCGTTCACCTTCGATATCGCCGACTTCGAACCCATTACCGGACGGGTGCATCAGCCGCCGCCGGTGCATCAGGCGTTCGAGGGCCAGAACTTCGTGATCTGCAATTTCGTGCCGCGCAAGGTGGATTACCACCCGCTCTCGATTCCGGTGCCGTACTACCACTCGAATGTGGACTCCGACGAGATCCTCTTCTACTGCGGCGGAAACTACGAGGCGCGCAAGGGATCCGGGATCGGGCAGGGGTCGGTGTCGGTGCATCCGGGCGGGTACGCGCACGGGCCGCAGCCGGGCGCCTACGAGCGCAGCATCGGCATCGAGTTCTTCGACGAACTGGCGGTCATGGTGGATACGTTCCATCCGCTGCAGCTGGGTGAGGGCGGGTTGGCGTGTGAGGATCCGGGCTACGCCTGGACGTGGTCGGGTCGTGGGCCGAATCAATGGATTTGAGTGCGCCCGAGGGCATGGGGCAGGTGACGGGGAAGGTGAATGGGGATATGAGCAGCCGGGTGCGTATCGAGGTTCCCGAGGGTTCCGGATTCGGCCCGACGCACCTGCCGTACTGCGTGTTCCGCCCGCTGGGCGAGGAGCCGCGGGTGGGTGCGCGACTGGGTGATTCGATCATCGATCTGGCGGTGGCGCTGGATGATCCGATGTTCCATCAGCCCACCCTGAACGCCTTCATGACCCAGGGGCCGCAGTGCTGGCGGGAGGTGCGCGAGCGGGTGCGGGTCGCGGCCGAATCCGAGCTGCCCGCGGCGGCGGTGCACGCGGTGCGGGCGGTGCGGCTGGACCTGCCGGTGTCGATCGGCGATTACGTCGACTTCTACGCCAGCCTCGACCACGCCACCGCCATGGGGCGCATGCTGCGGCCCAATGCCGAACCGCTGCTGCCGAATTGGCGGCATCTGCCGGTGGGGTATCACGGGCGCGCGGGCACGGTGGTGGTGTCGGGCACCGATATCGTACGGCCGCACGGGCAGCGCAAGACCGATTCCGGCACACCGGATTTCGGGCCGAGCCGCCGCGTGGACATCGAGGCCGAGCTGGGCTTCCTGGTGGGCGCGGGCTCCGAACTCGGCGTACCGATCGAGACCGGCGAATTCGCCGAGCACGTGTTCGGGGTGGCGCTGGTGAACGACTGGTCGGCGCGCGATATCCAGGCCTGGGAGGGGCAACCACTGGGCCCGTTCCTGGGCAAGTCCTTCGCAACCACATTGTCGGCGTGGGTGACTCCGCTCGACGCGCTCACCGAGGCGCGAATTCCGCTGCCGCCGCAGCATCCCGAGCCGCTGCCGTATCTGCGGGACGACGCGGCCTGGGGTTTGGACATCGATCTGTCGGTGGAATGGAACGGCCAGGTCGTCTCCACTCCCCCGTACCGGCGCATGTACTGGTCGCCCGCGCAGATGCTCGCGCACATGACGGTGAACGGCGCCTCGACCCGCACCGGTGATCTGTTCGCCTCCGGCACCATTTCCGGGGCCGACCGCGCCGAGCGCGGCTCGCTGATGGAAATGAGCTGGGGCGGTACCGAACCCATCGAGTTGAACGGGGTGCAGCGGACCTTCCTGAACGACAGCGACGAGGTGACGATCACCGCCACCGCGGCCGCCGTCGGGGGTGGCCGCCTGCAACTGGGCGAGGTACGCGGGCGAATCGTGAAAGCTGTTTGATAGCCGGATCGTATCGCCATGAGCATGGTCACTGTCCCTACCGAGCGGTAGACCAGGAACGTTACCGTTCCGGGCGTCGGAAGACTCCCGGAGGTTGCGTCAATGTTGACCAGTTCTGCGCGGTTCGCCATGGCACGCCCGCGTGCGGTGCTGGTGGCCGCCTTGTTGCTGATGCTCGTCTGCGGTGGCTTCGGCGCGACCGTGAAGTCGCACATGGTCGGCGGCGGGTACCTGACCGACTCGCTGGAATCGGTGCGCGCCAACGACTTCATCACGAAGAACTTCCCGGGCGGCAATCCCAATTTGATCGTCATGGTCAGCGGGGACGGCGGCGTCAACAGTCCCGAGGTGCGCGCGGAGGCGCAGCGCATCGCCGATGATCTCGGCCACGATCCGAATGTGACCGGCGTGCAGTCCTATTGGACCAGCGTCACCGCCCGGCCCGATCTGGCCGCCGCGCTGAAGAGCAAGGACGGTCAGCGCGGGCTCATCATGGCCACGGTCACCGGCACCGACACCGATGTGCAGAACCGGGCGGCCGAGATCTCGAACCGGATCGATGGCGACCGGGACGGCGTGCAGGTGCGCGTCGGCGGCATGGCCGGGACCTTCGCCGACATCAATCATCAGGTCGAGAAGGATCTGCTGCTGGCCGAGGCCATCGCGGTGCCGGTGTCCGGGCTGCTGCTGGTGCTGGTGTTCGGCAGTGTGGTCGCGGCGGCGCTGCCGATCGGCGTGGGGCTGTTCGCGATCGCGGCCACCATGGGCATTCTGCGCGGGCTGACCACGGTCATGGAGGTGTCGATCTTCGCGCTGAACATGACCAGCGCGCTGGGTCTGGCCCTGGCCATCGACTACAGCCTGTTCATTGTCAGCCGGTACCGCGAGGAGCTGGCGGGCGGCCGCGATACCCGTTCGGCCATCCTGCGTTCGGTGCGGACGGCGGGGCGAACGGTGGTCTTCTCCGGATTGACGGTCGCGCTGGCGCTGGCCGCGCTGGCGGTGTTCCCGCAGCCGTTCTTCAAGTCCTTCGCCTACGCCGGTGTGGCGGTGGTGGCGGCGGCCGTCGGCGCGTCGGTGCTGCTACTTCCTGCCGCGCTGCTCCTGCTCGGCGATCGCGTGAATGCCTGGGATCTGCGGAAACCATTGCGCCGCCTGCTCGGTCGCGGTGAGCCCGCGCCGAAGCGGGCCGAGGAGACCTTCTGGTACCGCCTGGTCACCTGGGTGATGCGGCGGGCACTGCCGGTCGCGGTGGTCACCACGGCCGCGCTGCTGGCGCTCGGATCCCCGTTCCTGAAGGCGCATTTCGGGACGCCGGACGATCGGGTGATCGGGACGTTCGCGTCCAGCCGCCAGGTGGGTGATGCGCTGCGGCAGGATTTCAGCGCCGATATGGCGTCCAGCGCCGTGGTCGTGCTGCCCGGATTCCACGGGGACAGTAGGGAGATCGGCGCGTACGCGTCCCGGCTCTCGCAGGTGCCGGGCATTCCGGCGGTGCTGTCGAGCGACGGTGTCTACGTGAACGGCGCGAAGATGGCGGCCGGTATCCCGCAGATGGCGGGACCGAACGGGGCCTATCTCTCGGTCGGCACGAAGACCGCACCGTACTCCGCCGAGGGCAAACAGCAGTTGGCGGAGTTGCGTGCGGTGCCCGCGCCGGGCGAGGTGCTGTTCGGCGGTGCGGCCGCATTGAACGAGGACACCATGGATTCGGTGATCAGCCGGATTCCGTTGGCGGGCGCGCTGATCGCGATCATCACCCTGATCCTGCTGTTCCTCTTCACCGGCAGCGTGGTGCTTCCGGTCAAGGCGCTGCTGCTGAACATGCTGTCGCTGACCGCCACCTTCGGCGCGATGATCTGGATCTTCGAGCAGGGCCATCTGTCCGGGTTCCTCGGCTTCACCTCCACCGGCAGCCTGGATCTGTTCATGCCGATCCTCATGTTCTGCCTGGCCTTCGGCATGTCGATGGACTACGAGGTGTTCCTGCTGTCCCGCATTCGCGAGGAGTGGCTGGCCTCGGACCGCAGCGCGGCCGCGAATACCCGCTCGGTCGCGCTGGGTGTGGCTCGCACCGGCCGGATCTTCACCGCCGCAGCGGGTTTGATGGCGGTGGTCCTGCTGGCCGTCGCCACCTCCGAGGTCGCCCCGATGAAGCTGTTCGGCATCGGATTGGCGCTCGCGGTGATCGCCGACGCCACCGTCATTCGCGGCCTGCTCGCCCCGGCGCTCATGCGCCTGATGTCCACCGCCAACTGGTGGGCCCCGAAACCGCTTGCGGCGCTGCACAAGCGGATCGGGTTGGAGGAGTCAGCGCCGGTAACCGAGGGCGACCACACCGGCGGCGAGCAGCACCAGGACGCCGATGATTCCGAGGCCGACGCCCATGCTGTCGGCGAAGGCGGCCGGATGGTGGGCACCGTCCCCCGCGTGTGAGGCCATGATGGTGCCGATCACCGCGACACCGGCGGCCGCGCCGAACTCCCGTGCGGCGGAATTCAATCCGGCGCCCATGCCGGATCGATCGGCGGGCAGGTTCGCCATGACGCCGTGCGTCAGCACGGGCGCGGCAAAGCCCATGCCGAAGGACAGCAGCACCAGGTAGACCGCGTAGAGCGGATACGGGGTGCTCGCGTCCGCGGTGGCGACCGCGAGCAGGCCCGCGCCGATCAGGACCAGACCGCCGGCGGCCGGAATCAGCGGCCCCAGCCTGGCTTCCAGTCGTACCGCGAAACGGGGCACGATGATCATGCCGATGGTGAGCGGCACGATGGCCAGACCCGCGGCCGCGGCGGAGAAGCCCTTCACGTACTGCAGGTACTGCGAGTTCACGAAGAACAGCGCGAACAGGCCGAAAAACGTTGTGCCCGTTCCCAGGACGGCCACACTCAACCGCCGCGACCGGAACACCCGCGGATCGATGAGCGGATGCGGGGAACGCAGCGAATGCCAGATGAGCGCCGCGAGCAGCACCGCGCCGAGCGCGAATCCGGCCAGCACCTCCACCGAACCCCAGCCGTGCGACGGGCCCTCGATGATGCCGTACAGGACCGCGGTCGATCCGGCGGTGAGCAACACCGCCCCGAGCGGATCCTGATTCGCCTCGCGCCGTGGGGTTTTCGGCGTCACCGCCGCCACCAGCACCAGCAGGCCCAGCCCCGCCGGGACCATCACCCAGAACAGCGCCTGCCACGGCAGGTACTGCTGCAACAGTCCGCCGCCGATATTGCCCAGCGCCCCACCCAGACCCAGCGACAGCGTCCACGCCGCCAGCGCGCTCGCGCGGGTACGGACATCCGGGGACAGCTGCACGAGGATCGACATGGTGGCGGGCATGATGAGCGCGGCGCCCGCACCCGAAACCGCGCGGCCCACGATCAATTCGGCCGGATGCGCGGCCAAGGCACTGGTCAGCGCGCCCGCCGCGAACAGCCCGAGACCCGCCAGCAGCGCACCCTTGCGCCCGTACCGATCCCCGATGGCACCGGCCGGGATGAGCAGGGCGGCGAACGCGATGACGTAGGCGTCGACCGCCCACAACAACTCCGCCGCACTCGGATCCAGCGACGACGCGGCCAGTAGCGGAATGGCCAGATTGATGGCCGCCACCATGGACTGCGCCACCATGATGCAGGCGCACATGGCGAGCAGCACCGCACGCGGCGGCCCGGCGGAACGGCTTTCGGCGACCGGGATTCCGGACACGACTGTGGACATGGGTGTACTCCAAACGGCAATGAGGAATTGGAATTCCGTCACCTTCCGGACGGAACGAATTCCACGGTAAAGCCGCTCGCGGCATTACTCAAATGCATCTTTATCATCAAATACATGCACCGCACGCAATCCACCGACCTCCGGGGCCTGGACCTGAACCTGCTGGTCACCCTGGATGCCCTGCTCACCGAGCACAGCGTGACCGGCGCGGCCGACCGCCTGCGACTCTCCGAACCCGCCGTCAGCCGTGCCCTCGGCCGCATCCGCCGCGCCGTCGGCGATCCGATCCTGGTCCGCGCGGGCCGCGTCATGGTCCCCACCCCGCACGCCCTCGCCATCGAACCCGAGGTCCGCGACCTGGTGGACCGCCTGCAACGCCTCTTCTCCGCCACCCACGCCACCGACATCCGCACGGTCACCCGCGACCTCACCGTCCTGGCCCACTACGCCATGGCCGCCGTCTTCGGCCCCGCCCTCGTCGAACGCGCCGCCGCCGAGGCCCCCGGCATCACCCTCCGCTTCCTCAACGAGGGCCACACCGACACCCCCATGCTCCGCGACGGCCACGCCGACCTCGAGGTCGGCATCATCGGCGACCGCGCCCCCGAAATCCACATCACCCCGGTCTACGAGGACCACATGATCGGCGCGGCTCGTCCGGGCCATCCCCTCCTGCGCGACAACAAGATTCGCCTCGCCGACTACGTCCGAGCCCGCCACCTCGCCGCCTCCCGCCGCGGCCGCAGGACCGGCCCCATCGATGACGCCCTCGCCACAAAGGGCCTCCGCCGAGACGTAACCGCCTCGGTAGCAGGCATCACCGGCTCCCTCTTCTTCCTCCGCAACAGCGACCTACTCGGCAACATCCCCTCCTGCGCCCGCCCCCTCGCTCACCAACTGGGCCTGACCACCTTCGACCTCCCCATCGAAACCCCACCCCTCCCCTACGCCATGGCCTGGCACCCCCGCCACGACGCCGACCCCGCGCACCTCTGGCTCCGCAACACCCTCCGCGAAATCATGCTGGCAAGCGCTCAGGCCGGATGAACCGGCAGCCGAATTCCCTACGGCCAGCCCAGTAGTGAGACAACCAACGACGTCGCGCGAGTCAGCGCTTGTGGGCCGGTGTTCCCAATCGGTTCGTCAAGAGCCGAAACCGGAAGCCACTGTGTGAGTTCGGGCAACAACAAACCGGTCGGAGTGGGCACGGCGACATCGAAAGCCATTGCACCCTCGGGCAATTCGCCCGGAATAAAGGGGCAGACAAATACCCGGCCGGTCTCGGCCTCGATATGAGCGGCGCTGGACAGCACGGCGACGTAGATCTCGGTGTCGGTATCGCGACGGGGACAAATCACGCCAGGTCGGATCACAGGCCCGCTTTTCGGTTGAGGTCGTAGATGCGTTGGGCATACTCGTCGATCCCGAGCCCGGGAACAGTAACGGTCTTGTAGTGCTGCAGCGCCGCTCGAAGGTTCGCTTCACGGACCGCCCGCTCCATATATTCGGAACGGTTGAGTCCTGCGGCCTGGGCCGCAGCATCCGCGTCAGCGGCCACCGAATCGTCGATCGTGATCGATAGCTTGGTCTTGGCCATATAGCGATCCTACTCGAAGTCGGATGATTCATCCGACAGTCGAGCGATAACCTCGGGCGCGCTAGCGGGTGGCGGCGCGGCCCGCGTCGACTACAACTACGAAATGATTCAGGTCGGCGACCAAGGTGTCGACGGATTCCGGTGCGCCGCCGTCGTCGTGGTGGTGGAGCCAGTCGGCGACGAGTTCGAACATGCCGCCGATGGTGGCCAGGGCCAGGGGGAGCATGCCGGGGTGTTCGGTCGGATTGTCCTGGAGCCATTGGTGTTTCAGGAATTCGGCGGACCAGCGGCGGTTGAGGCGGCGTTGGGCTTCTACGGCGGGGGAGATGCCGCCGGCTTCGCCGAAGGTGACCTTGGCGAGGCGGGGGTCGTCGGCGATGGAGTGGACGAAGGCGGCTACGACGGCAGCGCGGCGGGTGGGCCAGTCGGCTTCGGCGGTTTCGAGGGCCACCTCGGTGACGCGTTGCTGGATGCCGGTGCTGATCTGTTCGAGGAGGGCGGTGTAGCAGGCTTCCTTGCTGTCGAAGTGGTCGTAGAAGCCCTTGGTGCCGACGTAGGCGGCCTGGCAGATCTGTTCGATGGAGGTCAGCGAATAGCTTTGCCGGGCAAAGAGTTCGGTGGCGGCGGCGAGCAGCTGACGGCGGCGCTGGGCGCTGCGCTCGTCGGCGTCGAGGCCGCGGATGCGACGCCGTACGGGGGTCCGGTCGGTCGGCGCGGCAGATTTGCTGCGGGACATGCCTAGACGATAGCCAAGCTCGTTTCAGAAAGACATCTTGTTGGTAACTGGATACCGTGTTGTAATCGCTGTCACGTCGATGAGGAAGGGAACAGAGACGTGGCAATCAATGGGGATCGCCGGAAGCGAAGGCGGCTGCTCGCGGCCGCGCTGGCTACGGCACTGACGGCCGCTTCGGCCGTACTGTTGGGGGGTGCCACCGCGGGAACCGCTGCCGCGCAACCACTCCCGCTGAATGTGGATCCGTTCTATCAAGCGCCGGACGGGTTCGAATCCGCCGATCCGGGCACGATCCTGCGCTCCCGCGAAGTGCAGCTGGCCGTGCTCACCGTGCTGCCGGTGCACATCCGGTCCTGGCAGTTGCTCTACCGCACCACCGACCTGTTCGGGCAGCCGACGGTCGCGGCCACCACGGTGGCGATTCCGGAGGGGGCCAACACTTCTCACGGTCGCCCGCTGGTGTCACACCAGTTCTTCTACGACAGCACTGCGCCCGCCTGCGCACCCTCGTACGTGCTGCAGCAGGGCGGCGGACTGCCCGCGCTGGAGGGCATCCACTCGACAGTCGAGTACCTGGAGCTCGCGGCCTCGATCAGCCAGGGTTACGCCATCAACGTTCCCGACTACGAGGGCCTGAACGGGCACCTCGCGGTCGCCAAGGAACCCGGCTACATGATTCTCGACAGCGTCCGCGCGGCCGAGAGCTTCCAGCCGCTGGGCCTCGACGGCACGAATACGCCTGTCGCACTGTGGGGTTACTCCGGCGGCGGCATGGGCAGCGGCTGGGCCGCGGAGATGCAGCCGAGCTACGCGCCGGAGCTGAACATCAAGGGCATCGCCATGGGCGCGCCCGTCTCGGATGTCGAATCCCTGCTGCACGTCAACGGTTCCATGTTCGCGAGCCTGATCGGCGTGGGCATCGCCTCGCTGCGCAACGCCTACCCGAAGTTCGCGGAGACCACCGAGAAGTACCTGACCCCCGAGGGCCGCGCGATCATGGATCGCACCGCCAACCAGTGCCTGGTGCGCAATGTGCTGAACCTGATGTTCACCGACTACCAGCGCATGATGACCATCCCGATCGCGGACTATCTGGCGCTGCCGGAGATTCGCGAGGTCTTCGATTCGACTGTGCTGGGCGGCAATCCGCCGACCGCGCCGACCATGGTCTATCAGGGCGTGCTCGACGAGGCGGTGCCGTGGTTCACCAACGATCGCATGGTGCAGCGCTGGTGTGACGGCGGAACGTCGGTCTATTACAAGCGCGATCACCTCAGCGAGCACCTGACGCTGACGACGCTCGGCATGGCCGACGCCTTCAACTGGATCAAGTCCCGGCTCGCACCGGGCGCGGGCGATCCGGTCGGCTGCAAGACCGACGACGTGATCACCATGCTCGGCAGCGTCGATGCACTGGCGACCCAGGTGGAAATCGAGCTCAACGCCGCCTTCGGCGCGCTCGGCTGGCCCATCGGCCCGCAGGAGCGGTAAGAGCCGACTCGTATATTTTTCCGTGGCCGGTCCATACCCTTGCCATCGCCGGGTATGGTCGGCTCGGAAAAGTACGTATTGCCAACGGGGGCTCGCACCAGCGGGCTGAGAGGACGGCTAGTGGGCCGTCGACCGTATGAACCTGACCGGGTAATGCCGGCGTAGGGAGGATTCAAATGTCATCGAGTCGTGTCTCCAGCAGTTCTGCGCCTGTCGACACCGTGACAACCGGTCCCATCGAGGGCAGCGTCAAGCACTACGAGCAGGTCGAGGCCGATGGCACGATCCTGAACGTCCCGGTGCGGCGCATCAACCTCACCAATGGCGAGCACTTCGACGTGTACGACACCTCGGGTCCGTACACCGACGCCACCGCCACCATCGATCTCGAGGCGGGTCTGCCCAAGCTGCGCGACGGCTGGGACAAGCCGCAGGTCGACGGCCCGCCGACGCAGCTGAACTGGGCGCGCCAGGGCATCGTCACCAAGGAGATGGCGTACATCGCCGCGCGCGAGGGCGTTTCGCCCGAGCTGGTGCGCGACGAGGTGGCCGCCGGTCGCGCGGTCATCCCCGCCAACCACATGCACCCCGAGTCCGAGCCGATGATCATCGGCAAGAAGTTCGCCGTGAAGATCAATGCGAACATCGGCAACTCGGCCGTGAGCTCCTCCATCGCCGAGGAGGTCGAGAAGATGGTGTGGGCCACCCGCTGGGGCGCCGACACCATCATGGATCTCTCCACCGGCAAGAACATTCACGAGACCCGCGAGTGGATCCTGCGCAACTCCCCGGTCCCGGTCGGCACCGTGCCGATCTACCAGGCGCTGGAGAAGGTGAACGGCGATCCCACCAAGGTGACCTGGGAGATCTACCGCGACACCGTGATCGAGCAGGCCGAGCAGGGCGTCGACTACATGACCGTGCACGCGGGCGTGCTGCTGCGCTACGTGCCGCTGGCCGCCAAGCGCGTCACCGGCATCGTCTCCCGCGGCGGTTCCATCATGGCCGCGTGGTGTCTCGCGCATCACCAGGAATCGTTCCTGTACACCAACTTCGCCGAGCTGTGCGAGATTCTCGCCAAGTACGACATCACCTTCTCCCTCGGTGACGGCCTGCGTCCCGGCTCTATCGCGGACGCCAATGACGAGGCCCAGTTCGCCGAGCTGCGCACCCTGGGCGAGCTCACCAAGATCGCGAAATCCTATGGCGTGCAGGTGATGATCGAGGGCCCCGGCCACGTGCCGATGCACAAGATCGTGGAGAACGTGCGGCTGGAGGAGGAGCTCTGCGAGGAGGCTCCGTTCTACACCCTCGGCCCGCTGGCCACCGATATCGCGCCCGCCTACGACCACATCACCTCGGCCATCGGCGCGGCCATCATCGCCCAGGCCGGTACCGCGATGCTCTGCTACGTGACGCCCAAGGAGCACCTGGGCCTGCCCAACCGCGACGACGTGAAGGTCGGCGTGATCACCTACAAGATCGCCGCCCACTCCGCCGACCTGGCCAAGCAGCACCCGCGCGCGCAGGATCGCGACAACGCACTGTCCAAGGCGCGCTTCGAGTTCCGCTGGACCGACCAGTTCAACCTCTCGCTGGACCCCGACACCGCGCGGGAGTACCACGACGAGACCCTCCCGGCCGAGCCCGCCAAGACCGCGCACTTCTGCTCCATGTGCGGTCCGAAGTTCTGCTCCATGCGCATCTCGCAGGACGTGCGCGAGTACGCCGAGAAGCACGGCCTCACCGATGTGAACGCCATCGAGGCGGGCATGGCGGAGAAGTCCGCCGAGTTCGCCGAGGCGGGCAACAAGGTGTACCTGCCCGTCGTGTCGTAATCGGTGGCCGGTGACCTGCTGACATGATGCCGGTATGGCATCACAGCAGGTCACCGCGCTGTCCGAGCGGCGGCGGGCGGTCGTTCTGGGGACCTGTTGCGCCGCAACGCTGATGGGGAACCTGGACAGCACCGCGCTGAATGTGGCGTTGCCGTCGATCGGGCGGGAGCTGCGGGCCACGGTGTCGGGGACGCAGTGGACGATCGACGCCTACACCGTGACCATCGCCTGTCTGCTGATGGCCGCGGGATCGCTGGGGGATCGGGTCGGGCGACGCCGGCTGTTCCAGGTGGGGCTGGTCGTTTTCGCGTTGGGGTCGCTGGCGTGCAGTCTCGCGCCGTCGCTGGGGTGGCTCGTCGGCTTCCGGGTCTTGCAGGCCGTCGGCGGGGCGCTGCTGGTGCCGCTGGCCCTGTCGATCCTGCAGAACGTCTTTCCGAAACCGGCGGAAAAGGCTCGGGCACTGGGGGTTTGGTCCGCTACCACCGGGATCAGTATGGCCATCGGGCCGGTGGTCGGGGGTCTGCTGGTGGATTCGGTGGGGTGGCGGGGCGTGTTCTGGATCAATCTGCCGATCGCGGTTGCGGCCGTCGCGCTGACCGCGTTGTTCGTCCCGGAATCGAAATCGGAGACGCCGCGGCGGGTCGATCTGGTCGGGCAGCTACTGATGATCGGGCTGCTCGGCATGCTGGTCTTCGCGATCATCGAAGGGCCGCACCGGGGTTGGCTCTCACCACTGCCGATCGGCTGCTTCCTGGGCGCGGCCGCGTGCCTGATCCTCTTGCCGCGCTATGAACTCCGGCATCCGGAGCCGCTGATCGATGTGCGCGCGTTCCGGTCGCCGCCGTTCTCCGGCGCGGTCATCATCGCCATCTGTTCCTACGCGGTGCTGGGCGGATTCCTGTTCCTCAACACCTTCTATCTACAGGCGGTGCGCGGCGCCCGGCCCGCCGTCGCGGGTTTCGAACTGCTGCCCATGGCCGCGGCCATGATGGTGGCCGGGCTGCTGGGCGGGCGGGCCGTGGCGCGTTTCGGGGTCCGGCCCGCGCTCGCGAGCGGCGCGGGCCTGGCCATCGCGGGCTGCGTGCTGCTCGCCTTCACCTTCGACAGCGGTGGCGACGCCACCCTGTACCTCGGGTACGCGCTGGTCGGGGCGGGTGTCGGCGCGTCGAATCCGGCGGTCACCGATATCGCGGTCTCCGGATTGCCGCGCAAGGAATCCGGGGTCGCCTCGGCCATCGCCTCCACCTCGCGGCAGATCGGGCAGTCGCTCGGGGTGGCGGTGATCGGCACGATTCTCGCCGTGCCCGCCGGAGCGCTGACCACGGCGACGGGATTCCATACCCCGGCCGTGGTCAGCTGGGTGACGCTGACGGCGTTCGCGGTGGTCGCGTTGATCGCGGCCCTGATCACCACCGATGCCCGCAGCCGAAAGAAGGCGCGCGAGGTCCTGGCGGCATTGACCTGAGGATCAGGGGCGGTTCGAGATCTGCTGGACCGCCCAGCTGTTGCCATCCGGGTCGTCGAAGAAGATGAAGCCCGCGTTGTTCAGCGGGTCGCCCTCGGTGACCGGGCCGGGCAGAATCTGGATGTCGCTGACGGCGACACCGCGCTCGACCAGTTCGGCGTGGGCGCGCTTCAGATCGTTGACGACCAGCTGCAGGCCCTTGAGGTAGCCGGGCTCCATTTTCGGGACCGCGCCCTCGCCGATGACGATCGAGCAGCCGGAGCCCGGCGGGGTGAGCTGGCAGATTCGGATGCCGTCGGCGGGGCTGGTGTCGTGATCGACGTGGAAGCCGAGCTTGTTGCTGTAGAAGTCCTTGGCGCGGTCGACGTCGGTCACGGGGACGATGACCACTTCGAGAGTCCAGTTCATGACGGAATCCTTCCGATTAGGGGTGTTCCTCCGGAAGTCGGAGCGGGGCGGCGGAATTCATCATGGTTCAGGGTGCGGGAACCAAAGTGTTCTCCGAGCGCCTTCCAGCGAGGTAGTCCTCCACATTGCCGACGGTGGTGTCGATGATCTGGCCGACCGCGGTGGAGGTGAAGTAGGCCTGGTGCGAGGTGACCACCACGTTGGGGATGGTCATCAACCGGGCCAGGGTGTCGTCGGCGACGCCGGTCACCGAACGGTCGAAGAAGAACAGGCCCGTCTCCTCTTCGTAGACGTCCAGCCCGACTCCGCCGAGCTTGCCGGTCCGCAGCGTCTCCACCAGAGCGTTGGCGTCCACCAGCCCACCGCGACTGCTATTGATCAGCAGCGCACCGGGTTTCATGCGCTCGAGCGCTTCCGCATCGATCAGATGATGGGTGGCGGGCAGTAGCGGTACGTGCAGCGAGACGACATCGGATTCCGCGAGCAGGGTCTCCAGGTCGACGTACTTCATCCCCAATTCATCACGGCAGCAAGCATTCTCGGCCACGTCCCAGCCCAGCAGCCGGGTCCCGAAACCGTGCGCGATGCGGGAGAAACACTCCCCGATCTTGCCGGTGCCGATCACACCGATGGTCATGCCATGGATATCCCGGCCCATCAAACCGTCCAGGCGGAAATCGAATTCACGAGTGCGATGCGCGGCCCGGATGATCCGCCGATTCACCGCCAGCGCCAGCGTCCAAGCGAATTCCGCGACCGCGTACGGCGAGTAATAGGACACTCGCGCAACCGTCAGCCCCAGTTCGGCCGCCACCTCGAGATCGATATTGTTGAAACCCGTTGAGCGCTGCGCGATCATGCGCGTCCCACCCGCGGCCAGGATCCGCAGCACCTCCCCATCCAGCTGAGCATTGACACTGGTGCTCACGATCTCGTGCCCAGCCGCCAATGGCGCGGTGTTCCGATTCAGGAACTCCTCCATCAACCGAATCTCATGCCGCCCCTCGAACGCGGCCCGGAGCAGCGGTTTCTCATCGGCCTGCACGCCATAGACGAGGATCTCCATGCCGATACGCTATCGCCGCAGGACAATCGTCCCGCGAATCAGGGTGCAACGATCCGGTCACTTGGCCCGGGGCTGCCAGCGGCCCGCGAACTCGCCCGGCTCCGGGGGCGGGCCCGGGAGTTCTCCGTCGGCGGCCAGACCGTCGATGAGTAGCGCCAGGACGCGGCGGCGGAGTTGGGTGGTGCGGATGAGGTCAGGGAGGGAGACGGCGGCGCAGGATTCGAGGATGAGGCCGAAGTCGGCGACGGTGACGCCGAGGCGGAGACGACCGGATTCCTGTGCGCGGCGGAGGATTTCGTTGTTCAGGTCGGATGAGCGGTGGACCTCGGGGAGGATCGATTCATCCGGCGTGAAGGTGCCCGCGAGATGGACGACCAGGGAGTGGACGTCCGCGTCGACCACTCGGCGCAGGAAGTCGACGAGTGCGGTCCAGCCGTCGGAATTCGCCAGGGCCGCTTCGGCTTCCACGTTGTAGCGGTGCAGGCCGTCGTAGCAGAGGGTGCGCAGCAGCTCCTCCTTGCTCGGGTAGCGGCGGTAGAGGGCGCTGATGCCGACGCCGGCGCGCTCGGCGACCGCGGAGATCGGGGCCTTGGGATCGGCGAGGAAGACCTCGCGGGCGGCTGCGAGGATGACCTCGTCGTTGCGGGCGGCCTGCGCCTTGCGACCGGGCAGGGCGCGCTGAGCTGCGGGTTCGACTGTCTTCGGCATGAGTTCAGAATACCACTTGAACGGAATGGTCCGTTCCGCTATTCTTGAAACGGAACGAAGCATTCCGTTCCAACAAGGAGAGAATGATGAACGCCCAGCCCACCACCGCAGCCATCCGTCCCTTCCGCATCGATGTCCCCCAGGCCCAGCTCGATGATCTGAACGAGCGGCTGCGCAAGGCGCTGTGGCCGAACGAGCTGCCGGTCGTGGGCGACGCGTACGGCGTCACCAAGGACCGCGTCCAGGCGCTCGCGCAGTACTGGCTGGAGGAGTTCGATTGGCGGGCACTGGAATCCGAGCTCAACGCCTACCCGCAGTTCACCACCGAGATCGAGGGTGAGGACATCCACTTCCTGCACGTGCGCTCGCCGCGCGAGGATGCCGTCCCGGCCATCCTGACCCACGGCTGGCCGGGCTCGATCCTGGAGTACCTGAAGGTCATCGAGCCGCTCACCAACCCCGAGGACGCCTCGGCCCCGGCCTTCCACCTGGTCATCCCGTCGCTGCCCGGCTTCGGCTTCTCCGGCCCGACCCGCTCGACCGGCTGGGGCACCCGCCGCACCGCTCGCGCCTGGGTGGAACTGATGGACCGGCTCGGCTACGCGCGCTACGCCGCGATCGGCAATGACGCCGGCTCGATGGTGGTGCCGGAGATGGCCCGCATCGCCCCGGATCGGCTGCTGGGAGCCCATGTGACGCAGCTGTTCTCGTTCCCGTCGGGCGATCCGGCCGAGATGGCGGACCTGTCCGAGGAGGACATGGCGGCGCTGGGCCACCTGCAGTGGTTCATGGACAACAAGTTCGCCTTCAACACCCTGCACAGCCAGCAGCCGCAGACCCTGGCCTTCGCGATCTCGGATTCGCCGATCGGCCTGCTGGGCTGGAACTCTCAGCTCATGGGCGAGAGCCTGGACGCCGAGTTCATCGTCGGCAATACCGCGATCTACTGGCTGACCGGCACCGCCGCCTCGTCGATCCGCTTCTACTGGGAGGACGCCCACGACACCGAGCGCACCCCGGGCCCGACCACCGTGCCGCTGGGGCTGGCCATGTTCAAGGGTGACTTCCAGTCGATCCGCCGGTTCGCCGATCGGGATCACAAGAACATCGTGAGCTGGCACGCCTACGACGTGCGGTCGATGCACTCCGAGAGCGCCAATGACGCCGCCGGGCACTACGCCGCGTACGAGGCGCCCGAGGTGCTGGTGAACGATATCCGCGAATTCTTCGCCCCGCTGCGCTGATTCACCGCCTGTGGCCCGCATCCCGCCCGGATGCGGGCCACACGCATGCCTGGACCCTCCCGCATGTTCGCGAGACGCCGGGCGATGTTCCGCGAGCGCCTCCGTTGATGTACTGAATTCACCTTCGCAACAACGAAAAACACGAGGTGAGACACATGAAGGTCGCAATTTTCGGAGCCACCGGGACCGTCGGTCGCCAGGTCGTCGCACGGGCCCTCGCGGCCGGGCACGAGGTCACCGCACTGACCCGCGACGCCGCCCATCTGACCGTCACCGACAAGCGGCTGCACGTCGTGGTCGGGGACGTTCTCGATCCCGCCGCGGTGGAGCGCGCAGTCATCGGCCAAGACGCGGTCATCATCACGCTCGGCGCGGGCCGCAAGGGCATCGTCCGCGCCGAGGGCACCCGCCGGATCATCGAGGCCATGGAGCGGACCGGCGTCAAGCGCCTGATCTGCCAGTCCTCGCTCGGTGTCGGCGACAGCCGCGGCAATCTCAACTTCGTCTGGAAATACATCATGTTCGGCATGCTGCTGCGCCAGGCCTACGCCGACCACGTGGTGCAGGAGCAGTACGTCCGGGCCAGCGATCTGGACTGGACCATCGTGCGCCCCAGCGCCTTCACCGACGGACCCGCCACCGGGACCTACCGGCGCGGCTTCCCCGCCACGGAACCCGGTCTGTCCCTGAAGATCTCGCGCGCCGACATCGCCGACTTCCTGGTGGAGCAGCTCACCGACGACACCTACCTGCGCCGCACGCCCGGCATCTCCAATTGAGCCGGACTACGCGTGTTCGTGCATACCGCCCCAGGCCGGGAAGGGATCCGGGTACCGCAGCCACGCCTGCGGCCCGGCTTCCACCTCGGCGTCGGTGAGCAGCGCGGAGTTCAGCAGATCGCGGACGTGCGGCCGATCCAGTTTGATGCCGATGAAGACGATCTCCTGGCCGGGCCGCATGTCCAGGGCGTCCCAGTACGCGCCCGCCTCGAAGGTGAGATTCGGGCCGGCCTGGGACCAGATGGCGGCCAGGCCGGGGCGGCTCGCGAGCCAGAAGAAACCCTTGCTGCGCAAGAGCCTTTGGAGTTGCGCCAGGGCGGATTCGAGGCGCTCGGGATGGAAGGGGCGATCGGCGGTGAAGGTGAGGCTGCTGATGCCGTATTCCTCGGTTTCGGGGGTGTGGCCGCCCGCCAATTCCTCGTCCCAGCCGTCGAATTGGGCCGCGAGGTCCGGGTTGTAGAGGCCGGTGTCGAGGACGTCGGCCAGGCCCACGACGCCGTGGGCCGAATGCACGATTCGGGCAGTCGGATTCAGCCGCCGAATCGTGGCCTCCACTGTCCCGAGGGCATTCGCGCTGACCAGGTCGGTCTTGTTGAGCACCAGGACATTCGCGAACTCCACCTGATCGACCAGCAGATCGGCGATGGTGCGCGCATCCCCTTCTCCCGCTTGCAGATTCCGTTCCGCCAAGGCTTGTCCCTTCACCACCTCGGCGAGGAAGGTCGAGCAGTCGACCACCGTCACCATGGTGTCCAGCCGCGCCAGCTCGCCCAGCCGGAAGCCGTCCTCGAACTCCCACTCGAAGGTGGCCGCCACCGGCATGGGTTCGGAGATGCCGGTGGATTCGATGACCAGCGAATCGAATCGGCCCTCGCGCGCCAGCTTCCCCACCGATTCGATGAGGTCCTCGCGCAGCGTGCAGCAGATGCAGCCGTTGGTGAGCTCGACCAGCTTCTCCTCGGTCCGGTCCAGGTGTCCCTGACCCGCGACCAGGGCGGCGTCGATGTTCACCTCGCTCATGTCGTTCACGATGACCGCCACCCGGCGGCCGTCCCGGTTGGCCAGGATGTGGTTGAGCAGGGTGGTCTTCCCGGCGCCGAGGAAGCCGGATAACACGGTCACGGGCAGCGGGTTCTGAATGGGCTCCGGAGTCATACGGTTAATGATAACGGTTTTCATTTAGGGTGGCTATCGGGGCCCGATTCGTCCCCACTAGGGTCTGTGACGTGGAACTCCTACCGCTTGCTCCGAACGGCACCACCCCGGTTCGCGCCCTCACCATCGCGGGCACCGACTCCGGCGGCGGCGCGGGCATCCAGGCCGACTCGCGCACCATGGCCATGTGCGGTGTGCACGCGTGCGTGGCGGTGGCCGCGGTGACCGTGCAGAACACCCTCGGCGTCAGCGGCTTCCACGAGATCCCGCCGCAGGTCGTGGCCGACCAGGTGCGAACCGTGGTGGGCGACATCGGAATCGGCGCGGCCAAAACCGGCATGCTGGCCTCCACCGCCATCATCGAGGCGGTCGCGGGCGTGTGCCGCGAGGTCGGTATCGGGCGCGACGGCGAGATCCCGCTGGTCGTGGACCCGGTCGCGGCCTCCATGCACGGCGACGCCCTGCTGCACGCCGAGGCCCTGGACGCGGTGCGCAACACCCTGATTCCGCTGGCCACCGTGGTCACCCCCAATCTCGACGAGGTCCGGCTCATCACCGGCATCGACGTGGTGGACGACGGCTCCGCGCGCAAGGCCGCCGAATCGCTGATCGCGCTGGGCCCGAAGTGGGCCATCGTCAAGGGCGGTCACCTGCGCACCTCCGAGCAGTCCACCGATCTGCTCTTCGACGGCGACACCTTCCACGAACTCCCGGCCAAGCGGCTCAACACCGGCAACGATCACGGCGGCGGCGACACCCTGGCTGCGGCCATCTGCTGCGCACTGGCACACGGCTATTCGGTCCCGGACGCGGTCGCCTTCGCCAAGGAGTGGACCTTCCGCAGCCTGGAGGCGTCCTACGACCTGGGCGCGGGGCACGGTCCGGTCTCCCCGCTGTGGCGGCTGCACCTCGGCCCGCGCTGACCAGCGCTCGGCTCCTCCGGCCGGCGCAGCGCTCCCAGGAACCTCCCAGGCGGAGCGCAGATTGATGTGAGTCTGGTGATCGAGATTGGTCACCATGAACGACACCGTGACCGCCGCGCGGGCGGCGGAACCCGCAGCAGCAGTGACCGCGCCCGTCGTGGATGTGGTCGTTCCGGTCTACAACGAAGAGGTCGACCTCGGGCCGTGCGTGCGCAGACTGCACGCCTTCCTCACCCTGAACTTCCCGTTCACGGCGCGAATCACCATCGCCGACAACGCCTCCACCGACGGCACGATGGCGGTGGCGAAGCAGCTGGCCGATCAGCTCGACGGCGTGCGCGTGGTGCACCTGGACCGCAAGGGCCGCGGGCGGGCGCTGCGGGAGGTGTGGCAGTCCTCGGACGCACAGGTCGTCGCCTACATGGACGTGGACCTGTCCACCGATCTGAACGCGCTGCTGCCGCTGGTCGCGCCGCTGGTGTCCGGGCATTCGGACGTGGCCATCGGCACCCGGCTGGCCTCCTCCGCGCGGGTGGTGCGCGGACCCAAGCGCGAGATCATCTCCCGCTGCTACAACCTCATCCTGCGAACCTCGTTGCAGGCCAAGTTCTCCGACGCGCAATGCGGCTTCAAGGCCATGCGCACCCAGGTGGCCAAGCTGGTGCTGCCGCTGGTCGAGGACGGCGAATGGTTCTTCGACACCGAACTGCTGGTGCTGGCCGAACGCATCGGACTGCGCATTCACGAGGTGCCGGTGGACTGGATCGACGATCCGGATTCGCGGGTGGACATCGTGGACACCGCCCGCAAGGATCTGCGGGGCATCTGGCGGGTCGGGCGCGCGCTGACCAGCGGGCGACTGCCGATCAACGAGCTGCGCGCCGCGATCGGACGTGAACCGCTGGTCGAGGGCGTGCCGCTGGGCATGGTCGGGCAGCTGGTGCGCTTCGGCATAGTCGGCATCACCTCGACGCTCGCCTACCTACTGCTCTACGTTCTGCTGCAAGGTTTCACGGGCGGGCAGGTGGCCAACTTCCTGGCGCTGTTGATCACCGCGATCGGCAATACCGCCGCCAACCGCGCCTTCACCTTCGGGATCCGCGGCTCCAATCAGGCTGTCTCGCACCACTTCCAGGGCCTGGTCATCTTCGGCGTCGGCCTGGCGCTGACCAGTGGATCACTGTTCGCCCTGCACCAGTGGGCCCCGGGCGCGGCGGTGCACCTGGAACTGCTGGTGCTGGTGGTCGCCAACCTGGTCGCCACCCTGCTGCGCTTCGTCGGCCTGCGCTGGGTCTTCCGTAATGCCGGCCGGCCCGTTTCGGAGGAGGTCCGATGACCGCGACACTGACCGAGCCCCGGCTCACCCCGCCCCCGGCCGAGCCACCGGCCGCGCGCGGCGGACGCCGTGAGTACCTCGCGCTGGCGGCCCTGCTCATCGGCACCGGTATCGCATACCTGTGGAACCTGTCGGCCAACGGCTGGGCGAACTCCTTCTATGCCGCCGCGGTGCAGGCGGGTTCGGTGTCGTGGAAGGCGTTTTTCTTCGGCTCGTCCGACGCTGCCAACTCCATCACCGTGGACAAGACGCCATTGTCGTTGTGGCCCATGGAGATCAGTGTGCGGATCTTCGGATTGCACAGCTGGAGCATGTTGTTGCCGCAGGCGCTGTTGGGTGTGGCGTCGGTGGCGCTGCTGTGGGCGATCGTGCGGCACAATTTCGGGGCGAGTGCGGGGCTGCTCGCGGGCCTGGTGCTGGCGTTGACTCCCATTGCGGCCGTGATGTTCCGGTTCAACAATCCGGACGCCATGCTGGTGTTCCTCATGCTCGCGGCGGCCTGGGCCATGACCCGGGGGGTGGCCGATGGACGCTGGCGCTGGCTGTTCCTGACCGGGGCGTTCATCGGACTCGGCTTCCTGGCCAAGCAGTTGCAGGTGCTGCTGGTGGTGCCCGCGCTGGCGCTGACCTACCTGATCGCGGGTCCGCCCGCGCTGGGCAAGCGCATCGCGCAGCTGTTCGGGGCGCTCGCGGGTCTGATCGCCGGTGCGGGCTGGTGGGTGCTGCTGGCCGAGTTGTGGCCCGCCTCGGATCGACCGTACTTCGGTGGATCGCAGCATAATTCGATCATCGAGCTGACCCTGGGCTACAACGGCCTGGGCCGCCTCAACGGCGACGAGACCGGCAGTGTCGGCGGCTTCGGCGGTGGCGAACAGCTGCCGACCGGCGGTGGCGGCATGTGGGGCACACCCGGCATCGACCGGCTCTTCCAGCCGCAGCAGGCCGGTCAGATCGCCTGGCTCATCCCTGCGGCACTCGTGCTGCTGGTCGTGGGTATCGCGTTGCGCGGCAAGCTGACCCGCACCGATCCGCAACGGGCGACGCTGATCCTGTTCGGCGGCTGGCTGCTCGGCACCGGGCTGGTGTTCAGCTTCATGAAGGGCATCTTCCACCCGTACTACACGGTGGCCCTGGCCCCCGGCGTGGCGGCGTTGATCGGCGCGGGCTCGGTACTCGCCTGGCGGCACCGCGACCGGCTGTGGGTGCGTCTGGCCACCGCCCTGGCGCTCGGCCTGACCACCGCGACCGCGTGGATCATCCTGTCCCGCAGCACTTCCTTCCTGCCATGGCTGCGATGGGTGGTGCTGGTCGGCGGCATCGTCGTCACCCTGCTTCTGCTGATTCGCCTGCCCCGCAAAGCCGGGCTGACCGCCGCGGCCGCCGCGGTGGTGGTCGGGCTGGCCGCGCCGACGGCCTACGCGCTGGACGGCATCGCCACCGCACACCAAGGGCCGATGCCCTCGGCGGGGCCTGCCGTGCGCGGCGGATTCGGCCCGGGCGGGCCGCGCGGCGACCACGGCATGCCGAACGGTCGACCGGGCAATGGGGCTCCTGGCACTCGCACCCCGGGCGGACAGCCAGGCGGCCTCAATGCCGAGAATGCCGGTGGCCCCGGCGAATTCGGCGGCGGCGCGGGCAACATGATGATGGCGAGCAAACCGAGCGACAAGGTCACCGCACTGCTGAAGGCCGACGGCTCCGACTACACCTGGGTGGCGGCCACCGTCAGCTCGAACTCGGCGGCCGGTTTCCAGCTGGCGACCCAGCTGCCGGTCATGCCGGTCGGCGGTTTCAACGGCAGCGACCCATCCCCGACCCTGGCCCAATTCCAGGAGTACGTCCAGGTCGGCCGCATCCACTACTTCATCGCCGGCAGCCAGATGGGCGGCGACCGCGGCGGCCGCGACAACAGCCAGAGCCAGAGTTCCCAGATCACCGCCTGGGTCAAGGAGCACTTCAATTCCCAAGAGGTGGACGGCATCACCCTCTACGACCTGACCTCCCCGAAAACCACCTAACCGGGGGCGGTGATCCCAGTCCGCCGCAAGTGATCTCACTGCTCGATAAGCTGAATGTGACGCCCGTCACGATCCAGGGATTCCGCCATGAGCACGTACCCCCTCAGCGATGAGCACCGAGAAGCCTTCTGGCGCAGGTCCGGTTGGGATCCGGACCTGCCGACCGCGGAACGCGAGGCCATCGAGCGTCGCTGGGACGACGAATCCATCGACCTGGCAGAGATATTCGGCTTCTGAGCGCCACCCGGCACCGGCTTCGGCCGGGGTCAGGCCGTCGCCTCCCAGACGAAGCCGTCCGGATCGGTGAAGGAACCGATGCCGCTGTCCATGACGATGCGATGGGAGCCGGTGCCCTCCAGGGGTACCCCCGCCTCCTTGGCGGCGGCCTTGCGCGGGTACAGGGCGAGAGTGATCGGGGAGGTCGGGGTCGCGAACTCGGCGTACTTGCCACCGAAGCTCCGTGAGGTCGTCAGGCCGCGGTCGACGTAGAACTGCTTGCTGGCCTTCACATCCGACACGCCCATGAGCAACACCACCTCGTCGACCTCGCGGGTGAAGGGGCCCTCGTCCTTCTTCTTGGAGGTGGCGATCTTCCAGATGGTGCCCTCCGGAGCCTGCACCACCGCGCCGTAGCCCCAGAAGCTCTTCTTCGCGGGCTTCAGCACGGTGAAGCCCGCGTCGACCGCGGTGCCGACCAGGCTGTCGACGGTGGAGGGCTGCGAAACCACCAGGGACAGCAGGAATCCGCGGAATCCGGTGGTCGGGGTGTCGGAGGCTCGGAAGCCGAGGCGGTCGCCGAGGCCGAAGGCGTCCTCGTAGATCGCGGCGGCAGCCTCGGGATCGGCCACCTCGAGCTGGACGTTGATATCGGTGCTGGTGATCGCGTTGATTTCCATGCTCATAACGCTATTCGCGACGAGCACCGGTCACATCCGTGCCGACCACGGAATCCACTACTGAGAGTCGGTGGGTGGTTCGGTCAGCGGGCGTTGGTCAGGGCGGTGTGGAGGGTGGCCGACCACTGGGCGACGATCTCCTTGCGACGCAAGGAGTCGTCGGTGAGGACGTCGGCCAGGCCGAGGCCGCGGGCCAGGTCCAGGGTGGCCTGGACCAGGTGGTGGGCCACCGGGTCGGAGTCGTCGACGCCGAGCGCCTCGACGGCCATGCGGTGCGAGATGCGGCCGAAACGGGCTTCCATGGGGACGATTCGCTCGCGCAGGGCCGGGTCGGCGGCGGCGTGGGTCCAGACCTGTAGGGCCGCTTTGAACAGCGGGCTGGTGTAGGACTCGACCAGGCCGGAGACCACGGCCTCGGTGCGGGCGACGCCCTCGGCCACCTCGGCGACCGCGAGGGCGTCGGCCTTGGCCTGATCCATGCGGGTTTCGAACATGTACTCGAGGGCGGCCGTGATCAGGTCTTCCCGGGTTGGGAAATGATGCTGGGCCGCACCGCGCGACACCCCGGCGCGTTCGGCGACCACGGCGACCGTGGCGGCCGCCCAGCCCGTCTGGGCCAGGCAGTCGATGGTCGCTTCCAGCAGCCGCTGCCGGGTGGCCCGGCTGCGGTCCTGCTTGGGTTCGTGGGGTGTCGCCATGGTTGCCTATTCTGCCGAGTTGTCTATTCCGCCCAACTCGCCGGGCGGCGCTGCATGAACGCGGTGATGCCCTCGATCACCTCCGGGGTGCCGAAGAAGCTCGCCGAACGCTTGGCCAGGTCCTCGGCGGAACGGTCGAAGGCGGCCAGCAGCTCGGCATTGACGAGCGCCTTGGCCTCGGCCAGACCCTGCGGCGCGCCCTTGCGCAACTCACCGCGCAGGCGGGCCGTCTCGGCGGCCGGGTCGGCAGCCACCACGGTGACCAGGCCGACCCGCTCGGCCTCGGCGGCGTCGAAGGTCTCGCCGGTCGAGAAGTAGCGCGCCGCAGCCCGCGGGGACATGCGGGGCAGCAGGGTCAGCGAGATCATGAACGGGGCCAGGCCGATCCGCACCTCGGTCAGGCCGAAGCTGCTCTCCGGTCCGGCGACCACCAGATCGCAGGCGGCGATGATGCCCATGCCGCCCGCCCGCACATTCCCGTTCACCTGCGCCAGAACGGGTTTCGGCATGGCGAGGATGTCGCGCAGCACCGAGATCATCCAGCGGGTGCGGATATCGGCGGCGGCCGCCGGGTCGGCGTCCACCGCCTCCTTCAGGTCCGCGCCCGCGCAGAAGGTGTTGCCGGTGTGGGTGAGCACCACGCCGCGCACGGCGTCGTCGGCGGCGGCCCGCCCCAGCCCCTCCAGCAGCTCCGTCACCAGCCGCGACGACAACGCGTTGCGGTTGTGCGGGGAATCCAGTGTGAGCGTGGCGAATCCGTCCGCCACCTCGTAGCGGACGAACGGGCCCGCGGGCGCGTCACTCATCAGTAGGACCTCGGCAGTCCCAGCGAATGCTGCGCGACGAAGTTCAGGATCATCTCGCGGCTGACCGGGGCGACCCGGGCGATGCGCGAAGCGGCCAGCATGCCCGCCAGGCCGACATCGGAGGTCAGGCCGGAGCCGCCGTGGGTCTGGATCGCCTGATCGAGGGCCTTGATACTGGCTTCGGCCGCAGCGTATTTCGCCATATTGGCGGCCTCGGCGGCACCGAAGTCGTCGCCGGAATCGTAGAGGAACGCGGCCTTCTGCATCATGACCTTGGCCAGTTCCAGCTCGATCTTCACCTGCGCGAGCGGATGCGAGATGCCCTGGTGCGAGCCGATCGGCGCGCCCTTCCACACCGCGCGCTCCTTGGCGTACTTGACCGCCGCGTCGATGGCGTAGCGGCCCATGCCGACCGCCATGGCCGCGCCCATGATGCGCTCCGGGTTCAGCCCCGCGAACAGCTGCGCGATGGCCGCGTCCTCCTGGCCGACCAGGGCGGTGGCGGGCAGCCGGACCTCGTCGAGGAACAGCGTGAACTGGTTGTCCGGCTCGATGATGTCCATCTCCTGCTTCGTCTTCACGAAGCCGGGGGTGTCGACGGGGACGATGAACAGGGCGGGCTGCAGGTTGCCGGTCTTGGCGTTCTCGGAGCGCGCCACGATGAGCACGGCCTCGGCCTGGTCCACACCGGAGATGAAGATCTTGCGGCCGTTGAGAATCCAGTCCTCGCCGTCGCGCCGGGCGGTGGTGGTGATCTTGTGCGAGTTGGAGCCCGCGTCCGGCTCGGTGATGCCGAAGACCATCTTGCCGCTGCCGTCGGCCAGCTTGGTCAGCCACTCCTGCTTCTGCGCCTCGGTGCCGTACTTGGTGATGATGGTGCCGCAGATGGCCGGCGAGACCACCATGAGCAGCAGGCCGCAGCCCTGCGCCGCCAATTCCTCTTGTACGAGCGCGAGTTCGTAGATGCCCGCGCCACCGCCGCCGTACTCCTCGGGCAGGTTCACGCCCAGGAAGCCGAGCTTGCCGGCCTCGTCCCAGAGTTCGTCGAAGGGCTCGTTGCGGCGTGCCTTGGGTCCGGCGTAGTCGCGGAAGTTGTACTTGGCGGCCAGCTTGGCCACCGCCGCGCGCAGCGCCTTCTGCTCGTCGGTTTCGATGAAACTCATTGCCTACTCCTGCTCTTCGCTGTGCGCGGTGGTCTCTTCGGGATGGACGACGGCCAGTACGGCGCCGACCTCGACCTGCTGGCCGGCGGAAACGTTCAATTCGGTGAGCACGCCCGCGGCGGGTGCGGCAATGGTGTGCTCCATCTTCATCGCCTCCAGCCACAGGATCGGCTGGCCCTTCTCGAGCCGATCGCCGACCGCCGCGCCGAGGCGGATCACCGCGCCCGGCATGGGGGCCAGCAGCGAGCCCTCGGCCACCTGGTCGGCCGGATCCTCGAAGCGCGGCAGGCGGCGCACCGCCACCGGGCCGAGCGGGGAGTCGACCGCCACCAGATCGCCGTAGCGGGCGATCTCGAAACGGCGGCGCACCGGGCCGCGCTCGCCGGGGACCTGGAGGATCACGAGATCCGCTGTGGCCTCGACCAATTCGAGCCCGTCATGCCCCTCTACCTCTAGCCCGGCACGGGTGAGGCGGTAGCGCACCTCGTGCTTGCCGGTCAGGCGGGATTCATACGACTTGGACTGCGGCTGCGACGGCAGGTTGCGCCAGCCGCTGGGCAGGCCGCGGCCGACCCGGGCCGACTGCCGATTGGCTGCGGCGTCGGACAGCGCGGCCGCGATGATCGACAGCTTCTCATCCGCCTCGGAAACCAGCGGCGCGGAAAGCTTTTCGAGATCGTGCGTCGCGAAGAACGCGGTATCGGTGTCGCCCGCCAAGAAGGCCGGATGCCGCAGCACCCGCACCAGCAGATCGCGATTGGTGACCAGGCCGTGAATCTTGGCCCGCTGCAACGCACTTGCCAATAGGTGCGCGGCCTCGTCGCGGGTGTCGGCGAAGGAGATGACCTTCGAAAGCATCGGGTCGTAGTGCACACCGACCACCGAACCGTCCACCACACCGGTGTCCAGGCGCACGCCCGGCTCGGTCAGCACGGTGAATTCGCCCACGGTGCCGGGGATGTCGAGCTTGTGGACCGGGCCGGACTGCGGCTGCCAGTCATGCGCGGGATCCTCGGCGTAGAGGCGCACCTCGATCGAGTGGCCGCGCATTTCAGGCTGCCGCGCGGGCAGCGGGCGACCGGCCGCGACCTGCAGCTGCAGGCGCACCAGGTCCAGGCCGGTGACCTGCTCGGTGACCGGATGTTCCACCTGCAGACGGGTATTCATCTCCAGGAAGAAGAAGTCGCCCTTCTCGTCGGCCAGGAATTCGACGGTGCCCGCACCCTCGTAGCCGATAGCCTCCGACGCCAGCCGAGCCGCCTCGAACAGCCGCGCCCGCATGCCGTCGATCTTTTCGACCAGCGGCGAGGGAGCCTCCTCGACCACCTTCTGATGGCGGCGCTGAATCGAGCACTCACGCTCGCCGACCGCCCACACGGTGCCGTGGGTGTCGGCCATGACCTGCACCTCGATGTGGCGGCCGGTCTCCAGGTAGCGCTCGCAGAACACGGTCGAATCGCCGAAGGCGGACTGGGCTTCCCGCTGCGCCGCCTCGATCTGATCGTTCAGATCCGCGACATCGCGCACCACGCGCATGCCGCGACCACCACCACCGGCGGACGCCTTGATCAGCACCGGCAGCATGTCCGCGGTGACCTCGGCCGGGTCCAGCTGCTTCAGCACCGGGACCCCCGCGGCGTCCATCATCTTCTTGGACTCGACCTTGGAGCCCATCTGCTCGATGGCCGCGACCGGCGGGCCGATCCAGGTGAGTCCGGCGGCCTGCACGGCCTTGGCGAATTCGGCATTCTCGGAAAGGAATCCGTAGCCGGGGTGGACGGCGTCGGCGCCGGCGGCCAAGGCGGCCTCGATGATCAGCTCGGCACGCAGGTAGGTCTCGCCGGGGGTGTTGCCCGGCAGGCGAATTGCCGCATCCGCCTCGGCCACGTGCGGGGCGTTCGCGTCGGCGTCCGAATAGACAGCGGTGGTCGCGATTCCCATGCGGCGGCAGGTCGCGAATACCCGTCGCGCGATCTCACCGCGATTGGCGACCAGAACGTTCGTAATCTCCATCTCTGGCCTCACATCCGGAAGACGCCGAAGCCCTCGGCGCCCTTGATCGGGGCATTGTGAATGGCCGACAACGCCATTCCCAATACCGTGCGGGTGTCGCGGGGATCGATGACGCCGTCGTCGTAGAGGCGGCCCGACATGAACATGGGCAGCGATTCGGCCTCGATCTGCGCCTCGATCATGGCGCGCAGCCCGGCGTCCTGCTCCTCGTTGAACGGGATGCCGCGCGCCTCGTTGGCGGCCCGGCCCACGATGGAGATGACGCCCGCCAGCTGCGCACCTCCCATGACGGCGGATTTCGCACTGGGCCAGGCGAAGACGAAGCGCGGATCGTAGGCACGGCCGCACATGCCGTAGTGCCCCGCGCCGTAGGACGCGCCCATGAGCAGCGAGATGTGCGGGACCTTCGAGTTCGAGACCGCGTTGATCATCTGCGCGCCGTGCTTGATGATGCCCTTCTGCTCGTACTCCTTGCCGACCATGTAGCCGGTGGTGTTGTGCAGGAACAACAATGGCGTGTTCGACTGGTTCGCCAGCTGGATGAACTGAGTAGCCTTCTGGGCTTCCTCGGAGAACAGCACGCCACGCGCGTTGGCCAGGATCCCGACCGGGTAGCCGTGCAGCTCCGCCCAACCGGTGACCAGGCTGGAACCGTAGAGCGGCTTGAACTCGTCGAAATCGGAGCCGTCGACCACGCGGGCGATGACCTCGCGCGGATCGAACGGGATCTTGAGGTCACCCGGCACGATGCCGAGCAGCTCCTCCTGGTCGTAGAGCGGCTCGATGATCTGATCGACCGGACGCGCCGCCGGACCCTGCTTCTGCCAGTTCAGGCGCTTGACGATGGACCGGCCCAGCCGGATCGCGTCCTGTTCGTCCACGGCCAGATAATCGGCCAGGCCCGAAGTGCGGGCGTGCATTTCCGCACCGCCCAGCGATTCGTCGTCGGACTCCTCACCGGTGGCCATCTTCACCAGCGGCGGGCCGCCGAGGAATACCTTGGAGCGCTCCTTGATCATGACCGTGTAGTCGGACATGCCCGGGATGTACGCGCCACCGGCGGTGGAGTTGCCGAAAACCAGTGCGATGGTGGGAATTCCGGCCGCCGACAGCCGGGTCAGATCCCGGAACATGCGGCCGCCGGGCACGAAGACTTCCTTCTGCGTCGGCAGATCCGCGCCGCCGGACTCCACCAGCCCGATCACCGGCAGCCGGTTCTCCAGCGCGATGTCGTTCATCCGCAGCGTCTTGCGCAGCGTCCACGGGTTCGACGTGCCGCCGCGGACAGTCGGATCGGGCGCGGTGATCAGGCATTCGACGCCCTCGACGATGCCGATGCCCGCGATCACGCTCGCGCCCACATGGAAGTCGCTGCCCCAGGCGGCCAGCGGGGCCAGCTCCAGGAACGGCGAATCCTCGTCGATGAGCAGTTCGATGCGCTCCCGCGCGGTCAGCTTGCCGCGCTTGCGATGCCGCGCCAGCTTCTCCGGGCCGCCGCCCGCGATGTTCTTGGCGTACTCGGCCTCCACCTCGGCCAACTTGGTGGTCATGGCCTCGGCGGCGGCCTGGTACTCCGCCGAATTCGGGTCTACGGAAGTGCGCAGGATGGTCAAGACTGGAACCCCAATCGCTTGGCCGCGAGGCTGGTCAGGATCTCGTTGGTGCCGCCGCCGATACCGAGGATGCGGACATCCCGGTAGTGGCGTTCGACTTCGGACTCACGCATGTAGCCGAGGCCGCCGAAGAGCTGCACCGCCTGGTGCGCGACCCATTCGGCCGTCTCCACGGCGGTGTTCTTGGCGAAGCACACCTCGGCGATCAGATCGGTCTCGCCGCGGGCGGCGCGCTCGGCCAGCACGTGCGTGTAGACGCGGGCGATATCGATGCGGCGCGCCATCTCCGAGAGCGTGTTCTGCACGGCCTGGCGGCTGATCAGCGGGCGGCCGAAGGTCTCGCGATCACGCGTCCATCGCAGCGTCAGGTCCAGGCAGCGCTGCGCATGCCCGTACGCCTGCACGGCCAGACCCACCCGCTCGCTCACGAAAGCCTGTGCGATCTGGGCGAATCCGCTGTTCTCCGGGCCGACCAGGTTCGAAACCGGCACCCGCACATCGACATACGACAGCTCGGCGGTATCCGAGCACAGCCAGCCCATCTTCTCCAGCTTGCGGCTGACCGTGAAACCGGGCGTGCCCTTCTCCACCACCAGCAGCGAAACACCCGCCGCGCCAGGACCACCCGTACGCACGGCGGTCACCACGTAATCGGCGCGCACACCGGAGGTGATGAAGGTCTTGGACCCGTTCACGATGAACTCGTCGCCGTCGCGCACCGCGGTGGTCCGCAGATGCCCGACATCCGAACCGCCGCCCGGCTCGGTAATGGCCAGCGACCCGATCTTCTCGCCCGCCAGAGTCGGCTTCACCCAGCGCTCGATGTGCTCGGGATTCCCGGAGGCGATGATGTGCGGCACCGCGATACCGCAGGTGAACAGGGATGCGAACAGACCGCCCGAGCAGCCCGCGTAGTGCATCTCCTCGGCCACGATGGCCGCGTCGATCCCGTCACCGCCGGAACCGCCCGCGGCCTCGGGGAACTGGATGCCCAGCAGCCCCAGCGCGCCCGCTTTCTTGTGCAGCTCGCGCGGCAGCAGTCCCTCCCGCTCCCACTCGTCCAGGTACGGCAGCACCTCCCGCTCCGCGAAACCGCGTACGGTGGCGCGTAATTCGCGCCGCTCGGGCGTCGTCCAGGGATTCACGTATTCGCTCATGGCAGCAGCTCCACAGGAATCTCGATGTGCCGGGCCCGCAGCCATTCCCCGAGCCCCTTGGCCTGCGGATCGAAGCGCGCCTGATAGGCCACGCCCTCCCCGAGCAGACCTTCGACAATGAAGTTCAGCGCCCGCAGCTTCGGCAGCACGTGCCGGGTGACGGGCAGTTTGGCGGTCTCGGGCAGCAGCAGGCGCAGCTCGTCGACGGTCAGCGCGTGCACCAGCCAGCGCCACTGCTCGTCGGTGCGCACCCAGACGCCGATATTGGCATTGCCGCCCTTGTCGCCGCTGCGGGCCAGCGCGATGGCGCCCAGCGGCACCCGCTTGGTCTCGCCCGCCGGAAGCTGTTGCGGCAGTAGCGGTTCCGAGACCTCGGCCAATTCGAGCGTCTCGGCGGCGGGCGCGATCTCGGTCTCGCTGCCGTTCGGCAGGACCACCTTGTGCGGGACCAGCGCCGAATCCACGTAACCCGGCGTGAAAACGCCGTACGGGCCGCCGTTTCCGGGCGGTGAGGTCATCGAGAAGCCCGCGTAGCTGGCCAGCGCCAATTCCACCGCGACGCTGGAGAAGGCGCGTCCCACCTTGTTCGGATCGGGATCGCGCACGACACAACGCAACAGCGCGCTGGCCTGCTCCTCGGTCTCGGCGTCCGGGCGGTCCAACCGGGCCAGGGTCCAGTCCAGTTCGGCGGGCCGCTGCGGCAGCCAGGACTCCAGCTGTCGTTGCGCCAGTGCGGCTTTGGCCTCGATATCGAGCCCGGTGAGGATGAACTCCATCTCGTTGCGGAAGCCGCCGATGGTATTGATCGACACCTTGGTCCGCGGCGGCGGCGCCTCACCGGTGACCCCGCTGATCAGCACCCGATCCGGGCCCTCCTGGCTCACCTCGATGGTGTCCAGGCGCGTGGTCACATCCGGGCCCGCGTAGCGCGCGCCCTGAATCTCGTACATGAGCTGCGCTTTCACCGTGTCCACGGTGACCGCGCCGCCGGTGCCCGCGTGCTTGGTGATCACGCTGCTGCCGTCGCGCCGCACCTCGGCGATCGGGAAGCCCGGCCGCCCCATATCGGCGATCTCGGTGAAGAAGGCGTAATTGCCGCCGGTGGCCTGCGTGCTGCACTCGATCACGTGCCCCGCCACCACCGCGCCGGCCAGCGCGTCGTAATCGGTTCGGCCCCAGCCGAAGTGGGCGGCGGCCGGCCCCACCACCAGCGAGGCGTCGGTGACGCGTCCGGTCACCACGATGTCCGCGCCCGCGTTCAGCCCCTCGGCGATACCCCACGCACCCAGGTAGGCATTGGCCGTGAGCGGCGTGCCCAGCCCGAGTTCGGCGGCCCGCGACAGCAGATCGTCACCGGTCACATACGCGACTTCCGGTGCCAGGCCCAGCTTTTCGGACACCTCGGAAATGCGCCGCGCCAGCCCGGCGGGATTCAGCCCGCCCGCGTTCACGACGATCTTCACGCCCTTGTCGAGAGCCAGCCCGAGACTGCTCTCCAGCTGCTTCACAAAAGTCTTGGCGTATCCGAGATTCGGATCCTTCATGCGATCCCGTCCCAGGATCAGCATGGTGAGCTCGGCCAGATAGTCCCCGGTCAAGACGTCGAGCTGCCCGCCCTCGAGCATCTCCCGCATGGCGCTCAATCGATCGCCGTAGAACCCGGAACAGTTGCCGATCCGAATGACATCCGGAGTGTCGGCGAGCTGACTCATGAAGGGCCTCCTGTGCACACCTGAGTCCGGCGCAGCTTCGGCGCTGCGGTCGGTTACAGGGTCACATCCACCCCCGAAAAAAGCAAGCCCGCGTGCTTGTTATTCAGCGAATACCCAGGTGAGGACCAGTGTCCGGCGTTGCGGCAACCGTCAGGCAGACTGATCGCGTGTCCACAGACGTCACCGCGATCGTCCTGCTCGCCCTCGCCGGATTCCTGCTCGGCGGGGCGTACTCGCTGTTCAAGAACTCGCGACCGGTGGCCATCGGCCTGGGTGCCTGCGGCGTCCTCGCGGCAGTGGGCGCGATTCTCTACATGACGAGCTAGTTCTCGGGGGCTTCCCCGAGAGCCCTATTCGGCTTCGAGGCGGAAAATGCGCAAATCCTCCGGCACACCGCTCAGTGGTGCCGCGAAGAAGCTGCGGCGGTAGGGCTTGATGCCCAGGCCGAGTTCCTCGAGGGTCTCCGGCTTCAGCGCGTCCAGCGTCGCGCCCGAGAGCATGGTGTTGCCATTGCCGCCCGCCTCCATAACCCGGGCGGCGATATTCACGTCGATGCCGAGCCAGTCGCCGCCGATCTCGCGCGGGCTGCCCGTGTGCAGACCGAGCCGCATCTGCGGGCGATAGCCATCCACGGACACCGCCGACAGATTCTCCTTGGCGGCCACGGCCGCTCGCACGGCCCGGTCCGCGGACGGGAAGACGGCCATCACGCCGTCACCCATGCGCTTGACCACCTGACCGCCGCGGTCATTGATGGGCGGCTCGATGGCCTTGGCCACCCGGCGCAGCAGATCCAGCGTCACCTCGTCGCCGGCCGCCAGCGACCAGCTCGAGAACGCCACCAGATCGGTGAACATGATGGTGATCTCCTGGGTGCCGCGCCCCTTGCCGACCCGCTCCAGCATCGCCTGCCAGACCTGCAGTGCGCCCAGTCCCAATTCGCGTGCGGCACTGGGGGAATCGCCGACCAGCTTGTCCGCCGCGCGGGCCACCGCGCGCACGCCTCCGGGACCCGATACGGACAGCGGATCACCGAAGGCCGGATCGCCGGGCAGGTTCTCCCGAGCCTTGCGGACCAGGCCGATGATGTCGCCGCGCTGGTTGGCGGCATTCATGAGGGCGGAGATCTGTCCGGGGAAGCGGCCGCGCCGACGCGGCTGTGCGTCGGATTCGTCGATGTCTTCGGAGAGATCCGCGGGGATCAGGGGGATGACCACATCCGGGTCGATGCGGGGTTCCCGCGCCCGGCTGCCGGCCGCGTCGCGCGACCGGTTGCGATCGGTTCCCAGTCCGTCCGTGCGGTTCGCGTCGTTGGCGCGTTCACCGCCGTCGGAGGGTCGTTCGCTCACGCCCAGAGCGTATCCCAGCGCTCCGTCATGGGATGGATTAATGATTGCCACCTGACACCTCCCGATCGGTGCTAGCGGCCACTTCGTTGGACCCGCCGATTCATTGAGTGTTTTGGTTGCTGAGGCGATGCTACAGACGATCCGGTCCAGTGACCAGAAGATTCCGGCCGGACGGGAAAGTTCTCACAAAGCCTTAACCCCCTGCTCGAGAATTACATCGGCCCGATACGGAATTCCGTATCGGGCCGATGCGTGCCGCCGGGCCGGGCAGTGGCCGGCGGCTCCCCGGGCAGGGTCTCTGGCGTCGCGTTACGCGTCGCGCTTATTTACCACGAATACGGCGGCTCCGAAGATCAATCCGACGAAGATCGTGAAGTAGATCAGGCTGCCCCACGGGCCCCAGTGCCAGTTCCCCGACACATCTCCCATGGTGAAGAATCGCTGCACGTTGTGGAAGGGCAACAGCGGGCCCACATTGCGACCGAAACTGCCGAACGAGCTGAGCAGGGTCTCGATGATGAGCGGCCACAGCAGCAGGATGGAGATGGCGGCCGCGGACTGCCGCACCAGCACACCTACAGCTATCGCAAGAACGGCGCACAGCAGGGCATAGATCGGGACCCCGATCAGCGCTCGCCACTCCTCGGAGGTCGAGAGTTCCAGGCCGGGACCCGAGCCGTAAATGGCACGGAAGAGCACGAAGGCGAGCACGCTCAGCACCGCGGTCAGCACGGTCGCGTACACCGCCAGCAGGATCGACTTCGCTGTGATGACCCGGGTGCGATTCGGCGTGGCCAGGAAGGACGTGCGGATGACGCCGAAGCGGTATTCGCTGGTCACCGACAGCGTCGCCATGATCATCAGGACCAGCACGCCGAAACCGCTCACGCCCGACACCGCGTCGGAAACGGTGTAGACGTGGGTGTGGTCGCCCTTGGCCGAGCGCGCCACCGCCGCCGCCAGCACCGCCAGCCCCAGACCCAGGACCACCACGATGGCCGAGCACCACCACGGCGAACGGGTCGAGGTGAGCTTGATACGTTCCGCGGTCAGCACTCCCATCAGAGCGCACCTCCCATAACCTGATCGAAGCCTTCGCCGTGGTACTGCACCGCGCCTCCGGTCATGCGCATGAACGCCTCCTCCAGCGAGGCGCGCTGCGGGGAGAGCTCGTAGAGCGTGATGTCGTTGGCGCCGGCCAGTTTTCCGACCGCGTCACTGGTCACACCGGCCACGACCAGGGCCGGGCCGTCGGATTCCGCGCCATCCTCGCGCACGGTCATGCCGTTGGAGGTGAGCAGGCTGCGCAGCTGATCCAGCTGCGGACTGCGCACGCGCACAGACTGTTCCGACGCCTTCTCGATGAAATCCTTTGTGGTGGTGTCGGCGATGAGCCGGCCCCGGCCGATCACCACGAGATGTTCGGCGGTCTGCGCCATTTCGCTGAGCAGGTGGCTCGACACCAGCACGGTGCGGCCCTCGGCGGCCAGGCGCTGCATGAAGCGGCGGATCCACAGGATGCCCTCGGGGTCCAGGCCGTTCACGGGTTCGTCGAACAGCAGCACCTGCGGGTCGCCGAGCAGGGCCCCGGCCAGGCCGAGCCGCTGCGACATGCCCAGGGAGAAGCCGCCCGCGCTCTTGCCGGCCACCTCGGTGAGGCCGACCAGGCGCAGCACCTCCTCGACCCGGGATTGCGGAATGTCGTTGGAGGCGGCCATCCACCGCAGATGCGAGCGCGCGGAACGATTGGGGTGCACCCATTTCGCGTCCAGCAGCGCGCCGACCGTTTCGAGGGGCTTCTTCAGCTCCTGGTACGGCTTGCCATTGATGAGCGCGGTCCCGGAAGTCGGTGTGTCCAGCCCCAGGATCATGCGCATGGTGGTCGACTTGCCCGCCCCGTTCGGGCCGAGGAAGCCGGTCACCTGCCCCGGTTGAACCGTGAAGGACAGATCCGACACCGCAACCGTCTGGCCGTAGTGCTTGGTCAGACCTCTCAGTTCGATCATGACGACCAGTCTTCCCCACATCGGCGGCTCGCACTATCGCTAATTGGTAGCGCGTCGCTCATCCTCAGGGATGACTACGGCCCGGAGCGGACCCCGGGTTCAGAATCCGGGGTTCAGAATCCCGGCGAAGAGGCCTGCGCCCAGAAACGCTTCGGGATGCGACCGGCCTCGCGGGCCAGCCAACCACTCTCGACGGCACGGGCCATGGCGGCGGCCATGAGCGCGGGCTGCCGGGCGCGGGTGACCGCGGTCGCCAAAAGCACGGCCGAGCAGCCGAGTTCCATGGCCAGGGCGGCATCGCTGGCGGTGCCGATGCCGGCGTCGAGGATCACCGGGACGCCCGCGGCGGCCACGATCATCTCGATATTGTGCGGATTGCCGATGCCCAGGCCGGTGCCGATGGGCGAACCCAGCGGCATGACCGCGGCGCAGCCGATGTCCTCCAGGCGCTTGGCCAGGGTCGGGTCGTCGGTCGTGTAGGGCAGCACGGTGAAGCCGTCGTCCACCAATTGCTCGGCGGCGGCGACCAATTCGATGGCGTCGGGCAGCAGCGTGCGCTCGTCGGCGATGACTTCCAGCTTGACCCAATCGGTTTCGAGGGCCTCGCGGCCGAGCTGCGCGGTGAGCACGGCCTCGGCGGCGGTGCGGCAGCCGGCGGTATTGGGCAGCGGGGCGATCTCGAGGCGCTTGAGCAGGTCGAGCACGCCGGTACCGCCCGCGGCGTCCACCCGGCGCATCGCGACCGTGGTCAGCTCGGTGCCCGAGGCGACCAGGGCCTCCTCCAGCACGGCCAGGTTCTCCGCGCCACCGGTGCCCATGATGAGCCGGGAACCGAATTCGCGGCCGGCGATGACCAGCGGCGTCACGGAGCTGGCAGGCGGCGTAGCCGGGCTAGCCACCCTGCACCGCCGTCAGCACCTCGATCTCCCAGCCGCGGCCGACCGGTTCGTCCCAGCGGGACTTGGGGAAGACCGCGCCGTCGATGGCCAGGGCCACGCCCTGACACGGCAGGTTCAGGCGTTCCATCATTTCGCGGACGGTGAGCGGCTCGGGGAACATGTGCTCCTGGCCGTTCACGGTCACGCCGACCGGAATCGCTGTCATCGAACTCCTCCTGGGTAAAGCGGTGCGGCGGTAGAAGATTGCCGCTCGGGGACCGCCGTGAACCGGCTGGGGTTCGCGGCCTTCGCCTCGGGCAGCTCGGTATCGGCGAGCAGGGCGAGGACGGCGTCGGCGGTGACGGGGGTGTCGAGAATGCCGTTGCGGCCGTGACCGGCTGCCACGATCACGCGGTCGTCGAGGTAGCCGATGAGCGGCAGATTGTCGGGGGAGCCGGGGCGGAAACCCGCGATGGCCTCGGCGAATTCGTACTCGCCGATTCCGGGCAGCACCGATTCGGCATCGGTGAGCAGGTCGCGGACGCCCGTCGCGGTGACGGCGGTATCGAAGCCGACCTCGTATTGCGTTGCGCCCAGCACGATTCCATCGCCGCGCGGAACGAGGTAGACGGGACGGCCGTGCACGCGGGCACGAATCACCCGGCGCGGCGGGGTCGGAGCGCTGGGGCGGCGGCGCAGGCGCAGGATCTCACCCTTCACCGGGCGGACCGGCAGGCCCGGCCATAAATCGGCCGCGGCGGCGCCGGTCGCGAGGACGATGCGGTCGTGCGGCAGATCGGTCAGGGCTTCGACCCGTTCGGCGCGGAATTCGACTCCGGCTGCGGCGCAGGCGGTTCGGAGCGCGCCGACCAGGGCGCGATTGTCCACGGCCGGTTCGGTGGCGGCCAGCAGTCCGGCGCGGACACCACGGCCCAGACCCGGTTCGGCTTCGCGCACCCCGGCGCGGTCCAGCACGCGCAGCTCGTGACCGCGGGCGTTCACCCAGTCGGCGATGGTGCGCAGGTCCGCGGCATCGGCGGCGTCGAGGGCGACGGTGAGGGTCTCGTCGGCGACGAAGACGTCGGTGCCGGTGATCGCCTTCAGCTCGGCGGCGAAGCCGGGCCAGCGGGTGAGGGAGGCGGCGCCGAAGGCGAGGGCCTCGTCCTCGCCGGGCCAGCCCTCGGACAGCGGCGCGAGCATGCCGCCCGCCACCCAGGAGGATCCGGAGCCTACGGCCGGGTCGAAGAGGGTGACGGTAAAGCCAGCTCCGGCCGCCTTCCAGGCCGCCGACAGTCCGATCACTCCGCCGCCGACGACGGCCACACTCCGCATTGACTCCACCTAACCCGACCCGGGACGTCCGGGACCTGCATATATACGTCTCGAAACGGGAAATTCACCGGGGGCGTCGCGCGGCGTCGAGCTCGAGGCGCTCCCACGGGTCGTTTCGACTCAACCACCGTAGCGCGACTACCGTCGAGGCTGTGCAACCCTCCCACCCGAACCGACCGGTATCCCCTCGGGAACGTCTCGCGACCGCACGGCTCTATCTGTGCACCGACGCCCGCCGCGACACCGGCGACCTCGCGCAGTTCGCCGAGGCCGCGCTGGCGGGTGGCGTCGACATCATCCAGCTGCGCGACAAGGGTTCGCGCGGGGAGAAGCAGTTCGGTCCGCTCGAGGCCAAGGCCGAGCTGGGTGCGCTGGCCGAGCTGAAGGCGGCTGCCCGCCGCCACGGCGCACTGGTCGCCTGCAACGACCGCGCCGATATCGCGCTCGCCGCCGGGGTCGACGTGCTGCACCTGGGCCAGGGCGACCTGCCGCCCTGGTACGCGCGCCAGATCCTGGGCGGCGAGGTGGTGCTGGGCCGTTCCACCAACAATCGCGCGCAGGCCGGACTGGCCGCCGTGGACGAGCACATCGACTACTTCTGCACCGGCCCGGTCTACTCGACCCCGACCAAACCGGGCCGCACGCCCGCGGGCCTGGAACTGGTTCGCTCCACCGCCGATTCGCACACGCAGCGGCCGTGGTTCGCCATCGGCGGCATCGACGACGAGCGCCTGCCCGAGGTGCTGGCCGCCGGCGCGACCCGAATCGTCGTGGTGCGGGCCATTACCGAAGCTGATGATCCGACCGCCGCGGCCCGCAGGATCAAGCAGCGGATCCTGGAGAACGCCAACTAGGCACAGGACTCCCGTCATCCCATCGCGAGACTCCCCTCGTCATCCCGGCGCGCTTTTGGCCGGGATCCACACTGGCTGGGGTGGATTCCGGCCAAAAGCATGCCGGAATGACGGGGCGTATGACAGGGCTCGGTCAGGCGACGGGGTCCAGGCGGATCGGGATGCCGTTCAGGTTGGACATGCCCGCGAGGCGTTCCACGTCGGCCAGATCCGTTGACATCAAATCGTTCACGTTCGCACCGCCCGCGGCATTGGCGCGCTGCCAGCCGCCGCGGTGACCCCAGCCGTGCGGGATGGCGACGGTGCCCTCGGTCATGTCCTCGGTGAGGCGGGCGGTCACCTCGATGGAGCCGTGCGGTGAGGTGACGCGGCAGCGGTCGCCGTCCTGGATACCCGCGACCGCGGCGTCCTTCGGGTTGATGCGCGCGGCGTGCTCGCGGTCGCCGCGCATGAGCGGCTCGACATTGTGCATCCACGAGTTGTGGGACTTGAGCTCGCGCAGGCCGATGACGCGCAGCGGGTAGGTGGGATCGGCCGGGCGGTCGGCAAGACCGCGCAGTTCGATGATGATCTCGTCGGGGTCCAGTTGCACGCGGCCGCCCTTGTGCATCACGACTTCTCGCAGCACGCCGGTGGTGATGCCGTCGGCCAGGACCAGGCCGTGCGGGTGGCGGCGCAGCATGCGCAGGCTGAGACCGCCGCGGCGCAGGCCGAACAGGTCGCCGTAGGGGCCGGTGCGCACGGCCAGATCCACCAGCAGTTGCGGAGTCGGGCGGGCGGGCAACCGGGGCATGCGGCGGCGTAGGCCGCTCAGCAGGCGGCCGACCGGGCGGGCCGCGCCGAGTGCGAAGGGCTGCACGCCGATCCGGGTCGCGATGTCGTCGACGATGCGCCATTCCTCGCGGGCCTCGCCGTACGGTTCGAGCACGCGCTCGGTGTACTGCGTGTACGGGGTCGGGGAGAGCGCGGTGAAGGGCAGCGGAATGTCGTCGCGCTCCAGGAAAGTGGTCGCCGGGAGGATGTAGTCGGCCATCCGGTTGGTGTCGTTGACATATATGTCGATGGAAACGAAAAGGTCCAGTTGTTCCATGGCGGAAGCCAATTCGCGGCCGTTCGGGACCGAGGAGACCGGATTGCCCGCCGAGGTGAACAGCGCGCGCAGGCGGCCCGGACCCGGAGTGGTGATCTCCTTGGCCATGATGGCGGCCGGGAAGGTGCCCAGCACATCCGGGAATCCGCCGATGCGGGAACGGTTCTTGCCGTAGCCGATCAGGCCCAGGCGCGCGTTCAGTTTGGAGACGGCCACCAGTTCCTTGCCGAAGACGGAACCGCCCGGCTGGTCGAGGTTTCCGGTGACCAGGCCGAGCGCGTCGATGAGGAAGGCGACCAGGGTGGCGTGGCGGCCCAGGCAGGTACCGGTGCGGCCGTAGACGGCGGCGGACTCGGCGCGGGCCAGATCCCGGGCGAGCGCGCGCACCCGATCGGGCTCGAGACCGGTCACCTCGGCGGTGGCCTCGGGCGTGAATCGCGCGACAGCGTCCCGCAATTCGCGCGCCCCGGTGGCCTGGCGGCGCAGCGCCTCGGTGTCTTCGAGGCCCTCCTCGAAGATGACCTGCAGCAACGTCGCCAGCAGCCAGGCGTCGCCGTCCGCGCGCACTCCGACATGCTCGAACAGCTTGGCCGTCTCGGTGTTTCGCGGGTCGATCACGACCACGCGGCCACCGCGCTTGGTGATGGCGGTGAGCTTGTCGCGCACACGCGGCACGCTCATCGCACTGCCGTGTGAGACAAGCGGATTGGCGCCCAGCATGAGCAGGAAGTCCGTGCGGTCCAGATCGGGCACCGGCACCGAGGTGGAGGAGCCGTAGAGCAGCTGGCTGGCGACGAACCGGTTGTTGATGTCCTGGGAGCCCGCCGAATACACGTGCTTCAGCCCCGCGGCCATCTGGAAGCCCAGCATCCACAGGGTGTGTGAATAGGAGAAGGAGGACGGATTGCCGAAATACCAGCCGAGACTGTGCATTCCGTGCTCGTCGATGAGCCCGCGCAGCCGCTCGCCGATCTCGTCCAGCGCGGTGTCCCAGGAGACCCGTTCGAACTCGCCCGCGGCCGTGCGCCGCAGCGGATACAGCACGCGGTCCGGATCGTTCTGGATCTCGGTGAAGGCGATGCCCTTGGGGCAGGCATTGCCGCGGGAGAGCGGATGCTCCTTGTCGGCGCGCAGCTGGATCAGCCTGCCGTCCTCGACGGTGGCGATCAGTCCGCAGAGCGGCTCGCAGATCCGGCAGTACGTGGGAAGCTCGCGCGTGCTCACCCCATCAAGAGAACACCTGACCGGGAGTGAGGAACAACACATTTCCGGCCAATTCGGTCTGTTTCGAGCCGGATTCGGCCGCGGCGCCCGGGCAGATGCGGGCCGTGCGGCCGTTGCCGTCGCCATTGGAGTGCAGCCAGACGAATCCGTGCTCGGCCAGATCCAGGGTGCGCGGCAACGCGGCCGCCACCGCGCGGCGAGCCGGGATTCCGGCCAGGCTGACGCGGGCGGGCGTGGCCCGCAGCAACGGCCAGGCGGCGGCGAAACCGGGATGCAGCGGCCGGTCCTCGACCTCGTCCTCGGGCACCCACACCAGATCTTGGCTCTCCATATTGCCCCGGGTCTCGAGCCGGTCCGGGGCATCGGCGATGACCGTGGTGTAGGTCCAGCCGCTGAGTGCGGTCGCGGTCACCCGGGAGCCGCGCACGCGGATCGAACCGGGTGCGATGCCCGCCTCCTCCTCGGCCTCGCGGACCGCGGCGTGCACGGTGGTCTCGTGGGAATCGCGGGCGCCGCCGGGCAGGGCCCAGGTGCCGCCCTGATGGGTCCAGGCGGCCCGGTGGTGCAGCAGGACCGCGGCGCCGCCGCCGATCAGCGGGGCGCGCAGCAACAGTCCGGCAGCCCCGAAGCGACCCCATTGACGGGAGCCATCCGGGCTTTCCGCCCAACCGTCACCGTCACCACGCATCTTCGCAATCCCATCATCCGACCCAGTCGCTGTGCACACTTCCCGCCCCGCGGGGCACACCGCGGGGATTCCCGCGTCACGACGGAGGTACGTCCACAATAAGCTCATCCGGACGTAGCAAGTTGGTCGTTCGTTTTCGGTCATTGGGAGGTGAGGATGGCTCGTACCGAGGAGTCGATGGTGGCGGAGCCGTCCCCGCGCGCGGCCGGTCCGGTCTGGCGGGAACGCCTCGCGACCACGGAACTGCGCTCCTTCGCGCACTCCTCCCCCGCCAAGCTGATCGCCGTCGGGCTGGTCCTGCTGTGCCTGTGCGTGACCGCCGGCATTGTCACCGCGACCGCGGTGACCAACCGGCAACACGCCCTGGACGTGCTGCTCACCGAGTCCGAGCCGGACGCGTATTCGGCGCAGCGGCTCTACACCTCGCTGTCGGTGGCCGACGCCTCGGCGGGCACCGCCTTCATTTCCGGTGGGCTGGAGCCCAAGCCGGTGCGCGACCGCTACAACCAGGCGGTCGGCGAGGCGGCCGCCGAACTGGTGACCCAGTCCAATCGCAGTGACGGGGACTCGGATACGCATCTGCGCAGCGGCATCGCCACCGGACTGCCGGTGTACGCGGGCATCGTGGAGACCGCGCGGGCCAACAATCGCGGCGGGGAGCCGGTCGGCGCGGCCTATCTGAGCGAGGGCTCCAACCTCATGCAGAAGACGCTGCTGCCGATGGCGCAGGAACTGCAGGAGCATCGGTCCGCGGCCATCACCGCCACCCAGCGCAATCACGTGCGGCCGCCGTGGCCCGCCATCTATCTGCCGCTGATCGCGGTGGCCGCGCTGATCGCGGCACAGCTGTTCCTGTTCCGGCGCTGGCACCGGGTGCTCAATCTCGGCCTGCTGCTGGCCAGCGGGACCATGGTGGTGCTGTTGTCCTGGACGGTGGTCGCGGGCATCATCTCCGCGGTCGACACCACCCACGCCCGCGACGACGGCAGCATCCCGACCGCCGCGCTCACCGAGAGCCGCATCCTGGCCCAGCAGGCCCGCACCGCCGAGACCCTCAAGCTGGTGCGCCGCGACACCAGCGCCGACTACGACCGCACCTACGACCAGGCCATCGGGAAATTGCGGAATATCCTGTCCGGCTACGGATCCGACAAGCCCGGCGCCAACGATGTGAAGACCGCCGCGGCCGCCCTGGACCGCTGGCGGGCCGCGCACCAGCGCATGAACGACGCGCTGTCCAAGGGCGACTTCCTGGGAGCGGCCGCCGTCGCCACCGGTCCGGGGGCGAACGAGGCCACCGCCCAGACCGACGCGCTGGACCGCGCCCTCGGCGACGGCATCGGCGACACCCGGAACATGTTGCGCGCCGACACCTCTCACGCCGCGCGCACCCTCGACCTGCTCGGGCCGGGCGCGCTGGTGCTGAGCACCGCGGCCGCCGTGCTCATCGCCGCCGGACTCTGGCCGCGACTGCGGGAGTACCGATGACGCGAAGACGGATCCGATTGCTCACCGCGGCCGCGCTGTCCGGGGCCGTGTTGTTCACCGCCGCCTGCGGCGACGACAGCCCGCCGCCGCCCGCGCCCTCGACCCGGGTGCCGAGCTATATCGAACCGCCGCTGCCCTCGGGAGCCGTTGCGGCGCAGACCCAGTCGACCCTGCCGCCCCCGCCCCCGGAGTGCGGGGACGCGACCGCGAGCCTGCGGCCGAACGGGACGAACAGCGGGCCCGATATCGATGCCATCCGGGCACGCGGCCGACTCTTGGTCGGACTGGATCCGGGCAGCAATCTGTTCAGTTTCCGGGATCCGACCAGCGGCACGCTGGCGGGCTTCGACGTGGACATCGCCAAGGAGCTGGCGCGGGATCTGCTGGGTGATCCGGGTGCGATCGAGTACCGGATCCTGAGTTCGGCCGACCGCGAGAAGGCCCTGGTCGAGCACACCGTGGATGTCGTGGTGAAGACCATGACCATCAATTGCCAACGGCGGCAGACGGTCACCTTCTCGACGTCTTATCTGCAGGCGCATCAGCGGGTGCTGACCGTGCGCGACTCCGGGATCGCCGGGCTCGCCGATCTGGCCGGGCGCCGGGTGTGCGTGGCCAGCGGCACCACCTCGCTCGACCTGATCCGCCGCCAGCAGCCCGCCGCCTCCATCCTCACCGTGCCCGGCTGGGCCGACTGCCTGGTGGTGCTGCAGCAGCGGCAGGTGGACGCGGTCAGCACCGACGACACCGTGCTGGCCGGGCTCGCCGAACAGGATCCGGCCACCGAGGTGGTCGGGCCCAACCTGAGCACCGAGCAGTACGGCATCGGCATCTCCAAGGGCTCCGACGATCTGGTCCGCTTCGTGAACGGCACGCTGGAACGCATTCGCGCCGACGGCACCTGGAACCGGCTCTACCGGCGCTGGCTGTCCACCGAATTGGGTGACGCGGCCGTGCCACCGCCCCCGAGGTATCAGGACTGACGATGACCACACCGTCCGATCCGAACCATCCCGAGCCCCGCGAGACCGGCGGGGCGGACGACGATGGCACCCGGGCCGTCGAGCGGCCCGAGCCGGGCATGGGACCGCACTGGCCGGCGCGAACCGAGGTCACGGCGCGGCCCGAACCCGACGGTGCCAGTACGGAACTCGAGGCAACGGAGGCCACGCGCCGGACCGAGCTGACGCCGCGGACCGAGCTCACACCGCGCACCGAGGCGACGCCACGCCCGAAGGACGAGGCACCGGATAATTCGGACGGGGAGACGCGGACGCCCACGCGGCCGTCGCAGCGCACGGCGCGGATGACGCGGCCGCGGCCGGCGGTGCGGCGGCTCGGGGCCGGGCTGGTGCCGATTCCCACGGTGGAGCCGGTGGATCCGGAGAAGGCCGTGCTGGAGGATCCGGTGGTCGCCGAGGGGCGGCGCTTCTGCTGGCGGTGCGGCAAGCCGGTGGGGCGGGCCACGCCGACCGCGCCGGCGACGACCACGGGCACCTGCCAAACCTGCGGTGCGCCTTATGATTTCCGGCCGTCGCTGCATCCGGGCGATCGGGTGGCGGGGCAGTACGAGATCCAGGGTTGTATCGCGCACGGCGGACTGGGCTGGATCTACCTGGCCATCGACCGGAATGTGAGCGACCGCTGGGTGGTGCTCAAGGGCCTGTTGCACGCCGGTGACGCCGAGGCGCAGGCGGTCGCGGTGGCCGAGCGGCAGTTCCTGGCCGAGGTGGTGCACCCGAGCATCGTGAAGATCCACAACTTCGTGGAGCACGCCGGTGCGGACGGGGAGCCCATCGGCTACATCGTGATGGAGTACGTGGGCGGGCATTCGCTGCGCGATCTGCTCGACCATTACGCGCCCGACCGCATGCCGGTCACGGTGGCCATCGCGTATCTGCTGGAAATCCTTCCGGCACTGGACTATCTGCATTCGGTCGGGCTGGCCTACAACGACCTCAAGCCCGACAACATCATGATCACCACCGATCGGGTGGAGCTCATCGACCTGGGCGCGGTCAGCCAGTTCGAGGCGTACGGAAACCTGTACGGCACCAGGGGATTCCAGGCCCCGGAGATCGCGCACACCGGGCCCACGGTGGCCTCGGACATCTACACCGCGGGCCGCACTCTGGCCGTGCTCACCCTGCACCTGCCGATGGAGCGGGGCGCCTATGTGGACGGCATCCCGGATCCCAAGGACGAGCCGATCCTGGCCCGGCACCAGTTCCTGTACCGGCTGCTGCTGCGCGCCACCCATCCCGATCCGGATCAGCGCTTCCCCTCGGCCCGACTGCTGGGCACCCAGCTCACCGGCGTGCTGCGCGAGATCCTGGCGGTGGAGACGGGCAATGAACATCCGCAGCTGTCAACGCTTTTCAGCCCGCCGCGCACCAGTTTCGGCACCGGCGAACTGATCGCGCAGACCGACGGCATCATCGACGGCATCGCCCGCGACACCCTGCTCCAGCCCGGCGATGTGGTGGCCGCGCTGCCGGTGCCGATCATCGATCCCGGTGACCCGTCGGCCCCGCTGCTGGCCGGTGCGGCGCATCCCGAACCGCGCCACGCCCTCGACGAGCTACGCCACGCGCGGCAGCGGGCCGCCGCCGAACCGGGCGGTGCGCCCGAGACTTTCGAGCTCGAGGTGACCCTCGCCGAGGCCCGCGCGCACCTGGATCTCGATGAGCCCGCCGCCGCGCGCATGCTGTTGAACCGTCTCAGCGACGAGCCGCAGCCGCCCGCGCCCGACTGGCGCATCGACTGGTATCTGGGCCTGACCGAGCTGCTGGAGCTGGAGTACGAGCTCGCGTTCGCCCGTTTCAACGCGGTGCTCGAGGCGCTGCCCGGTGAGATCGCACCCAAGCTGGCGCTGGCGGCCACCGCGGAACTGATTCTGCAGCATTGGGATTCGCCGGATCCGGAGGAGTGGCGGGCCTACGCCGAGAACTACTACGCGACCGTGTGGCGCACCGATCGGGGCGTAGTGAGCGCCGCGTTCGGGCTGGCGCGCCAGCTGGCGGCGGCCGGGAACATCACCGCGGCGGTGCATGCGCTGGATCAGGTGCCGCCCGCGTCGCGGCACTACGCCGAGGCGCGCATGACGGCCATTCTCATGCTGCTGACCTGTGCTCCCGCAGCGGATCTGGATGAAGCGACGCTGCAGGTGGCGGCGGCACGGGTGCAGAATCTGCCGCCCGGTGAGGGTCGTGCGGCACAGCTGCGGATTCTGACCCTGGGCATCGCGCTGGGCTGGGTGCAGGCCGGGAAGCGGCCGAAGTCGGCCAGCGCCAAGCTCTTCGGGTCACCGTTCACCGAACGGGATCTGCGGCGCGGCATCGAGACGGGTCTGCGCGGGCTGGCCCGTTCGGCGCCCGCGCGCACGCATCGCTACGCGCTGATCGATCTGGCCAATGCCGTACGCGCGAAATCTTGGTTCTGAGACCGGAAAGGGCCCGTGCCGCCTGCGGCGATCTCGGGGGCAGCCTGAGATCACGGGAACGGCGAGGGAAGGGTCGATCCCTACCGCAGTTGTGCGTGGTGCGACACGGGTTCCGGTGGACCTGGGAGGAACCTCGGTCCATCGATCACAATGCCAAAGACATCGTGATTATTTCGTGAAGAAGGGGTTTCAGGGGAAGCCCCTGAGAGCCCGAGAGTTGCCTTATCCGACCAGGTTGGCGGCAGCACGGGCAATCGCGAGTTCTTCGTTGGTCGGCACGACCAGAACCGAGATCGCCGAGTCGTCGGTCGAAATGCGCCGGGCCACTCGGGACCGCTCGGCATTTCGCGCCTCGTCGATGCGGATGCCGTAGTTCTCCAGCCCGGCCAGCGCCTCGGCGCGCACGTGGGCGTCGTTCTCGCCCACACCGGCGGTGAAGGTGATGGCGTCCACCTTGCCCAGGTCGATCAGGTACGCGCCGATGTAGCGGCGCAGCCGGTGGATGTAGACGTCGAACGCCAATTTGGCGGTGGGGTGGCCGGTTTCGATGAGCTGACCCAGCTCGCGGAAGTCGTTGACCCCGGAGATGCCCTTGATGCCGGAATGCCGGTTGAGCAGATTGTCGACATCGTCCACGCTCATGCCCGCGGTGCGGATGAGATGGAAGATGATGCCCGGATCCAGATCACCGGAGCGGGTGCCCATGACCAGGCCCTCCAGCGGGGTCAGGCCCATGGTGGTGTCCACCGCCTGCCCGGCCCGCACGGCCGAAGCCGACGCGCCGTTGCCCAGGTGCAGCACGATCTGATTCAGCGCGGCGCGATCCTTGCCGAGGAACTCCGCCACCTGGCCCGACACATAGTCGTGCGAGGTGCCGTGGAAGCCGTACTTGCGAATACCGTGCGCAGCAGCGGTTTCCGCGTCGATGGCGTAGGTCTTGGCGGCGGCGGGCAGGTTGTGGAAGAAGGCGGTGTCGAACACCGCGACCTGCGGCACGTCCGGCAGCAGCGCCCGCGCGGATTCGATGCCGATGACGTTCGGCGGATTGTGCAGCGGCGCAAGCGAAGACAGGTCGATGATCGCCTTCACCACATCGTCGTCGATGAGCGTGGGCTGGTAGAAGACCTCGCCGCCGTGCACCACCCGGTGCCCGACCGCGCCCAGATCGGCGTGCGCCAGATCCTGGCCCGACGCGCTGAACAGGTCGAACACCACGTGCAGACCCGCCGCGTGATCGGCCAGCGGCCCCTTGTACTCGAAGGTCTCGCCACCGCACTTGTGCTCGACGGTCACGACGTCGGAGGCGACGTCCTCACCGATGCGCTGCACCACCCCGGAGGCGACGACCTCGGCCGATTCCGGTTCCAGCAGTTGATATTTGATGGACGAGGAACCGGAGTTGATCACCAGTACCTTCATTGCGCCTCCTGTTGGGCTTGAATGGCGGTGATGGCGACGGTGTTGACGATGTCCGCGACGAGCGCGCCGCGCGAGAGGTCGTTGACCGGCTTGCGCAGACCCTGGAGCACGGGGCCGATGGCGACCGCTCCGGCGCTGCGCTGCACCGCTTTGTAGGTGTTGTTACCCGTATTGAGATCCGGGAAGATGAAGACCGTCGCCTGACCCGCCACGGCGGAGTTCGGCAGTTTGGTCTTTGCCACCGCGGGTTCGATCGCGGCGTCGTACTGAATCGGGCCCTCCACCAACAGTTCCGGGGAACGGTCGTGGACCAGCTTGGTCGCGGCGCGGACCTTGTCGACATCCGCGCCGGAACCGGATTCACCGGTGGAGTACGAGAGCATGGCCACGCGCGGATCGATGCCGAACTGGGCGGCGGTGCGCGCGGAGGAGACCGCGATATCGGCCAGCTGGTCCGAGGTCGGGTCCGGGACCACGGCGCAGTCGCCGTAGACGAGAACACGATCCGCGAGGCACATGAGGAAGACGCTGGACACCGTGGAGACGCCCGGCGTGGTCTTGATGATCTCGAAGGACGGCCGGATGGTGTGCGCGGTGGTGTGCGCCGCACCGGAGACCATGCCGTCGGCGACCCCCATATGCACCATCATGGTGCCGAAATACGAGATGTCGCTCATGAATTCGCGGGCGCGGTCCACCGTCATGCCCTTGTGGGCGCGCAGGCGGGCGTACTCCTCGGCGAATTCGTCACGCAGCGGACAGGTCTTGGGGTCGAGCACCTCGGCGGCGTCGATGTCCACGCCCAGCTCGGCGGCGCGGCCGCGCACGGCCGCCTCCTCGCCGAGGATGGTGAGATCGGCGATCTTGCGCTGCAGGACGCGGCCGGCGGCGCGCAGGATGCGGTCGTCGTCGCCCTCGGGCAGCACGATGCGCTTGCGGTCGTTGCGGGCCCGCTCGATGAGCTGGTACTCGAACATCTGCGGGGTGACCACGTCCGGAATCGGAACCTCGATCTGCGCCAGCAACTCTCGCGGATCGACCCGCTCCTCCATGACAGCCAGCGCGGTGTCCACCTTGCGGATGCTGGACAGCGAGACCCGGCCGCGAGTGAGCGCGGTGGCCTTGGCGGTCTCGAAGGTGCCCAGATCAGTGGACAGGATGGGCAGCTTGGGCTTGAGACCCGCCATCAGCCGGGCGATGGACGGCTCGGGCAGCATGCCGCCGTTCATGATGATGCCCGCCAGCGACGGGAAGCCTTCCGCCTCATGGGCGTTCACCAGGGCGAGCAGCACATCGGAGCGGTCGCCGGGGGTGATGACGGCGACGCCGTCGGTCAGGCGCTCCAGAATGTGCTCGGCGGTCATGCCGCCGACGATGACCTCCAGGGCCTCGCGCTGCATGAGTTCCGGGTCGCCGCTGTACATTTCGCCGCCGATGGCGTCGCGCAGTTCCTCCATGGTCGGGGCCTGCAGCAGCGGCACCTCCGGCAGCGCCCAGGACGGCACGGCCGCAACCTTTTTCAGCACCTCGGCGTCGGCCTCGATCTGATCGGGCTCGCAGCGGTTGGCGACGACGGCGACCAGCTTGGCGTGCTCGGCCACCAGCTCGCCGCGGCACAGCTCGACCAGCTGGCCCAATTCGTCGGAGGTGCGGCCGATTCCGCGCACCACCAGCAGCACGGGCGCGCCGAGGTTGACCGCGATGCGGGCGTTGTAGCGCAGCTCGCTGGGGCTGGCGACATCGGTGTAGTCGGAGCCGACGATGAGCACGGCGTCGCACTGCTTGGCGACGGCGTGATAGCGCATCACGATCTCGCTGATCGCGGCGTCCGGGTCCTCGTGCACCTGTTCGTAGGTGACACCGATGGCCTGGTCGTAGTCCACATCGGAGGTGGAGTGCTCGAGCAGGAGTTCGAGGATGTAGTCGCGTCCGGTCGCCGACCGGGTGATGGGGCGGAACACGCCGACGCGGGGCGTCGTCGCGGCAAGTGCTTGAAGGACACCGAGTGCCACCGTCGACTTGCCGGTGTCGCCCTCGGGGGAGGCGATGTAGACGCTGGAAACCGGTGAGGCAGCCATGAGCAGAAGACTACCGACCGTTTTTGGCCGATTTCCGCGTCTGGCCGGCAACACGTCAAGCGCGTTTGGTTATGCACATTTGATATGAATCCGTCAAGACCCGTTCGACCGGCCGTTTCCCGCCGCCTCGACACCTCGACCCCGGCGCGGGAGACTGCAATCACATGACATATGTCCCGCTCCGGGGCCGGTTTTACCCCGTCATTCCGAGGCGCGTCACACCCTTCAGAGGGCGCGCAGCCGGGGCGCCAGATCGCGCTGGAACAGGTCCAGGAAGCGGCGCTGATCGTGACCCGGTGCATGGAACACGAGGTGGTTGAGGCCCGCGTCCAGGTACGGCTTGATCTGCTCGACGGCCTGGTCCGGATCGCTGGCCACGATCCAGCGCTTGGCGATCTGCTCGATCGGCAGCGCGTCGGCCGCGGCCTCCATCTCGATCGGGTCGGTGATGGAGTGCTTCTGCTCGGCGGTCAGCGACAGCGGGGCCCAGAAGCGCGTGTTCTCCAGCGCCAGAACGGGATCGGTGTCGTAGGAGATCTTGATCTCGATCATCCGGTCGATATCGTCGACGGTGCGGCCGACCTTGGCAGCGCCCTCCGCGACGGCCGGCATCAGCTTCTCGGTGTAGAGGTCCATGCCCTTGCCCGAGGTACAGATGAAGCCGTCACCGGCACGACCGGCGTAGCGGGCCACCAGTGGGCCGCCCGCGGCGATGTAGACCGGGATGCCGTCCTTGGGCACGTCGTAGATCGAGGCCCCGACGGTCTTGTAGTACTGGCCGTCGAAGTCGACGCGCTCACCGGTCCACAGCGCGCGCATGAGATCCACGGATTCGCGCAGGCGCGCGAAACGCTCCTTGAACTCCGGCCATTCGCCGGTGTAGCCGGTGGCGATCTCGTTGAGCGCCTCGCCCGAGCCGACGCCGAGCATGATCCGGTCCGGGTACAGGCAGCCCATGGTGGCGAAGGCCTGCGCGATGACCGCCGGGTTGTAGCGGAAGGTCGGGGTCAGCACCGAGGTGCCGAGCTGGATGCGCTTGGTGCGCTCGCCCACCGCGGCCATCCAGGCCAGCGAGAACGGGGCGTGCCCGCCATTGTGCCGCCAGGGCTGGAAATGGTCGGAGACGGTGGCGGAGTCGAGGCCGTGCGCCTCCACCTCCACCGCGAGCTCCACCAGTTCGCGCGGGCCGAACTGTTCCGCGGACGCCTTGTAACCGAGCTTGAGGTCCTTCACCTGGGCACTCCTGTCGCCTTGCTGCGCTTGGGTTGTGCGGGCCAACCTCCCGCCGGTCGTCCGCGGCGCCGGGCGCCGCAAACGGACTTACCTCGCACCATAGTCAGCGGCGGGAGGCGGTGCGGCAGGGGTCACACCCAAGACGTCGAACCCCGGGTCGGGGAACGGTATTCCAGGGATCGGACTGGTCGGGTGGTCGGTAAGAGCAGGAATATATGAGCGTTCGGGTCCGGGATAGCGGAGAATGTGCGCGTGACCAACTCGAGCGCAGATCCGATCCTTTCCTACCTGACTGACATGGACGGCGTCCTGGTGCACGAGAACCACCTGGTGCCCGGGGCCGACCAGTTCCTCGCCGAACTGCGCGACAACGACATCCCGTTCCTGGTGCTCACCAACAACTCGATCTACACCGCGCGCGATCTGCAGGCCCGGCTCAAGCACACCGGCCTCGACATCCCGGTCGATTCCATCTGGACCTCGGCGCTGGCCACCGCGACCTTCCTCAACGATCAGCGCCCGGGCGGCACCGCGTACGTGGTCGGCGAGTCCGGTCTCACCACCGCACTGCACGAAATCGGTTACATCCTCACCGATTCCGATCCGGACTACGTGGTCCTGGGCGAAACCCGCACGTACTCCTTCGAAGCCATCACCACCGCCATCCGCCTGGTCGCGGCGGGGGCGCGCTTCATCGCCACCAATCCGGACGCCACCGGCCCGTCGCGCGAGGGCATCCTCCCGGCCACCGGCTCGGTCGCGGCCCTCATCACCCGGGCCACCGGCAAGGAGCCCTACTACGTCGGCAAGCCCAATCCGCTGATGATGCGCTCGGCGCTGCGCCGCATCGGCGCGCACTCGCAGTCCACCGTCATGATCGGCGACCGGATGGACACCGACGTCATCGCGGGCCTGGAGGCGGGCATGCGCACCATCCTCGTCACCACCGGCATCTCCACCCCGGCCCTGGTCGAGCAGTTCCCGTACCGCCCGACCACCATCCTGCCGTCGGTCGCGGCACTGGTCGGCAAGACCAAGGATCCGTTCGCGCCGTAGGTCGGGGATTCGATCAGGCCGCGTCCGTCGCGTGGTCCTCGAGCGCTTCGAGGGCGGCCGACAGGTCGGTCAGCGCGTCCACGATCTCGGCCAGCCGCTGCTTACCCAGTTGTGCCGTAAGGCGTTTCGCGTAGGCCGCGTGCTGCGGATCGATGCGCCGGACCGCGTCGTGACCGGCCTCGGTGATGGCGACCAGCTTGGCCCGCCGATGCGCCGGATTCGGGCGGTACTCCGCGAATCCCTTGTCCACCAGCAGATCCGCGACGCGCTGCACGCTCTGCCGGGTGATGCCCATCTCGCGCGCGATGCCCGCCACCGGCAGCGGCTCGTGCAGCACCGCGCCCAGCACCTGCCACCACGCGACCGTGATTCCGGCGGGCTTGGCCAATTCCTCGGCGATGGCGAGGAATTGGCCGTTCAACTTGAACGAGGTGACCGCCGCGGTGGCGAAGAGCTGCTGCCCGGTCCGGCTCATCGGGCGGCCGCCTGCTGCTGCTCGTACTCGTACAGCTCGTAGAAGCCCGCCGGATCGTTGTTTCCGTAGAGCTTGTACCAGGACTCCAGCACGTGCGGCTCGAAGATCTCCAGCCTGGCGAAGATCTCGCGGGCGAGGTCGACCGGGCGGGTGCCGGTGGCGGTGATCAGATCACCGTCGGTGACCGCGGTCTTCGCAACATAGTGCTCGGCGCCCGAATAGCCGGAGTAGGCAAGGTATCCCGGGTCATTGCTGGTGTGCGGCCGATCGTCGAGCAGCCCTTCCTTCGCCAGCCCGAAGGTCGCACCGCAGATGGCGGCGACCGGGACCCCGGCGGCCAGGAACTCCCGAGCCTTGCGCGCGAAGACGCCGATCGGAGACTCCGGATCGAACTCGGTCCCGAGTCCGGGGAGGATCAGCATGGCGCTGTCAGCGGGCTTCAAATCGTCGATCACGAGATCGGGCAGGACCCGCATGCCGCCCATCGAGGTAACCGGATCGGCGGTGATGCCAACCGTTTTCACCTGCCAGGCACCGGGTTCCCGATGCCAGAGTTCACGGTTGATGTGTGCGGTCGCATGACCCACCTCCCAATCGGAGAAGGTGTCGTACACGGCCATATGAACGGTTTTCAACATGACAGTATGCTGTCAAAGATGACAGCATACTGTCAATGACCGTTAGTCTAGCTAAGCGCGTGATCCAGGTCGTTGAGCAGATCCTCGACGTCTTCCAGACCGATCGAGATTCGGACGACCCCGTCCGTAATACCCACGGCCGCACGGCCTTCCGGCCCCATGGCCCGGTGGGTGGTGGTCGCCGGATGGGTGATCAGCGTCTTCGCGTCACCGAGGTTGTTGGAGATGTCGATGATGCGCAGGCGGTTCAGGACCTCGAAGGCGCGCTTCTTGGCCTCGTGCTCGGGGGCCTTCAGTTCGAAGGTGATCACCGTGCCGCCGCCGGACATCTGGCGCTTGGCCAGCTCGTACTGCGGATGCGAGGACAGGAAGGGGTACTTGACCCAGGCCACCGCCGGGTGGGTCTCCAGGAACTGGGCGATCTTCAGGGCGGAGTCGACCGACTGGCGCAGGCGCAGCGGCATGGTCTCCAGGCCCTTGAGCAGGGTCCAGGCATTGAAGGGGCTCAGGGCCGGACCGGTGTGGCGCATGAGGTTTTTCACCGGGCCGTCGATGTAGTCCTGCGGTCCCAGGATCGCGCCGCCGAGCACCCGGCCCTGGCCGTCGATGTGCTTGGTGCCCGAGTAGACGGTGATGTCTGCGCCCAGATCGAAGCCGCGCTGTAGCAGCGGGGTGGCGAAGACGTTGTCCAGCACCACCTTCGCGCCCGCCGCGTGCGCCAGATCGGAGACCGCGCGCACATCGGTGAGGGTCTGCATGGGGTTCGAGGGGGTCTCGAAGAAGACGGCCTGGGTGGGGACGGACAGCGCCTGCTCCCACTGGTCCAGGTCCTCGCCGTCGACGAAGACGGTCTCCACGCCCCAGCGCGGCAGGATCTCGTTGGCCACCACGAAGCAGGAGCCGAACAGGCTGCGCGCCGCGACCAGCCGGTCACCGGCGGACAGCAGCGCGCCCAGCGCGGTGAATACCGCCGACATGCCCGACGCGGTCGCGAAACAGGCTTCCGCACCGTCGATCAGGCGCAGCCGCTCCTCGAACATGGCGACCGTCGGGTTGCCGTAGCGGGAGTAGACGAAGTGCTCGATATCGCCGGTGAACGAGGCCTCGGCGGCCTCGGCGCTCTCGTAGACGAAACCCGAATTGAGGAACAGCGCCTCGGAGGTCTCGTCGAAACCGGAACGGCGGGTGCCGCCGCGCACGGCCTGCGTGGCCGGGCCGACGCCCTCGGGCAGCGGCTTGTCGAAAGAGCCACCGGTGATCATGACTGCCTCCACGGAAGTCCGTCGGCGCGCCAGCCGGTGCTGCCGCGATGACCTTGGCCGTCCAGCGCACCCTCGAAGCCGTCGACCACGTTGAAGGACGGGGTGATGCCGACCGTGGTGGCGGCGGTGGCCGCACCGATCGAGCGCTGCCCGGAGCGGCAGATGAACAGCACCGGCGCGTCCGAATCCTGCGGACGATCCGCGAGGGCCTGCTTCAACTGGTCCACGAAGCGGGCATTGGGCGTGCCGGTGGCGTCGACCCATTCGATCAATGCGGTCGGCCGGCCGATGCCGCTGGTGTCGGGCACCCCGACGAATCGCCATTCCGCGTCGGTGCGGACATCCACCAGCACCGCATCCGGATTGTCGCGCAACAGTTCCCACGCCTGCTTCGGCGTGATGTCACCCGCGTAGCTCACCTGTACCTCCTGTGAATCCGCACTTGCCGCATCGCGTGCTCGATGCGTGGCCAGGTCGTCACCCGGAGCACCCCACCGCGGAGGAGGGTTGCCGACCAGCCAGCCGGGGCTTGGCGCTGGTACTCATGACCTGGGATGAGAGTGCCGAAAAAACAGCCGCCGTGTCAAACCCCGGCCACGACTTCGGACCTTGTCACGAATTGCAGACCAACCAGCGGGAATTCTCCCGGGTGAAGTGCCAGGTCGAGGTGGACTGGGCGCCGCCAGTGCTCACGGTGACCTGCGCGGTGGCGTTGTCGCCGTCGACGGCCGAGTCGGTCAGCTTGTCGAAGCTGATGGTCCCGCCGGTCGCCGCCGCGATCTTCAAGGGCGAGTTGTTCTCGTCGAATCCCTTGCAGGCCAAGGCCGGTTCGTATTTGCCGGTATCGCTGCGGGACTGCACGAAGGCGACCGCCGCGGACGCCAGGCGATCGCGATCTGTGACATTCTTCTCAACCGGGGAGACCAGCGTGGCTATCACGATGCCCAGGATCACCACCGCGATGACACCGGCGGCGACCAGGAACGGCCACATGCTCCGGGTTTCGTTCTGATCGATCGGGATCGGGGTCTGCTGCTCCACTGTCTCCTCGGCGTCGCTCATGGGTAGATCATGCCTGGCATTCGGGCAGTTTCACCGCCCGCGCGCAGAGGGTCCCGTGCGCCATCGATAGAATCAGCAGAATTTCCGCCCCGGTGCGGGAATAGCAGGACAACGCAGCAACGCTGCAGCGTCGGGGGCCAATGGAGGTCGCCGAAGCCAGGGCGTCAACTTAGCCTAAGCTAAGAACGACGGCTAAGTTCAGACGGCAAGTTAGTTTCGACCCAAAGGGTGCGCGGAAGAATGACCGAACAGAGTGCAGCGACCCGCCCGCTACGCATTGCGATCGTGGGCGCAGGACCGGCCGGTATTTACGCCGCCGACGCCTTGATGAAGTCCGACACCCCGGCCGGTTTCACCGGGGTGAGCATCGACCTGTACGAGCGCATGCCCGCGCCCTTCGGCCTCATCCGCTACGGCGTCGCGCCCGACCACCCGCGCATCAAGGGCATCATCACCGCGCTGCACAAGGTCCTCGACAAGGACGCGGTCCGCCTGCTCGGCAATATCGACTACGGCACCGACATCACCCTCGAGGACCTGCGCCAGTTCTACGACGCGGTCATCTTCTCCACCGGAGCCAATGCCGACCGCGCACTGGAGGTTCCGGGCATCGACCTGGACGGCTCCTACGGCGCCGCCGACTTCGTGTCCTGGTACGACGGGCATCCGGACGTGCCGCGCACCTGGCCGCTGGACGCGGAGAAGGTCGCCGTCCTCGGCGTCGGCAATGTCGCCCTGGACGTGGCGCGCGTGCTGGCCAAGACCGGTGACGAACTGCTGCCGACCGAGATCCCGCCGAACGTCTACGACGGTCTCAAGGCCAACAAGGCCCTCGAGGTGCACGTGTTCGGCCGCCGCGGTCCCGCGCAGGCCAAGTTCACGCCGCTCGAGCTGCGCGAACTCGACCACTCGCCGACCATCGAGGTCATCGTCGATCCCGAGGACATCGACTACGACGAGGGCTCCGAGGCCGCGCGCCGGCACTCCAAGCAGGTCGACATGATCTGCAATACGTTGGAGCAGTGGGCCATTCGCGATGTCGGCGACCGCCCGCACAAGCTGTTCCTGCACTTCTTCGAGAACCCCTCGGAGATCCTCGGCGAGAACGGCAAGGTCGTGGGCCTGCGCACCGAGCGCACCCAGCTCGACGGCACCGGAAACTGCAAGGGCACCGGCGAATTCAAGGACTGGGACATCCAGACCGTGTACCGCGCGGTCGGCTACCTGTCGCAGAACATCCCCTCGCTGCCCTTCGACGACCAGGCCGGCACCGTGCCCAACGAGGCCGGTCGCGTGCTGGTGAACGAGGACGCCGACGGCAAGGACCGCTACGAGCCCGCCACCTACGTCACCGGCTGGATCAAGCGCGGCCCGGTCGGCCTCATCGGCCACACCAAGGGCGACGCCAACGAGACCATCGCCTGCCTGCTCGACGACGCCGCGGACTTCGTCCCGGCCGCCAAGCCGGAGCCCGAGGCCGTGACCGAGTTCCTCGAGGGCAAGGGCATCCCGTTCACCACCTGGGCCGGCTGGTACCGCCTCGACGCGCACGAGCGCGCCCTCGGCGAGCCGCAGGGCCGCGAGCGGGTCAAGGTCGTCGAGCGCGAGGACATGCTGGCCGCCTCCGAGCCGGACAAGGTGCTCTAGGCTCGGCAAGGTGCGCTGACCAGCGCGAATCCGCCTGGCGGACAAGGTTGTCCGCACATGTCACCGTTCTGAGGCATGCTGATCACGTGTTCGATGCCCATCTCCACATCTTCGATCCGCGGTTCCCGCTGGTCGAGAACGAGGGCCACCTGCCCGACCCGTACACCATCGCCGACTATCGCGAGCGCATGTCCCGCTTCGATATCGACGGTGGTGCCGTGGTCAGCGGGTCCTTCCAGGGCACCGATCAGAGCTACCTGCTGGCGGCCCTCGACGCGCTGGGCGAGGGCTGGGTGGGCGTCACCATGCTGCCCGTGGACGCCCCGGACGCGCAGATCATCGATCTGAATCGCGCCGGGGTGCGGGCCATCCGGTTCAACCTCAAGCGCGCGGGCGGGGACATCGTCGGGCTCACCATGCTGGCGCTGCGGGCCTACGAACTGGCCGGATGGCATGTGGAGCTCTATATCGACGGGTCCATGCTGGGCTCGCTGGAGCCGGTCATCACCAAGCTGCCCAAGCTGTCCATCGACCACATGGGCATGTCCGACGAATGCCTGCCCTACCTGCTCAACCTGGTCGACCGGGGAGCCAAGGTGAAGGCGTCCGGCTTCGGGCGGGTGTCGATGAATGTCGGTGCGGCACTGCGCAAGATCCACACCGTGAACCCCGAGGCCCTGATGTTCGGCACCGATCTGCCGGGCACCCGGGCCGGGCGGCCGTTCCGGGACACCGATATCTCGCTGATCGCCGACTCGGTCGGCTCCGATCTGCACAAGGTGCTGGAAGACAATGCCCGCGCCTTCTACGGGCTGCCCGCCAAGGAACGCACCCTGGAGGATCCCGAAACCGCGCGCATGGCCTCGGGCGAGCTCCCCACCCTGCGCCTCCCACGCTCGGAACTGCCGAAACTGCCTCCTCCGGATACCCTGCCCCTCCCGATCGTCGATCGCTGAATCCGCGTTATTGTCATAGCGTCAACACCGGTTCTGTGAGCCGGTGCGCAGGATTCGACGATGAACCGAGGTAGGGCGTGAGCACTCCATCCACCGCCAAGCAGGGCCCGCTCGCGGGCATCCGAGTAGTCGAACTGGCCGGCATCGGCCCCGGTCCGCACGCGGCACTGCTGCTCGCCGATCTCGGCGCCGACGTGGTGCGGGTGCAGCGGCCGGGCGGGTTCCCGGGCTTCATGGAGCGCCCGCAGTGGCGTGGCCGCACCATCGTCGAGGCCAATCTGAAGGATCCGGCCGATATCGAGAAGGTGCTCGGGCTCATCGAAAAGGCCGATGTGCTCATCGAGGGCTTCCGGCCGGGCGTCACCGAGCGCATGGGCCTGGGCCCGGACGCCGCGCTGGAGCGCAATCCGCGCCTGGTCTACGGCCGCATGACCGGCTGGGGCCAGTACGGTCCGCTGGCCGACCGCGCCGGGCACGACATCAACTACATCTCGCTGACCGGCGTGCTGAACGCCATCGGCCGCAAGGGCGAGCGCCCGGTCCCGCCGCTGAACATGGTGGGCGACTTCGGCGGCGGCTCCATGTTCCTGGTCTTCGGCATTCTCGCCGCCCTGGTTGAGCGCCAGAACTCCGGCAAGGGCCAGGTCATCGACTCGGCCATGATCGATGGCGCGCTTGCCCTCTCGCACATGATCTGGGGCATGAAGGGCATGGGCCTGTGGTCCGACGAGCGCGGCACCAACCTGCTCGACACCGGCATGGCCTTCTACGACACCTACGAGACCTCCGACGGCAAGTACATGGCGGTCGGCTGCATCGAGCCGCAGTTCTACGCGGAACTGCTTGCCGGACTGGAGATCTCGCCCGAGGGGCTGCCCCACCAGCTCGACCCGGCGGGCCAGGACCAGCTGCGCAAGCTGTTCACCGAGAAGTTCAAGACCAAGACGCGCGACGAGTGGTGGGCGGTGTTCGAGCACACCGACGCCTGCACCACGCCGGTGCTGACTTTCACCGAGGCGGAACAGAATCCGCACATCCAGGCGCGCACCGGGCTCATCGAGATCGACGGCGTCGTGCAGCACGCGCCCGCGCCGCGCTTCTCGCGCACCCCGTCGGGTGTGCCGACCCCGCCCCCGAACGAGGGCACTCCGATCGAATCGGTTTGGGCCGACTGATTTTTCGTTGAACGGCCGAACGCCCCCTGTGGATTCCACAGGGGGCGTTGACTTTTCCGATGCGTAGGGCGGGACCGCCCCGGCGGCTATCAGGCGTCGGGGGCGACGAGCTGGATGTCCAGCTCGATGGCGATCTTGTCGCTGAGCATGGCGTTCGGCATGCCCGGGGCCACACCGAAGTCGCTGCGCTTGATGGTGCCGGTGGCGTAGAAGCCGGCGTGCGCCTTGTTGTCCTGCGGGAAGACCTGCACGCCGCCCCACTCGACGTCGAGGGTGACGGGCTTGGTGATGCCGCCGATGGTGGCCTCGCCGGTGACCTCGAACTCCTCGGCCAGCTTGACCGGCTCGGGGACGCGGAAGGTCAGGTGCGGGCGGTTGGCGACATCGAGGATGTCGGCGGTGCGGACGTGACCGTCGCGCATCTCGTTGCCGGTGTCGAAGGAGTCGAAGTAGATGGTGGCCTCGATGGCCGCCTCGCCGGCGTCGTTCACGACGAAGCCGGTCTCGAAGCGGTTGAAGCGGCCGCGGACCTTGGAGATCCCCAGGTGCTTCACGGTGAAGCTGACCGAGGAGTGGTTGGCGTCGAGGGTCCAGGCGCCGGGGGCGAGGGTCTGCTCGGAAGTCGTCATGCCAGAAGATTAAGTGGACTGCGGTCCGCTTAACCAGGCCGTGGTTATCCGGGGACTGGCAGGGCGCGGATAACGAAACCAGGACCAGGCACTATGGAGAGGTGTCACGATCCGAGTTCGCCGAGTTCCTGATCGCGCGCCGCGCGCAGCTGCAGCCCGAAGACGTCGGCCTGCCCGCCGGCCGACGGCGCCGCACGCCCGGACTGCGGCGCGAAGAAGTCGCCGCGCTCGCCGGGGTCAGCGCGGACTATCTTGCCCGGCTCGAACAGGGACGCGACACCAACCCCTCCATGGCCGTGCTGGCCGCCCTCGCGGATGCCTTGCGGCTCAATGAGATCGAGCGGCACCACTTCGGCAAGCTGGCGCTGAGCCTGGAACAGAAGGCGCCCTGCCCGTCCTCCGGACAGGCCCGAGAGCAGGTCTCCGAGACCATCAGGGCGGTCATCGACGCTCTGCAGCCGACACCTGCCTTCGTGCTCGGCCGCTGGCAGAACCTGCTGGCCGGCAACCCCTCCTTCCGCGACTTCGCCGAACCCCTCGGCCTGTTCGACGAGGAGACGCACAACAACTTCGCGCTCTACGTCTTCGCCCACCCGGGTGCCCGGAAGGCCTTCCTGAACTGGGACGCGGCCGCCGATATGGTCGCGTCGTCGCTGCGCGCGGCCGTCACGCGCTTCCCGGACGATCCGAATGTGCAGGCCGTCATCATTCGGCTGGGCCACTATCCGGAGTTCGAGCAACGCTGGCGCGAACACCGGCTCACCGATTTCCGAACCGTCGTGCTGAATATCCAGCACCCGCTGCGCGGCACGGTCGAGGTCGAGATCGAGACCCTGGATCCGGCCGCCGACCAGACCGTCATGGTCTGGCTGGTCGACCGCCGTCAGGCCCGCCAACCCGGATTGCGGCTGGTCAACGAATAAAAGCCGCAGGTTCCAGGCCTTTCGTTAACCCTGCTACGGGAGCCGCGGCGCACTACAGTTGAGCCATGGCTCGGAATTGGCCGATGGTCGAACGGGAGAGCGAACTCGAATCGATCAGGTCGGCGCTCACCGGCGACGACTTCGTCGGGGCGGTGCTCACCGGCGACGCGGGGGTCGGCAAAACCACGCTGGCGCGGCTGGCCACCGCCGCCGTCGGCGGAAACATTCGCTGGGTCGCGGGGACCGAATCCGCCCGGAGCATTCCGCTCGGGGTCTTCGCGCACATGGTGGGGGTGTACACCGCCCACGATCCGGTGACCTTCATGGCCGCGGCGCGCGAGGCGCTGCTCGCCGACGGGCACACCATCATCGGCGTCGACGACGCGCACCTGCTCGACCAGCTCTCGGCGACACTGCTGCTGCAGCTGGCCATCGATCGTGCCGCGCACATCGTGTGCACCGTGCGCAGCGGGGTGCAGGTGCCCGACGCGGTGACCTCGCTGTGGAAGGACGGGCACCTGCTGCGCATCGACCTGAAGCCGTTCACGCAAAGGCAGAGCGTGGAATTGGTGGAATCGATGCTGGGCGGGCAGCTCGAGGGCTTCACCGCCAACCTCATGTGGGAATCATCCGGGGGCAACGCGCTTTTCCTACGGCACCTGGTCGAGGGCGCGCTCGAAGCGGGGACACTGCGGCAGGTCAACGGGGTGTGGCAGTTGCGCGGGCGCGCGGCGGTCACCTCGGAATTGGCTGCGCTGCTGGAGGATCGGGTCGAGCAGATGCCGGAGTCCGTGCTGCGGGTGCTGGAACTGCTGACGTTCTGCGAGCCCATCGACCTGGATGTGCTGTCGGAGATCGCGGGTGAGGAGGCTGTGGAATCGGCCGAAACCCGCGGGCTCATAAGGATTGTCGAGAACAGCCATCAGCTGCTGGTGCGATACAACCATCCGCTGTTCGGTGAGGTGATCCGGCGGCGGCTGGGCATCGCGTCGGCGCGGCGGCTGCGCGGGCGGCTGTACTCGGCGCTCAAGGACCGGCCCATCAACTCCGCGTCCGAGCGCATCCGCCTGGCCGAATTGGCCTTGGACAGTGACAAATCGGCGGATCTGGAGCTGTTCCTGGCCGCTGCGGCGGATGCCATCTCGCTGGCGAATCTCCAACTGGGAGAACGGTTCGCGCGGGCGGCGGTGGAACGCCGCGGCGGCGTCGAGGCCGCGGACCTGCTGGCCCGGGCACTGCTGTGGCAGGGGCATCGGATAGAAGCCGAACGCACACTGGCGGGTTTCGATCCCGACCAGTTGAACGAGGCGGAACTTACCCGCTGGGGCTGCACCCGGGTGTCCAACCTGCTGTGGTCCATGGGTGACGCCGACCGGGCCGACCAGGTCCTCGAGACCGTGCGGCAGCGGGCGAAGAATCCGAAAGTCATTGCGACACTCGACGGCCTGGCCTCGGCGGTGGCCGTCAACGAGAATCGGATGGACGACGCCTTCGCCCTCGCCGAACCCGTGATGGCGAACTCCGACGCCCCGCCGTGGGCGGTGTGGTGGGCGGCCTTCGGCGGTGGGCTCGCCCTGGCGATGATGGGACGCGGGGAGGCCGCGCTCCGGTACGCCGATCGCGGGCACAAGGTGGAGGAGCACGTCGACGCGCTCAACCGGTTCACGCTGACGCACGCGGAGGTGCTGGCGCTCACCTTCACCGGCGAGTTGGAGGCCGCACGGCGTTGCGCCGGAAGCAATTTCAGCTACTCCTCGCCCGGCCAGTATCTGGCCTGGGGCATGACGAAGATTCTGCAGGGGACCGTCGACGTCGCCCAGGGGCAATTCCCGCAGGGCATCGACAATCTCGAACAGGCGCTGGCCGCCCTCACCACCGAGGGAGCGGCGGCTTGGATGTTCCCCGCACAACTACGCCTGGCAGAGGCTTATTCGGCGCTCGGACGTCCTACCGAGGCGGCGGAAGCCATTGCGGCGGCGTCCTTCCGGGGCGGACGGCACAGCGCCGTCTACCAACCCCTGCTCGAACTGGCGCGCGCCTTGCAGGCCGGCGCCGAGGGCACCGCCACACCGGCAATCCGACTCGCGCTCGCGGCCGCCGATCTGGCCGCGCGCACCCATCAGCACGCCACCGAGGCCATGGCGCTGCATACCGCCGCACGCTTCGGCGATCACAGCGTGGCAGGGCGGCTCGCGGATCTGGCGGCCCGCATCGACGGGCGGCTGGTGCAGGTTCAGGCCCGGCACGCGGTGGCGGTCGCCGCCCACGACGGGCCCGGATTGGACAAGGCCGCAGCGGAATTCGAGAGCATCGGGGCCTTGCTCTCGGCTGCCGACGCGGCCGCGCAGGCGGCCTCCGCACACGAGCGCGCCGGGGATCGGCGGCGACTGCTGGAATCTGCGGCCACCGCGAACCGGCTGGCAGCCGCGTGCGGCGGGGCCTCGACCCCCGCGCTGAGGCAGTCCGCGCAGCCGTTGCCACTGACCGCCCGCGAACGCGAGATCGCGAATCTGGTGGCGGCCGGGCTGTCCAACCGGCAGATCGCGGATCGGCTGACCGTGTCGGTGCGGACCGTGGAGGGGCATCTGTACCGGGCGTGCATCAAGCTCGATGTCACCGATCGTGAGGCGCTGGCCGAACTCATGCGAGGCGGGACAACGTCCGGCAAATCAGAGAATTGACGTTGCGGGTAGAGGTAAAAACCCTTTTACCTGCAAATTGTGCGATATGTCTCGCTACTCACCGTCAAGGCATAGGAACAGCAATCAGGGACTAGAGCAACAAGCTCTCAATCAGTTAACATCCGGCGAAGTGTGAGCCCATCGGGGGTCACACGGGGGGAAGTCGGGAAAATCTGATGAGGGTGGTGTTTTCGGCGTGGCTCGTCGGCATCGTGAAATGAATACCGGCGTGCTGCTGCACGCCATCCGTCCCGCCGTCGGCGTGCTGCCGCTGGCCCTGGCCATCGCCTGCGCCGCGGCCGCGCAGGCCGTTCCGCAGCCGGGGGTGACGACCGGCCCCGCGCAGCCGGGCACCAGCTCGTCCCCGGCCCAGCCCGGAACCACCGTCAAACCGGCTCCGCCGCAGTCGTCCCCGCAGGTCGACTACGTGGTGCCGGAAAATCACCGGCCGATTCCGGCCGAGACCGCGCCCGCGCCCGCCATCGACTGGCAGTCGCTGCACGCGCCCGAGCCGGTCGAGCCGGTCGCGCCCATCGCTCCCCCGCCACGCACCGTGCGCGTCGGCGACTTCTACACCCCGGCCCCGGATGAGGTGCCGGACGAAATCCTGAACCCGGTCAACAACTTCTCCGCCGACGCCGAGGCCGGCCTGTCCACCGCGCTGAATTCGGTCGGCATCGACCCGTCGCGCTCCGACAAGATCGCGGGCATGACCGCCGCCGGGGCCGTCGGCGGCGCCGCGCTGCTGGGCATTCCGGGCGCCGCGGCCGGCGCGCTGGGCGGCGGCATCGGTGGCGGCATCATCGGCGCCGGTGTGGGCGCGGCCATCGGCGCCGGAATCGGCGTCGGCATCGTGGCGGCCACCGCGGCCGCCGCGGGCGCCGCCTCCGGCGGCATCGGCGCCGCCATCGCCGCGCCCGAGGCCATCCCGGTCATCGGCGGCGGTGCGCTCATCGGCCTCGGCGTGGGCGCCGCGGTCGGCGCGGTCGGCGGCGCGGCCCTGGGCGCGGCGGCCGTCGGCATCCCGATGGCGGTCCTCGGCGGTGTCGGCGGCGGCATCGCGGGCGCGGCCATCGGCGGCGCGTTCTAACCGCTCCCCCAATCGATTTCCTCCGGCCGGGCAAACTTCGCACCCCCTCTTCGAGGCGCTGACCTGCTACTACGCAGACGCACTCGGGATGCGAGCAAGCCCGGCCGGAGGCCCATGCGAATTACCGGTAGCAACGCTCGGTCCCCGGACCGGCGCAACGAAATATGTTCGGAAGGTGGGTGTTTCGACGTGCCTCGTCGGAATCGTGAATTCAAGAGCAACGTGGCTCGACGTGCGATCGTCGTAGGCACCATCCCCTTGGTCCTGGCGGTGGCCTGCTCGAATACGAGCGACCACCCCGCCAAGGTCGCCGACGGCACCTCGACCCAGTCCACCGTGAAGCACCCCGACGGCACCCCGTCCCCGGCCAACCCCACTGCGCCCCAGTCCAACCCGCAGCCCGGCCTGGCCGACTCCACCCCCGGCGACGCCCTGCCCACCCCGCGCCCCAGCACCGCCCAGCCGGGCGTGGCCCTCCCCGCCGGCGACCAGGACCGCCCCGCCCCCCGCCCGACCCTGGCCCAGCCCGGCGTCACCGTCCCGAATCGCCCTCAGCCCCAGCCTCAGTCGCAGCCCCAGGCCGACTACCCCATCCCGGCCAACTTCCGCCCCATCCCCAACCACGAGGCGGCCCCCGCCCTCGACTTCCAAACCCTCCACGCCCCAACCACGGTGACCCCGGTCCTCCCCATCGCCCCGCCCCCGCGCACCCTCCGCATCGGCGACTTCTCCACCCCCGCCCCCGACGAGGTCCCCAACGACCTCCTCGACGGCGCAAACACCTTGGCCGCCAACACCGAAGCAGGCCTCGCCACCGGCCTCAACGCCATCGGCGTCAACCCCAGCCGCTCCGACAAGATCGCGGCAGGCACGCTCGGCGGCGCCGCCATCGGCGCGGGCATCGGCGCGGTCGGCGCGGGTGTTCCAGCCGCACTTGTTGGAGCCGCGGGTGGCGCGGTGGTCGGCGCCGGAGTCGGTGCGCTCGCGGGCGCGGCGATCGGCGCGGTCGGCGGCATCGCCGTCGCGCCTTGGCTCGCCCCGATCGACGTCGCGGGCGGCGCCGCCGGTGGCGCACTCATCGGTGCGGGCGTCGGTGCAGCCGCCGGGGCGGCCGCGATCGGCATCCCCGCCGCAGCCGCGGGTGGCGTTGTCGGCGGTGTCACCGGAGGCGCGATCGGCGGCTTCCTCGGCGGCGCTCTGTAGCTCAACGAACCACGAAGACAAGGAATCTCATGAGGACTGCACTACGCATTACTGCGATCGCCGGAGCCACCGCCGCGTGCGGTGTGCTGGGCGCCCAGGCCGCCTCGGCGACTGTGCCCGTCGCCACTCCGGAGCCCGGCGGCGTGATCCGGATGGATCTCGCCCCGGGCGAATGGTGGAACTGCGGCGCATGGAGCCTGCAGGCCCCCTTCGTCACCTCGGACCCCCTCGCCGGGCTGGCCTCCGACCGCCCCCTCTACCTGCACATGACCCCGGGCGCCGATGCCTGGGTCTTCTGCGAGGGCACCGCGGCCCCCTTCATCTACTACGGCCCGATCGTCAAAGCCGGCTCGTAGCGGTATCCATTCCGACGTAAAAGGCGCCCGCACCAATTCCTTTGGTGCGGGCGTTTTCGCTGCCACCCGCGTTCAACACCAAGGCCAAGGAACTGAGCAAGATCGGTCAAGCGGGGTTTGGGGGTGGGTTGGCAGACTCGTCGGGTGGCCAAGAGCGGACGGGATCGATTACGCGAACTGCTGGATGCGGTGCTCGACGAGGGCAACAGCACGCTTGGGGAGATGGCGGCGGATGCGTTTGTTTCGTCGTTTCATTTTGCTCGGCAGTTCTCGCGCGGGACCGGGGAGCCACCGGTGGCGTTGAAGCGGCGGGTGCTGTTGGAGCGGGCGGCGTGGGAGTTGTCGACGGGTAAGTCGGTGACGGATGTGGCGTTCGGGGCCGGATACGAGTCGGTGGAGGGGTTCAGCCGGGCATTCAGCGGTGCCTTCGGGTATCCGCCGAGCCTGGTTCCGGACGGCGAGCGCCGGGCGTGGTTGCCCGCGAGCAATGGCATCCACTTTCATCCGCCCATGTCGCTGTGGGTGACGGGTGGGCCGAAAGGATCGGGTGGGCTGGATCCCACCACGCTGATGGTTCATCACGATGTCGATGACACCCGCGAACTGCTCGACATGGCAGCGGAACTCGACGAATCGCGATATCGGCAGGTGCGGTCGCCGGGGCTGGTGGTGGAGTCGTTTCGGGGGCCCGAGGAATCCATTGCCGCGGTGCTCGCGCATCTCATCGAGTCGAAGGAGGTGTGGCTGGCCGCCATCGACGGGGAGGACATTCCGACGGCGGGGGACGATGCCCTCCCGGAATTGGTGGAACGGCATGAGCGCGTGGCGGTTCGGTGGCTGGACACGGTTCGCGATATCACTCGGCGTGGTGGGTGGGATGACACGCTGATCGATGCGTTGTGCGAGCCGCCGCAGAGCTTTGTCATCGGCAGCGTGATCGCTCACATCCTGAGTTACTCCACTCATCGCAGACATCTCGTGCGGCATTGGCTGCGCACCGAATTATCCAGCGCCGGAACCGAAATCGGGGGTGGCGATCTCATCGAATGGCTACATCGGAGAGGCTGACGTGACATTCAAGACTGTTTACCACACCGCCATGAGTCTGGACGGCTTCCTGGCGACGCCCGACCACAAGCTGGATTGGTTGCTGTCCCGGCAGGTCGACTGGGACGGCCCGCTGGGATTGAACCTGTTCGCGGCCGGTACGGGCGCAATCGCCATGGGCGCCAGCACTTATCAATGGGTCAATGAGAATTCCACCGAGCCCTGGCCCTACGCCATACCGACCTGGGTGTTCACCCACCGTGAGTTTCCCGCCTTCGACGACGGCCGCGATGTCCGATTGACCTCGGACTCGGTGGCGGTCGTACACAAGGAGATGGCCGCGGCCGCCGACGGCAAGGACCTCTGGCTGATGGGTGGCGGCGAGCTGGTCGGGCAATTCGCGGATCAGGGATTGCTGGACGAAATCATCGTTTCCATCGCCCCGGTCACGCTGGGCGCGGGCGCACCACTGCTCCCGCGCCGCCTCGAACTGAAGACCGAGGAAGTCGCCCACAACGGCGAATTCGCCTGCGTGCGTTACTCGGTCGTGCGCTGACGGTGCCCGGAACGCGAGTCCTTCAGAAGAGGGTTGGTTCGCCGAAGCCGGGCGTGCGTTCGATTTCGAGTAGGTGTTGTTTGGTGGTCAGGCCACCGGGGGCGGAGAAGCCGTGGAGGGCGTGGTCGGCGGCGAGCACGCGGTGGCAGGGGATGATCAGGGGGATTGGGTTGCGGCCCAAGGACTGTCCCACTGCTTGGGCTCCGCCCGGGGCACCGATGCGGTTGGCCACCGCACCGTAGTTGAGGGTGTGGCCCGGGTCGATGGCTCGGGTTACCTCGTAGACGGCTCGGTCGAAATCGTTGAGGGGGCTGAGGTCTACGGGGATCCAGCGGAGGTCGTTCAGGTCACCGGTGAGATGGGCCTGGATCGATTTGACGGCCTGGGCGATTTCGGGGGTGGGTTCCGCTTCGTGGATATCGACCAGGCGGTGCCGGCGCAGGATGTGGGTGCGGGTGGTGGCCGGGGTGCGGTCGGGGAGGGCGAAGCGTAGGACGCCGACGGCGCTCCAGGCGATGGCGCAGGTGCCTATCGCGGTGTCGAAGAGCGCCGCCGACGCCGTGGGACGAGCCGGGGCGGACATAGGGCCAGTGTGCACTGTGGCACCGACAGACAGCCGAATTCAGGCCAGTTGATTAGAACTGGACCGACTCTCCTCGGCAGGGAATGTTGGAGAGGGCCGCTACCGCGGGGGTGGTGCGACGGAGGCGGCGGAGCGGGGTCGGCGGGTGGGCGTCGGGGCGCAGGGAGGCGATGGCGGTCAGGTCCGAATATTGGCGGGACGCTTCGTATTCGGCGACCGACCAGTCCGACATGGGGGCGTGGGGGCGGTAGCGCTCCAGGAGCGCGCCCCAGCGTTCGTCGGACTTGGGGGCGTACCGGTAGATCAGTACGGCGAAGGCGGCGACGATCAGGAGGGAGGCGAGCAGGGCGACCATGAACCAATACTGGCCCTCCCCTGGACTTGTAGAAAATATCCAGTGCCCCGATACTGGACTGTATGGCGACACGAGTTATCGGCGCGGCCAGCCTGACGCGCGATCTTGGGCGGTGGCGGAACGAGGAATCGGGGGCCACCGAGAACGGCAAGCGTTCGGCCCGGCCCGCGTATGTGGCACTGGCCGAGAGCATTCGGCTGCTCATTCACGACGGCCGCGCGCCGCTGGGCGTGGCATTGCCCAGCGAACGGGATCTGGCCACCAGCCTCGAGGTCAGCCGCACCACCGTCACCTCGGCGTACACGCTGCTGCGCGAGCACGGCTACCTGATCAGCCGCCAGGGTTCCCGCAGTACCGTGGCGCTGCCGCCGACCGTGGTGCACGACGGCGCGAAGCCGGCCCGCAGCCTGCTCGCCACCATGGCGCAGCCGGACGTGCCGACCATCGATATGACCTTCGCCGCCATGTCCGCCCCGCCGCAGATGACCGACGCGTATTCCTTTGCCCTGCAAGGACTGCCGACCTACCTGGGCACGCACGGCATGGATCCCGTCGGGGTGCTCATGCTGCGCGAGGCACTGGCCCGCCGCTACACCGAACGTGGCCTGCCCACCGAACCGGACCAGATCCTGATCACCCTCGGCGCGCAGCACGGCCTGCGCCTGCTGCTCAATGTGCTCACCACCCCCGCCGAACGCGTCCTCATCGAGCACCCCACCTACCCGAACGCCATCGAGGCCATCCGCGACGTCGGCGCCCGCCCGGTGCCGGTGCCCATGCGCCCGGACGGCTGGGACCTCGACGGAATCCGCAGCGCCGCACGGCAAACCGCCGCCAGTGCCGCCTACCTGATCCCCGACTTCAACAACCCCACCGGCCACCTGCTCGACGTCGAGGGACGCGCCGAACTGGCGGCCATCGCCCGCGAGACCCGCATGACGATCATCGTCGACGAATCCATGGTCGACCTGAACCTCTCCGATCTCGAATCCCCGCCTCCCGTGGCGGCTTTCGCCCGCAATTCGGAGATCGTCACCATCGGTTCCGCCTCCAAGTCCTTCTGGGGCGGCCTGCGGGTCGGCTGGGTGCGCGCCAATCAGGCCCTCATCACCAAGCTGCTCGGGATCCGCTCGACGGTCGACCTCGGCACCCCCGTCATGGATCAGCTGGCCACCGTCCACCTGCTCCGCAATGCCGACGAAATCCTCACCGCCAGAAGGGCTCAGCTCCGCTCCCGCCGAGCCGTCCTGCTGGAGTCCCTCGCCGAGGAACTCCCCGATTGGCAGGTCACCCCCAACGCCGGTGGCATGTCCCTGTGGGCCCAGCTCCCCACCCCGGTCTCCACCGCCCTCGCCGCGACGGCCCCCAACCACGGCGTACTCCTCGCCGCCGGACCGCGTTTCGGCGTCCAGGGCGCCTTCGAACGCTTCATCCGCCTCCCCTTCACCCACGAGGAGCATGACATCCGCATCGCGGTGAAGTCGCTCGCGGCGGCCTACACGGCCCTGACCCCGCACGCCGCCGACCCGCTCTCCCCGCTCATCACCTACTGAGCCGACAACGACTTCGCCCCCGCCGCATTTGGATGCGACGGGGGCGAAATGGCTTATGCCCTAAGACTTCACGCCAGGATGTCGTGGCGGACGATGGTCTGGTCGCGGCCGGGGCCGACGCCGATGCACGAAACCCGCGCGCCCGACAGCTCTTCCAGGCGCTTGACGTACGCCTGCGCGTTGGCCGGGAGGTCTTCGAAGGTGCGGGCACCCGAGATGTCCTCCCACCAGCCGGGCATCTCTTCGTAGATCGGCTTGGCGTGGTGGAATTCGGTCTGGGTGGTGGGCATCTGCTCGACGCGCTCGCCGTCGATCTCGTAGGCCACGCAGATCGGGACGGTGTCCAGGCTGGAGAGGACGTCCAGCTTGGTGAGGAAGTAGTCGGTGATGCCGTTGACGCGGGTGGCGTAGCGGGCGATCACGGCGTCGAACCAGCCGGTACGCCGCGCGCGGCCGGTGGTCACGCCGACCTCGCCGCCGGTCTTGGCCAGGTAGGTGCCGGACTCGTCGAAGAGTTCGGTCGGGAACGGGCCGGAGCCGACGCGGGTGGTGTACGCCTTCAGGATGCCGAGCACCGTGGTGATCTTGTTCGGGCCGACGCCCGCGCCCACGGCCGCGCCACCGGCGGTCGGGTTGGAGGAGGTCACGTACGGGTAGGTGCCGTGGTCGACGTCCAGCAGGGTGCCCTGCGAACCCTCCAGCAGCACGATCTCGTCGCGCTCCAGCGCCTGGTTGAGCAGCAGCCGCGAATCGGCGATGCGGTGCTTGAAGCCCTCGGCCTTCTCCAGCACCTCGTCCACCACCTGCTGCGGATCCAGCGCGCGGCGGTTGTAGATCTTCACCAGCACCTGGTTCTTGAATTCCAGTGCGGCCTCGACCTTCTGGGTGAGGATCTTCTCGTCCAGCACGTCGGCCACGCGGACGCCGACGCGGGCGACCTTGTCCTGGTAGCAGGGGCCGATGCCGCGGCCGGTGGTGCCGATCTTCTTGTTGCCGAGGAAGCGCTCGGTGACCTTATCGATGGCCACGTGGTACGGCATGATCAGGTGCGCGTCGGCCGAGAGCAGCAGGCGGGAGGTGTCCACACCGCGCTCTTCCAGACCGGCGAGTTCGGCGAGCAGCACGCCCGGATCGACCACCACGCCATTGCCGATGACGTTGGTCACATCGGGTGTGAGGATGCCGGAGGGGATCAGATGCAGGGCGAAGCTCTCACCGTTCGGCAGCACCACGGTGTGTCCCGCGTTGTTGCCGCCCTGGTATCGAACTACCCACTGGACCCGATCGCCGAGCAGATCAGTCGCTTTGCCCTTGCCCTCGTCGCCCCACTGGGCGCCGATCAGCACGATTGCCGGCATGTGAGTGTCTCCTACGGGTTCGACGCGCAGCACCTGGGTACTGCAGCTACCCGCCGTCAGAAGGCGGTGGCCGTAGGCACACTTTACTGGACGGCCCTATACCTCCTGGTGCAAGGCCCGGGTCCAGAGAAACCGCCCATAACGGATGCGCAGCGAGGACAGCGCGGCAAATGAGACAGGGTTATGGTGGCACGGGGAGAGGGACCGGCAGGGGGTCCATCGGAACGCAGCGAGGCGGCAAGGTGTTGGCAGGCCAGAGGAGGGTGTTCGGCAGTTGAGTACCCATGTTCTCCGCTGCGACGGCGCGCCGGTACCCATCGCGCTGGCATCCCTACCCCTCACCCAGACCTCGGCCATACCGGACACCAGCCAACTGGACGAGTTGCTCCCGGTGATGGCCGCCGACAGCCTGCCCCGGCTCATCGTGCTCGGTGAGGACGCGGGACTGGCCGCGGTGCTCACCCATCTGATGCGCACCGAACGCCTGGGCGTCGAGATCGGCTACGTGCCCATCGACCGCACCTACGGCTCCCGCGCCTACGAGACCGGCACCGGCTCGGCCGCCGCCAAGCGCGCGCTCGAGGGCAAGGCCACCGAGACCCCGCTGATCCGCGACGACACCGGCAAGGTGCTCATCGGCCGCGCCACCATCGTCGGCGAGGCGGGCGCGAAGCTCGAGGGCGAGGCCTATGTCGACGACACCCGGCTGTTCACGGGAAAGGTCGCCGCACTGCATGTTTCGCCCATGCTGGAGATGCCGGGCCTGCACGCCACCGTGCAGCGCGGGCTGCGCAAGAAGCGCTGGGTCGAGGGGCGCGCCATGCAGTTGGGCACGCACGGCGCGATCGTCACCCGCGACGGGATCACCACCGATCGGCTGGTGAAGCGCTCCACGTTCTATCGACACCACGAGCCTTGGCTGCTGGTTCGCTGATTCACCCCCAGAATGGGAATCGGCAGCACCTTCGAGCCGACCAGTTGGGAGTGAACAGGTGAATTACCCGCGCGCGGTAGGCCGGGCATCCGGCGGAGCGATCCGGCCCAGTCCGGTGTTCCTGCTGGTCGTGGTGATCACGGCGGTGGGCGGCGCACTGGCCTGGGACGCGGATCGCTTCTCGCGCCAGGCCCAGTTCGGGGTGTTCATCCTGGTGGTCGCGGGCTGGATCGTGACGGTCTGCCTGCACGAGTTCGCGCACGCGTTCGTGGCGTGGCGGGCCGGGGACCGGGAAGTGGAGATGCGCGGGTATCTGACGCTGAATCCGCTCAAGTACAGCCATCCACTGCTGTCGATCGGGTTGCCAGTGCTGTTCATCGCGATCGGCGGGTTCGCGCTGCCGGGTGGCGCGGTGTACGTGCACTCGCACAACTTCAGTCCGCGCACGCAGCGGCTGCTGAGCGGCGCGGGTCCGGCGGTGAACGCGCTGTGCGCGGTGGTGCTGCTGGTGATCGTGCGGCTGTGGGGCAGCACGACCTCGCATCCGGCGTTCTGGTTCGGGCTCAGTTACCTTGCGTTCCTGCAGATTACGGCGACCGTGCTGAACCTGATCCCGATCCCGGGCACCGACGGCTACGGGATTCTGGAGCCGTCGCTGAGCTATCAGACCCGGCGGGCGCTGGATCAGATCAAGCCGTTCGGCATCCTGATCCTGTTCGCGCTGCTGTTCACCCCGGAGCTCAACCGCCTGTTCTTCGACGGGATCAACGCGCTGTTCGAGCTCTCCGGACTGCCCGGCTGGTGGTGGTCGGCGGGCAGCACCCTGACCCGCTTCTGGCGCTGATCCGGTGGGTGGGCCGCCCGAACGACCCGGTTATCGGGCGGCCCCATTCGCAGCGACAGCGGTCAGGCGTGGGCGTTCAGGTCCTCCCCGCCTGAAACCGTTGCCACCCGTCGCTGCGAGCCGGTACCGGATTACCCCTCGTCAATCCGGCCTGTAATGAACGGTAGAGCGGCGCGGGCACCAGAACGCGAGTAGCGCACTACCCGAAGATCAAGAGCAGGTACCCGCAGCAGGGCCAGAGAGCCCCGCAGGTAGTCGTCAATCGATCGGCGTCACATAGGGATTCGCCACGGTGGGCGGGAGCAGGGCCATGGCCGAGAGGCGGCGCATGCCGCACACCTGCATGAGATCGACGACTATGGAACGCAATTGGGCGAACACCACGTGTGTGGACAGTCCCGCGCCCTTCACCAGATCCTTGGTGGCGCCCTTGCCGACCGAACGCAGCACCCGGGTGGCCTCGGCGGGATCGGGTTTCTCGTCCGGGTCGGCGAGCATCATGCGCCGCACCACGTCCACGGCCTGACCCAGCTTCTCGACCTCGGCGATCAGCCGGGGATCGATCACCTCGTCGTCGCGCACCGACGTGAGGGCGCGGCGCAGCAGGACACGGGTATTGCGGATGGCGTTGTCGAGCGGGTCGGCGGCCTCGCGCAGGCGTTGCAGGCGGTTGCGAGAGTTCCAGTACAGCGGGGAGATTCGAATGATCTCCTTGCTGCCCTCGAGGGTGTTGCGCAGGGAATCGATCGCGCCCTGGGTGCCGCGAGCGGCCTCGAGCGCCTCCTTGATCTTCGCGGCATCGTGCTCGAGCAGTCCGTCGGCGCATTCGGTGAGGGCCTTGCCCATCACCTCCAGGATTCCGGCCGCCTGCTCGCGGGCGCGCCGGACCGGATGCAGCGGGATCGCCGCCACCACCACGATGCCGACCAGACCGCCGACCAGGGCGTCGATCATGCGCAGGGACGCGCCACCCTGGCCGGGCGGATACAGCGTGGCCACCAGCACCGCGGAGCTGGCCGCCTGCATGGTGATGACCGGTCCGCCGTCGAGGAAGACGGCCGTGGACATGGCGACCAGCACCAGCAGCACGATCTGCCAGGTGCCGGTGCCCACCCGGGAGACGAACAGGTCGCCGAT
>NZ_BAFX01000140.1 GCF_000308815.1 Nocardia concava NBRC 100430
GTGGGGATGCGGTGGGTTGGGGCCGTAGCCCACCATGTCCCGCGGGTAGTTCAGGTCGAAATCGCTCATGCCAGTTCATTTTCCAGCTCGGAACGCAGCTGCGCCCGAGCTTCGTCGGTCAGGGTGCCGAACAGCCGCAGCCGCGCCATGCCGCCATCGGGGAAGGCGTCGAAGCGCACCCGCACGACCGCCTCGGCGGCGTCGATCAGGAAGCGGTGGCGGGTGTCGGGCTGCAGGCGGGTGCGCGGCAGCAGCTCCACCTCGGAGCCGTCGGCGCGGATACCGGTGAGCGATCCCGCGCCCGGGGCGTTGAACAGGAAGTACGAGGTGTCGATCTCCGCGGCGGTGACGACGCCCTCGGCGGCCAGCTGCACCAGCACCCAGTCGTTCACGGACTTGTCGCGACCGCGCGCGGTCTCCCAGCCGTCACCCATGCTGGCCGCGCGGCCCGGCATCAGAATGTTCTGCGGGTGCGAGAAGAAGATGTTCGAGCAGTCGGCGACCAGGCCGCCGTTCTCGATCGCGGCCAGATCGAACGGGCCCGACTCCAGCCACGCCAGATCCGGCTTGGCGATGCCGTGCACGCGCAGCCGGGCGACGCCGCCGTCCGGGAACATGCGCAGCCGCACGTGGGTCCAGCGCTTGGGCGAGTCCACCGCGAACGGGTTCTTCGAGTCGCCGTTGACCTTGGCGCGCTCGACGATGGTGGTCCAGCCCTCGGCGGCGACCAGCTCCTCGGTCGACGGATGGCCTTCCACCGCAATGGCTTCCACCGAGACCTCGGGCGGGTAGTTGCCCTTGAACCAGGCGGTGTCCACGACCACGCCCTTGATCACACCGGGCACGCCCAGGCGGATGATGGCCGAATCGTGGTCGTCCCCGGCCGGGTGATCGCCGTTCTCACCGCGACGACGGCGGGTCTCCCAGCCGTCGTACACCTGGCCCTTGTGGCCGAAGGTGGCGGGGGAGTAGGTCGCCGCCTGCGGGCGGATCAGGTTCTCCCGCTCGGCGAAGGACTCGTCATTGGCCCACAGCACGGCGCCACCCAGGGTGCGCACGGCCAGGTCCGGAAGCAGCGTGAAGTCGTCGCTCATAGCGCCGGAATCTTCCTTTCTCGCAGTTGATGCAGTACGTCGACAGAGGCTTTGGGGGCGATGGCGGTGACATCGGCGGGATCGAAGGCGCCGCATTCCAGGCCGCGCAGTACCACGGTCGCCAGCGCCTGCGCGGTGGCGGGC
>NZ_BAFX01000139.1 GCF_000308815.1 Nocardia concava NBRC 100430
GCCAGGGACGAGGACCACGCGGCGGTCGGCACCATCGCCTGATCTCCGCGCTCGGGTGGATTCGCCGGGCCGGGCCCGGCCTCGGCTCCGGGCCGCCGGCCACGCGCGGACCATGCGGGCAGGCCGTTGGCGGCGCCGTGATCGATGCCGCCGCGCCGTTCGGCGGGCGCCTGCGGCACGGCCTGGGTCTCGGCATGGCGGCGGGCCGAGCGCGACATCGGCGGGGCCGCGGGGGCAGGCGGGGCCGCGGCGGCCTGCGGCGGCTCGAAGGGGCGATCGGAGCGCGGATTGCGCGGCAGCGGTTCGGGTCCCGGCGTCGGCGACCAAGCCGGGAGTGCGGGAGCCGCCGGGGCGGGCGCGTTGAACTGGCCGAAAGTGGGCTCGTTGAACTGGCCGAAGGCCGGGTCCTCGAAGGACGGGCGGAACGGGCGCACCTCGTCGGTGGTGTCGTCCTCCGGGTCGTAGCGGCGGCGACGGCCGCCCTCGCGCGCCGGAGCGGGCGGGGCCGGAGGTTCGGCGCCCACGGACCGATCCAGGCCCTGCAGGTGATCCAGCGACACCTCCGAATCCAGGGGATCCGGCTTGCGGCGACGGCCGCCGGTGGAGCGACCGTCCGGCTGTAGCGGGTTCTCGGTCGGCGGCCAGTTCAGGCCCGCGGACCAATCCTGGCCGGACGGCTCGGGTAGGGACGGCGGCTGCGGGGTGGGGGCCAGCGGGTCGTAGTACGAAATCGGGCCGGACAGCGGTGAATACGCGGGCTCCGGTTCGGGTACCGAATAGGAAGAATAATCCGGCTGCGGCTGGGAAACCGGAGAAGGAGCGGAAGCGGAGAAGTCCGAGTAATCCGAAAAGTTCGAGTAATCAGAATAATTCGAGAAGTTCGAATAGTTTGAATAGTCCGATTCATTCGGCGCAGGCTCGGGTGCGGACGGAGCCACGTCCCCTTCCGGCGCGGCGTGCGAGGACGAACCCGCCCGCACCACCGGAATGTCTCCGGTCAGATCCGCGACGGAAATGCCACGGCCGCTTCGACGTCTGCGTCCCCCACCGCTCGCGGGGGCCCCACTCTGCTGCCCGTTCCGTGCCAATAGTTCGGCGACGGACAGCTGACTTGCATCCTCGGTCATCGAGACACCGTTTCGATCGGGCCCGCCAGGCCGCCCTCGGGGCCGCCTGCTATCGGTTCGCTATCCAGGTCGGTATCCAGCTTGCGCAAGATCAATCCCTCTCGCAGTGCCCAGGGACAGATTTCGAGCGTGTCCAGGGACAGTGCCCGCATACTCGCCTCCGCGACCAGCGCACCGGCCACGAGTTGTTGTGACCGATCAGAACTCACGCCTTCCAATTCTGCCCGGTCGGCGGCCGTCATTCTCGAAATGAACGCAATCAGCTGCCGCAGGCCGGAACTGGTGAGAGTACGCCGAACCCGGGGCCCCGCAACAGAGGGGGCGGCACCGGTCAGCCTGGCGAGCGAGCGGAAGGTCTTGGAGGTGCCCACCGCCAGATCCGGGCGGCCCACCTCGAGCAGCTGCTTGGATGGCAGCACGAGCTCGGCGTCGAGCCAGTCGCGCAGCACCGCGACGCGGCGTTTGCCGGGCGGGTCGTGGCGCAGCCAGTCCCGGGTCAGCCGGCCCGCACCCAGCTGCAGCGAGAGCGCGAGTTCGGGATCCTCATCCGCGCCGTTGCTCATCTCGAGCGAGCCGCCGCCGATGTCCAGATTGAGAATCCGCCCGGCGCTCCAGCCGTACCAGCGGCGCACCGCGAGGAAAGTGTGTCGAGCCTCATCGACACCGGAGAGCACCTTCAGATTGACGCCGGTCTCGCGGCGCACCCGGGCCAGCACCTCTTCGGAGTTGGTGGCCTCGCGTACCGCGGAGGTGGCGAACGCCATCAGCTCCACGCAGCCGGAAGTCTTTGCGATGCTTGCGAATTCGGCTACCGTGGCGGTCAACTTCGACGCCCCCGCGGGCGTGATCCGACCGTGGTCGTCCATGCTCTCCGACAGCCGCAGGGCCGATTTCGTCGAGCTCATAGGCATCGGGTGTCCACCACGATGCGCGTCCACCACGAGCAGGTGGACGGTATTGCTTCCCACATCGAGTACACCGAGCCGCACAAGAACACGGTACTGGGTGCGTCACGACTTCAGGCCAGGCGACTGAGCTGTTAGCGTTCCGCGTTGTGACGGCAGGTGCATCGGCGAGCGGGCCGACCGGGCTTCGACCAGCGGCGAAGATCGACCCGGCGCCCGAGGTGGAACTCGACTTCCCCCGGGAGTGGATCGAATTCGTCGATCCAGCTAATGACGAGCATTTGATCGCGGCCGATCTGACCTGGTTACTCTCGCGCTGGACCTGCGTTTTCGGGACTCCGGCATGTCAGGGCATCATCGACGGCCGCGAGAACGACGGCTGCTGCTCGCACGGCGCCTTCCTCTCCGACGAGGAGGACGGCAAGAAGCTGCACGCGGCTGTGAAAATGCTCACACCCGAGGACTGGCAGCTGATGCCCGAGGCCACCGACGACAAGGGCCGGGTCCGCAAGAAGCTGTACCTGGAAGAGGACGACCTCGACGACGAACCGGCGTTGCGCACCCGTCGCTTCGACGGCGCCTGCATCTTCCTCAACCGGCCGGGATTCTCCGAGGGCATCGGCTGCGCGCTGCACACCATGGCGCTGCGCAAGGGCCTGGAACCGCTCACCGTGAAGCCGGAAGTGTGCTGGCAGCTCCCGATTCGCCGCACCCAGGACTGGGTGGACCGGCCCGACGGGGTGGAGATCCTGCGGACCGTGATCACCGAATACGACCGCCGCGGCTGGGGCCCGGGCGGGCTCGACCTGAACTGGTACTGCACCGGTTCGCCGGATGCCCACGTCGGCACCCGTCCGGTGTGGGAGGCTTACGCCCCCGAGCTGATCGAGCTGATCGGCAAGCCCGCGTATGACGAGCTGGCGGCACACTGCAAGCGCCGTCAGGGGCTGGGCATCGTGGCGGTGCATCCGGCGACGGCGATCGCCGAGGAGAAGGCCGCCGAGGCCGCTGCCGCGAGCAGCGCGAAGCCCGCCAAGAAGGCCCGAGCGGCGAAGAAGTAGCGAGGTACTTGCCGTTATTTTTCTGAAAACGGCCAATTTCAGATAGTCGCTCACTTACTGTGCCTCCGACCCCTCTCTACGGGGTCGCAGCACAGGAGAACACACAGTGAGCAAAATCCCCGCGGGCGCCCGCCACCTCGGCGCCGGGCTGGCCGCCCTGGCCATCGCGACCGGCGCCGTGTCGGTCCTCGCCACGCACGAGGCGCCCGAGGCCCACGCGACCGTCGACACGGTCACCATCTCCGACCCGAATCCGGTTGTCGGCGGCACCTACACCGTCAGTGCCACCGTCAGCGGTTGGGAATTCGGCCTGCTCTGCTACTGGACGGTCGACGGCGTCGCCATCACCGATCCGCCTTCGAAGGTGCCGTGGCCGCCGAACCATTCCAGCGCCACCTGGACACCGAGCACCCCGGGCAAGCACACCATCACCCTCAAGCAGGGCGGTTCGTCCAAGAGCCTGGACGTGATCGTCGGCACCGTCACCACGACCACGGTCCCGCCGACCACCACCACGACGGTCCCGCCGACCACGACGACCACCGTGCCCCCGACCACCACGACGGTTCCACCCACGACCACCACGGTCCCGCCCACCACCACGACCGAGCCGACGACCACCACGGTCCCGCCCACGACCACGACGGCTCCGCCCACGACCACCACCGAGCCGCCGACCACGACGACGGTTCCGCCGACGACAACGACTCCGCCGACCACCACGACTCAGCCCAGCGGTGGCGGTTCCGGCAGCGCCAACGGCCTGCCGTTCGGTTTCTGACCGATTCCCAGTAACTCGGGCCGCAGCCCGGGACACATCACAGGAGTACCCATGCGCAGCAATTCCTCAGGCCGTGTGTTCGGGGCCGGACTGGCCGCATTCGGCGTAGCCGGAGCCGCCGCCGCCATCGCGGTGGCGGTATCGCCGACGGCGGGCGCCACCGTCGAGGTGATCAGCCCCTCCGACCCGGTGCCCGCGGTCGGCGGCACCTACACCCTCGGCGCCGACCTGACCGGCGTCTCCAGCGCCCTGCCGGTCACCTGGAACGACAACGGGGTCAGCATCACCGGTGGCGTCGGCATCCTGCCCTTCCCGGCCGGGCACACGAGCATCACCTGGACGCCGACCACCCCGGGCCAGCACATCATCACGGCCACCCAGGGCACCAGCACCCAAACCCTGATCATCACCGTGATCCCCGGCACCGGCACCGGTGCCACCCCGCCGACCATCACGACCACCCTGCCGACGGCGCCCACCACCACACCGGCCGCCCCGACCACGACGCCGACCACCACCACCAAGCCGAGTGGCGGCACCGGCAGCGGCGACTCGGGCAGCGGCACGGGTTCGGCCACCGGGAGCGCGGGCACCCTGGTGGGCGGACTGCTGCGCGGACTGTTCGGCAGCAGCTAGCGCGGGTGTCCGGCAGGTGAACACTCGGTGCTCATCGGCGACCATCGAATCAGGCTGCGTGGAAGTCTATTTCGATTTCCGCGCAGCCCGGTGACCTCGGGCTGTGAATAGCCGGAAGTATGCAAGACATCGATCGGCTATTGCCAATTCACCGAAACGTGTTAGACATCGTGCCCATGATCAAGAAAACCCTCGCCGTCGCGGCCCTGGCCGCCGGTGCCGTTATCTCCATTGCTCCGCAGGCTTTCGCCGATAACGCCGATCCCAACGCCTACTCCGACCGCACCGCCGATTTCGTGGTGTACAACGATCCGGCCGTGCTGGGCGCGAAGGACGCCGGCAAGCTGATCATCGTCAGCCCCTACGGCACCAGCCACACCATCGCCTGCAAGGGCACCGGCGCGGACGTGTTCGACTGCATGCAGCAGGACAACCCGGGCCTGGGCTGGCTCATCCTCGACAAGCAGGACCTCCCGGGTCTCGGCCCGGCGTGGGTCTACACGATGAAGAACGACCCGAACGCCTGATTCGCCGGTAACGGCCGGGGGGCTGCCCTAATCTTGGTCGGGAGAAAGCACAGAACCCGCCCGCTTCGCGAAATGCGAAGCGGGCGGGTTCTTTTCGGCTGAAGGGCCTATGCCTCGAGCTTGTAGCCCAGGCCGCGCACGGTGACCAGGTGCTCCGGCTTGGCCGGGTCCGACTCGATCTTGGAGCGCAGGCGCTTGACGTGCACGTCGAGGGTCTTGGTGTCGCCGACGTAGTCGGCGCCCCAGACGCGGTCGATGAGCTGCCCGCGGGTCAGCACGCGACCGGAGTTGCGCAGCAGGTACTCGAGCAGGTCGAACTCCTTGAGCGGCAGGGTCACCGCCTTGCCGTTCACCTGCACGGTGTGGCGGTCCACGTCCATGCGCACCGGGCCGGCCTCGAGCACGCTGGTCTCGCTGCCGTTGTCGGGCTCCTCGCCGGCGCCGCGGCGCAGCACGGCCCGGATGCGGGCGATCAGCTCGCGCGAGGAGTAGGGCTTGGTGACGTAGTCGTCGGCGCCCAGTTCCAGGCCGACCACCTTGTCGATCTCGCTGTCGCGCGCGGTCACCATGATGACCGGCACACTGCCGCGAGCGCGCAGTTGCTTGCATACGTCGGTGCCGCTCATGCCGGGGAGCATGAGATCGAGCAGGACGATGTCCGCGCCGGCACGATCGAACTCGGTCAGCGCGGAGGGACCGTCACCCACGACGGTGACCTCGAACCCCTCCTTGCGCAGCAGGAACGCGAGCGGATCGGCCAGCGACTCCTCGTCCTCGACGATCAGCACACTCGTCATCGGGTTGCCTCCACACCGTTGGTTCTGGCCCGCCCGAGGGGACTGGGGCCGTTTTCCTTCTTGGCCACCGGAACCCCGGTGGCAAGTCTCTTGTCGACCTGCCCGTTGGAATCGGCAGGATGGGCCGGGATGCGCAGGGTGAACGTCGATCCGGTGCCCAGTTTGCTCCACAGGGTGATCTCACCGTTGTGGTTGGCGGCCACATGCTTGACGATAGCCAGCCCGAGGCCGGTACCGCCGGTGGCACGCGAGCGCGCCTTGTCGGCCCGGAAGAAACGCTCGAAAACGCGCTCCTGATCCTCCTTGGAGATGCCGATACCGCGATCGGTGACCGCGATATTGACGTAGCCGCCGCGCAGCGCCCGGCTCACCGACACGTGCGAGCCGCGCGGGGAGTAGGCGATGGCGTTCTCGACCAGGTTGGACAGGGCCGTCACCAGCAGGGTCTGATCGCCGAGCACCTCGAGACCGCTGTTGGCGTCGGTGGACACGGTGATGCCCGCGGCCTCGGCCACATTGCGGGAGCGCTCGATGGCCTGGGTGACGACGGTGTCGACGTCGACGGCCTCGAGTTCCGGCAGCCGTTCGGCGCCTTGCAGGCGCGAGAGCGCGATCAGCTCGGTGACCATCTTGCCCATGCGGCGGGCCTCGCCGTGCAGGCGTTCGCCGAAGTGCCGCACCGAATCCGGATCGTCGGCGGACTCCAGCAACGCCTCGGCCAACAGGCTCATGGCGCCGACCGGGGTCTTGAGCTCGTGGCTCACATTGGCGACGAAGTCGCGGCGGGTGGCCTCCATGCGGGCCTGCTCGGAATCGTCGTCCGCGAACAGGACCACGAAGTTCGGGTTCTCCTGGGAGAGCGGGCGAGCAACCCCTCGGACAGCGAGGCGGGCGCGGCCGGGCATGGGGATCTTGGCGGTGAGCTCGAATTCGACGTCCTGGCCGCCGTGCAGCACCTGTTCGACCGCGGCCCAGGCGCGCTCGTCGAGCAGGCGGTCGTGGACCACGCCCAGCTCCTCGGCGCGCGGGTTCACCAGCACCACATCCCGGTACTGGTCGACCACGGCGATGCCGGACTCGGAGGCGAGCACGATCAGGTCCAGGACCTGCGACATGGTCAGCCCGGTATCGGTGGCGGCGCGCAGGCGTTCCTGGCGGGCGTTCACATACGGAATGAGCAGTCCACCGACGGCCAGTCCGACTACGGCCGCCAGGACTGCCAAAAGCACGGCCTGTGGAACGCTCACACCTTGAATCGTACGGTCGCCTAAGCAGCGTCAAACCCCGGGTGCTGGAAGTTTCACGCAGGTCATGGGCACTTCCATGTTCGTTAGCCCGGCGTTCACACTTTGTTCGGTCTGCGTGTCGTGGCAGGTGAGCGCCCTTGCGGCAACCACTTTCGAGCCGACGGTTCAATCCTCCGGATCGCCGTAGAGATTGGTGCGGACGGAATCCCCGTGGCGGTCCGCCCAGTCGCCCAGCGCGAAGATGGGCCGCAGCAGATCGACACCGGCCGGAGTCAGCGAATACTCCACGCGCGGAGGCGCTTCCGCGTATCGGCGACGCTCCAGCAACCCCATCCGCTCCATGCGCCGCAGGGTCTGGGTGAGCATCTTCTGACTGATGCCGCCGATGGCCCGCCGCAATTCCACCGGACGCATCGGACCGTCCCGCAGTGTGTAAACGATCACAGTCAGCCAGGAATTGCCGAAGATGTCCACCGCCAGCCGTGCCGGGCAGTCGGATTCGTAGCCGCCGTACTCGGCGAATCGCACCGGTTCCGTGATCTCGGCCGTCATGAATACAGCCTGCCAGCGGCGATGGGCACCCGCGAGTGCGCATCGGAATTCCTACCGTTCGAGTTCGCAATCCAGAACTAGGAGTTCACATGCGAATCGGAATCATCGGCGCGGGGCAGATGGCCCAGGCCCTCGGCGGCGGCTGGGCCGCGGCCGGGCACGAGATCGCCGTCGGGGCACGCACTTCCGCCCGCGCCGAGGCGGCGGCCGCCGCCATCGGCCATGGCGCGCGGGCGACCACCGTCGCGGAGGCCGCGGGCTTCGGCGAGGCGACAGTGCTCGCCCTGCCGGTCTCGGCACTCGAGGAAATACTGACCGAGCACCGCGAAACCCTCACGGGCCGAACCCTCATCGACTGCACCAATGCCTTCGCTCCCGATGCGGGCGGCTTCGTGCTGTCCGAATCGGCTGTGTCCGAACGGATCGCGGCCACGGTGCCTGGCGCGCGGGTGGTGAAGGCGTTCAATCTGCTGGCGGCCGAGGTGTGGTCGGGCCCGGATCGGGTCTTCGAGGGCCGTCCCCTGACCGTGCCCCTGTGCGGGGACGATGCGGAGGCGGTCGCGACGGTCGCGAAGCTGGCCGAGGATCTGAAGCTGCGCCCGGTGCCCGCGGGCGGCCTCGCCCAGGCCCGATACCTCGAAGCCACGTCGGCCTTCGTGGTCGGCCTGTGGTTCGCGGGTCATGACGCGCGGGCCATGTTCCCGCCGCTGGAGTCGGCCTTCGCGGTGGCCGACTAGGCGGGTCGGCCGCGGCTCCGGAGAGTGAGTGTACAGTCACTCTCATGAGCAGCAGGCGCGGAGTCACCCTTTCGACCTCGGATGTCCGGCGGGAAGCCGTACTGGACGCGGCCATCGTCGAGTTCGCCAAGACCGGATTCCACGGGACGCCGACCACCACCGTCGCGGCATCGGCCGGGATCTCCACCGCCTATGTGTTCAAGCTGTTCCCCAGCAAGGTGGAGTTGTTCGTCGCCGCGCTGGACCGGTGTTTCGAGCGGGTCGAGGGGGCGCTGGCCACCGGGGCCGCCCGGGCGGCGGGCGGCAATCCGGAGCGGGTGCTGCACGAAATGGGCGGGGCCTACGCGGAATTGATCGTGGACAAGAGCCTGCTCATGTTGCAGGTGCACGCCCTGTCGGCGGCCGATGTGCCCGATATCGCGGCGGGTCTGCGGCGTGGTCTGCAGCGCGTGACCGATTACGCGCAAACCCGGTCCGGCGCAACGGGTGAGCAGGTGCAGCACTTCATGGCCTACGGCCAGCTGTGCCATCTGATCACCACGCTCGGCCTGCACGCCGACGAAGGCCCTTGGGCCGCAACGCTGACCGCCGGAATCCGCCACTTCGACTGATCCCCGCTCCCGGAAAGCGAGCCCGAAAAGCAAAATCCCGGACGTGCACGCCGTTGTGCACGCCCGGGATTTCACTCCCGGAGCAGCGGTTTCACCAACCGGTGTTGCCGCGGACCGGGATGTTCACGAAGCTCGGGCGATCCGGATCGAGTTGGATGTGCTCGGGCTTCAGGCCGGTGTCGATGAGCATGGGCAGGATCGGCAGACCCTTGGGGAAGTTGCCGGCGAAGACGTCCACGCGCAGGCGGTGTCCCGGCTGCAGCACGGCCTGGGTGCCGCCGAGGGCGATATCCAGGGTGGTGGCCTCGCCCGGCACGGTCTCCTCGCGCTTGTCCAGCGAGGTGAAGGCGCGCGGGTCGGTGTAGTCGCCATTGGCCGAGCGGGTGCTGTTGGCCTCGTCGACCTGACGCAGCGAGGCCATGAGCGAGCCGGAGGTCAGCACGGTGGAGGTGCCGTCGGGGGCGACATCGTTGACGGTGACGGTCCAGTAGCCGTCGGCGGCGTCCTGAACGGTGTTGAGGTGCACCGCGATCGGGCCCGAGACGACGGTGGCCTCGGCGACCGGCGCGCTGGTGAAGGTGAGCGCGTTGGTCTCGGCGACGCGGGAGTCCTTGGAGCAGCCGTCGATCAGGTTGAACACGCCCGCCGTGGCCTGGGCCGCGTCATTGGAGCAGATGGTGGTGAGACCCGGTGCGACGGTGAGGCGTTCGGTGTCGCCGTTGGCGGCCGCGGTGAGCGAGCCGTCGTAGACGCTGTTCGCGGTGCCGGAGCGCTGCGAGGAGAAGTACATGCGCCGGTAGTCGGCGGCCTCGGAAGCCGGTGCGGTGGGCCCGAATCCGCCCTGGGTGTTCCAGCCGCCGCCCTGCGTCTTGAGGGTCACCGGGCCGTAGGAGTCGATGCCGTTGTCGATGCCCTTGAGCCACTTGTCGAACCAGGCGCGCTGCAGCACGTCCAGGCGGGGCGGGGCGCCGACGCGGTTCACGTCCGCTCCGGAGGTGACGTGGTAGGTGTTGCCCATGAGCAGCTGCTTCTGGCCGGGCGGCAGCGGAATCTCGTTGTAGATCTTGGATTCCGAGTAGGTGAACAGGTCGTGCCAGCCACCGGTCACGAAGGTCGGCACCTGGATGCGGCTCGGGTCGCCCAGCCATTCCTGGCGTTCCTGGGTGAGGCCGTTGAGCATGTCCTTGACGCGCGGGTCGATGGTGTCCAGCGAGGTGCTGGTGTAGGCCGACATGAGCACGTCGAGGTAGCCGAAGGGATCGTTGGCGCGGTCCTGCAGCCACTTGAAATCGAAGGTGCCCTTGGCGATCGAGGCCAGGTCCGGCACCCACTTGAGGCCGTTGATGGCGCTGAGCCACAGCGGGATGAAGTTGAAGCCGAAGCCGCCGCCGGGCGCGAGCACATCGTCGATGAGGTCGCTGCCGGGCACGATCGGGAAGATGGCCTGCAGCGCGGGCGGCCGCTTCTCGGCGGCTTGCACCTGGTTGATGGCGCTGTAGGACAGGCCGTTCATGCCGATGCGGCCGTTGGAGAAGTGCTGCTTGGACGCCCAGTCGATGACCTCGACGGTGTCCTGCTGCTCGCGGCCGCGCAGCATGTCCCATTCGCCCTGCGAGAAGCCGGTGCCGCGCACGTCCACGACGACCTGCGTGTAACCGGACTTGATGAGCTGGCGGTCGACGGAGAAGTTGCGGAGTTCGCCGTTGCCCGCCGCGTTCAGCAGTTCGCCGAAGCCGGTGATGGGGGTGCCGTCCAGGCGGATATCGCGGAAGACGTTGAGCAGGGCATCGCCCAGGCCCGGGATGGAGAAGGCGCTGTCGGCGACGTTCGACACCAGCTTGGTGTAGGGCGTCATGTTCACGACGGTCGGCGTGGGGGCGTCGATGGGACGGCCCGCGGCGTCGGCCGGGTGGTAGACGTTGGCCTTGAGGACGGTGCCGTCACTCATGGTGATCGGGACGTCCCAGTCGATGAAGACGTTGGGATACTGCTGCGGTCCGTCCTCGGTCGCGGTCCACTGGGCCCCGGCCGCCCCACCGTCGGGTCCGGTGGGGGTGATGGCATCGGCTGTGATGCCGGTCAAAGGAAGGAACAGAGTGGCCGCGGTGGCTAGCACCGTGGCCCGTAGCGCGTGCCTCATCGAACGTGATCTACCTCTCGCATTGGTCGAACGACCAGAGCATATCTACTCGAAAGTAAGTTGCAAACCCGGGTTACAGGTACCGAATTAAACTGGCAACAGTTCGGCAAATTTGATTGCGGGAGAACGGAAATACCCTACGGTCACGTAGTGAGATGCGGATCACATCGATATTCGAAAATAATAGTGCCCCGCCCAATCCAATTGAGCGGGGCACTATTTCGAGACTTTTACTTGCCGCCCTGGTTGGCGACGGCGGCGGCGCCGGCCGCGGCGGCCTCGGGGTCGAGGTAGACGCCCGCGCCGAGGGGGCGCAGGTTCTCGTCGAGCTCGTACTTGAGCGGGATGCCGGTGGGGATGTTCAGGCCCGCGATGTCCTCGTCGGAGATATTCTCCAGGTGCTTCACCAGCGCGCGCAGCGAATTGCCGTGCGCGGCAACGAGAACGGTCTTACCTGCGCGGACATCGGTGGCGATGGTGTCCTCCCAGTAGGGAACCATGCGGGCCACGACGTCCTTGAGGCACTCGGTGGCCGGGACCTCGACGCCGGCGTAGCGCGGGTCGCCGTCCTGCGAGTACTCGCTGCCCTGCTCGATCGGCGGGGGCGGGGTGTCGTAGCTGCGACGCCACAGCATGAACTGGTCCTCGCCGTACTGCTCCTTGATCTCCGCCTTGTTCTTGCCCTGCAGGGCGCCGTAGTGGCGCTCGTTCAGACGCCAGTCGCGGACCACCGGAATCCAGTGCCGATCGCAGGCGTCGAGGGCATTGTTGGCGGTGCTGATGGCACGGCGCAGCAGCGAGGTGTAGACGATATCGGGGAGAATCCCGTGCTCGGCCAGCAATTCGCCGGCGCGCTTGCCCTCGGCGACGCCCTTGTCGGTCAGTCGAACGTCCACCCAACCGGTGAACAGGTTCAGGGCATTCCATTCGCTCTCGCCGTGGCGCAGCAGCACGAGGGTGTACGTCATGAATGCATCCTCCCACGCGGGGATTTCCCTGCATCCCCGGCCCTGACGCTGCGGTTATGCACCCCCGAGAGCGAGGATCGCCGCGCCCTGCAGGGTGGCTTGGTCGGTCAATTCGGACGGCACCACGCGCAGTTCGCGCAGGAATTTCAGGCGGGCGTGGGCGGCGGCGGCCGCCCGCAGCGGACGCCACAGAAGTTCCCCGGATTGGGCGAAGCCGCCGCCGATGACCACCAGGTCCGTATCGAGCAGCGCGGCGGCGGAGGCGACAGCGGTGCCGATCGCGGTACCCGCCCGCTCCAGCGCCGCCACGGCGACCGGCTCCCCCGCGTGTGCGGCGGCCGCGAGCTCCACCCCGGTCGTTCCCGCCCAGCCCTGGCGGCGGGCCCAGCGCACCGAGGATTTGCCGCTGGCGACGGCTTCGACGCAGCCGAATCCGCCGCAGGCGCAGGGCTCGTCCTGGCCGGGGACCACGATGTGGCCGACATGCCCGCCATTCCCGGTGCGCCCCATGACAACTCGGTCATCGGAGATGATGCCGCCGCCGATACCGGAGGAAACAGTCATGGCGAGGACATTGGGCACGCCGCGCGCGGCCCCGAGGCGCTGCTCGGCCAGCACCAGGCAGACGCCGTCGATGGCGAAGCGAATCTCGGCCTCCGGAAACAGTTTTCGCACCGAGTCCACGATCGGGAACCCGTCGGCCCATTCCGGAATATTGAGCGGCCCGCAGATCCCGGCGGTCACGTCCACCGGCCCGGCCGACCCGATCCCCACCGCGGTCACCCGGGTATCCCCGGCAACCTCCGAAAGCAATGCCCGGCACGCGTCCCATACTCCGGATTCCGGCACCGCGATCCGCCGCGGCTCCCCCACCGCCCCGTTCGAATCGACCATCGCCGCCGCGAATTTCGTCGCCCCGATATCCAGTGCCAGTGCCGTCATGGCCGACCGGTCTCCTTCGTTCGATGGAATCCGGTGCGATTGTGCCAGCTGGTTACTGTTTGTCGGCCGAATCCACGAGGTGTTCGAAGGCGCGCAGGTTCTTGAGGGATTCGCCGCGCGAGACCCGCCATTTCCATTCCTTGCGAATGGATTCGGCGAAGCCGAGTTCGAGCAGGGTGTTGAAGTCGGCGTCGACGGCCTCGAGGATCTGGCCGAACCAGCGGTCGAGTTCGTCGGCGGTGACGCGGTCGTTGGACATGCGGCCGACCAGGTAGATGTCGCCGACGCGGTCGATGGTGTAGGCCACGCCGTAGAGGCGGCGGTTGCGGCGCAGCAGGAATTTGTAGACGCCCTCGAAGTTCTCGTCGGGCTTGCGGCACACGAACGATTCCATGCGCACGCCGTGCTTGCCGACGCTGACGCCGATGACGGTCTTGAGCTTGCGCTCGCCGGGCAGCACGACCACGAACAGGTCGGGGGCGTCGCGGGTGTATTCGATCTCGCGGTCGCGCAGCGTCTCGTCGATGAGTTGCGCGGTGGCGCGGGCGGTTTCGTCGTTCAGGCCGCCCGTGCTGGCGTGCGGACGCGGCGTCCAATCGTCCGCGCGCTCGACCTCGCTCATCTGCGTAGTGCTCCCGTCCGACGCCGCCACAGCGCCAGCGATCTGGCCTGATTGCTGTCGGTATGCAGATTACCGCTGCGAATCCGGCTTACACGTCCCTGGGCGAGGGCGGCCGAATAGCTGTCGAGCAGGCCGTCGGCGGTGTGCGCCCAGGAGAAGTTGGCGGCATGTTCGACCGCCGCCTCGCCCATCAGCTTCAGGCGGCCGGGATCGTCGAACAGTGAACGCAGGGCCGAGGCCCAATCGGGGGTGCGGTGCCCCTGGACCAGCAGCCCGGAGACACCGTCGCGCACGGCCGTGCCGAGCCCGCCCACATCGGCGGCCAGCACCGGGGTGCCGCTGGCCTGCGCCTCGATGGCGACCAGGCCGAAGGATTCGTTGTAGCTGGGCACCGCCACCAAGTCGGCGGCCCGGTACACCTGCGCCAGGCGGTCCGAGGGCTGCGGCGGCAGGAAGGTCATGCGGTCCGAAATACCCAGTGCGGCAGCCAGTTCGATAAGCGAGTCGGGGCGCTTGAGGCCGCTGCCGGAGGGTCCGCCGACGATCACCACGCGCAGCGGGCGGCGCGCCGGATCGGGATCCGCGGCCTCGGCGGCCAGCATCTCGGCGGCGGCGCGGACCAGGACGTCGGGGGCCTTCAGCGGTTGGATGCGGCCGACGAAGGCGACGATCCGCTCGTCGACGGGCAGGCCGAGTTCGAGGCGGGCGGCGAGTTTGTCGCCCGGGAAGTAGCGGGTCAGATCCGCGCCGGGCAGGACCACGTCGATGCGGTCGGGATCCGCGCCGTAGAGCTCGACGAGCTGGCGGGCTTCCTCACCGGTATTGGCGACCAACCGGTCGGCCTCGGCCACGATCTGCTTCTCGCCGATCTCCCGCACCGCGGGCTCGGGGCAGTCGCCGTCGGCCAGGTAGGCGTTCTTCACCGCGGCCAGCGTGTGCGCGGTATGGACCATGGGCCGCCGCCAGCGGTCCCGGGCCAGCCAGCCCACCTGACCCGACAGCCAGTAGTGGGAGTGGATGAGGTCGTAGTGGCCGACCGGATAGCGGGCCTCGGTGCGCAGCACCTCGGCGGCGAACGGACACAGCTGGGTGGGCAGATCGTGCTTGTCGAGGCCCTCGAAGGGCCCGGCGACGACATTGCGGACCAGCACGCCGGGCGCGGCCTCGACGACGGGTTCGTCATTGGAGGAGGTGGCGCGGGTGAAGATCTCCACCTCGGTACCGCGCTTGGCCAGTTCGATCGCGGTCTGCAGCACGTAGACGTTCATGCCGCCCGCATCGCCGGTCCCGGGCTGAGCGAGTGGTGAGGTATGTACCGATAGCACGGCAATCCGATTGGGCCGTACGTCCGGTCGTTGACTCACCACTCCAGTGTGCACGGGGGTAGTAACGCCCCATGCGCTGGTTACCTTCCCAAGTGACCTGCTTCACAAGGATTTTCGTCAGCGTGAATGCAAATCCGCTATCAGCCCAGGTGGCTCGCGAAAGAAGTGATCTCGGACACGAACCGCTCGGGATCTTCGATGAACAGACCGTGCTGCGAGCCCTCCCAGTAGGAGGTCCGGACGTCCGGGACGGTCTCGGCGATGAAGCGGCCGTTCTCGATCGGAACCACCGGGTCGGCGGTGCCGTGCAGGACCAGGACCGGCACGTTCAGGCCGCGCAGGGTCTCGGTGTTGTCGGTTGTGCGATAGAACAAGGCCTTGCGGACCCGGGGCAGGGTGGCGATGCTGCCGCCGAACAAACGCTGGGCGTCCACGCCCTTGTCGCGGCCGGGGCCGGTATTGGCATTGCCGAAGGCGCCGAAACCCCGGATGGCCTTGCCCGCGTTCTCGTCGAAGACGTCGGGGATGGCCTTGCCCATGCCGGGACCGGTGCCCGCGCCCTCGACGCCGCGGCCGATATTCGCCTGTGAACCGGTGTAGACAACGCCCGCGACGGCGTCGGTGCCGTAGGCGGTGAGGTAGTCCGAGAGCACGATGCCGCCGTAGGACCAGCCGAGCAGGATCGCGCCGGAGGTGACGGCCTCGGCGGCGAGGACGGCCGCGATGTCGGCGGCCCAGTTCTTGGGGTCGTCGTAGCCGGTTTCGGGGGCGTCGGAGTAGCCGTGGCCGCGCAGGTCGAGGGCGATCACCCGGAAATGCTCGGCGAGCAGGTCGGCCGCGCGACCCCAATTGCGCAGGTTGCCCGCCCAGCCGTGCAGCAGAACCAGGGGCCGCGCCCCTTCCGGACCGGTCACCCGGTAAACGATGGTCGTGCCGTCCGCGCTCACTGCTTCCCTTATCGCCATAGGAGTGAGGCTAACCACCCGCGACGCACCGGCGACACGCCCTGCTTAAGCTCTGATCATGAGCACTCGTACCGCTGTGGTGACCGGAGCAAGTTCGGGTATCGGCGAGGCAACCGCCCGCGAACTCGCCAAGCAGGGGTACCACGTCTATGTCGGCGCGCGCCGCGTCGATCGCCTGGAGAAGCTGGCCGAGGAGATCGGCGGCACCGCCCTGCAGCTGGATGTCACCGACGAAGAATCGGTGCGCGCCTTCACCGAGGCGGTGGGGCGCTGCGATGTGCTGGTCAACAATGCCGGCGGCGCGAAGGGCCTGGCCCCGGTGCTGGAGGCCGATCTGGACGACTGGCGCTGGATGTGGGAGACCAATGTGCTGGGCACGCTGCGGCTCACGAAGGCGTTGCTGCCCAAGCTGATCGAGTCCGGCGACGGCCTGATCGTCACCGTCACCTCGGTGGCGGCGTTCTCGGTCTACGACAATGGTTCCGGCTACACCTCGGCCAAGCACGCACAGGGCGTGCTGCACCGGACGCTGCGCGGCGAGTTGCTCGGGCTGCCGGTGCGGTTGACCGAGATCGCGCCGGGCGCGGTGGAGACCGAGTTCTCGCTGGTGCGTTTCGGCGGCGACGAGGAGCGGGCGGCCAAGGTCTACCAGGGCATCGATCCGCTTGTGGCACAGGACATCGCGGAGATCATCGGGTTCGTGGCCTCGCGCCCGCCGCATGTCGATCTGGACACCATCGTCGTCAAGCCGCGTGATCAGGCGGAGTCGGGCCGCTTCGCACGTCGCAGCTGATATTCCGTGCCGCGATGCTGATGCGTTGTGCCGCAATGTAGTTCAGCTCACAGATCTGAATTATAGATTTTTCAGAACTGAAATACGCGCGCTGCTAGCGTCCCTCACAACCGAGGGCTGCTGGGAGTGCGCATGGTGAGATCACGGATCGAGGCGGTCGGGTCGTATCTGCCCGCCGCCGAGGTATCGACTGCGGAGTTACTGGCCCGGCTGGCCGTCGAGTCACCGCTCGATCTGGAGCGGATCAGCGGGGTTCGAAACCGCCGGGTATGCGCCGAGGATGAGGATTCGTTCAGCCTCGCCTTGGCCGCCGCCCGTACGGCACTGGACAATTCGTCCTATGACGCCGCCGATATGGATGTCGTCATCTCCTGCTCGATCACCCGTATTCGCGATGGCGAATTCTGTGTCGAACCCTCCTTCGCCCTCATGCTGCGCAATGAACTCGGTGCGCGCGAGGCCATCCACTTCGACGTCTCCAATGCCTGCGCGGGCATGATGAGCGGAGTTCTGGTGCTGGATCGCATGATTCGTGCGGGCCTGGTGAAACGCGGGCTGGTGGTGTCCGGGGAGTACATCACGCCCATCTCCGATACCGCGGTGCGGGAGATGTCGCAGAAATACGATCCGCAGTTCGCCTCGCTGACCGTCGGCGACGGTGCGGCCGCGGTCATTCTCGACGGCGAGGGCACCGACGACGACTGCATCGACTACATCGAACTCAATACGAGCGCGTCATTCGCGCAGCTGTGCCTCGGCATGCCCAGCGATCGCAGTTCCGGTATAGCGCTGTACACCGACAACCGAGCCATGCACAACGAGTCTCGCTATTTGTTGTGGACCACCCGGCAGCGCGATTTCCTCACCGAGCGCGGCAGCGGTTTCGCGGCCGAACGCTACGACCATGTGATCCACCATCAATTCAGCGCCCCCGCAGTGGAATTCGTGGCCAAGATCGCCGAACGCGAATTCGACGCCCCGGTCCCGCCCGCGCTCATGGTGCTGGACCGCTTCGGCAACACCGCATCCACCTCGCATTTCGTGGTTTTGCACGACGCGCTCAAACAACAGCGGATAGCGTCCGGAGCGAAAGTACTGATGGTGCCCGCGGCTTCCGGCGTCGTGGCCGGGTTTCTGTCGGTGACGCTCGGCGATCTTCGGGTGTGATGCAGCATGGGAATCGTAATTTCTTCCGTAACCACCGAAATCGGCGGCGGCAGCTCCATCGAGCAGGCCGCGTCCGCCGCGCGCCGCGCCATCGCGGAGGCGGGGAGTACACCGGAGCAGATCGACGCGTTGATCAATACCGGCGTCTATCGCGACTCGAACATGGTGGAACCGGCCATGTCCGCGCTGATTCAGCAGCAGGCGGGCATCGGGCTGGAGTATCACAGCGGTGATGTGCCGTGCCTGTCGTTCGACCTGATGAACGGGGCCTGCGGCATTCTCAACGCGATTCAGGTCAGTCAGGCGCTGCTGGAGGCGCCGACCGTGCACCGGGTGCTGCTGGTGTCCGGTGACGCGCATCCGTCGAAATCACCGGAGCCGCAGCCGGGTTTCCCGATCAAACCGGTGGGCGCGGCCATGCTGCTGGAGAAGGTGCCGGGCCCGGCCGGATTCGGGGCGCTGCACATCAGCGCCACCGATGGGCGGCCCGCGGCGGAGGGGTTCGTGCGGCTCGCGGAGATGGGGACGACCGGTCGGTCCTCGATCGTGGTCAAGCGCTCCGGCAATATCGAAGCGCTGCTGCACCACGCGGTTTCGGCCGCCGAGGAGGCCCTCGAAGTGGCCGAGGTCGCCCTCGACCGCATCGTGCTCATCTGCGGACGCCCCGTCGCGGACTTCCCGGCGCTGCTGGCGCAGCGGCTCGGCATCGCGCCCGAGGCGGTCGTCGCCGACGACACCGAGAGCGACGCCCACACCTCCGCTCTGCCCGCCGCCTATCTCGCGGCCCGCGACTGCGGCATGCTCGACCGCGCCGACGTAGCCTTGTTCGTGGCCGCCGGGGCGGGTCCCTCGGCCGCCGCCATCGCCTACCGCTTGCCGAAACCGTAAGCCCGGGCAAGGAATCCACCGGAGGGACGATGAACGGACTCTGGGTGATCGTGCCCGCGTACAACGAGGAACACGGCATCACGGCCACGCTCACCGCCCTCGCGGCGCAGCGCGACCGCGACTTCACACTGCTGGTGGTAGACAACCATTCGACCGACGGCACCGCGAAGGTGGTGCGCGAATTCGCCGAAGCACAGCCGGGGATGCGGATCGAGATCATCACCGAGACGGTGAAAGGCACGGGCGCGGCGGCGGATACCGGTATGCGGCACGCCATCGCGGCCGGGGCGGTGTGGCTGGCCCGGACCGACGCCGACTGCTTGCCCGCCGCCGATTGGACGGAGCGGATCCGGGCCGGGTTCGGCACCGGACTGCGATTGATCAGTGGGCAATTGGTGCCGCGACGCGACGAGGGCGTAAGTCTGTTCGACCGCACCGTCATCCGGGTCGCGCTGGAGGTGGCGTCGTTCTTCGGGAAGTTCCGGCCCGGAAATCGAGATCCGCGCTATCTGGGGCCGTACGTCATGACGCCCGGCTGCAATATGGCCATCACGGCCGAACTGTACGAGGCCGCGGGCGGATTCCCGCGCACCGCCATCGAGGATCTGCACGAGGATCGGGCGCTGGTGAACGCCGTGCGCATGCTCACCACCGACTACGGGCTGCGCCGGGACGTGCGGGTGTACGGCTCGAATCGGCGCGTGCGAGCCTGGGGTGTGCGCAAGACCCTGGCCTGGTACGCCGATCACCGCTACAAACCGGAACTGGTGGACATCCGGTGACGTACGAAGACGGTTCGGCCGGAGAGGATTTCACCGCGCTGCTGCGCGAGCAGGTGCTGCGGACCCCGGATGCGCCCGCGCTGGGCATGATCGGCGAGCCGGCGCTCAGCTTCGCCGAACTGGACGCCCGCATTCGACTGGTGGTGAAACGGCTGCACAGCAAGGGATTCGAACCCGGCGACCGCATGCTGTTCTCCATCCGACCGTGCGCCGACGCGGTGGTGCTGGTGCTGGGTACGGTCGCGGCGGGCGGCACCATCGTTTTCGTGGATCCGGGCATCGGGCCCGAATTGTTCGCGCGGCGTATGGAATTGGTGCGGCCGCGGTGGGCGGCCACGGAATCGCTGTTGTACCTGTTGAGCGGGCCGCTACGGAGGTACGGGCGTCGGCTCGGACTGTCACTACCCGAATTCGGGCGGCTACCCGTGCGGCACATTCACAGCGGGCCGCGACTGCCGGGAACGCCGCGCGGCTCGCTGCCGTTGCGCAGACTGATCGGCTCGGAACCCGGCTGGTCGGGACCCGCCAGCGGCTCGACGGTCGATACGCCCGTGGAGGATCCGGAGGCCGAGGCGCTCATCGTCTTCACCTCGGGTACCACCGCCGAGCCGAAGGCCGTTGTGCACACCCGGGGTTCACTGGGGGCTGGACTGGCGGCGATGGCGGGGTGCACCACGCTCATGCCCGGCTCGCATCTGCATACCGAGCAGCTGATGATGGGTCTGCCCGCGGTGCTCGAGGGGGCGCGGTGGTCGATGCCGCGGTATCCGCGGTTCGGGACCCATATCGATCCCGTCACCTTCGCACGGACACTCGAGGGGGCGACGCACGCGTTCTTCACACCGGCGGATCTGGCGGTGGTGCTGGATGCCATCGAGACCGGTCGGTTGTCGGCACCCACCACGGTCGAGGAGATCTCGCTCGGCGGCGCACCGGTGACCACCGCACTGCTGCGGCGTGCCCGCGCCGCGCTGCCGGACACCGAATTCCTGGCCATCTACGGCATGACCGAAATCCTGCCGGTGGCAATCACTTCCGGTAGCGACAAACTCGCCTTCGAGGGTCCCGGCGATCCGCTCGGGCCGCCGGTCGAGGGCGTCGACGCGCGCCTGGCCGACGACGGCGAGCTCATCCTCTCCGGCCCCAACCTGTGCCGCGGGTATCTCGGCGAACCGCCGTTGAAGGAGATCGCCACCGGCGATCTCGCCCGGTTCGAGGGCGACACCCTGGTGCTCATGGGCCGCAAGAAGGACATGATGATCCGCGGCAAGACCAATATCTATCCGGGACTGTACGAACCGGCCATCGCGGGCGTCGAGGGGGTGCGGCAGGCCATCATGGTCGGCATTCCCGATGAGATCGGGGACGAGCGGATCGTGCTGGCGGTGGTCGCCGACCCGGACGCGGCCGATATCGAGGGCCGGTTGCGTCGTGAATTGCCCGCGCTGATCGATGTTTCCGCATTGCCGGACGAGATTGTGGTCGTCGATGAAATACCCGTCGGCGGGCGCACCAGGAAACCGGATCGGGCCGCGCTACGCACGCTGCTGGAGGACCGGATCGGCTGACGGATCCGGTCGGTGGCGCAAAGCCGTCAGCACGGCTTCCGCGAATACCTCTGCCTGCCGTTGGGGCACTATCGCGTCGACATAGCAGAATCCGATACGCATTTCGTCGTGCGCGGTCACGATCGCCACCGTCATGACGCTCACACACGAATTCCCGGCCGCCAGCGTGAGTCCCGAAAGCCGCCACTCCCCAACGTGATCCGGGAATTCGACGCGTCCGACATTGGTAACCGACACATTCCAGGGCGCACGCCGGTCCACCAGGTTCGCCAACCGCCACCCGGCCGCCATCGCCTTCGGCGTCCCGAATCGCATGCCCGCAACCGTCGACAAATGTCTGCGCTGCCGCACGCCCCGATCGAGTTGCCGTTTCGCCGCCCGGGCCGCGGCCCATAGCGGCACCGACGGTCCGAAGGGCACGAAGCCGATCAGGACGGGTGCGTATATCCCCAGTTCATCGCGGTCGGGGCGCGGATCGAGCAGATGCCGGAAATCCACCGGCGAAGCGATGCCCGCCACCCCGGCCAACCCCGGAATCGAGGCCCGGCCGATCGCGTCCGCCACCGCGGCGGTCACGGCCGCGTGCACCGTCACGCCCGCGCGGCGGCAGTCGGAAAGCAAGTCCGCCAATGTTTCTCGGTCCACGGTTCGGTGCACAATTCTGGTGCGCCGCGCGGACATGGCCACGGGCGCGCCACCAAATCGATGGGGACGTGATGCGAGCGCAGCCATCTGATCGACGATATTGATGTAGGCGTATCGCCAGAATCCGCGTGCGGCGGCGGGAATCAGATCATCGGCGGCAGGCACCGAATCCCTTTCGACCACCGGACCATTCGCGCTGTCACCGGCGTGTAGAACGACCTTCCGCAACAGCGCCAGTAACGACCGCCCATCCATGATGATGTGCGAAATCGTCAGCACCACATCATGAAATTCGTCGGCGGTCCCCTCCCCCGCCACGATATGAACCATCCGAGCCAGGCTCGCCCGTGTGTCGAAGGGCGACGCCAATTCGGCGTCCATTTCCGCGATCCAGGTCTCGCCGTCCCCCGCGACCCGCCGCACCGGAATCCGGGGCGCGTCCAGCGGCATGAGCCACGGATCTTGTCCACAGTTGTCCACAACCGTCATCCGCAGCAGTGGATACTCCGCGAGCAGCGCGGCGGCGGCCGCGGCCAATCGATCCGCCCCGACGTGCCCGTGGATGCGCACCCGTGCGACGCAATTGGCGGGCGACAACCGGTCGATGATCCAGAACCATCGCTCCGAAGGACTCAACCGGCGCCCGAATCGCGTTGCCGCCGTAGTCATCCGGCCACCCTAACCGCGCCGCGCGGGTTTTGCGGTTGCCGCTGCCGTCGGCCGGGTGTAGCGTTCCCGCCCATGCAGCGCTTCCAGTCGACTACGACGCCGGACACCGTCCCGGCGCGCTGACCCCTGTTCAGATCGAAGCCCCGGGCGAATGCCCAGGGCTTTTTCGCGTGGTCATTCGCCCTCATCCGAGGAGATCACCATGCATGACCACCAACAACCCGGGCACGACCATCGAAAACTGGGCCGCGAACTCGGCCTGTTCGACACCGACCCGCTGATCGGCGCGGGCCTGCCCTACTGGCTGCCCGACGGCGCGATCGTCCGGCACAGCCTCGAGGAGTACATCCGCACCGCCGAACGCCGGGCGGGCTACCGGCACGTCTACTCCCCCGTGCTCGGCAAGCGCGAACTCTACGAAATATCCGGCCACTGGGCGCATTACAGCGATGACATGTACCCGCCGATGGATCTCGGCGGCGAACAAGTCGTCCTACGCCCCAGCCTGTGCCCCCACCACGCCCTCATCTACCGCTCCCGCTCCCACAGCTACCGCGAACTCCCGCTCCGCCTGGCCGAGCTCGGCGGCATGTACCGCTCCGAATTGTCCGGCGTCCTGGGCGGTTTGACCCGCGTCCGCTGTATCCAGCTGAACGACGCCCACATCTTCTGCACCCTCGACCAGGTCGCCGACGAGGCCGCGGCCGCCTTGGACCTCATCACCGCCGCCTACCGCGCCATGGGCATCACCGCCGCCCGCTACCGCCTGTCCCTCCCCGGCCCCGGCGGCAAATACGTCGCGGCCCCGGAGATGTGGCAGCGCGCCACCAAACTCCTGACCGAGGTCCTCGACCGCTCCGGCCTCCCCTACGAATCGGCCGAAGGCGAAGCCGCCTTCTACGGCCCGAAAATCGACGTCCAGGTCGCCGACCACGCCGGCCGCGAATCCACCCTCTCCACCGTCCAGATCGACTTCCACCAACCCGAACAATTCGACCTCCACTACATCGGCCCCGACGCCGCCAAACACCGCCCGGTCATGGTGCACCGCAGCATCATCGGCAGCGTGGAACGCGCCGTAGCCCACCTCATCGAACAACACGGCGGCGCCTTCCCCGCCTGGCTGTCCCCGGTCCAGGTGGTGGTGCTCCCGGTCTCGGAGGCCGAAGAATCGGCGGCCGCCGAGCTGGTCGCCCAGTGCCTGGACGCCGGACTTCGCGCCGAGGTCGCGGCAGCGGAGGCAGGCAGCCTGGGCGCCCGCATCCGGGAAAACCGTTTGGTGCCTTACCAGTTCATCCTCGGCCCCGCCGAGACCGCGAACAACGAGGTAGCCGTACGCCTACGCGACGGCCGCCGCATCCCACCGCAATCGGCCGCGGACGCGGTGAACCACGTCCGCGGCCTGATCGAAGCCCACGAGACCCGCCTGTGGACCGACTGACCGCTCGTCAGGCGGTCACACCGCGCGCGAAGTCGGCCAGCAGGGTCGGTACCGCCGAATCGAAGCCGACGATATCGAGGGTTCCGGCGTCGGCGGGGTCGGCGATACTGAAGTTGGTGGCGGTCATGCCGATCACCACCAGCTTCGCGGCCGGGTTCACCTTGCGGCGGTACTGCGCGAGAGCCTGATGCGGCTGCACTCGACCCGCCCACGTCTCATTGTCGGTAATGATGGTGAACACGTCGACGTGCAGCTCGTGCTTCAGCGCGTGCAGCATCGGCAGCGAGCAATCGGTCCCACCGAACGGCAGGCCGCTGATCGCGCGGATCGCGTCGTCCAGCCGCTGGCGCGGGCTGATCGACAGCGGTGTGAGGCCGCTGTCCCGGTAAGCGCCGCCCGCCGACGTGAATCCCATGATGTCGTAGTCGGATTCGATCGACGCGGTGACCAACGCCAGCGCCGCGGATGCCTCGCGGGCGGACAGCGGCAGGCCGGAGATGGACGACGTCATCGAGGCGGACACGTCCAGGGCCAGCAGGTGCCCCTTGCCGGTCGGCTCGACCGCCTCGAATGCGGCGTAGAACGCCGCGTCGAGAGCATCGACGATCGGACGCGAAGGCTCCCAGGTGCTTTCACCGCGCACGGACCGGCCGGCCGCGTAGGTGCGCTGCGCGACAAGCACGTTCACCGGGTGCACGCGCGCCTTGCGCAGGCGGTCGCGGTCGGACAGCTGGTCTGCGACGGCCTTCGTCCACGCGCTGAGCGGGGACAGCAGGCCGAGCCGGGTCAGGCGCGGCAGCTGGCGCATCAGCGCGGTCTGCGGCATTCCGTTGTCCAGCAACGCCTCCCACACGGCGGGGTCGCCCATTGCCTCATCCGTCAGCATCTCCCACGACAGCCGGTACTCGCGCACCAGCCCCGGGATCTCGCGTACCGGCGCGGTCTGAGCCCGCTGGTAGCCCTCGACCAGACGCAGACCATCCAGCGAAGCCTCGCGGCGGCAGATCCAGTCGAACAGGCGGCGACGGTCGGCCTGATCGGTTTCCGGGTGCGACAGGCGCAGCAGGTCCCGGTGGGTCCAGCCTTCGCGCGAGCGGTACTTGACGGTCTGGTGGGCGAGGTCGTCGACGGACTTTTCCACGTACCAGTTGGCGACGGCGCGGCGCAGGCCACGACCCCAGCCGCGGAACTGCTCGATGTAGCGCGCGAACAGGAACAGGTGAGTTCCGGTGCGCGCCACCAACGGCAGGGCGTCCAGAGCGGTCCGGCGACCGTCGGCATCGCCGAGCGAAGCCGCCGCGGCGAGCGCGAACAGGGCCGGATTCTGCTTCGGGGCACGGCCCGCCGTGGACACGGCGACGATCTCCGTGACCAGGTCCGCGGTGCGGTGCTCCGCGAAATCCAGTACGACAGCGGCGTTTTCCTTGGTCAGGTCGCGCGCGCTGGTGTAGTACGTCGGGGCGTCGCTGCCGAGCGTGAGGAATCGGCGCAGCCGCACCTCGGGGGTCACCTCGAAGGTGTATCCCCCGGCGCTGTTACGGACCTGCCGCGCATCGGCCCGCTCGGACTGCGGGGTGGCGCGGAGGTTGATGTCACGGTAGACGTCCATGCTCACCTCTTCCTCGTTCGGCCCCAATCGAATTGAGGCGTGGGGAAGACGGGCGTGTTGTGCCGACCGGCGTTGAGGCGTCTTGGGCCACTCGACCACGACGGGCCTTCGCCCATCGGCAGGATTCGAACCTGCGTCTCCCGCGTTTCAGGCGTTAACCGATCAACTCCGGCCCGTCTTCCGACGTGTGCGACAAGAGCGGACGGGCGTGGGATGCCCACCGGAACCGGCCCTCGGATCGCTCCGGGGACCGGCAAGGATTCGAACCTCAGATGCCAGATAACCGATCGGCTTCGGCCCGTCCTTCTCGTCATGGCGAACGACGGGTGAGCGGTCGTGGTGTATCGACCGGGGTTTAGCCATGCGCTCTACCAAGCTGAGCTACGAGGACTGCAGTCCTCGGCGGGATTCGAACCCGCGACATCATGATCCGATAACCGACCGAATCCGGCCCGCCCACATCGTCGTTCGCTGTACCAGGAGGACTGTACGCAGGTATGGCCGCGCCCGGCCACCGAATTTCGCGGCGACCGGGCGTCGGTTGTCGTGTCAGCGGCCGCCGACCGGCTGCGGGGGTAGCGGGGTGGCGGAGATTTGGTTCTTGGGTTCGCCCTGGAGGGCGGAGAGGCCCTTCCAGGTTTCCCAGTCGATGGTCCAGTCGTAGATGTCGCCGTCGGCGGCGGAGAGGGGGATGCGAGTGCCGGTGATTTCTACCGGGTCGCCGTAGAGGGCGGTGGGAAAATAGGCCTGGGCGTCGGCAGTGCTGAGGTTGATGCAGCCGTTGGTGACGTTGGAATTGCCCTGGGCGCCCGCGGATTCCGGGTTGGCGTGGATGAATTCGCCGTTGTTGGAGATGCGGACGGCCCAGCGCTCGCGGGCGTTGGTGTAGTACGGCGGGTTGGACATCACGAAGTCCTCGTACTTCTCGGTCACCACGTGGATGCCGGAGCGCGTGACATTGCGGTTCTCGTTGCCCTCGCCGTAGCTGCACGGGAAGTCGAAGACGGTCTGGCCGTCGCGGATCACCTGGACGCGATGCGTGGGCGCGCTGCCGCGCACGATCTGCGAACGGCCGATCTTGAAGTCGGAGGTGAGGTCGGAGTCGCCGAACAGGCCGCCGCCCATGTCCAGGCCGTAGAGCTTGACGCCGACGTGCACGGTGGTGCCGGGCTGCCAGTACTCGCGCGGACGCCAGTGCACCCGGGAGCCGCCGTTGTCGTCCTGCAGCCAGGCCCAGGAGCCCTCGGTGGCCGGGGTCGCGGTGACGGTCAGCGCCTTCTCGACGGCCGCCTTGTTCTCGATATGCCCCTTGAACTGCAGCATGATCGGCGCGGCGATGCCGACTTCCTGGCCGTCACCGATATTGATGGTGGCCGGCGCGGTCGCCTTGGGGCTGACGGTGGTGAACTTCCCGTCGATCGGCACCGGCTTGTTGTCGGTGCCGGTGGCGGTGCCCGCCCAGGTGTAGGTGACGCCGTAGCCGAGCGGCTCGTTCACCGTGAACTTGCTGCGAGCCGCATCGAAGGTGCCGGTTACCTGCTTGCCGTTGGCATTGGTCAGGGTCAACTGGTCGATGCGGCCGTTGGTGACCGTCGCGGTCACCGGGGTCGTCGGGTTGACGTTCTCGCTGCCGTTGCCCGGTTCCAGCTTGACGGTCGCGACCGGTTCGGCGGGCTTCCCGGAGCCGCCACCACCCTTGTTCGACGACGAACACGCCGCCGCGATCGCTGCCATCGACGCCACCAGCGCGGCCCGCATGGCCCCGCGACGGGACAGTCCTCGATTGCTCACTTTCTCGACCCTACCCCCGCAAACCGTGTATCCCGGACGCTGAAATGGTGGCGCAAGCCACTCGCTACAGGCTCACACCCACGGTCACGGGTTCGGGCTCCAGGCGAATGCCGAAGCGCTCAGCAACCCCGTCGCAAACCGTGCGGGCGAGGGTGACCAGATCGGTCGCGGTGGCCGCACCCCGATTGGTCAGCGCCAGCGTGTGTTTGGTCGACAAACGCGCTGGAGCCCCGTCGCCCGGAAAGCCCTTGGCGAAGCCGGCGCGCTCGATGAGCCAGCCCGCGGAGAACTTTACCCCGCCCTCGGCCGGATACGTGGGCACGGCCACGTCCGGGCCCACATGTGACGCGATCGCCGCGCGCACCCCCGCCACCTCCGCGTCCGGAATAACCGGATTGGTGAAAAACGAGCCCGCACTCCAGGTGTCGTGATCGTCCGGATCCAGCACCATGCCCTTGCCCGCCCGCAACCGCAGCACCGCCGCGCGCACCAGCGCCGCCGGACGCGACTCGCCCTCGGCCGCGCCCAGCGCGTTCGCCAGCTCGCGGTAGCCGAGCGGGGCGCTGGAACCGTCGGCGCGCAGCCCGAATTCGACCGCCAGCACCACCGCCGCGTCGCTGTGCTTGAGAACCGAAGTGCGGTAACCGAATCCGAGCTCGGCCGGCTCGACCCAGCGGATCTCGCCGGTCGCGCGGTCCAGCAACCGCACCCGGCGCAGCAAACCCGCCACCTCGACGCCGTACGCGCCGACGTTCTGCACCGGCGTCGCGCCCGCGGAACCCGGGATGCCGGACAGGCATTCGAGGCCGCCGAATCCGGCCTCGACCGTCGCGGCCACCACGGTGTCCCAGTTCGCGCCCGCCTCGGCGATCACCGAGTCCGCAGTGAACTCCACGCCCTCGGTCGCGATCCGCACCACGACGCCGTCGAAGCCCGCATCGGCGATGAGCAGATTGGAACCACCCGCGATGAGCAGCACCGGAATCCCGGCCGCGTCCAGCGCGCGCACGGTCGCCACCAGCGCGTCGGTGCTGTCGCAGTCGGCGACGGTGGCCGGGCCGCCGACCCGCAGGGTCGTCAGCTCCGCCAGCGGCACGTCGGCCCGCGGCCGCGCGCCGGTCCCCGCCAACAGGTCCCGCAGGTCGTCGAAGGACACCACCCGAGAAGTACGCACAGGCACAGACGGTAGCCTGTCCGACCATGGCGACACCTCTGGCCTTCACCGCGCACTCGACCCATCCCATGGCCGCCGTGCGCGCGGCGTTCGCCGACCAGCAGTACTGGAAGGACCGCATCGAGGCGGTGGGCGGCCCGAACGCGCGCATCGAGAACCTCGTCATCGAGGGCGACAACGTGCGCGTCGACATGGTGCAGACGATTCCCGCCGAGGAACTGCCCAGCCAGATCACCGCGATCAAGCCGGACGGTCTGGTCATTCCGCGCACCGAGACCTGGCACGGCAGCGGCGGCACCGTCGAGGCGCACGTGGACGGCGCGCCCGCGAACGTGAACGGCACGCTCACGGTCACCGATGACGGCTCCGGCTCCACCTTCGTGGTCGACGCGTCCATCGAGGTGAAGATCCCGTTGTTCGGCAAGAAGATCGAGGCCGCCATCCAGGAGCACCTGCTGGCGCTGCTGGAGCGCGAGGCCGAGTTCACCGACAATTGGCTGAGTTCGCACTGACGGGGGTCGCCCGGCAGTAACCTGAGCGATCGTGGCCCGCCGACTCGACTACTCCGCGCGGTATCCGCTGCACACCACCCAAGAGGTGTACGCGGCGATGATGAACCGTGAGCACTGGGATGCCCGCATCGAGGAACTGCGCAAGCACTCCCCGAACGACATCCTCGGCCTCGACTCCGGCGAGGACGGCATCACGGTCGAACTGCGGCACGTACTCCCGCGCGACCAGCTGCCCGATATGGCGCAGATGGTCGTGCACAAGGACATGGTGATCACCCGGCGCGAGACCTACGGGCCCTTCGGACCGGAGGTGACCGGCGAATACGTCGCCGAAATCCCCGGCAGCCCAGGCACTCTCGGCGGCACCATGCGCCTGTTCCCCACCGAAACCGGCTGCACGCTACGCATCTCCTCGCACGCGCAGGTGAATGTGCCGTTCTTCGGGCGCAAGCTCGAACAGCTGATGCTGGTGAACCTGGTGGACCTGTTCCGCGCCGAGGCCGAGGTGACGAAGAACTGGCTGGATCAGCACTACCCCGTCGGCTGACCAAACCGATCGGGACGATCACCCGCGGCACCACCGGTATCAACAGACTGCGCCGCAGCGACCGGTGGCTCATGCACGACCCCTTGGTCGCCCGGAGGTTGCTGGACGCCTCCGACCCGCTCGTCGTCGATCTCGGTTACGGCGCCGCGCCTTTCACGACCCTGGAAATGGCGGCCCGTCTGCGCACCGTCCGGCCCGATCTGCGCGTGGTAGGCCTGGAAATCGATCCGGACCGCGTCGTTCCCGCCCGGGACGGCGTGGTCTTCGCGCGCGGCGGCTTCGAACTCGCGGGCCTGCGCCCCACCCTGGTCCGCGCCTTCAACGTGCTGCGCCAATACCCGGAATCCGCTGTCCCCGAAGCCTGGTCGACCATCCAGTCCGGCCTGGCCCCCGACGGCCTCCTCCTCGACGGCACCTGCGACGAACTAGGCCGCCGCTGCGCCTGGATCCTCCTCGACCGCGCCCGTCCCCTCTCCCTCACCCTCGCCTGGGACCCCTTCACCGTCGAAACCCCCTCCGACATCGCAGAACGCCTCCCCAAGGCACTCATCCACCGCAACATCCCCGGCGAACCCATCCACACCTTGCTGACCGCCGCCGACCGCGCCTGGGCCGTCGCCGCTCCCCTGGCCCCCTACGGCCCGCGAGTCCGCTGGCGCCACGCCGCGGATCTCCTCCGCCTGCAAGGATTTCCGCTCCGCCCCTACCGACGCCGCCTGCGCGACAACATCTTGACCGTCCCCTGGTCCGCCGTCGCACCCCTGCCCTGAGCGGTCCGCCACCTCGTCATTCCGGCGTGCTTTTGGCCGGAATCTACTGAACTCGCTGGGCCACTCGGGGTATGGATCCCGGCCAAAAGCATGCCGGGATGACGGAGAAAGCATGCCGGGATGACGGAGAAAGCATGCCGGGATGACGGAGAAATGCCGCGGATCATTGGAGCTTGTGGAGCAGCTCCCGGACCGTGCCGGAGATCGCGGCGGGGGCGAGCAGCGAGCGCGGGGCGAACGGCTGCCGCCACAGGCCGCCGTGGGCCGCACCGGTCGCGAAAAGTGCCTCCGGGTTGGACATTCGGGCCCCATCCGCCTCGGACACCGGAGACTCCTCCGGCGGATTCAGGTCGGCGACCAGTTTGGCGGCGAGGAGGGTGCGGGCGGTGGCGGGGTCGAAGACCTCGATGCCGAAGCGGGCGGAGGCGCGGTAGGCGGCGGTGCGCCAGGCGGGTTCGCGGGTGAGGGTGCGGGTCCAGGCGGGTGGGGCGACGGTGAAGGAGACGGGGTGGCCCGACTGTTGGGCGAGGACGGCTCGCCAGCGGGGAAGGCGTTGGGCCAGGGCGTAATCCGGGCCCGCGAGGGCGGGGAGGTTGTCGAACAGACCCCAGGCGCCGCCGTCGGTGTCGAAGATCGGGCGGGTGTAGTTGAGGCGGTACAGCGAGTGGGGTGCGACGCGGTGGATCAGGTCCTGGGCGCTGCCGCGGAAACCGCGCTGCGCCAGTTGATCTCGGGCGGCGGCCACCACGGAGGCGGGCACGGCGTAGGTGTCGGTGGGGGAACCGAGCAGGGCCAGGGCCGCGTCGGGGTGGTGGCGCAGCAGGGTTTCGGCGAGGACGTCGGAGGCGGCGGCCAGGCGCACCCCGGCGGCGCCGGGGAGTTCGGCGTAGAGGCCGAGCACCGGGCGGGCGTCGCTGTGCGCGGAGATCCAACCGGCCAGTGCGGGAAAGCTTCTGGAGATGTCGACGCCGGGTTCGTTGTCCGAGACGGGGAATCGCATGATCCCGGCCCCGGCCGCGGCGATCGACCGCAGCCTGTCCCAGCGCGCCCGCCCCGGCCGATCCACCGCGAGCACATCCGCACCCCAGGCCAGCAGCGGCCGCAACGGCCCGAGCTCCGCGCCCGCGCCGGTCACGGTGACCCGGAAACCAGGCAGCCGCAACCATTCCGGATGGTCGATGACCCGCTCGACGGCGGCCACGAAGTCGGGTTCCAGAATCCCGTGGGTCTGCCATTCGGCCAGGCGCAGCCGCAGCGATTCCTCGGCCAGCACCTGCCCGCGCCACGGCACCTCGAGCCGCTTCACCGCCGTGCCCTCGCCCGCCACCTCGCCGGTCTCCAGCCCGGCCGCCGCGGCCTCGGCGTCCACGTCGACGGTGTCCAGCGCGGCGACGGTGCGCCCGACCGCGAAGCGCAGCATGTGCCGCACCGATTTCAGGCCCGCCGCGGCCATGCCGAGCGAGACCTCGGGCGCGCCGATGGCCAGCGCCGTCATCCCCCGGAAGACCCGGTGATACCCGCGCCGCCAGTCCCGGCAGGTCTCCACCGATTGCGCCAGATCGGCGTCATAGGGCCGAATCGCGTCGGCGACCACGGCCGCCGAGAACATGTCCGCGATCAGATCGGGCGGTCCCGGCGGAAACACCAGATCCCACACGCCCGCGCTGACCTTGCCCATGAACAGTCACCCTGCCACGAAATCTCGCGCCGGAAAACTCGAACCCCGCGCCGTGAAATCCCTATCGCGGGTCCTGCTGGGTGCGGCTCAACGAGCGATGCAGCCGCGCCGCCGTCGCCGGATCCAGAGCGGCACTGGCGGAACGGATTTCGGCGCGGGCACAGCGGTGGATGGCGACCGCGTCGGCCACCACCTCGTCCAGCGCGGCCTGCCCGATGCCCGCCTCGGCCAGATCCAGCACCGTGCGCAGCGGCGTGGTCACCAGAAAGGCCCCCGCCGATTCCACGTCATTGCGCGCGAAACTGCGCCGCAGCACCACCAGTCGCGGCGAGAGCGGAAACCGCCCGACCCGCGCCGACAGGTGCACGAACCGGGGCCGCAGCCGTCCGAGACCGTGCAGTTCGGCGGCACTGTGATGCGAGACCGCGGCCGCACCGTCGAACCACGCCGCCCACATGGCGTATTCGTCGAGCGGCCCGTCGGGCCAGTCGGCCAGCCGCAGCAGCCCCACGCCCGAACGCAGAATGCTGCCGTCACGCAACCCGTCCCGAATCAGGTTCTCGCAGCCGGTGCGCAGCACCTGGCGGGTGGTGAAATATCCGGCGTGCAGGGCGGCCTGGTCCCGCAACGCCAGCCATCCGTGTTCCGGATCGGGCTCCGGTGCCGCGTTCCCAGCCATGACATTCAGAATAAGCCGCACTCATGTGCGTTACGTCACAATCCACCCCGGTAAGCCGACACCTCACGGGAAGCACAGAGCTCACTCAGAAACCTCGGGAAGAATCGGCTCCATGAGTTCGAACCCGACCTCGGACGACGCGACCACCCGTGACGCCAATCCCGCGCAGCCGGCGGATCCCGCCGCGCAGCCGCTCGACCTCGGCAAACCGGACAGCACGCCCACCGAAGTCCTAGGTACGCAGCCCGACTCACAACCGACCGAGTGGTGGACCGACCCGCACGCGCAGCACGTCGAGCAACCCACGGAGGTCCTCGATCAGCACCCGACCGAGGTCCTCGGCCACCATCGCACCGAAGTCCTCGATGCGCACCCGACCCAGGCGATCCACCCCGGCGACGCCGCCTACGCGGCCGGTCCGATACCGCCCGGCACCCCGCCGCCGCCGGTGAATGTCGGTGGCGGACAGGGCGGCTCGCCGGGCAAGCCGCGAAATCGCAAGAAGGCCTTGCTGATCGTCGGCCTGGTGGTGGCGCTGCTGCTGGTGGGCGGCCTGGCCGGTGGCGAGGCCTACGCCCGGCACAAGGTGGAGTCCTGCATCAGCTCGCAGTTCGAGGCCCAGATGGGTTCCAAGATCGATGTGTCCTTCGGCTGGAAACCGCTGCTGCTCACCATGTTCGACAACAAGGTCTCCTCGGTGACGGTGGACAGCGACGACACCAAGTTCGGCCCCGCCCAGGGCATGGTCGTGCACGCCACCTTCAATGACGTCGCGCTGAAGGACGACGGCAAGCAGGGCGGCACCATCGGCAGTTCCAGCGCCGACGTCACCTGGAGCAATGACGGCATCACCAAGACCATGGGCGGCCTGGTCACCGGCACCACCTCCGACCCGAACTCGGGCACGCTGAGCTTCGCGGTGCTGGGCGGGCTGGCCCAGCTGCAGGTGAAACCCAAGATCGTGGGCGACAAGATCCAGGTCGAGACCCTGCAGGCGTCGCTGCTCGGGTTCGGCCTGCCCACCGATCTGGTCTCGGGCATCGTGGAACTGATGTCGGAGAGCCTGCAGAGCTACCCGATGGGCCTGAAGCCCACCAAGGTCGAGGTCACCAAGGACGGCCTGCATGTGGCGCTGCAGGGCGGCCCGGCCGAACTGCAGGCCGCCGATCAGAGCCAGCAGCAGCAACCGGTCAACTGCTAGCCCGGAAACCCTTCCAGCACTTCACGAGAACGCGACAGTCCCAGCCGCGTGGCGCCGGCGGCGATCATCTCCGCCGCCTGCGCCGAAGTGCGGATGCCGCCGCTGGCCTTCACGCCCAGCCGCCCGCCGACGGTGTCGGCCATGAGCCGCACGGCGTGTGCGCTCGCCCCGCCCGCTGGATGGAAACCGGTGGAGGTCTTCACGAAGTCCGCGCCCGCCTTCTCGGCCGCCCGGCACGACTCGACGATCGCCTCGTCGCTCAGCGCCGCGGACTCCAGGATGACCTTGAGCAGCGCCCGGTCACCGACGGCCTCACGGACCGTGACGATGTCGCTCAGCACCGCGTTGTAGTCCCCCGCCCGGGCCGCCCCGACGTCGATGACCATGTCCACCTCGGCCGCGCCCTGGTCCACGGCCAGCCGCGCCTCGGCGCCCTTCACCAGCGAATGATGTTTGCCGGACGGGAAACCCGCGACCGTGGCCACCACCAGCCCGGGCGCGCGCACCGGCAGCATGGACGGCGATACGCAGATCGCGAACACCCCCAGCTCGCGCGCCTCGTCGACGAGAGCGGCGACATCGGCGGGGGTCGCCTCGGGGGCCAGCAGGGTGTGATCGATCATCGCCGCCACGTCACGACGGGAAATCTGTGCCATGAGCACCGAGTTTGGCATATGCCCGGCGAATTTCGTTGCGGGCCGCCGTCGCCGTCGCGCATGCTTGTAGGTGTGCTGATCCGTCGTGAACGTACCGGCGATGCCGTAGCGATCGACGCGGTGCACCGCAGCGCCTTCGATCGCTCCGCGGCTCCCGAAGGCGATATCCCCGTCTCTCCCCAGGTCGGCGATCCCGTCGAAGTCGGTCTCGTGCACCAGTTGCGCGACGACGGCTCGGCCTGGATCCCGACCCTGTCGCTGGTGGCGGAATTCCAGGACCGGATCGTCGGCCACGTCTGCCTCACCCGAGCCGGCATCGGCCCGTTCCCGGTGCTGGCCCTGGGCCCGATCGGGGTGCACGCCGACCAACAGGGCAAAGGCATCGGCTCGGCCCTCATGCACGCCGCCCTGGGCGCCGCCGACGCCCTCGACGAACCCCTCGTCGGCCTGCTCGGCAGCCTCGAGTACTACCCCCGCTTCGGCTTCGTCCCCGGCACCCGCCTGGGCATCGTCCCCGATGTGGCCGACTGGACCTCCCACTTCCAGGTCCGCCCCCTGACCGCCTACGAACTCGAGATCAAGGGCGAATTCCGCTACGCCGACGCCTTTTATGAGTTGTGACCGGAAGCACGGATTCACCCCTTTGATCCCGCGCCGAATGGTTGCTGGGAAGATGTCCGAATGAGTTCTACCCCGGACGACCGTCGCTACGTGCTCACCCTGGGCTGCCCGGACCGTCCCGGCATCATCGCCCGCATCACCTCGTTCATCGCCGATTTCGGCGGCTCGATCGTGGAGGCAGGTTACCACTCCGATCTGGAGACCGGCTGGTTCTTCACCCGGCAGGCCATCGAGGCCGCCACCGTGCCGTTCGATCTGAACGAGCTGCGCGACCGCTTCAGCGCCATCGCCGCCGACCTCGGCGCCGACTGGCAGCTGCTCGACTCCGGCGAACGCCGCCGCGCGGTGCTGCTCGTCTCCAAGGACGGCCACTGCCTGCACGACCTGCTCGGCCGCGCCACCAGCGGTGAGCTACCCGCCACCATCGAGGCCGTCATCGGCAATCACCCGGACCTGGCCGGCATGACCGAGGCGCACGGCATCAAGTTCCACTATGTGCCGTTCCCCAAGGACCCGGCCGAACGCGGCCCGGCCTTCGAACAGGTCCGCGAACTGGTCGACGCCCACGACCCGCACGCCGTGGTGCTGGCCCGCTTCATGCAGGTGCTGCCCGCCGAACTGTGCGAGCACTGGGCGGGCAAGGCCATCAATATCCACCACAGCTTCCTGCCGTCGTTCGTCGGCGCGCGCCCGTACCACCAGGCCTTCGCGCGCGGCGTGAAGCTGATCGGCGCGACCTGCCACTACGTCACCGCCGAGCTGGACGCGGGCCCGATCCTGGAACAGGACGTGACCCGCATCGACCACTCGGACACCGTGCGCGACATGGTCCGTCAGGGCCGCGATATCGAACGCGTGGTGCTGGCCCGCGGCCTGCGCTGGCACCTCGAGGGCCGCGTGCTGGTGCACGGCCGCCGCACGGTCGTCTTCGAATAGCGTCAGCTCGCGGCGGCGACGCTCCCGCGGCGGGCCGTCCGGATGACCCGGTGCAGTTCGATATTGAAGGCGTGCTGTGCCTCGATGTTCACCAGATGCCCGGTCGGCAGCACGGCGTAGCGGTCAAGGTAGCCCGCGGCTTCCAGCGTGTCGGCGATCTCGCGCGAGTGCACCTCGGGCAGCAGCCGATCGTAGGAGCCCGCGATGACCGTGGTCGGCACGGTCAGGTTCGCGGCCGCGCCGTGCAGATCCAGCTTGACCAGGCCCCGGGCCACGGCCGCGCGCACCGACGGGCGGCAGGACCGCACGATGGAGACACCGAACGCGACCTCGTCGCGGGTGGCGGCCGGATTGGCCAGCCGGCTCTTGGCGACCAGGTTGATCGCCGCGCCGCCGGGCAACGGGACCGGGGTGCCGAACAGCGCCACGGCCAGCCACTCGGGACCGGGGATGACATCGTTGAGCAGCGGAATCACGGTGGCGCGGGTGGGAATCTGCCGGGCGGCCGTGGTGGCCAGCAGCACCGCGGAGGCCCGGCGCTGGACCTGCTCCGGATACTTCTGCGCCCAGGCCTGAATCGTCATACCGCCCATGCTGTGTCCGACCAGCACCGCTCGCTGGTCCGGCCCCAGCACGGCGTCGAGCAGGTCGGAGAAGTCGTCGGCCAGCTGGTCGGCGCTGAAAGGCCGTTTGCCGCTGTCGCTTTCGCCGTGCCCGCGCTGATCGAAGGCGATCACCCGGTACTCGCCGGAGAAGGCGTTGATCTGCGGATTCCAGTATTCGATGGCGCAGGACCAGCCGTGGGCCAGCACGATGACCTCGCCGTCGGCGGGACCGTAGGCGTGCACACGCAGTTTCGCGCCGTCACGGGTGGTTACGGGAATGATTTCGGCGGGACGCGGGGTGTTGAAGGAAGCCGTCTTGTAGCGACGGGACCGCAGTCCGGGGCGAAAGGGGGCGGTCAGCGCATCCACGCCCGCCTCCGGCAGTTTCACCAACATGAGCACTCCTTTGTGTTCCAGACCACAGTAGCGCGCTAACCGGGGTGCTTGCTAGGGCAAGCACGTATATATCTTCTTGCTATACAACAATGTTCGGGTCGGTGGACGTCCCCGATAAGGTCCCCAAGGGGTGGCCGGAACCAACCCTCAGGCACCCACCACCCGCGCCGCGGTGCCGAACGCGGACTCGGCGACCAGGGCGAGTTCGTCGTTGAACTCCCGGTACGCCTCCACATTTCCGAGATGCCCGGTCGGCAGGATTTTGAAACCCGCCAAACTGCCTGCCGCGGTGAGCATTTCGACGATCCGCTCGGCGTGCACGGGCGGGGTCATGTCATCGGCCGAGCCCGCGATGACGGTGGTCGGCACCGTCAGATTCGCCGCGCCGCGCCCGACATCCAAGTAGGACAACAGGGTTCCGAACCGGCCGCGCACCCGCGCCGGGCACGAACGCACGATGTTCTGGGCGAAGTCGGCGACATCGCCGACCGTTGCCAGGCTCATGATCTGCCGCCGGAAGATCCACTTCACGGGCGCGATCGACGGGAAGCCGATGGTGGCGCTCAAGCCGAGCAGACCGACCACGAACGGCAGCTTGACCAGGCCGCGATTGAAGAACGGGACCACCGTGGTCTCGGCGATCAGATCACCGGCCGCGGTATTGGTCATCAGCACCGCGAGCAGCTGTCGCCGCACCCGCTGCGGGTACCGGCCCGCCCAGGCCTGAATCGTCATGCCGCCCAGGCTGTGTCCCACCAGCACGGCCCGCTGGCCGGGCTTCAGGACCGCGTCCAGCACATCGGCGAGGTCGTCGGCGAGCTGATCGGTGGTGAGCGGTGCGGTGCCCGCCTCGCTCTCGCCGTGGCCGCGCACGTCGTAGGCGATGACGCGGTACTCACCGGCGAAGGCGTTGATCTGGGGGTTCCAGTATTCGAGGCAGCAGGTCCAGCCGTGCACCAGCACCAGGACATTGCCGTCGGCGGGGCCGTAGGCGTGCACGCGGAGCCGGGCGCCATCGGAGGCGGTGACCGGGACGACCTCGCGGGGACCGGTCGGCGGATTCAGATCCGCGTTGCCGTAGGTCCGGGTGCGCAGGTCCGCGCGATGCTCGCGCAGCAGGTCGCGGACCTTCCGGCCGAGGTCCGCAGGATGAGGCAGCGTTGCCTTCATAAGGACACTCCTTTGTGTTACTGCTCGATACAGTAACCCGCGTCACCCGGTGCTTGCTAGTGCAAGCACCCGAAAAGTTTCCGAGTCGGAACCGACCTCACCCCTGGCCAGGGGGTTGGTGTGAAAAAATCGGCCGCCACCCGGTGATCCGGGCGGCGGCCGAAGGGTTCGGTGGCGCGTTGAAATGGAGTTACCAGCGCGGCCCGCGCTGGATCTCATCGACCTTGGGTCGTACATCGGCGAGGTAGACACCGGTCGCGATGACCGCCGCGATGCCGAGGATCCCCACCGGGGTCTGGGCCAGCAGCAGCGCACCCAACGAGGCCGCCAGAATGGCGATCCACACCGGCTTGGTCAGCTTGTCCACGGCCGTGAAGGCATCCGGACGCTGGCGAATCGCATGCACGAGGGCGAACACCGTCATACCGAGCGCGCACAGCTGCAGCACCCACAGAATCAATCCGGTAATTCCCATCACCCCACACATCATACGGAGCAAGGCCTTGGCCACCAGGGCTTCTCATCGCGACACGAGCATCCGAACACAATGCTTACAAACGGCTCGAGGCCCCCGCACGCCATTGTGCGAGGGCCTCGAGCTTTTTCGGAGTGGTGACTGTGCGCGAATTACTTCTTCGCGGCGGGCGCGGCCTTCTTGGCCGGAGCCTTCTTCGCCGGGGCCTTCTTGGCGGGCGCGACCTTCTTGACCGGGGCGTCCTCGACGGGCGCGGTCTCGGTGGTCACGTCGACGACCTCGGCGTCCACGGCCTCCTCGGCCGGGGCCTCTTCCTTGGCGGTCCGGCCGATGTACGGGCCGACCTGCTCGTAGGCCTTCTCGAAGGCCGCCTCGGCCTGCGCCCGCGCCTTGTCGAAGGCCTCCTGGGTCGCGGCCACCGCGTCCTGGTTCAGGAAGGCGTCGCCGCGGCTGATGAGCGACTCGACGTACTCGCTGTGGCGCACCTTCTCGACGGTCTCCTCGCCGCGGGCGGCCAGGTCGGCGTACAGGTCGAGCAGCTGGTGGTAGTACTGGTCGACCAGCTTGCGCAGCTCCTCGGGGGTGGCCTTCTCGCGCAGCTCGGCCAGGTCCTCGGGCAGCTCGGACGGCAGCGCCTGCACGCGCTGGCGCAGGGTCTCGACCTGGCCCTGCACGTCGGCCGGCAGGTTGGCGAAGCGCTCGCGGGCTTCCTCGATGCGGCCCTGCACGTCGGCGGAGTTGGCGCGCTCGCGGATCTGCGTGACGACGTCCAGCACGGTGGCGTAGAGGGCGTCGCCCGCACCGACGGTGGCGTAGAGCGGCTTGGTCACGGTGGCGGTGAGCTTGGGCTCGGTCATGGTTCGTTCTCCTGGCGTGGCGGAACTTCGGTTGTGCGGTGCGGAACCTCGTTGTCCCTGTTTCCCCCGGGAACGCCCCCCAATAGGTTCGTTGCGTCCCCTCTGTCCTCGTCCGTCTGGTTCTCCCGTCGGAACGATTCGTAAATGTCCAGGAGGACCTGCTTCTGGCGTTCGGTCAGATGATCGTCGGCCAGTAGGGCATCCCGGACGGGGCCGTGCGGCCTCTGTTCGAGGTACCCGGCCCGCATGTACAAGACCTCCGAGGAGACCCGCAGACCCTTCGCGATCTGGGCGAGCACCTCGGCGGACGGATTGCGCAACCCCCGCTCGATCTGACTCAAGTACGGATTGCTCACCCCCGCCAGCTGTGCGAGCTGTCGCAGGGAGACCTGGGCGGCCTCGCGTTGCGACCGGATGAAGCCCCCGATGTCGTGAGCCGCGTTGGCTACGCGGCCCGACCGGTCTCCGGCGGCGGACGTCTCCGCTGCGTCGCCCTCGATCGGTTCGGGAACCTCGGGATCGTGCTTCATCACTCACCTTCCGGCGGTTGTGCGGTCAATTCTAGGACGGGGTGCTAGCTCTTGCAAGCGCTCTGCTAGCACCATTCGGGCAAACACCCGGCGCCGCGCCCGCGACGCATTTTGGACAATTGTTCAGGCATTGAACAGCAAATGCGATACCGCGTAGATGACCAGGCCCGCCAGGGAACCGACCACCGTGCCATTGATGCGAATGAATTGCAGATCCTTGCCCGCGGCCAATTCGATCTTGCGACTGGCCTCGTCCGCGTCCCAGCGGGCAACCGTATCGCTGACCAGGGTCGCGAACTCGGCGCCGTAATTGGCGACCAGATATCGGACGCCCCGCTCGAGCCACCCGTCCACCTTGTCACGCACGGCCGGATCCGCCGAAAGCCGCTCGCCCAGCTGCTGGACATTGTCGGAGACCTTGCGCCGCAGCGTGGAATTCGGATCGTCGGCCGATTCCAGGATCATGCGCTTGGCCGCGCGCCAGGTGGCCTGCGCCATGCCGTTGACCTCGCGGCGGGTCATCAGCTCGGTCTTGATCTTTTCCGCCTTCTCGATCATGGCGTCGTCGAATTGCAGATCGTTCGCGAAATCCTCGAGGAAACGATTCGCCGCCAGCCGCACCTCGTGGTCGGGCTGGGTGCGCACCTTCCAGGTGAATTCCACGAGCTCCCGATAAATGCGCTCGGCCAGGAGCGAATTCACGAATTTCGGGGCCCAGGAGGGCGCGTCGCGGTTCACGATGCGATCCAGCGTCTCCTGCGAGTCCAGCGCCCACTGGTGTGCGCGCTCGGCCAGCAGATCCAGCAGCGGGGCCTGCCGGTTGTCGGCGATCAGCTCGTTGAGCACCCGGCCGATGGGCGGGCCCCACAGCGGCTCGGCGATGCGCTTGACGATGGTCTGATCGATGATCTGCTCGACGTCCTCGTCGCGCAGCACGCCGATGACCGCGCGCAGAATCGTCGCGCTCTCGTCGGAAATGCGTTCGGCGTGGCCGGGTTCGGCCATCCACCGGCCCAGGCGCAGGCTGATCTGCGCGGAATTCACCTTGTCGGCCACGGCATCGGGCGAGAGGAAGTTCTCGCGCACGAATTCGCCCAGGCCCGCGCCGACCTGATCCTTCTTCTTGCGAATGATGGCGGTGTGCGGAATCGGCAGGCCCAGCGGATGACGGAAGAGCGCGGTGACCGCGAACCAGTCCGCCAGCGCGCCGACCATGCCGGCCTCCGAGGCGGCCTTCACATAGCCGACCCACGCCCCGCCCGCACCGCGCGAATCGGTCCAGGCGCAGAGGATGTAGATGATGGTGGCGGCCAGCAGAAAGCCGGTGGCGATGGCCTTCATCCGCCAGAGTTCGCGCTTCTTGCCGTCCTCGTCCAGGAATTCGGCGAAGGCACCGCCGCCCGACGGTGTGGTCTTCCTGGGCCCGGGCTCGATGGTGTCGAGGACCCCGGCACTGCCCACAGGTTGCTCCATATCTTCCATTCTGGCTCGTGGTGTGACGAACTCCCCGCCGCCCGGCCCGTCCCGATCGACGCCGTTCCACAGCATGGGAGGCTTAAGCTGAATAGGCCCAGGCCCAGGACGCGAACAAGGAGCCAACGCAGCGTGACCACCAAAGGCACCGTGAGTGCCGCCATGGAGGCGGCCACCGGCCCACGCGGTGGTCGCGTCGACGGCCGCAAACGCCGCTGGCAGCAGCACAAGATCGATCGGCGCGAGGAGCTGGTGGACGGCACCCTCGCCGCCATCCGCAAGCGCGGCGGGGATGCCGGGATGGATGAGATCGCCGCCGAGATCGGCGTCTCCAAAACCGTGCTGTACCGGTACTTCTCGGATAAGCAGGATCTGACCCGCGCCACCATGGAGCGGTTCATCGAGACCACGCTGATGCCGCGCATCTACGAGGCGATCAGTGACGACCTCGATGAATACCAACTGGTCCGCAACACGCTGGCGGCGTACGTCCACACGGTCGATTCCGATACCGACGTCTACCGATTCATCATGGGCAACGGCTCGGCCACCGACACCTCCACCCTCGCCGACTTCGAGAAGCTCTTCGCGCAGGTCGTCTCGGCGGTCATCGTGGACAAGTCCTTCGACCGCAACGTGCAGACCGAGGGGTCCATGCTGTGGTCCTACGTGCTGGTCGGCGGCGTGCAGCTGGCGACGGACTGGTGGATCTCCAACCGCACCATGTCCAGCGAGGAAATGCTCGACTACCTGACGATGATGGCGTGGAGCGCCATCGAGGGCATGGTCCGGGCGGGCGGCGATCGGCACTACTTCAACTCCAAGCCGCACGTGCTACCGGATCCCGAAAATACTGCTAGCTGACAGCTAGCACTCGAGTTCTCAGTGTGGTTAGGCTGACTCGTGGCGGACCAGTCATGCGGTTTCGCCGTGTCGGCACCAACGGGGGTGTTGGCTCCCATGGAGGGTCACTGATGGCGAAAGAGCTGCCCACATCCAGGCTCGCGCGGGGGACGAAGCTGGGGATTGCCGTTGCCGGTAATGCCTTGCGAGCTCAGAAGACTCGACGATCGATGCGCGGCCGCTCCGAGGCCGTGCGGGCGCGCATGGCCGAGGAGTCCATGATCCGGGCCACCGAGCAGATGGTCATGGTGCTGGGCACCATGAAGGGTGTGGCCATGAAGCTCGGCCAGATGCTGTCCGTGCTGGACCTGGATCTGGTTCCGCCGCAGCATCGGGAGCGATTCCAGCGGCGGCTCGCGGTGCTGCGCGACAGCGCGCCCTCGGTGTCGTTCGAGGTCATGAAGGCGGTCATCGAGGAGGACTTCGGTAAGCCGCTGGAAGCCGTCTTCGCCGAATTCGATCCGGAACCCGTTGCCGCCGCCTCGATCGGGCAGGTCTACAAGGGCACCCTGCACGACGGCCGCGAGGTCGCGGTGAAGGTGCAGTACCCGGGCATCGACGCGGCCGTGCGCGCGGATCTGAAGAACCTGGCCATGTTCCGACGCATCCTGCAGTCGGCCATGCCGTGGGTGACCCCGGCCGTGCTCGACGAGCTGCGGCTGAATCTGGAGAGCGAACTCGACTACGTCGCCGAAGCCAATACCCAGAAGCAGATTTCGGAGCTTTTCAGCGGGCATCCGTTCATCGTGGTGCCGACCACCTATCCGGAGCTGTCCACCACCCGCGTGCTGGTGAGCGAGTACTTCCCGGGCCGCGGGTTCGAGGAGATCCGGGAACTGCCGGCGGCGGAGCGGAATCGGATCGGCGAGATCATCTACCGCTTCTATGTGGGCTCGCTGTTCACCTTCAACGAGTTCTGCGGCGATCCGCATCCGGGCAATCTGCTGCTGGGCGCGGACGGGCGGGTGGCGTTCCTGGATTTCGGGCTCTACAACCGGATGGACCCCGAGCACGTGCAGTTCGAGGCCATCTGCATTCGCGCGGCGGCCGAGGAGCGCGCGGAGGACCTGCGGGACTTGATGATCCAGCGCGGCGTCATCGAATCGCCGGAGGAGATCACGCCCGAGGAATGCCTGGAGTACGTGCTGGCGGCGTGCGAGTGGGCGCTGGTGGACGAGGAACTCACCATCACACCCGAATTGGCGTCCGGGGCCTTCGTGCTGGCGGTGGATCCGCGGGCCACTGACTTCGAGGGGATGAAGCAGCAGAATCTGCCGCCGGAGCATCTGTTCTCGCGGCGGGCGGACTTCCTGACCTTCGGCATGCTCGGGCAGCTGGAAGCGACGGGCAACTGGCATCGCATCGCACGCGAGTGGCTGTACGGGGACGAACCCGTCACCGAACTCGGTCGCGCACACCATGAATGGCTGGCGAGCCGCCCGGCTCCGACGCCGACCACCGGGGGGCCCGCCAGGAAGACTCGCAAGCGCGCCGCGAAGGCGTAAACCCGACCCGATGGGAAAAGCAATGGCCAACAGGGAATTCGACATCGTCCTATTCGGAGCGACCGGTTTCGTCGGAAAGCTCACCGCGCAGTACCTGCTGGAGGCCGCACCCGCGGACGCCCGCATCGCGTTGGCGGGGCGGTCGGCGGAGAAGCTGGCCGCAGTACGTGCCGAACTGGGGGCGGGCGCCGCGGAATGGCCGCTGGTGCAGGCGGATTCGACCGATCAGGCCAGCCTGGACGCGCTGGCGGCGCGGACCAAGGTGGTCGTCACCACCGTCGGCCCGTACCTGCGCTACGGGTTCCCGCTGGTGCAGGCGTGCGCCGAGAACGGCACGCACTACGCCGATCTCACCGGTGAGCCGCTGTTCATCCGCGACTGTATCGACCGGTTCGGCGAGAAGGCCGCCGAGACCGGCGCGAAGATCGTGAATTCCTGTGGCTACGACTCGATTCCGTCGGATCTGAGCGTGTACCAGCTGTACAAGCGCACCGTCGCGGACAATACCGGCGAGCTCACCGATGTCACCCTGGTCGCCACCCTCAAGGGCGGGGCCAGCGGCGGCACCATCGACTCCGGGCGCGCCATGATGGAGGCCATCGCGGAGGATCCGCGCAAGGGCTCGATCATGTCGCACCCGTATTCGCTGAGCCCCGACAAGGCCATGGAGCCCGATGTCGGCCGCCAGAGCGATCAGGCGCTGTCGCGGGCCTCGGCAATCGATCCGAGCCTGGACGGCTGGGTGGCGACCTTCATCATGGGCGCGCACAACACCAAGATCGTGCGCCGCTCCAACGGCCTGCTGGGCTGGCCGTACGGCAAGAACTTCCGCTACCGCGAGGTCATGAGCGCGGGTTCGTCGACGGCCGCGCCGCTGGTCGCGGCGGGTATCGCGGGCGGCATCGTGGCCACCATGGCGGCGGGCGCGGTGCTGTCGCGAGTGTCGGTGGGCCGCAAGCTGATCGACCGCATCGTGCCCAAGCCGGGCACCGGGCCCAGCGAAAGGGCCCGCAAGAGCGGCTGGTTCACCATGCGCACCTTCGCGCACACCACCTCGGGCGCGAAGTACCTGTGCACGTTCGCGGGCAAGGGCGATCCGGGCTATCAGGCCACCTCGGTCATGCTCGGTCAGTCCGGGCTGTGCCTGGCCTTCGACGACCTGCCGGAGCTGGCGGGCATTCTCACCCCGGCCTCGGCCATGGGTGACGCACTGACCGAGCGGCTGCGCAAGGCGGGCATGACCATCAAGGTCGAGCCCGCCTGACGGCTATTCCGGGGTGCTGTACTTCGCGATGAGGTCGCGGTAGGTCTCGAAGGCGGGCTTGGGCGTGTAATCCGAACGCAGCAGCCCGAATTCGAGATTCATATCGCCCTGATCGCTGTAGGAGTCGCGCAGACCGAAGTGTTCGTAGGCGGTGATATTGAGCTCGTCGGCGAGGCCGTCGACGAGGCGCACCACGGTCTCGAGCACCTCGGCCTGCCGCGGGTAGGAGCGGTTCGGGCCGGTGGCCCAACCGGATTCGGTGATGTGCAGGGGTGTGGTCTCGGGAATGCCCGCGGCGGCGAGGCTTTCGCGGCGGAAGCCGGTGACGACCGCGGTGACCGCGGCCTCCAGGCCGTCGGCGGGGATCGGGCGGAAGACGTCGGGGAAGAAATCCAGGCCGACATAGTCGAGCGCCGTGATGAATTCGCTTCCACCCCTGCGCCCCAGGTCGGTCCAGTACTCCTGGGCCGGATCGAGGATCACCGTGGAGTTGCAGCCGATACGGACGTCGAGCCCGAGCCGGTCCGCCTCCGCGCGGGCGGCGAGCACGCCCTCGACGACGGCCTGCCGGACGTTCGGATAGTCGGCATTGCCGCCGGGACCGGCGTGGTTGGGTTCCTCCGCGATCTGCAGTGAGGCGAGCACCGGCCCGTGCTCGCGCAACTGCCGACGGACGAAATCGAGCCAGCCGGTGAGATCGTCGCCGGGTTCGTGGAAGCACACCACCAGATCGAGCTTGCGGTTCGGTGCCGCGTACTGCCACGGCCGCGGCGGTGCTTCCTGGAATCCGCCTCGCGCGTCGTCGTAGAGGACGTACCCGCGCACCACGAACGGGTGATCGCCGTGCAGCGCGTCCAGGGCCTCGGTGATGCGGTCGGCCCGCTCGGGCGGGCCGGGGGTGACATTGCCGTATTGGTCGCCGCCGAGTCCGCCCGCGTAGATGCCGAATCTGAGGGTCATGTGTCCGACCGTAGCGCGAATTTTGGTGTGACACCAATTTTAGTGTCACACCTATACTGCTCTCCGGCGGAGCCGGACCGTCGACATCGAGTGAGGAGACGTAGTTGGCACTACGCGAGGAGAAGAAGCTCGCCACCCGGACCGCGCTCGCCGACGCGGCCATGGCGCTGTTCACCGAGAAGGGCTTCGACAAGGTGACCGTCGCCGACGTCGCGCGGGCCGCGAACGTCTCGGTCAATACCGCCTTCAACTACTTCCCGACCAAGGAGGACCTGTTCTTCGACCGCCAGGACGAGGTGGCCGATCGAATGGCCGCGGCGGTCCGGGACCGCGAGCCCGGCGAATCGGCGGCCGCGGCCATCCGTCGCGCGTTTCTCGACCGCGTCCACCGCGACGATCCCACCCTCGGCCTGTCCCGCGCAGCCACCGCGTTCTGGCGGCTGATCGACGACAGCCCCGCCCTGCAGGCACGGTTGCGCCAGCTCGGCGAGCGGTCCGAAACCGCACTGGCACAGGCACTTTCCGATGCGGCGGGCACCGAGCCGAACGATCCGACGCCGAGGCTGGTCGCCGCGGCGCTGGCAGGCCTGGATCGCGCCCTCCACGCCGAGATCCGGCGCGGCATTCTCGCGGGCGCGGACCCGGAGGCGGTGCGCGCGGGGATCATCGAAACCGCCACCCGCGGCTTCGACACCGCCATCGCGGGGCTCGCCGATTACCCCGCGCCGCACCACGATTGAGTGCGCTTCACCGCGCCGCGGCCATAGCCAACCCCTGCCGATAGTGCGGCAGGTCACAGATTGCGCTCTCCGGCGACACCCAGCACCCGCAGAATCTCTCCGGTAGGGTCGCGACGGGACGGAGGTGGTACCGAAGAAAGGGGGGTCGGCCACTTGAAATGGATTCTGACCCCGGACGAGTTCGCGATGATCTGGACCCGCGAAACCGATCTGGCCCGGCGTCCCTACCCGCTCGACACGACCCCGCCCGTGCCCGGAGGCTCGGAGGCCCGGGAGCAGAGTGCCGGGGCCGCACCGCGATTCGCGGCCACCGGTCTGGGCGGCGCACCGCAGCGCTTCCTGCGCCGCACCGATCCGGAGCTGGCCGCGGCGCTGGCGCTGTGCGCCCGCACCGACACCACGACGGTCACCCTCTACGGCGAGCACACCGCCGGGCCGCAGGCGCGCCGCATTCTCGCGTTCGCCGCGGTGGCCCAGCAGCGGGTGGGCATTCTGGTCTCGCTGCCGGATTCGGTGACCGTATCGCTGTGCCCCGCAGAGCAATTGGGCCGTGAGCTGGTCGAGGTCATCGGTTCCGCGCCGCCCGGGCAGCTGGAGCCGCTGCGCGAACCGCAGCAGGCGGTGCTCTATCCCGACGCCACCGGCACCGGCGCGGAGGCCGACCGCTTCCGCCGCAAGCTGCGCGAACCGGTGGACGGACGCGGATTCATCACCGTCACGGTCGAACCCGCGAATCCGCTGTCCCCGCCGACCCGGCACCGCACCTGGCTCGACTTCTCCGGCGACGGCCGCTACCTGCTCACCACCGCCGCGGACCTGACGCTGACCCCGATCACCGACGAGGAATTGGCCGCCCAGCTGGTGCGTCTGGCCCGGGTCTGATTCGGCGCGGTTGCCTGCGCGAAACCGCGACGCGTGCTAACCATGACGAATGGCGAAGGCGACATCCTGGTCGAAACCGGTCACCAAGGCGCTGCGCGCCGATGGCGTGAAGGTGAGCGACCTGAGCACATCGGCCACCCCCGGATTCAAGGGCGACAAGAAGGCCGGGGAGCAGCTGCTCGCCGAACGCGCCGAGGTGTTGTCGGATCTGCAGGAAAAGCTCTACGCCAATGGCCGTTCCGGCGACACCCGCAGTGTGTTGCTGGTGTTGCAGGGCATGGACACCGCCGGCAAGGGCGGCATCGTCCGGCACGTGATCGGCTCGGTGGACCCGCAGGGCGTGGATCACGCGGCCTTCGGGGTGCCGACGCCCGAGGAACGTAAGCACCACTACCTCTGGCGGATTCGCAAGAAGCTGCCGCGCGGCGGCCAGATCGGCGTGTTCGACCGCTCCCACTACGAGGACGTGCTGGTGGTGCGGGTGCACGACCTGGTGGCCCCGGAGGTCTGGGAGAAGCGCTACGACGAGATCAACAAGTTCGAACGCAAACTCGTCGACGACGGCACCACCGTGGTGAAGGTGGCCATGTTCGTCTCCCTCGACGAGCAGAAGAAGCGGCTCGCGCAGCGGCTGGACCGGCCCGACAAGTACTGGAAGTTCAACCCGAACGACATCGACGAGCGCGCCTACTGGCCGCAGTACCAAGAGGCCTACCAGGCGGTTCTGGACCGCACCAATACCGACTACGCCCCCTGGTACGTGCTGCCCTGCGACCACAAGTGGTACTCGCGCCTGGCCGTCACCGAACTGCTCATCGACGCGCTGCAGGGCCTGAAGCTGGATTGGCCGTCCGCCGACTTCGATATCGCCGAGCAGAAAAAACGCCTCGCCCAGGCGTGATTGACATCCCCCAGGGCGAAAGCCCGCCGTTGTTCACGGACAATCGCTCGTGGCCGGACACCGGGCGCGACTCGGCCTGCCCGGATACAGGCATCTCTCAGGTTCGCGGGTGAAGATGGGCCCGCAGAGTCGTGACTACGGAAGGCGTGGTGAGCGCGCAGGTGAGCAAGACAACCGGTAAGAATCCGCTGGCGAACGCGGCGAAAGCCGACCGCAATCGGAAGATCCTCATCCAGGTGGGCGTGGCCGTCGTGCTGCTCGGCCTGATCGCGGGCATCGGCATCACCCTGGCCATGCGCAAGCACAACGACGACAAGTCCGAGGCCGCCAACTCCTTCCACTGGGATGCCGCGCAGGCGGCCCTGGTCCCGGCGAACCTCACCCCCGAGGGCGCCATCCGCATCGACAACACCGCCGCCCCCGCGCCCGAGGGCAAGCAGAAGGTGAACGTCCGCGTGGTCGCCGACGTGCAGTGCCCGGCGTGCGCCATGTTCGAGAACGCCAATGCCGACGCGCTGAAGAAGGCCGTGCAGAGCGGCCAGGCGATCGTGGACTACAACATCATCACCTTCCTGGACCGCGCCTCCAGCGGCAATCAGTTCTCCACCCGCGGCGCCGCGGCGGCCTACGTGATGTACGAGGCCGATCCGTCGAAGTTCCAGGGCTGGCTGGCCAATATGTACGCCAAGCAGCCCAAGGAGGGCGGCAGCGGCATGAGCGACGACCAGCTCATCCAGATCGCCAAGGATTCCGGCTACACCGATCCCGCTGTCGCCCAGGCGATCAAGGACGGCAAGTACACGAGCTGGGTGAAGACCCAGACCGACAAGGTCTTCGCCACCGGCGTGAAGTCCACCCCGACGGTCTACGTCAACGGCACCCAGGTGCAGGACCCGCAGGCGCTGATGAGCAACGGCGGCATGACCGCGGTGATCGAGAACGCGGCCAAGTGATGATCGCGGCGGGTCCCCGCTCGGCCTGGCCGCTGCTGCTGGGTGCGTTGATCGGCTGGGCGGCGTCGGTGACGCTGCTGGTCGAGAAGTACAAGTCGCTCACCGAGGTCGGCTACAAGCCGATGTGCACCATCGACGCCACGCTCTCGTGCACCACGGTCATGGCGTCGAAGTCCGCGTCCCTGTTCGGATTCCCCAATCCGATCATCGGCGTGGTCGGGTTCTCGGTCTTCGTCACCATCGGCATCCTGCTGGTGGTCGGAATCTCGTTGCCGCGCTGGTTCTTCGCCGGCATGTGGCTGGGCCTGCTGGTCGGCATCGCGGCCATCGGCTGGCTGGTCTGGGACGCCACCTTCGAGATCCACGCGCTGTGCCCGTGGTGCATGGTGGTGTGGGCGGTGACCCCGGCCATGTTCGCGATCGTGACCGGGCTGCTGTTCGGCCGCTCGCGCGGGCTGCTGCAGATTCTCGTGGAATGGCGGTGGACGCTGATCGCGATCTACTACGCGATCATCATCCTGACCGTGTACCTCAAGTTCCAGGACTACTGGAACGCCAAGTTCTAGTCAGCGGGGCGGAATTCTAGTTGGGCGGGCCCACGGTGAGTGTGACGCTCACCGTGCGGCGCCCGCCCGTGGGATCGCTGATCTCGAGCCGCACCACATCGTCCGGTTTATGGGCGTTGAGTGCGGCTTTCAGCATTTGCGAGGTCGCGATGGGGCGGTCGTCGAGGGCGGTGATGATCTCGCCGTCGGCGAGTCCGGCCGCGTAGGCGGGCAGTCCGTAGATGGCCACATCGATGCGCGCGCCGGTGGGCTGCGCGTCGGAGGTGAGGATGCCGAGGGTGGCGGTGGGGCCGATGTGGACGGTGTCGGTCGGTGTGCCGGAACGGATCTGGCGGACCACGTTCATGGCGGTGTCGATGGGGACGGCATAACCGTTGGGGCCCTTGCCCAATGCCTTCTGCAGATCGCCCGAGGCCGCGGTGACGACGCCGACCACCGCGCCGTAGCGGTCCACCAGCGCGCCGCCGGACTGCCCGGCGGCCACCGCGGCGGCCACTTCGATCATGCCGTGCAGCGACTTTCGCGACAGGTCGGCGGCATTGCGGGCCACGATGGCCGAATCCAGATTGGTGATGGGGCCGCCGACCGCGGTCGGGGAACCGGTGCCGCCCGCATTGCCGATGGCCAGCACGTCATCGCCGAGATGCAGCGGGGCGGAACTGCCGATACGGGCGACCGGGAGCCCGCCGGCGCCGGTCAGATCCAGCAGCGCGATATCGGCCCCGGAGTCGTATCCGGCGACCGTGGCCGTGTAGGTCGCGCCGGTGCCGATATCCGAAACCGTCACGGTGTCAGCGCCTTTGATGACGTGATGGCTGGTGAGGATCTCGCCGTCGGCGGTCAGCACGATGCCGGATCCGGCCGCGCCCAGACCGTAGGGGCGGATGCCGGCGGTGATGTTCACCAGGGCCGGTTCGGCCACCCGGGAGACCAGTTCGACATCCAGCGGCGGGAGCGAGGGCCCGACGAGGCTGGCGGAGGTGGCGTCGTCGTCCAGGGCCCAGCGGGGCAGTTCGCCTCGGTAGCAGAGGAATCCGGTGAAGCCGAGGAGCGCGGCGACGAACAGCGCCAGCAGGCGGCCGCCTCGGCCTCGACGTCTGCCGTCGTCCACGGACCCTCCTGGTGGTACCGGTATCTCAGTGGCTCAGGGCGGCTATGAACAACATGAACAGCACCCCGGCCAGCGTGCACAGCAGGGGTCCCCGGGAGGGTTTGCCCGCGTGTGCCTCGGGCAGGATATCGGCCGTCGCGAGGTAGAGCAGGAATCCCGCGAAATAACCCAGGTAAAGGCCGACCAGTTCCTTCGGCACCTTCACCAGGGTACCGATCACCGCGCCGATCACCGGCGCGATCGCGTCCAGCCCGAGCATGATCAGACCCCGCCTGCGGGCATTGCCGTAGAGCGTGGTCAGCGTGAAAGTGTTGAAACCGTCGGCGAAGTCGTGGCTGATGACCGCGATGGCCACCGCCGCGCCGACCGTGGTACTGGCCTGGAAACCGAATCCGATGCTCAGGCCGTCGAGCATGCTGTGGAAGACCAGACCGCCCGCGGCCAGCAGGCCCAGCGAGCTGAAATCGTGGCCGTGCTGGTGGGCGACGTATTCGTCCTCGTAGCCGGTGTGAATGGCCATGGACCGCTCGATGATGTGCACGGTGAAGAAGCCGACCACCGCGGCCAGCAGCGGGACCGGGACGCCGAGCGCGATCCGCTCGTCGGCCTCGAGTGATTCCGGCATCAGATCGAAGGCCACCACGCCGAGCATGACCCCGGCGGCCAGGCCGAGGACCAGGCGCTTGCGGTCGCCGATGCGGGACGCGATCAGGCCGCCGACCAGGGTGGCGCACATCGAGAACAGGGACAGCAGAATCGCCATCGTGTCATCGTGCCGAGCGATTGCCGCGGGGTCGCCACGCCGCGCCGCGCGCGGTATATCCGACCCCCGGTTGATGCGCGGCGGAATGCGGGAGTAGGCATGACTGCATGAGCACTGCTGCCGCATATGCCGTATCCGCCCCGGACGGAGCCTTCGAGAAAATCGCCATCGAACGCCGCGAGCTCGGACCCCACGATGTGCTGATCGACGTGAAATACGCGGGCATCTGCCATTCCGACATCCACACCGCCCGCAACGAATGGCACGGCACCGCCTACCCGTGCGTGCCCGGGCACGAGATCGCGGGCATCGTCGCCGCCGTCGGCTCCGAGGTGACCCGGCACCGGGTCGGCGATCGGGTCGGGGTGGGCTGCATGGTCGATTCCTGCGGGGAGTGCGAGGCCTGCCTGGCCGGGGAACAGCAGTACTGCACCGGGGGCCTGGTCTGGACCTACAACAGCGCGGTGCCCGCCGAGAAGCAGGCGGGCGGGTACACCCTGGGCGGCTACTCCACGCAGGTCGTGGTGACCGAGGGGTTCGTGCTGTCGATTCCGGACGGCATCGGGCTGGATGTGGCCGCGCCGCTGCTGTGCGCGGGCATCACCTTGTTCTCGCCGCTGCGGCATTGGAACGCCGGGCCCGGCAAGAAGGTCGCCATCATCGGGATGGGCGGGCTCGGGCACGTGGGTGTGAAGATCGCCGCCGCGATGGGCGCGGAGGTGACCGTACTCAGCCACTCGCTGTCCAAGCAGGAGGACGGCCTGCGGTTCGGCGCGCAGCACTACTACGCAACCGGTGACCGCGCCACCTTCAAGCAGCTGCGCGGCTCGTTCGACCTGATCATCAATACCGTGTCGGCCGATCTGCCGATCGAGGACTACATCAAACTGCTGAAGCTGGACGGCAGCCTGGTGCTGCTGGGTCTGCCCGACAAGCCCGCCAGCGTAAGGGCTTCCACGCTGGCCGGGATGCGGCGCTCGCTGTCGGGTTCCATGATCGGCGGCATTCCGCAGACCCAGGAGATGCTGAACTTCTGCGCCGAGCACGGCATCGGCGCGGAGATCGAGGTCATCTCCGCGGACCGGATCAACGAGGCGTACGACCGCGCGGTCGCCTCGGATGTGCGCTACCGCTTCGTGATCGACACCGCCACCATGTGAACGACACCGCCACCGGGTGAGCACAGCAGGTGTTCGCGCCGACCGTTGTGTCGGCGCGAACACCTTCGCGGCGTCGCCGGGCGGACAGAGAATTCGGCCGCGGATCAGCACCATTGCTTTCACGGGAAACACCTCCCGGAACACCGAAAGCCTCAGGAGCAGATCACATGTCGACCCTCACCAAACGTCTGGTGACCGTCACCGCCGCCGCCCTGTTCGCCCTGCCGGTCGGCGCGGGCATCGCGTCGGCCCTCCCGGCCGGGACCGGTATCGCCGCCACCGATCGTGACGACAACTACTGGTACCACTACTACTGCGATCGCGACAGCCACGGCTTCAACTGGGACTACTGCTGGAGCCACTACCGCAACTGGTACGAGCGCGACCACCACGGTCCGCACGAGCAGCGCCGCTGATCCGGCCTTCCGAATTGCGGTTCCGGCCTCGCGAATCAGGGTGCGGCGGTAGCGAATCCGGCGGCAGTGTCGCCGCCGGCCGCTCGATGACCGAGCCTTCCGCTACTGCCCCTGCTCGCGCAGCGCCTGCTTGGCGGCGTCCTGCACCTTGTCCACGGCGCCCGCGAACTTGCCCTCGGTCTGCTGGTCGATGGCGTCGCCCGCCTTGTCGATCAGCGGCTCCAGCTTGTCGGCGTGCTGCCCCGCCAGCTCCGCCGCCTTGCCCGCCGCATCCTTCAACTGGTCGAACATGCCCACGATCCACACTCCTGTCATTCGAAAAAGCTTCGGTGACAGGCTAACCGCGCCGGTGTGCGGAATCGGTGATCAGTTCACCGGCGGCGGGCTGAAGATGCCGAAACGGTTGCCCGAGGTGTCGAGGATCTCGGAGAAGACCAGGCCGTTCTTGGCGGTGACGGGCTGCACGAACACCTTGCCGCCCGCCTTCTCGGCCGCGGCCAGGATCTCGGGGACATCCTGGACCAGCACATAGAAGATGGCGTGGTTGGCGGAGGCGTCGTCGGTGTGCGCGATACCGCCCGCGGGCATATCGCTGCCCGGGTAGGTGACCAGGTCGTAGTTGCCGTCCTCGTTCGGGTCCGGAGCGAAGTTCCAGCCGAACAGTTCCTGGTAGAAGGCCTTCACCTGATCGGGCTCATTGCTGCCGACCTGGAACCAGGCCACGGTGTTGAAAGGCGGAGGAGTGGTCATCTCTGTCTCCCGGAGAGTCTGGGGTGGATTGCCTTGCCCCATCACGATCTCCCGGCCCGGCGACAACCCCCTGTCGGTGTTTCCGGACTTTTCTGTCGGGGTTTTCGGACCTAGCCGAGCGAGATCATCCGGATCTCGTGTACCGGCTCCGAGGGGCGGCACATATCGATGGAACGCTCCGGTCCGACCCGTTCCGTCAGCTCGATGCCCTTCATACGATCCAGCCGGAAATTGCGCGGCTCGTCGCGCAGCAGGCACCACGCCAGCAGATACCAGCCGTTGCTCCCGTGCAGCAGCGCCACCGGCTCCACCTCGCGTTCACTGAGTACGCCCGAGCGGTCCAGATATTCGATGCGCAGCACGCGCCGCGCCACCACGGCCTGCTCCACCTCGGGCGGGATCGGCATGGGCGCGACCGCCTCGGGCGAGTCGAACAACCGCACCCGCAGCGCCAATTGCCGTGCCGCGTCGGCATTCTGCTGCGACATGGCGGCCAGGATCTTGCGCAGCGCGCTGCGCCCCGCCGCCGCGAACGGCCCGTCGTCTGCCCGCGCCACCGCGACGGCCAGCGCCACCGCCTCCGCCGCCGTGAAATTCAACGGCGGCAACGACATGCTCTTCTCCAGCGCGTACCCGCCGCGCCGACCGACATCGGCGTAGATGGGCACCCCGGACTGCTGCAGCGCGCTGATATCCCGCTCGACCGTGCGCACGCTGACCCCGTGCCGCGCCGCCAATTCCCGTGCCGTGCGGAGGCGCGGCGAAATCGCCCGCAACTCCTCGACAATCGCGTAGAGCCGATCGGTGCGGTTCACGCCCCACACCGTAGCGACCCCCACCGACAAACTCCGGGCCGTCGCCGTCGGAATCTCAGGCCGTTGCCGTCAGCGTCCGGACTTCCACGGCGGCTCCTGCGCCACCTGGTCACCCTTCTGGTTGTAGGAGTCGTAGTACTGCTTGTCGCCCTCCGGCTCGTCCGGCTGATTGCCCTTACCCGTCGGATCCATGTTCGCCTCCATCTCGAAAACCGATGGTTCACAAGCTAATCCGCGGTTCATGACCGCTTCGTGACTGGCCAGATCTTGACGGAAAGCGGCATTCAGGCCACTGGAACGACCGTCCCAGCGGTGCGACCGTGAAGACATGACCGAAATCCTCTGGCCGGTCCTCGAATTGCGGCAGTACACACTGCGGCCGGGCACGCGCGACACCCTCATCGACCTCTTCGACCGTGAGCTGCTCGACCCGCAGGAAACCCTCGGCGCCCGCATCATCGGGCAGTTCCGCGACGAGGACGATCCGGACCGCTTCGTCTGGCTGCGCGCCTTCCCCGATATGCGGGCCCGCCATGCCGCGCTGACCGCGTTCTACCTGGACAGCGAGACCTGGCACACGCACGCACCGGCCGCCCGCGCCACCATGATCGACACCACCGACGTGCTGCTATTGCGCCCGTCCCCGCCGGGCAGCGGCTTCACAGCGCCGAGTGACCGCCCCGCCCGCGATGCCACCGCTGCGCCGCCCGCGCGGGTCATGGCGACCGTCTACCACCCGTCCGTCGACCTCGACGAATTCGCCGGCTTCTTCGACGACCGGGTCCGGCCCGCGCTCGCCGCGGCGGGCATCCACCCCGTCGGCGTCTACGAGACCGAGCCCGCGCCGAATACCTTCGCGCCCTTGCCCGTTCGCGAGGGCGAATCAGTCTTCAGCTGGTTCGCGACCTTCGCCGACGCCGATCGGCGTGCCGCGCAGCTCGCCATGCTGATCCGGTCGCCGCGCTGGCGGGACGATGTCGCACCCGAGCTGGCCAAGCGGCTGGAGGGGCCGGAACACGTCCTGCGCCTGGCTCCAACCGCCCGGTCACTGCTGCGCTGATCAGGCGCTTTCGCCCGCGGCGGCCTCCGCGCGCCGCCGGACGCGGCGGGCCGCCGCGACCATATTGCGCAGCGACGGGTCCAGCTGCCAGTGGTGGCGGGTCTTGAGGCCGCCGTCCGGATTGGCCCACAGGCGTTCCGGGGTGACGGCTTCGGCTGCGGCGGTGAGCAATTCGTCCAGCTCGTCGATGTCCGGGATGCGAGCCGAACGCGACTCGTACACGCCCGGGCCGACACCGTGGGTCAGGCCGCGACCCTCGGCGCAGTCCTCCTTCAGCGCCTCGAGCACCCATTCGATGGAGCGGGTGGCCACGATGGCGGTGACGTCGGCATCGAGCTCCTCGATGGCCGCCACCACGTCGCCGCGGCTGGAATAGCCGATGTGCGTGTGGATCTGGGTCTCCGGCTTGACGCCGGAGGTGGCCAGCTTGAACGCGCCGACCGCCCAGCGCAGGTATTCGGCCTGCCCCTTCTTGCGCAGCGGCAGCAGCTCGCGAATGGAGGGCTCGTCCACCTGGATGATGGCGATGCCCGCCTTCTCCAGGTCCACGACCTCGTCGCGAATGGCCAGCGCCACCTGGTCGGCGGTCTCGTAGAGCGGCTGGTCCTGGCGCACGAAGGAGCGGGCCAGCATGGTGACCGGGCCGGTGACCATGCCCTTGACCGGCTTGTCGGTGAGCGACTGCGCGTACGCGGTCCACGACACCGACATGGGCTCCGGGCGCGACACGTCGCCGTACACGATCGGCGGTCGCACGCAACGGGATCCGTACACCTGCACCCAGCCGTAGTGGGTGGTGGCGAAGCCGTCCAGCAGCTCCGCGAAGTACTGGATCATGTCGTTGCGCTCGTGCTCGCCGTGCACGAACACGTCGAGGCCGATGTCCTCCTGCAGGCGGATGGTCGACTCGATCTCGGCCTCGATGCGCTTGCGGTAGTCGTCGTAGGAGAGCTTGCCCTGGCCCAGATCGTGGCGCGCCTGGCGGGCCGCCTCGGTCTGCGGGAACGAGCCCAGTGTGGTGGCAGGCACCAGCGGGAGCCGAAGCTTGGCCTGCTGTGCGATCTTTCGCGTCTCGTAGGGTTCGCGCACCCGCATCTGCGGGGTCACCGCGTAGACGCGCTGGCGCACCGCGTGCTTCTGCTTGAAGTGCACCGAGGTCGGCTTCTTGCGCCACTTCTCCGAGGGGCCCTCGGTGAGCGCCTTGGCCAGCGAGACCACTTCCAGCACCTTCTGTTTGGCGAAGGCGAGACGGTCGGCGACGGGACCCTCGAGCTCGTATTCGACGAGCACGTCGTAGGGCACGTGCAGCAGCGTGGCGCCGGTCGACACCACCATGTCGGGACAGACCTGGGCCAGCTTGTTGAGGTATTCCAGGGTCACGTACCGGTCGGCGCGCCACACATTGGTGCCGCTGATCACGCCGGCGTAGAGGCGCTTGCGCTTGATGCCCGGAATCTTGGCCAGCTCCTCGGGCACCACGCGGTGGCTCGCGAGGTCCAGGCCGATGGCCTCCACCGCGGTGCGGCACAGGATTTCGGTGGCCTCGCCGAAATCACCGTAGGAGCCGGTGACCAGCATGCGCGGACGCAGCGGGGCCTTGGACAGCCGCTGGTAGGTCTTCTCGAACAGCTCCATGGTCGAGGGCGAGCGGTCACTGGTGAAGCACGGCTCGTCCAGCTGCACACAGGTGGCGCCGCGCTTGGCGAGGATCTCGAACAGTTCCTCGTACACCGGCAGCAGCTTGTCCAGCAGCACCAGCTTGTCGAACTCGGTCTGGCCGGGGACGTGTCCGGTCTTGGACAGCAGCAGCAACGACAGCGGGCCCAGGATCACCGGGCGCAATTCGATGCCGGCGGCCTTGGCGCGGTCGAATTCGTCGAGCAGGGCCTCGGGATGCAGCGAGAACTCGGTGTCGGTATCGAGTTCGGGCTGCCGGTAGTGGTACGGCGTGTTCAGCAGCTTGACCAGCTCGAGCGGCGGCAGGTCGGGGCGGCCGCGAGCCATCAGGAAGTAGAAGTCCAAGGGGTCCAAGCCTTCTCGATAGGGCTCGAACCGCTTGGGGACCGCGCCGAACAGCAGCGCGTTGTCGAGGATGTGGTCGTAGAAGGAGAAGGTGTTGCCGGGGACCTGCGTCAACCCGGTGGCGGCCAGCTCCCGGAACTGACTCTCCTGAATATCGCGACCGACGGCGAGCAGCTCGTCGCGAGACAGCGTGCCGTGCCAGTACGACTCCAGTGCACGCTTGAGTTGCCGGTGCTCGCCGATGCGCGGGTAACCCAGGATGCTGGATCCGAACCCGTCGGTGACGTTGACCATCTTGAACGGACACTCCTTCCGAGCTGCCGGTCCCGAACGACCTGATTGCAGCTTATGCCCGGTTGCGGTGGACGCCGCCACATGCCCTGCGGCGCGCACCTTGGAGAAAAAGACGCTCTGCTCTGTAGGAAGAAAAACACGATGCGCTCACGCGACCACCCGCGTGAGCGCATCGATACGCCATGGAAAGGCTCAGATCACGCGCGGTTGTACTGGTAGAAGCCCGCTCCGGCCTTCTTACCCAGCAGCCCGGCCTCGACCATGCGGCTCAGCAGCGGCGGCGCGGAGTACAGCGGCTCCTTGAACTCCTCGTACATGGAGTCGGCGATGGACTTCACGGTGTCGAGGCCGACCAGGTCGGTCAGGGCCAGCGGGCCCATCGGGTGGGCACAGCCCAGCACCATGGCCTTGTCGACGTCTTCCTTGGTGGCGAAACCGGATTCGACCATGCGGATGGCCGAGAGCAGGTACGGCACCAGCAGCGCGTTGACCACGAAACCGGAACGGTCGGCGGAGCGCACGACCTGCTTGCCCAGCACGTCGGCGGCGAACTGCTCGGCGCGCTTGGTGACGGTGTCGGTGGTCTTGAGGGTGGTGACCAGCTCGACCAGCGGCAGCACCGGCACCGGGTTGAAGAAGTGCATGCCCACGACCCGCTCCGGGTTGTTGGTGGCCACGGCGATCTTCATGATCGGAATGGAGGAGGTGTTGGAGGCCAGCACCGCGTTCGGATCGGTGACGACCTTGTCGAGTTCGGCGAAGATCGCGGTCTTCACTTCCTCGTTCTCCACGACGGCCTCGACCACCAGCTGGCGGTCGGCGAAATCGCCGAGGTCGCTGGTGAAGCGCAGCCGCCAGGCGGCCTGCTCGCGCTCGCGCTCGGTGATCTTGCCGCTGGACACCCCGCGGTCCAGCGACCGCAGGATGCGGGCCCGCCCGGCGGCGGCGAGCTCACGGGTCTGCTCGAAGACGAGGACATCGACGTGTGCCCGGGCGCAAACCTCGGCGATGCCGGCGCCCATCTGTCCCGCACCGATAATGCCGACGCGCTGAATCTTCTCTGTGCTCACGGTCCCGCTCCTGCTCTTTGGCCGTCGTGGCTGTGGATGAAGGCGTCGTATAACTGAACGACCCTGCGCCTTCTTAAGGTCTTGAAAAACGGTCTTACGAAAAACGTTATTAAGGAAATGCCCTCCCCGCCGGGGCTGTCGACGGGAAGGGCGGGGTGGACTCGCCGAGAGGGGCTTGCCATCCCTCTCGGCGAGTCCTGAGGTCCCGCGGCGGCGGAAGGTGTGATGCGACTGCCGCCTCGGGGTTGTCCTCGGAACCTGAAGTGGCTCAGCTGTTTACGCCGAGCCGCCTCGGGTAGCTCAGTGGAACTGGCCCTCTTCGGTCGAGCCCTTCAGCGCAGCGGTGCTGGTGTTGGGGTCGACGGTGGTGGCGATGGTGTCGAAGTAGCCGGCGCCGACCTCACGCTGGTGCTTGACGGCGGTGAAGCCACGCTCGGCGGCGGCCTTGAACTCGCGCTCCTGCAGGTCGACGAAGGCGGTCATGCCCTCGCGGGCGTAGCCGTAGGCCAGGTCGAACATGCCGTAGTTCAGCGAGTGGAAGCCGGCCAGGGTGATGAACTGGAACTTGAAGCCCATGGCGCCCAGCTCGCGCTGGAACTTCGCGATGGTCGCGTCGTCCAGGTGCGCCTTCCAGTTGAAGGACGGCGAGCAGTTGTAGGCCAGCAGCTGGTCCGGGAACTCGCCGCGGACGGCCTCGGCGAACTTGCGCGCGACCTCGAGGTCCGGCACGCCGGTCTCCATCCAGATCAGGTCGGCGTAGGGGGCGTAGGCCTTGGCACGCGCGATGCAGGGCTCGATGCCGTTCTTGGTGCCGAAGAAGCCCTCGGCGGTGCGGGTGCCGTCCAGGAACTCGCGGTCGCGCTCGTCCACATCGGAGGTGATGAGGGTGGCGGCCTCGGCGTCGGTGCGGGCGATGATCACCGACGGCACGTCGGCGACGTCGGCGGCCAGACGCGCGGAGGTCAGGGTGCGGATGTGCTGCTGAGTGGGGATCAGCACCTTGCCGCCCAGGTGGCCGCACTTCTTCTCGGAGGCCAGCTGGTCCTCCCAGTGCACGCCGGCCGCGCCGGAGGCGATCATGGCCTTCTGCAGCTCGTAGGCGTTCAGGGCGCCACCGAAGCCGGCCTCGGCGTCGGCGACGATCGGGGCCAGCCAGTTGGCGACCGAGGTGTCACCCTCGACCTTGGCGATCTCGTCGGCGCGCAGCAGCGCGTTGTTGATGCGGCGGACCACGGCCGGAACCGAGTTGGCCGGGTACAGCGACTGGTCCGGGTAGGTGTGGCCGGACAGGTTCGCGTCACCGGCGACCTGCCAACCGGACAGGTAGATGGCCTTCAGGCCGGCACGGACCTGCTGCACGGCCTGGTTGCCGGTGAGGGCGCCCAGGGAGTTGATGTAGTCCTCGTTGTTCACGAGATCCCAGAGGATCTCGGCACCACGGCGGGCGAGGGTGTGCTCCTCGACGACGGTGCCCTGCAGCTTGACGACCTGATCGGCCGTGTAGTTGCGGGTGACGCCCTTCCAGCGGGGGTTGGTGTCCCAATCCTGCTGGAGCTCCGCAGCGGTCTTCGGGGTGCCGACGTTCGACATCTCTGACTCCACTTCTTCGTTCGGTCTCGGTAGCCCCGCCGGTCGAATCCCGGAGGGATGTTCGACCACTGCTGGAGCGGCAATTTGCAGACTTGCTAGGCCCGCGAGGTGTACTTCCACACGATGGCACAGGACAAAAGTCCCGTCTACCTGTTGCAAGTGTGAATCCACGCTAGCTTTCACCAGCATTTTGCTAATGCTGCGAAATTTGCTTGTGAATAGCAGCGGCGGAATCTACTTGCCAGTAGGCCTGACATGCGGTTTTGCATAACGCCCGTACTGTTTGCGTGACGGGGGCCACCGGTGCATGACGCGCCGACGGCCGTCCAGATGTGAGCACCTTCACAGATCATTCTGATCTTGGTCCTTGTGAGGCATGCCACCGGGGTGCACATTTCAGACCTTTCGGTCGCCTCGACTCTTCGAAATCTAGCACCGCTAGACAAGCTAGCTCGGTCTTGTTATCGTTGCTTCAGTTCCTAGCGCCGCTAGATTCGACTCGAAAAGAGACTCCGATGCTTGTTCTGACCGGCCAAATCCTCGCCGCCCTCGCCATCCTCGCCAATGCCGTCGTGTACGGAACCGACTGGTCGGTGGCCCTCATTACCCGCTCGGTCTACCGCGACCACCTCGACGACGCCACCATGACGATCAGCGCCGGGTGGGGCCACTACTACGGCGACAAGCGCATGCCGATCTTCGGCGCGGGCGGCGTCATCACCGCCGTGCTCGCCCTCGGAATCGCGATCGCGGCGGGTCAGTTCGGCGCGGCCGCGGCCGCCGGAATCGCGCTCGCCGCCCTGCTCACCTGGCTGGCCTGCTACGTCCTCATCGCCAAGCCGGTCAACACCGCCCAGACCGCGGCCGCCCAGACCGGTGTCATCCCCGCCAATGCCCGTGCCCTGCAGACCAAATGGGACAGCATCCTCAACCTCCGGGTGGCCCTGCAGACCGTCGCCCTCGCGGGTCTCCTCACCGCCCTGGCCCTCTTCTGACCCGAAGATGCCCGCGCACACGCGAAGGCCCCGCACCGAATTCGGTGCGGGGCCTCGTGTTTCCCGGCGGGTCGAACGACCGCCGGGCCACCGCCGGTGTGCTCCCCTCCCGGCCCACCGGCGGAGCCTGCGAGCTAGCCCACCGGCGGGACGGCCGAGATCGGACAGAACGGTTCGCACACTCCCGCCACCACGGATCGCGCCGGCGTCGCGGGCCCGGGATCGGTGGCGGGGTGACTGCCGCAGCCGACGGCGACGATGAGCATGACCAGCACCGCGAAGGCCAGGACCGCGCAGCCGCCGATCACCATCCAGCGCAGGTTGAACCGCCTCGGCAGCGGGACCAGATAGATGACACCCATGCCAGAACTCCTTCCGCCCCGGTCGACCGTGCCGCCGGTCGACCCGACTTCAGGATGCGGAATCCGGTTCATCGCTTCACGAAGTGGAAGGCGAGAACTTTCGCAATTGAGACACGGTGCTTGACCTGGTGAAACACCCACTGCTACCAAAGGAATCGGCAATAACCGGGGGAAGAAATCGTGAGTGCTCGTCATCCCACCACGCGGGCGGACCGGCGGCGGCTCCGAGATGCGCTGGCCGCCACCGGCTTATCGGATGTGCAACTGCTGCCGCTGCTGGTGAACGAGCTGCGCCAGAAGGGGTTGCGGCCGCGGGTGGCGTGGCGCTACGCGGCGGGACTGGCCCGCACCAACGGCCGCCGCGAGATCGTCGAGCTCACCCTCGAGGATGTGGCCGAACAGTTCAACGACCACCGCGACGATCGCCGCAGAACCGTTCAGGGCAACCAGATCTCGTACTTCGAGCGCTGGCCTGACGTCCGCACCGGTCCGCGCCTGACCGTCGAGGTGCTGGAGTTGCTGGCCCGAATCTACGGCACCACCTGGGACGAACTGGTCGACGCCGAGGACCTGGCGCAGCTGGAGCCCGGGGTCGTGGAGCGCTTTCGCGATGCGGTGGCCCGGCGCAGCAGCCTCCCGGCCGGGGCGCCGATCGCGGATCTGCCGCCGCGCGAACCGAATTTCATCGGCCGAAAGCAGGTGGTGCAGGAGCTGAACCAGCGGATCGTGGCGCATCGGCGCGCCCGCAACGCGCCGTCCGTGCACGTGATCCACGGCCATCCCGGCGTCGGGAAGACCGCACTGGCCCGCTTCGCGGAGGCGCTGTTCTCCGCCCGCTATCCGGACGGCCGCATCTGGGTCGACCTGCACGGCTACACGCCGGGCCGGGACCCGCGCGAACCCGCCGACGTGCTCGAACAGCTGTTGCTCGAGATCGGGGTGCCGCGCGAGACCATCCCGCCGGATCTGGCCCGTCGCTCGGACAAATGGCGAAACGCCATGCGCGACAAGCAGATGTACCTCACCTTCGACAGCACGCCCGACAGCGATCACGTCCGCGATCTGCTGCCGCTGTCACCCGGCACGCTCGTGGTGGTCACCAGCCGGACCCGTCTCACCGCGCTGGCGGGCGCCGACCCGCTGCCCTTGGGGGCGATGAACAGCGTGGAGGCCGAACAGCTGCTCGTCCGCATGGCCGGTCTGCCCCCGGGCTACGACCGCGAGGCCGCGACCCAGATCGTCCGCACCGCGGGCAATCTGCCGCTGGCGGTCAAGCTGATCGCGGGCCATATCGCATATCACGGCGAATCCATGCTGTCCTCCTTCGCCGCCGACTTCGCCGAGCTGACCGAGCGCGGGAAGCGCGCCCCGGGTCAGGCGGGCGACTCGCCGGCCCGGCATATTCTCGAGAAGTTCCGCGCCGAGAACGAGTCGGTCCGCACCGCCTTCGAGATGTCCTATCGCCGCCTGCGCGATCCGGAGCTGCAGCGCCTGGTCCGGCTGCTGGGCGCCTTCCCCGGCTCCGAGATCACCGCCGAGATCCTGGGCGCCATGGCCGACATCTCGGTGGACGAGGCGAAGAACCTGATCAACCGGCTGTCCGAGGCGGGGCTGCTGGACGCGGTCGCCGGTCCGAATCAGGTGTCGCGGTATCGCATGCACGATCTGAACCGGCTCTGCGCCCAGGTGGAGGCCGAGTTGGAGAATCGGCCGGAGGATCGGCGGGTGGCGATCGCGCGGATCGTCGCGCACAGCCTGGCGGTGGCACGGCAGGCCGCGACCCTGCGGCCCTTCGATTCCGCGGGCAGCCGGGCCACCGCGACCAGTTCGCTGGACGCGGCCGCGCACGCGCGGGGCTGGCTGAGCCGGGAGCGCGAACTGCTGCTCGGCTGCCTGCCGCTGGCCGAAATGACCTCGGACACCGCCGAATTGGCGCGCCTGCTGGCGTGTCACCTGTGCAGTCTCGGGCATTGGTCGGATGCGGACCGGCTCTACGCGCAGGCGCTGTCGATCGCGGACCATCTGGGTGACGCGACGGCGCGGGCCTGGGCGCTGCTGGGCCGCGGCCGGATTCACCGCCTGCGCGGCAATCACGAGAGCGCCAGAACCACCTACGCGGCCGCCGGGCGCCTCGGGCTGGAGCTGACCGACCGGCGCATCCAGGTCGAATCACTGTGCGAGCTCGGGCAATCCGAATGGGTGACCGGTGAATACGACCTGGCCAGGTCGAATTTCCGTGAGGCCCTGCGGATTTCCCGGGAGATCGGGCACAAGCAGACGGAATGCGATGCGCTGGAAGGACTCAGCCACACCGAGCGCATGTCCTCCCGGTACCGGGCGGCGGAGAACCGGTCACGGGAAGCGCTGGTCATCGCCTCGGATCTGGCCGACCTGGAACGGCTGGCGGCCGTGCAGTGGAGTTATGCCGAGGTCGAGCGCCTGTGGGGCCGCTATGACACGGCCCGGCCGCTGTATCTCAATGTGCAGCGCATCGCGCGCAGCATCGAACAGCGCAAGCTCGAGGGTGACGCGCTGCGCGGCCTGGGGCATGTGGAGCGCATGACCGGGAGTATCGAGGTGGCGCGCAATCGATTCGACGCCGCGCTGGGCATCGCCCGCCGGATCGGCGATCAGTACGGCGAGCTCTGGTCGCTGTGGGGTCTGGGCCACTTGGCGCGCTCGCGCGGCGACTACGACGACGCCCGGGACTGTTTCACCGAGGCCTCGGCCATCGCGCAGATCATCGCGGAGCCGCTGGGGCAGATCGATACGCTGCGCGGCCTCGGGCACGTCCACCGGCATTACGTGGACAGTGCCGAACGCAATGAATACCGGCTGGCCCAGCGCTTCTACGCCGATTCGCTGCGGATCGCCCAGCGGCTCGGGGACATTCACGGCCAGGCCGACGCCCTGCGCGCACTCGGGAAACTCGCGGCGCGCGCGGGAGATCCGGAATCCGGCCGGGCTCGGCTCGAGCAGGCGCTGGCGCTCTACGAGCAGATCGAGTTGCCGGTGCTCGACCTGGTCCGGGCCGAGCACGCGGCAATGCACCGCTGAACGCACCTAGGAGCCGTCATCGCAGCGCCTCGCGCCGCGGCGTTCGCACGGGCTCCCCTTCCTCGTCGCCGCGCGCCTCCCGTTCCCGCCCGGCCTCGCGCAGCGCCAGCAGGCACATGGCGTCGGTGATGGTGAGGCCGATCATCTCGGCGTGCAGGGCCGCCACCTCCTCGTCGAATTCGCCACTGGGGCGGAGCAATCCGAGGAGGATCATCTCCGCGAGGACGACTCCCGCCATCGCCTGATCGCGCGACAGGCGGCGGTAGGTGGGGAGGTAGGAGAGGACCCAGCGACCGCGGTGCTCCTCCGGAACATCGATGCGGAAGGCGACCTCGTGCGCCACGTCGGAGGTGATCATCCAATTCGAATCGGTAACCATTGATTCGATCCTTTCTCGACCGCGGACCCGTCCCCCGTGCCCGTCCTGTCCAATCAATGGTCGCGACCGCGCGGGCATTGTTCGATCCCACGGCGATTCGCGATTTCTTGGCACGTCACGAGTCCTTGACCTGCCCAAACATGAGCGGTACCAAGGAAATATTCACAATGGCGGGGGGAGGTTTCCATGGCCGCCGCGCAGAAGAACGGGGAATCCGATGTGGTGGGGTCGGATGCGCGCAAGGAATTGCGCGGCATTCTGCTCGGGATCGGGTTGCGGGAGAACGAACTGCTGGAGCCGCTGGTCGCGGAATTGCGGCATCGGGGGTGCCGCCCGCGCAAGGCCTGGCGGCTGGCGAACGAGTTCACCCAGCAGCAGGTGGCCGACGAGTTCAACCGGCTGACCGGGAAGCCGAGCGCGCCGATGAAGGCGGCGCGGATCTCTGAGTACGAGTCGTGGCCGGGGCCGCGCGGGGCGGGGCGGATCCATCCGCGGCCGACGCTGGAGGTGCTGAAGAACCTGGCCGCGATCTACCGGACCAGCTGGGATCAGCTGGTGGACACCGCGGATCTGGCGCAGATGCCGAGCGCGGAGGTGGCCGCTTACCGGGCGTTGATTTCGCGCCGGACGACGGCGCTGCCCGCCGCCTCCGACAATGGATTCCCCAGCGAGCTGGTGCCCTTCGTGGGCCGTACCGAACAGCAGCGGCAGCTGCGGGACCGGATCGAGGCGCATCTGAACTCGGGCGGGCCGAGTGTGCATGTGGTCAATGGCCTTGCGGGCGTGGGAAAGACGGCGCTGGCGCGGTGGATGGTGGAGACCTTCGAGGGCCGCTATCCGGACGGTGTCATCTGGGAAAACCTGCACGGCCACACCGACGGCCGCCCGCCGCGCACCCCCGCCGGGGTGCTCGAGCAGGTGCTGCTGAAGATCGGGGTGCCGCCGGAGACCATCAAGACCGATATCGGTCCGCGGTCCGCCCGCTGGCGTCACGAGATGCGGGATCGCCGCTCGCTCATCGTGTTCGACAACGCCCTCGATTCCAAACAGGTCCGCGCCCTGCTCCCCGAGGCGCGCGACTGCTTCGTGCTCATCACCAGCCGCCACAAACTGACCGGCCTCACCGGTGCCGTCCCGCTGCAACTCGATGCCATGGGCCCCTCCGAGGCGGAGGAGCTGCTCGTCGAATTCGCGCATCTGCCACCGGGTTACGACGTGGAAGCGGCCCGCCTGGTCCTGGGCGCCGCGGGTGGCCTGCCGCTCGCGATCCGCCTGATCGCCGGCCAGATCGCCTACCAGGGCCCGGACCTGCTCGGCGCGGCCGCCGCCGAATTCACCAAACTGGCCGAGCGCATGCGTCAGGGCCCCGGCGACGGCACCGAGGACTCCCTCGTGGAACGAGCCCTCGACCTCTTCTCCGCCGAAGGCGAAACCCTGCGCGCCGCCTTCGAACTCTCCTACCAGCGCCTCCCGGACCCGGTCCTGCAACGCTCGGTCCGCCTGCTCGGCTGGTTCCCCGGCACCGAGATCACCGCCGAAACCCTCGCCCCGATGGCGGGCGTCCCGCAGGCCCAGGCGTACGGGCTGATCCGCCAGATCTTCGAGGTGGGCCTGCTCGATCCGGCCGAGGCGGGACCGCGCGGTCAGCGCTTCCGAATCCACGATGTGACAAGGCTTTTCGCACGGGTGAAGGCCGATGCCGAGGATCTGCCGAGCGAGCACACCGCCGCGGTGGGTCGGCTGGTGCGGTATTGCCTCGGGGTGGCGCGGCAGGCCGGGGTGCAGCAGCCCTACGAGGCGGCGGGCAGTTTCTCCGCGCCGCCCGTGCCCGATCCGACGGGGGCCACCCGGCGCGCGCAGGATTGGCTCGATCGCGAACGCGAATTGCTGCTGGGCTGTGTGCGCGTCACGGGTTCGGACCCCGATACCGGCGAGCTGGCCCGGCTGCTGGGTGCGCACCTGTCGGAGCTCGGCCACCTCACCGACGCGCGCGGACTCCTGTTCCGCGCCTTGACCATCGCCCGCGGCGGCGACGATCGCACCACGGCCTGCGACATCCTCTTCGAGCTCGGCACCCTGCACCGCCGCGCCTGCTCCTACGAGACCGCCGCCGCCTGCTTCCAGGAGGCGCACGACATCGCCACCGCCCTCGGCGACGCCCAGCGCACCGCCGCCTCGCTGTGGGGTCTGGCCGATGTCACCAGGCACATCGGCGATTACGACCGCGCCCGCATCGCGTACTCCGATGTGCTGGGCATGGCACGGCAATTGGAGAACGCGAAGTTCGAGGGCGATGCCCTGCGCGGCCTCGGCCACATGGAGCGCATGAACGGCGACCGCGCCACCGCCCACCGCTACTACCTGGACGCGCTGCGCATCGCCGGCGACATCGGCGACCGCTACAGCCTGGGCTGGTCGCTGTGGGGCCTGGGCAGCGTCTCCCGCGAATCGGCCCAATACGCCACCGCCCGAAGCCAATTGAACGACGCCTTCGAGATCGGCGCCGAGATCGGCGACCACCTGCTGCGCGCCGACGCCCTGCGCGGCCTCGGCCACCTCGCCCGCGATGTCGGCGACCTCGACGCCGCCCAGGAGTACTACGCCGAATCCCTCGACCTGACCCGCCGCACCCGCGACCCGCACGGCGAGGCCGACGTCCTGCGCGCCCTGGCCTACATCGCCCTGCGCTCCGGCGGCGCCCACTGGCGCCCGTGCGACCTGCTCTGCAAATCCCTGCTCCTCTACGAGAGCATGGGCATCAAACTCGCCCACCAGGTCCGCGAGGAACTCGCCCAGGCCCTGGCCCGCTGCCGACGCGAATCCGTGCCCCTCCCCGATCGAGTCCAGGAAGACCTGCGCCGCCTCGGCTTCGACTGCTGACCGGGTGGTCGAGCAACCTGATGGTCGCTTGGCCAGCAAACCTGGTCGGACCGGATTACCCTGCTCGCGTGATCCCCGAACGTACGTTTCCGAATCTTGCAATGCGGACTTTCACGCTGCGGAATGGTGCGCTGCGGAATGCTGTATCGGGGAGTTCTGCCGGGGAGAATTTCGGCTCGGCGGTGTCGGGCCGGTGGGCGCGCGGGAGCTCGGGGCGAAAATCAGGGGCGGGCACTTATTTACGGGAACGAGCGGATATGGTGTGCGTCACGTGCGATGCCCTCGCTACGGGGATCGATCGGGATCATCCGGCGGGTGGCGCACTGTGATCGGGAGCATGTGATGCGGGAAATCGTCGAAGACCTTCTCCGGGTGTGGCACAGCGGTCGGACCGGAGGGTTGGCCACTCTCGTTCGGACCCAAGGGGCTTCGCCGGTTCCGATCGGGTCGGCCATGGTGGTGGATGCCGACGGGCGGGCCTTCGGGTCGATCTCGGCGGGTTGCGCGGAGGCGGCCGCCTATGAGGCGGCGCTGGATTCGGCGCGGACGGGGCGGCGCGGGCTGCAGCGGTTCGGGCCGGGCAGCGGGCTGGACGCGCAGATGGACTGCATCGGCACCCTGGACGTGTTCACCGAACCGTTCTCGCGGCGGCATTTTCCCGAATTCCCGGATGTGGCAGCCGATATCGCGGCGCAGAAACAGGTCACCGTGTTCACGGTGGTGTGGCATTCGGACCCGGATGTGATCGGGCAGCATCTGATCACCGACCGCAAGCACGGCACCGAACTGGTGTCGCTGCCGGATTCGGATGTGTTCGTGTCCTCGTTCGCGCGGCCGCCGCATCTGATCCTGGTGGGCGCCAACATCTTCGCGGGCGCGCTGGCCACCCAGGCCAAGCTGCTCGGCTACCGGATCACCATCGTCGACGCGCGGCCCACCTTCGCCACCGCCGCGGCCTATCCGGGCTGCGAGGTGGTGGTCGACTGGCCGCACCGCTACCTCAACACCCTGGCGTCGGCGGGCGAGATCGATTCCAACACCGCGATGGTGGTGCTCTCGCACGACCCGAAGTTCGACATCCCCTTGCTGACCGTCGCGCTCCGACTACCCGAGCTGGGGTACCTGGCAGCCCTGGGTACCCCGGCCTTGCACGCACATCGCCAGGAAGCGCTGCAGGCGGGCGGCTTCACCGACGACACCCTGGCCCGCCTGCACTCCCCCGCCGGTCTGGACGTGGGCGCGCGCACCCCGGCCGAGACCGCCGTCGCCATCGCCGCCGAGCTGCTGGCGGTGCGCAACGGGACCTCGGCCGAGCCGCTGTCCGTCACCCCAGGCAAGGGCCGGCGGCACGTGCAACTGGTGCGCTAGCCCTTCAATTCCGGGTGCTCGGCGAACATCTCGTTGAGCACCGAGAGATCGAAGAGCTGGTTCGCCTTGATGTCGATCTTGGCCTTACCGAGCGCGGCGATGTTCTGTGCGATCAGGTCCTCGGTCATGGTGAACAGCCCGTTGGTCTTGGTCGCGGCCGAGACGACCAGCCCGTTCTGCGCTGCCGCCTCCATCGTCTGTTCCTTCAGTTCCAGACGCTGATCCTTGCCGTACACCTCGACCGCCAGCCGCGCGGATTCCTCCGGACTGGCGACGGCATCCTTCCAGCCCTTGACCTCGGCCATGAGGAACGCCTTGAGCTTGTCGCGCTCGGAGTCGATGGTCTTCTGGCTGACCGTGAGCGTCTCCGCCACCAGCGGCAGCCCGTAGTCGGCGAAGAGGAAGTTCACGTTCTGGAAGCCCTTGGAGGCCAGGGTGATCGGCTCGTTGGTGGCGTAGCTGACCCAGCCGTCGACCTCGCCGTTGGCCAGCGGGGTCGGATCGTATTGGGCGGGCACGATGGTGACGTCGCTCGGCGTCATGCCGTTGGCGGTGAGCAGGGCGTTGAAGATGAGCTGATTGGTGTCCTGGACACCGATCTTGCGGCCCTTCATGTCCTGCGGGTTCTTGATCGGGTTCTTGGCGCTGCTCACGATGCAGAAGGGGTTCTTCTGATACGTGGTGCCGACGATCTTGGCGGACAGGCCCTCCAGCACGGCGGGCGCGGTGGTCTGCGGCGCGGACATGCCGATCCAGATCTTGCCGGTGCCCAGCCCGGCCTCCACCGAGGTGCTGGCCGCGCCGCCCGCGACCAGGTTCACCGAGCCGAATCCGGCGTCCTTGTAGTAGCCCTTGGAATCGGCGAAGTACTCGCCCGCGAATTCGATGTTCTTCAGCCAGGACAGCTGCACCGCCACGGTCCCGTACTTGGAACCGTCGGCGCTGCTGCCGTTTCCGCCGCCCGAGGAGCTGCTGCCACACGCGGCGAGCGCACCGGCGCCGCCGACCGCCGCGCCGGCGAGCCCGGCGTAACGGAGGAAGGAGCGCCGACCCATGGACAACTGCGAGGCCGGACCCGGCCGAAACAAACCACTCATCCGGCGAATCTATGCCGTTTCGATTTCATTTATTTTGCTTTTCCGCGGGTATTTGTGTGCGGCAGGTTAACTCGCGCGCTCAATCCCGGTCCCGCTGCGGCGCGAAGCGCGCCAGCACCAGGTTCTCCAGCACGCCGACCACCGCGTAGGCGAACACCGACACCACCGTCACCAGCGCGATCGAGGCCCACAGCCGGTTGTACTGGAAGGTGGGGATGGCGCGGATCAGCCCGGCCCCCAAGCCCGTTCCGCTGCCCAGCCATTCGCCGAGCAGCGCACCGATCAGCGCGCCGGGCACCGACACGCGGGCGGCCGCGAAGACCGACGGCAGCGCGGCCGGAATCGACACCATGCGCATGGCCGTCCAGTTCGAGCCGCCGTAGGCCACCACGAGTTCGGTGGCCTGCCGGGGCGCGGACCGCAATCCGGTCATGATCATCACCAAGGCCGGGAAGAACACCACGATGGCCGCCATCACGGTGACGCCCATCAGCCCGCGGCCGAACACCAGCACGATGATCGGGGTGATCGCCACCAGCGGCACCGAGCGCAGCAGCATGGCCACCGGCATGAACGCCTGCGCCACCGCCGGTACCCCGATGAACACCGCGGCCACCGCCAGCGCCGCGCCCATGCCGGAGCCGAATCCGATGAGCGCGTCCCGCAGGGTGATTCGCATTTCCTCGAAGATCACCTTGCGGGCATTGCCCGAGGTCGGGCCCGTCACCAGGTACTTCCAGACGTCGCCCGGGCTCTTGCCGACCAGCCCGACCTGCGGGTACAGCTTCAGGAAGCCGTACCACAGCGCCACCAGCAGAATCAGCGAAACCAGCAGCGGCAGCAGGAATCTGCCGATCGGCCGCAGCACGCTCAAGGTTCTCGTCACGCTCGCGCCCATCCCTCTCACGCCTCCGCCCGCGTCCACGGCACGGCCACCCGCGCCACCACCGCCACGACCGCGTAGCCGAGCCCGGCCAGCGCGGCCGCGGCCAGCGCCATGCCCCAGGTGCGCGGCACGTTGTAGGCGGTCTGCGCGGCGGTCAGCGCGACGCCGATGCCGCTGTCCACGCCGCCCAGGTACTCGCCGATGATCGCGCCCAGCACCGCGGACGGCGCGGCGATCTTCAAGGCGGCCAAGGTATTCGGCAGCGCCGCGATCAACTGCACCCGCCGCAGTCGCTGCCAGCGTCCGCCGCCGTAGGCGCGCACCAGATCCATGCTGGTGCGATCCGCCGACCGCAGCCCCGACACCGTCCCGACCATGGTGGTGAAGAAGCAGTACATGGCGGCCAGGAACACCGTGGGCGTGCGCCCGCCGAACACCACCAGGATGATCGGCCCCAGCGCCAGCAGCGGCGTGCAGTAGCTCAGGATGGCCAGCTGGGTGACCAGCATTTCGATCGGCGGGATCAGCACCACCAGCACGGCGAGCGTGATGGCCATGCCGTTGCCCCACGCGAAGCCCTGCAGCGCGCCCCAGGCGGTGACCCGGAAGTTGGGGCCGTACAGCGCCCAGCCGTCGGTGTACATGGTGTGCAGCACATTCCACGGGCTCGGCACCGTGCCGCCCGCGACGTGCAGCTCGGCCAGCAGCGTCCACACCGCCAGCAGGACGGCGATGCCCGCCAGCCCGCCGAGCCGGGTGAGCCGTAGTCGTTCTCTCATTCCGATGCCACCCCGCCCTTGCCGGTGCGCCCGAACAACAGCTCCGACAGATAGTCGTGCAGCTTGTGGAATTCCGGCGAGCGCATCATCTCGGGCGTGCGCGGCCGCGGCAGGTCGATGTCCACGACCTCCACCACCCGGCCGGGGCGCGGGCTCATCACGGCCACCACATCGGAGAGGAAGACGGCCTCGGCGATGCCGTGGGTGACCATCAGGGTGGTGGCGGGCTTCTCGGTCCAGATGCGCAGCAGCTCCAGATTCAGCCGCTGCCGGGTCATATCGTCGAGTGCGCCGAAGGGTTCGTCCAGCAGCAACACCGTCGGCTTGACCACCAGCGCGCGGGCGATCGAAACCCGTTGCCGCATACCGCCGGAGAGCTGTGCGGGCTTGGCCTTCTCGAAACCGTCCAGGCCGACCAGCCGGATCAGATCCGCGATCAGCTCCTTGTCCGCGGGCAGGCCCGCCACCTGCAGCGGCAGCTTGATATTGGATTCCACACTGCGCCACGGCAGCAGCGCCGAATCCTGGAAGGCGATCCCGAACTCGTGGCGGCGGCGCAGCTCGGCGGGGGTCTCGCCATTGATCTTCGCGGTGCCCGCGGTCGGCTGCTCCAGATCCGCGAGTATGCGCAGGATCGTGGACTTCCCGCAGCCGGAGGGGCCGAGCAAGGACAGGAACGCGCCCTGCTCGGTATGCAGATCGACGTCCTCGAGTGCCTTCACTTCACGCCGCCCGGAGCGGAAGGTCTTGCTCAACCCGCTGATATGAATGCCCGTTCCCGCGGCGACTTCCGAACTCATAGGGCAACCGTAAGGGCCGGGAATTGCACGCAGATTGCAAATGGGCAGACGAGATTTCGTCGTTGTTACTTCCGATGGCCCGAATCGATTACCGGACGCTCACCACCAGGCCGGGGGTTCGAACCAATCACGGGACTCCTTGCGGAACAACAGCACGATCAGCGCGAGCGACACGAGTGGTCCCAGGGGGCCGGGCGGTCGGCCCTCGGTAATCGACGGGACCGTCCAGAACATGTTCATCGCTGCCACCAGGATCGCGCCGATCCGCACCGCCTGGCCCTCGGAGTTGAAGGTCAGCGCGACCAGTCCGAGCAGGAAGGCCGGGATGAAGGGCACCGCGGTCGGTATCGCGGCCGACGCCCCGAACAACCAGCCCTGCGAAGCCACGCAGATGATTCCGAGTCCGGCCATGCCGAGCGCGAGCAGCTGTGCCGCGCGCACCACCCGCGGCATCCGGTACCTGTCGTCCACACCCGGCCCGCGATCGGACTGGGTATCTAGGTCGGACACTCCCCCAACTTAACCCCGTACGACCCCCTAACCCCGCCCACCACGCCGCCGTTCCCCGTCATTCCGGCGTGCTTTTGGCCGGAATCCACAGCGGCCTGGGGTGGATCCCGGCCAAAAACATGCCGGGATGACGAGGACCTAAGGCCGGACGGCCACCGACTCCAGCTCACTGACCTGCACCGTGGGCAGCAGCCGGTCCCGCAGCACCCGATCGATCTCCCCGGCGACCGGAATGACCACGGCCGCAGCGGAAGTGGCGACGGCGTCGGCCAACAGCGTGGGCCAGTCCGGCGTGGGCTCGGTGGCGAATCCGGCGATCAGGGCCGCCACGGCGGCGTCCCCCGCACCGGTGGGATTGCCCGCCAGCGGTTTCGGCAGGGCGGCCGTCCAGGCGCGGGACGGGGTGACCGCGACCATCCCCGCACCGCCGCGGGTCACCACCACCGCGCCGAGGCCGTCGGCGAGCAGCGGTTCGACCGCGGCCAGGATCTCCGGAATCGTGCCCGCCGGGCGGCCGGTGAGCCGTTCCAGCTCATCGGTATTGGGGGTGAGCACCACGCCCGGCACGCGGGCCGCCAATTCCAGCGCCTGACCGTCGAAATCGCAGATGGTGGGCACGCCCGCGGCGATGGCGGTGCGCGCCAGTTCGGCCGGCAGGCCCTGGCTCACCCCGCCGGGCAGCGAACCGGCGATGACCAGGCCGCTCACGTCCGACAGCAGTCCCCCGACCCGGACCCGCAGCTGGTCCACGGCATGCGGTTCGGTGACCCGGGGCCCGGGTTCCCACAGCGCTGTGGCGGTGCCATCGTCGGATTCGCTGACCACCACCGTGCGCCGCACCCAGGGCAGCGCGTGCACGAAGTCCACCGGCATCTCGAGTTCGGCGGCGGCCGCGAAGGAGTGGTCGGCGAATCCGGTGGCGCGGGCGTACTTGCCGAGCTGGTTCAGCACCCGGGTGACATTGATGCCGCGCCCGCCGAGCCGTTGATCCACCGAGCGCACCCGCTGGGCCCGACCCCGCTCGAAATGCTCGACCCGGTACGTCATGTCGTAGGCGGGATTCAGGGTAACGGTGAGGATCACTCCACCATCTCGGCACGTCACGGCACCGGATGCAACCCCTGGAAGCCAATGTGGCACCGAATGTCGTCCGCGAATGTCGTTGCCATTCGGAGATATTCGAGGGGCAGTATGTCGGCCGTGCATCCGCTCCCTCCGAAACACCTGCTGCTGCAGGCCTGCCGCGGCCTGCCTCCCGACGATCATCCGGTGCTGCGCTGCGCCGGGTTACTCGCGGACCTGCACGAACGACGACTCACCAGAGTGGGCGGCATCGACCGGATCGACCACGACCGGGCGCGGCTGGTGCACGATATCGACAGTTGGGTGGCGGCCGAGCTGCCCAAGGCGGCCCGCGACGCGCACCTGCACACCGAGACCGTCGGGACCGTGGTGGATCGGCTGGCCCAGTTCTCCGCCCTGGCCTATCTGACCCTGGCCATGTCGCCCGACGACGCCATGCAGGATGCCGCCCAGCGGCTCACCGAATTGGCCATCGCCTACGAGGATCTGGCGGGTGAGCTGGCCGCGGGGCGGCGCAGACTGCCCAATCTGACGGGCACCCACGACTACGAATCCTGACCGCCCGGCCCGGAATTGACCGCGGCCGGCGGTGCCCGGCGAGGGGGCGGGGCACCACCGGCCACACTGGTGGACCATGCGCAATCCACCGTCGATTGCGACCGGACGGCACGATCACCCGGGGGATCCGCGTGGGAGATGCGGTGGCAGTTCCCGAGCTCTCGTCACCTGACAACCGTCCGATCGGCCATCGACCTTTGAATCATGGGGCGAAAAGCTCGGAGCGTCCCTTATTCCAGCTGTGAATCCGCTGTGAGAGCGATCGACTTCGGGGATCTATTTCGTGCCGGGTAGTAGGGCGCGGATGGTGTCGATGGTGTCGGCGTCGGCGGGTTCCTTGTCGGGGCGGTAGCGGACCACGCGGGCGAAGCGGAGGGCTACGCCGCCGGAATAGCGGGGGCTGGTCTGGACGCCGTCGAGGGCGATCTCGACTACCAGTTCGGGGAAGAGGTAGACGGTGTTGGCGTCGCGTTCGCGTTCGTGACGCGGGAATTCGGCGGTCTGCCACTGCAATAGGGCGTCGGTGAGGCCCTTGAAGGTTTTGCCGACCATGATCGGGTCGCCGCCCTCCGGGTCGCGGGCGCCGAGGTGGAGGTTGGACAGGTAGCCGGTGCGGCGGCCGTAGCCCCATTCCGCGCCCAGGACGATGAGGTCGAGGGTGTGGGTGGGTTTGATCTTCTGCCAGGCGCGGCCGCGGCGGCCCGCGGCGTAGGGGGCGTCGAGGGATTTGATCATGATGCCCTCGTGGCCCGCGGCCAGAGCGCCGTCGAAGTATTCGGCGGCCGCCTCGGGGTCGGGGGTGATGAGGGCGGGAATGCTCAGGCCACCGGCCACTTCGGTGAGGGCCGCGCGGCGCTCGCGCAGGGGTGCGTCGAGCAGGTCGACGCCGTCGCGGTGCAGGCAGTCGAAGAAGTACGGGTGCAACAGCAGTTCCTGGGCGCCGGCCGCACCGAAACGGCTCATGGTCTCCTGGAATGGGCGGGGACGTCCGGAGTCGTTCAGCGCCAGGGTTTCTCCGTCGAGGACCACGCTGGTGCAGTCCAATTTCCGCACCAGATCCACCAATTCGGGCACGCTCGAGGTGATTTCGCGCAGCGTCCGGGTGAAGACCCACACCCGATCACCGTCCCGGTGCACCTGGATGCGCGCACCGTCCATCTTGTGCTCGACGCTGACCTCGCCACCGAATTCGGCCATGGCCTCGTCGAGCGTCGCGCCGGGCGAGGCCAGCATGGGCTGGATCGGCCGCCCGACCTCGAGCCGGAAGGCCTCCAGCGCCGCCACCCCGCCGGTCCGCGCCGCGACGGCCGTGACCGGCAGTCGCCCGGACAGCATGTGCGCCCGCCGCACCGCCGCGATCGGCACCGCGAAGGCGACCGCCACCGCCTCGGCGACGATCGCGGTCAGCGCGCCCTGCCGCATCTCCCCGGTCAGCAGCCGCAACAGGAAGTCGTGTTCGTCCTTCGTCGCGGCGCCGAACAGGGTCGCCAGCAATTCCTGCCGCCGCGCGGCCGACCCGCTGCCCGCGACCTCGCCGAGCTGATCGAAGGATTTGTCCACATCGTCCACGGACAGGGTCGGCGTGGCCGCTGACTCGACCGCGAGCGCGGTCAGCGTCCGCCAGCCGGTCCCGATCCGGCCCTGCAGAAGGTCACCGGACAACCACGCGACGACCTGCGCCAATTCCTCCGGCGCGGCCCGCTTCAGGAGCTCGGCGAAAATATTGATCTTGTTCTTCCGGGACGATGTCGCCCGGACACCCTGCGACGCCTCAACCACTTCGGACAAGAGCACTTCAGAACGGTAACCCCGCCCACCGACAGGATGTGACCCAAAGCTCAGCAGCGATGCTAATTCCGGCGTTGGCAAGCATGCTAATACGGCAATAAACTCGGTCGCATGGCCAAGACTTTCGTCGGCGCGCGGCTCCGCCAGCTGCGAACCGAACGCGGGCTGAGCCAGGTCTCCCTGGCCAAGAAGCTCGAGATCTCCGCGAGCTATCTGAATCAGATCGAACACGACGTGCGCCCGCTCACCGTACCGGTCCTGCTGCGCATCAGTGAAGTCTTCGGCGTCGACGCCGGCTTCTTCTCCTCCCAGGACGACACCCGGCTCATCGCCGAACTCCAGGAGGTCGTGATGGACCAGGAGCTCGGGGTGGAGGCCGACGCCCAGGAGATCGCCGAAATGGTCTCCGCGCATCCGGGTCTGGCGCGCGCCATGGTGAACATGCACCGCCGCTACCGGAATACGACCGCGCAACTGGCCGCCGCCACCGAGGACCGTTTCGCCGACGGCAGCGGTTCGGCGGCCATCTCCAAACCGCACGAGGAAGTGCGCGACTACTTCTATCAGCGGCAGAACTACATTCACGAATTGGATACCGCCGCCGAGGAACTCACCCACCGCATGCGATTCCACGGCGGTGACCTGAAACGCGAGATCCCGCGCCGCCTGGCCGACGCGCACGGCGTGCAGATCGTGGAGCGCATCGACCTGGGCGACGGCGTGCTGCACCGTTTCGATCCCGAACAGCGCCGCCTGGAAATCGCCCCGCATCTCTCCGGCGGTCAGCGGGTATTCAAGCTGGCGGCCGAGCTCGCCTATCTGGAATGCGGCGATCTGATCGAAAAGCTGGTGGCCGAGGGCAATTTCACCGGTCACGAATCGATCGTCCTGGCGAAACTGGGCCTGGCCAACTATTTCGCGGCCGCCACCGTGTTGCCGTACGCCCATTTCCACGAGGTGGCCGAGGATTTCCGCTACGACATCGAGCGGCTGTCGGCGTTCTTCACCCAGAGTTACGAGACCATCTGCCACCGGCTCTCGACGCTGCAGCGCCCGAAACTGCGCGGCGTCCCGTTCTCCTTCGTGCGCGTGGACCGCGCGGGCAATATGTCGAAACGCCAGTCCGCCACCGGTTTCCACTTCTCCTCCAGCGGCGGCACCTGCCCGCTGTGGAATGTCTACGAGACCTTCGCCTATCCGGCGAAGATCATGACCCAGATCGCCCAGATGCCCGACGGCCGCAAATACCTGTGGGTGGCCCGCACCGTCGAACGCCGCGCCACCCGCTACGGCGAGCCCAGCAAGACCTTCGCCATCGGCCTGGGCTGCGAACTGCGCCACGCGGGCCGCACGGTCTACGCCGACGGCCTGGACCTGAACGAGCCCAAGGCGACTCCGATCGGCGCGGGCTGCCGCGTCTGCGAGCGCTCGAACTGCCCGCAGCGTGCCTTCCCCCCGCTGGGCAAATCCCTCGATATCAGCGAGCACCGAAGTTCCATCTCGCCGTATGTGATTCAGTGATTCACCGCGGTCAGAACGGGGCGTCCTGCCACCACTGATCGCGGACCTCCTCGAAGGTGTGCCCGGGCCAGGAGATCTCGACCAGCGACTCCCGCATCCCCGGCGTGGTCCAGCCGTAGGTCGCCAGCGTGAACGGGGCGGCCGGATCCTTCGGCCGCTGTAGCACCATCGAGCCGAAGTTGTTCGCGATGTCCCGCTCGCCGTCGACCCGCACCGTGTGCGCGTCGAGGTAGCTGTCCACGTCCTGGCTGCGGTCGTATCGCGTGTACCAGATGGTGACGCCGTCCGGCTGGGTGCAGATGATCTGCCCGGTGGGTATCGGATCGCCGGCCATCGCCACCACCGTGCCGACCGCCGAGCAGCGGGCGCCGCGCCAGCCGGTCCCGGCCGGGTCGGCGGGTATGAGGCGCGGGTACTCGACGGCGAGCGAGTGGCGGTAGCCCCAGGGCATGGCGCGCGGCCCGGCCGGGCGCAGGAACTTCCAATAGACCCCGGCCGCACCGATTCCGGCGACGGCCACCAATGCCAGCGCCAGCAGTAACACCGATGCCGTCCGCCAGCGCGAAGACACCTGCGCCGGAACAGGATTCGCGGGCGGAGTGAGGGCAGGATTCCAGAGCGTCGGCGGCGGGGGCGGCGCGACCGGGGGCTGCGGAATGCGAACGACGGTGGCCGCCGGGACGTTCGGTGATTCACCCGTGAAGGCGTGGTGCTCGCCCGTGAGGGCGAGGTGCGCGGCAGCGGCGAGTTCGGAACAGGTGCCGAACCGGTCCTCCGGCCGCTTGGCCATGGCCCGGGCGATCACCGTGTCGATCGCCGGTCCCAGCCGCGGAACCGCGGCGCTCGCCGACGGCACGGCCTGCGTCAGATGCGCCGCCACCATGGCTCCCGGATTGGTCGCCGCGAACGGCGCGTGCCCGGTGAGCAGCGCGTACAGCGTGCAGCCGAGCGCGTACTGATCGGCGCGATGATCCACCGGCCGATCCGAAAGCTGTTCCGGCGCGGCATAGGCCAGCGTGGCCAGCAGTTCCCCGGTCCGGGTCAGCTGCTGCTGATCGTCACGGAGCCGGGCGATGCCGAAGTCGCCGAGCAGGACTCGGTCGCCGTCGCGACCGCGGGTCAGCAGGATATTGGCGGGCTTCACATCCCGGTGCAGGACGCCGCGCCCGTGCGCGTAATCGAGTGCGTCCGCGGTCTGTTCGATGATCCGCACCGCCCGCCGCGGGTCCAGCGGCTCACCCGCGAAACCCGACGCGTCGGGGCCGTCGACATACTGCATGGAAATCCACAGCTGCCCCGCCTCGACCCCGCGATCCAGCACGGCGACGATATTCGGATGGTCCAGGCGGGCGGCCACATCGGCCTCGCGTTCGAAACGCCGGCGCACCTCGTCATCGGCGTAGAGGTCGCGGTTCAGCAGTTTCAGCGCGACCGATCGGGGCAGGCGCGGGTGCCCCGCCAGATAGACGGTGCCCATTCCGCCGCGGCCGAGCAGCCGTTCGATCCGATACCCCGCGAACACCGTCCCCGAAACGAGCCCCGCCCCATCCACAGTCGAACCTCTCACACCTACCGACAATTCGGATTCACCCTACGGAGCGCAGCGTCGCCGCGCCGCATCCGGCCGCGCATCGGGTGACGGATTCGGTGGCCTATTCGATGGGCAAACGGCGGCGTAATCCCGGACGAACATGATCATGTGAAAATCAGAAAGCTGGTCGCCACGGCCGGACTCACCATTGCCGCCATGACGATCACGGGGGGCGTTTCCCACGCCGCGCCGGAGCCCACCGCGCCCGACGCGCTCTCGATCACCCAGCTGTCCGGGGACGAGAGCGGAATCCATTACGACACGGTCCGTTCCGACGCGAACAAGACCGTCACCACCACACTGTCCGGCGGCACCTTCGCGCTCACCGACGCGGGTGTGCAGGTGCTGGACGCGAGCGGTGCGGTCACCTCCACCGTGCCGCTGACCATCACCGACGGCGTGAACATGATCGCGCTGAACCCGTCGATCCTGGACGGCGGCGCCAAGCTGGTGGCCCAGCCGGTCTTCGAGCCGGTGTACTTCTCCTGCTCGCCCAGCTCGCCGCGGTCGCGGAGCATCCAGACCGGCCTGGGTCTGGTCGGCGCCCTCGGCGCGCTGGCCGGCGGCATCCTCGGCTTCGGCATCGCGATCGCGACCATGGGCCTGGGCCTCATCGTGGTCCCGTTCACCGCGATCATCGGCGCGGTGATCGGCGGCGCCATCGGTGCGGCGGCGGGTGCGGCCGTGCCGAATTCGGATGCGCAGGACGCCTGGGAGTGCACCGGTCCTTAACCGATCTCACCTCGCGGCTCGGGCCGGTGTCAGCCTCCGCTGGCACCGGCCCGAGCCGCTTTTCATGCCCTGATCTGCGACGATCCGAGAACCCGCCGGTCGTATCCCGTTGCCGTGAGCGAAAATTCACACCCCGGAAACCTGAGAAATCGGGCATTCATCGAGAGACATTCCCGCGCAACACTTCCCGTTTACCGTTCCGTCTCACGAATACAACCGTTGTATACGCGGCGGTATTCGCAAGCGGCGCATGTGGCGTCGCCGAACATCGTGAAGTGAAGGATCCGCCCCCATGCACGACTCTTCCCGCCGGGACAGGGCTTCCCGCCTGATGAAGGCGATCACCATCCCCACCGCACTGGCGCTGTCCGCCGTCATGGTCGCCGGTTGTGGTTCGCGTGACAGCGATTCCGCGTCCGGTTCCAATGCCAAGTCCTGCGTGGACACCTCCAAGGACACCATCAAGATCGGCTCGCTACATTCGCTGACCGGCACCATGGCCATCAGCGAGGTCACCGTGGCCAATGCCACCAAGCTGGCGGTCGACCAGATCAATGCCGCCGGCGGCGTCATGGGCAAGAAGCTCGAGATCGTGCTCGAGGACGGCGCCTCCGACCCGAAGACCTTCGCGGAGAAGGCCGAGAAGCTGATCAGCTCGGACTGCGTGGCCGCGGTCTTCGGCGGCTGGACCTCGGCATCGCGCAAGGCCATGAAGCCCAAGTTCGAATCGCTGAACTCGCTGCTGTACTACCCCGTCCAGTACGAGGGCCTGGAAGATTCCAAGAACATCTTCTACACCGGCGCGACCACCAACCAGCAGATCATCCCGGCGCTGGACTACCTGAAGCAGAAGGGCATCACCTCCCTCTACCTGGTGGGCTCGGACTACGTCTTCCCGCAGACCGCCAACCGTGAGATCAAGGCCTACGCCAAGGCCAACGGCATCGAGATCAAGGGCGAGGACTACGCGCCGCTGGGCTCGACGGACTTCTCCACGATCGTCAACAAGGTGCGCAGCTCCAAGGCGGGCGCGGTCTTCAACACCCTCAACGGCGACTCCAATGTGGCCTTCTTCCGCGAGTACGCCAACGCGGGCCTGAAAGCCGCTGACATGCCGGTGGTCTCGGTGTCCATCGCCGAGGAAGAGGTCGGCGGCGTCGGCGTGCAGAACGTCGCGGGCCAGCTGACCGCCTGGAACTACTACCAGACCGTCGACACCCCGCAGAACAAGGCGTTCGTCTCCGCCTACAAGGCCGCCTACGGCGCGGGCAAGCCCACCTCCGACCCGATGGAGGCCGCCTACACCTCGGTCTTCCTGTGGAAGAACACCGTCGAGAAGGCGAAGTCGTTCGCGGTGGCCGACATTCAGAAGTCCGCCGACGGCGTCAGCTTCGACGCGCCGGAGGGCACCGTCACCATCGACGGCTCCAACCACCACATCACCAAGACGGCGCGCATCGGTGAGATCCACCCCGACGGCCTGATCTACACCGTGTGGGACTCCGGCAAGGCGGTCGCTCCGGACCCGTACCTGAAGAACTACGACTGGGCCAAGGGCCTCAAGTAACCTCGGCGGCCGCCGATGAGGGGCGGCTGGTGCGGTACCGCGCGATCTCTCACGACGCGGCCGCACCAGCCGTACGGCGTTCTCCACCAATAGAACTCAAGAGGTACAGAACATGGACGTCGCTGTCGGACAGCTGTTCACGGGTTTGAGTCTGGGCTCGATCCTGCTGCTCGCCGCGTTGGGGCTGTCGCTCACCTTCGGTCAGATGGGCGTCATCAATATGGCGCACGGCGAATTCATCATGGCCGGTTGTTACACGACTTATGTTGTGGAGCAGCTGATCTCGGCGACGGGCGTGGCGCTGATCGTGTCGCTGTTCGTCGGCTTCCTGGTCGGCGGCCTGCTGGGCGCGGCCCTGGAGATGGGGCTCATCCGCTGGATGTACGACCGGCCGCTGGACACCCTGCTGGTCACCTTCGGTGTCGGCCTGGTGCTGCAGCAGGCGGTACGCGACATCTTCGGCGCGCCCGCCAAGAACGTGGTCGCCCCGGACTGGCTGACCGGCGGCCTCACCATCGCGGGCACCGTGGTGCCCAAGACCCGCATCTTCATCATGGTGCTGGCCGTGGTGGCGGTGATCGCGCTGGCCACCGCGCTCAAGACAACGCCGCTGGGCCGTCGCATCCGGGCCGTGGTGCAGAACCGCAGCCTGGCCGAAACCTCCGGCGTCTCTTCACGTCTCACCGATATCAGCACCTTCTTCATCGGCTCCGGCCTGGCGGCCGTGGCCGGGGTGGCGCTCACGCTGATCGGCTCCACCAGCCCCACCATCGGGCAGTCGTATCTGGTGGACGCCTTCCTGGTGGTCGTCATCGGCGGCCTCGGGCAGATCAAGGGCACCGTCATCGCGGCCTTCGCCATGGGCCTGCTGAATTCGTTCGTCGAGTACTCGACCACCGCGACGGTCGCCAAGGTGATCGTCTTCATCGTGGTCGTGATCTTCCTGCAGGCGCGCCCGCAGGGTCTGTTCACCGTCCGGACGAGGAGTCTGGCATGACCGTCATTCAGCGCCTCAGCGGCAACTCTTCCCTGAAAGCCTTGGGCGGCTTCGCGATTGCCGCCGTCGTCCTGTTCGTCCTCGCGCCGGCCGTGCTCAGCGATTTCCGGCTGAGCCTGCTGGCCAAGTTCCTCTGCTTCGCCATCGTGGCCGTCGGCATCGGCCTGGCCTGGGGCCGGGGCGGCATGCTCACCCTCGGCCAGGGCGTGTTCTTCGGCATCGGCGCGTACATCATGGCCATGCACATGCAGATGGCCGACGCCGCCAAGGCGCACGAGGATGTGCCGGAGTTCATGGTGATCGCGGGCGTCCCCGAATTGCCTTCCTACTGGCAGCCTTTCGCCTCCGCGCCGGTCGCGATCCTGGGCATTCTGGTGCTGCCCGCGGCCATCGCGGCCGTGCTCGGCTTCGGCGTCTTCAAGCGCCGGGTCAAGGGCGCGTACTTCGCCATCCTGAGCCAGGCGCTGGCCGCGGCGCTGGCGATCCTGCTCACCGGGCAGCAGACCATCGGTGGCTTCACCGGATTGAGCGACTTCCGATCGTTCTTCGGCTTCCGCCTGGACGATCCGGTGAACCGGCGCATGCTGTTCTTCATCGCGGCCGCGACGCTGCTGATCGTGGTGGCCGTGGCGCGCCAGCTCATGCGCAGCCGGTACGGCGAACTCCTTGTCGCCGTGCGTGATCAGGAGGAGCGGGTGCGCTTCCTGGGCTACGACCCGGCCAATATCAAGATCGTCGCCTATGTGGTGGCCGCGTTCTTCGCGGGCATCGCGGGGGCGCTGTTCACCCCGATCGTCGGCATCATCTCCCCCGCCGATATCGGTGTGGTGCCGTCCATCGCGTTCCTGATCGGCGTCGCCATCGGCGGCCGCACCACCCTGCTCGGGCCGGTGCTGGGCGCGGTCGGCGTGGCCTGGGCGCAGACCACGTTCTCGGAGAACTTCCCGTCGGCGTGGACGTATTTCCAGGGTGCGCTGTTCATCGTCGTGGTCGGGTTCATTCCGGCCGGGCTGGCCGGATTCGGGCCCATGGCAAGGCAATTGCTGGAGCGGGTGCGGCCCGGCAAGGGGGCTCCCGTCGAAGCCCCGGCGGCACCGGTCGAATCGGCCGAGACCACCGAGGTAGTCGAGGAGCAGTCCGCCGAGGTCGAGGAGAAGGTGGAAGCCTGATGGCCGAGTATCTCGAAATCAGCAAGCTGTCGGTCAGTTTCGACGGTTTCAAGGCCGTCACCGACGTCGATCTCACCGTCCTGTCCGGCGATCTGCGGTTCCTCATCGGACCCAATGGCGCGGGCAAGACCACCCTGATCGACGCCATCACCGGCCTCACCCCGGCCACCGGTTCGGCCCGCAAGAGCGGCACCGAACTCATCGGCCGCAAGGTGCACCAGATCGCTCGGCTGGGCGTGGGCCGCACCTTCCAGACCGCGAGCGTGTTCGAGCAGCTCACGGTGTTGCAGAACCTCGATATCGCCGCCGGCGCGGGGCGTTCCGCCTTCACGCTGCTGCGCAGCCGCAAGTCGGTGCTGCCCGCCATCGAGGAGGCGCTGGAGATCACCGGCCTCACCGCGCTGCGCGACAAGCCCGCCGGGGTGCTCGCGCACGGGCAGAAGCAGTGGCTCGAGATCGGCATGCTGCTGGTGCAGAACGCCTCGGTGCTGCTGCTGGACGAGCCGGTCGCGGGCATGAGCGCCGAGGAGCGCGAGGAGACCGGAAACCTGTTGCGCCGCATCGGGTCCGAGCGCGTGGTCATCGTCGTCGAGCACGATATGGACTTCATGCGCGCGTTCGCGAACTCGGTGACGGTGCTGGCCGGCGGCAAGGTCCTCAGCGAGGGCAGCGTCGAGGCCGTGCAGGCCGATCCCAAGGTGCAGGAGGTCTACCTCGGCACTGCCGCGGCGGGCGAACTACCGCCGAGCACCGACCAACAAGAGGAGGCCGCGCATGCTGGAGCTCAGTGACCTACACACCGGCTACGGCCGGACCGAGGTGATTCACGGTGTGTCCCTGACGGTTCCGGAGAACGGCGTCGCGGCCATCATGGGCCACAACGGGGCCGGCAAGACCTCGCTGCTGCGCGCGGCGGTGGGGCTGCTGCCCGCCAAATCCGGAAAGATCCGATTCGACGGCGACGACATCACCAAGCTGTCCCCGTCACGGCGAGTCAAGCGCGGCATCGCCTACGTCCCGCAGGGGCAGCAGAGTTTTCCACAGCTGTCCACAATGGAGAACCTGCAGGTGGTCGCCGACGGCCGGGCCCGCGGCAAGGAACTCATCGCCGAATCGCTGGACCTGTTCCCCGCGCTGCGAGAGCTGTTGTCCCGCAAGGCCGGACTGCTCTCCGGCGGCCAGCGCCAGCAGCTGGCCATCGCCCGCGCCCTCATCACCGAGCCGAAGCTGCTGATCCTCGACGAGCCGACCGAGGGCATCCAGCCGTCGGTGGTCGCCGAGATCGAGCGCACCATCATCGAGCTCACCGAACGCGGCGGATTGAGCGTGCTGCTGGTGGAGCAGCACATCGGTTTCGCCCTGCAGGCCGCGCAGCAGTTCTACGTGCTGCGCTCGGGCCGCATCACCTCCTCGGGGGCGGGCGGCGCGGGCGCGGAATCCGCGGTGCGCCTGGCCATGGCGATCTGATCGGACACACGTGAACGCGCGCAGGGGGCGTATTCCGTTGTCCGAGCGGGTCTACCGATCCCTCCAGCGCGATCTCGCGGCCGGGGTGCTGGTGCCGACCGAACGCCTCGGCGAGGAACGCCTCGCCGAGTCCTACGGCGTCTCCCGCACCCCCGTCCGCGAGGCGCTGGCCCGGCTCTACGCCGACGGACTGCTGGAACGCCATTCCGACGGGCTCTACCCGTACCGCCCCCGGGTCGATGAGCTCGGCGACCTCTACGAACTCCGAATCGTGCTGGAGGCCAGGGGAATTCAGCGGCTACAGGCCACCCCGTCCAGCCCGCCCGAGCCGCTGACCCTGGCAGCCAGACCGGTTTCACCCGGCCCCCGACCCGATTCTCCCCACTCCGAGTCCGCGGATTCCACGACGGCGTCGCTGGCCTCGGCGCTGCCCACGGCCACGCTGCACGATATGACCGCGGTCAAGCGCGAACTCGAGACCTGGCGGCGGATTCGCGAGCATCCGCCGGAACCCGGCGCCGCATTGATCACGGCCGATGAGCAATTCCACGCGACCCTGCTGCTGGCGGCCGGGAATTCCGCGCTGGCAGATGCCCTTTCCGCGGTGCAGGCCCGCGTCCGCCCGGTCCGCGCCCTCGACATGCCCACGCCCGAACGCATTGCCGCCATGGCCGAGGACCACATCGCCATCGCCGAATTCCTGCTGGCCGGCGATCTCGACACCGCCCTGCGCACCCTGCTGGCCCACCTGACCAGCTCGCGCGCCCACGTGCTGACCCGCGCCCGCCGCGCGCTCGAGCTCACCAAACTCGCACAGGCCGTGCGGGAATGAACCGCTCCCGCGCGCTGGCCTGGCGGGTGACTGGGACAGGGTGTTGACTGGTCCCATGGTGTCGATGAAGCCACGCATTGCCCCGGGTCGCCTGCGCGAGCTGGGGCCGGTGAACTGGGTTGTCTGGCAAGCGCTCTCGCGCGCGGCGGGCACGGATGACGCGCATCTGTTCAGCACGCTGGGCCGGACCGGTGGGCTGTTCCGGGGCTGGCTGCACTTCTCCGGGCGGCTCATGCCCGGCGGCAAGCTGCGCCGGTACGAGTCCGAGCTGGTCATCATCCGTGTCGCGCACCTGCGGCAATGCGAATACGAGATGGACCATCACATTCGGCTGGGCCGGCGCGCGGGCGTCACCGCCGAGATCCTGGACCGGATCAAGGAGGGTCCGGCCGCCGCGGGCTGGACCGCTCAGGAGCGCGCCCTGCTCTCCGCCGTCGACGAACTCGTCACCACCCGCGATCTCGACGACGCCACCTGGCAGGCTCTGGCCGCCCACTACGACGAACGCCACCTCATCGAAATCGTGCTGCTCACCAACCAATACGAGGGCCTGGCCAGCACCATCACCGCCCTCCGCATCCAAACCGACCACTGACCGCTCCGCCGAGTGGCACACCGGCGAGGGGATCTGCCCGAATTCCACTCAGTGGTGTGCCACTCGGCGATGAGGTCAGCGGGGGAGGCGGTGGACCGGCTGGGTGGCGATTTCGGGGATCGGCGCGGAATCGGGGAGGTGGTGGGAGAAGGCGGGTTCGGCGGGATGCGCGAGACGGGCGTGCAGGTGCATGTCGTGCCAGCCGTCGGCGTGCAGGCCCGCGCTGCGGTTGATGCCCTCCAGGACGAAGCCGGATTTGTGTGCGACCCGGCAGGATTGGGCGTTGTGCACCGAATGGCGCAGTTCCAGGCGGTGAAAGCCCGCCACCTCGAAGGCCCAGGTCACCAGGGCGTCCACCGCGCGGGGCGCGATGCCGCGGCCGCGGGCGGCGGGGACCACCCAGTAGGCGATTTCGGCCTCGCCGTGCCAGAGCTCCATGTGGTGCAGGGAGGCGCGGCCCATCAGGCGGCCGGTACGGCTGTCGGCGACAGCCCAATTCGCGGCGCTGCCGCCGGTCCAGGAGCGCGCCCAGGAGTCGACCCAGTCGCCCGCTTCCTCGATGGTGTCGGCGGTGCGCACATGCCAGCGGCGGATGGCCGGATCCTGGAAGGCGAGATACACCTCGGGCCCGTCGCGGCGCAGCCACGGGCGCAGCACCAGGCCGTCGCCCACGGGGAGCACCGGCTGCGCTGCCCGCGTGAAGGTTTCGGCGGCAACGATTGCCGGGGCTGCTCGCGGCATAGCTGGAATTCTGCCCGCGATCGAGGCATCCGCGCGGCGAAATTGAGACCATCGTCCCGATCGGTCTGTGCCGCGCGAATTGTCCGCGCGGTCAAACAACGCTCAGGGCCTGCGGTTTTCGATCAAAACCGCCAAACCGTCCAGCACCCGCGACAGCCCGAACTCGTAGGCGTGGTCGGCGCTGTATGCACTGTCGTGCGCCTGCCCGGCAACCGCGCCGACCCGGGCCGCCAGGGGGTAGCGGTCGGCATCGAAGACCCGGGCGAGCAAGGGGGCGGCGCGCTCCCACCAGTCCTGATCGGACTGCCCGCTCTCGGCCGCGGCCCGCGCGGTGTCGATGGCGAGCTGGGCGGTCGAGGTCACGAAGCCCAGCACGTAGGTGAGCGCGGCGTCCATCTCGAGGTCGTCGAGGCCCAGACCGTCGAAGGCGCGCAGCTCGTGGTCGTATTTCGCGGCCACGCCCGGACCCAGCGGCGGTCGCGTGGTCGGCAGGTACGCGACCCACGGATGCGCGGCCAGTAGTTCGCGATTCTCGGCGGCGATCGTGGAAACCCTTTCCCGCCAGGGCATTCCGCTCAGATCGTGGCGCGGCATGCGCTGGTAGACGGTGTCGAGCATGAGGTCCAGCAGTTCGGATTTGCCGGGCACATAGGTGTAGGTGGCCATGGGCGTGATGCCCAGCTTGGCCGCCACCGACCGCATGGTGAGCGCGCCCAGCCCCTCGGCGTCGGCGATCTCCAGCGCGGCCGCGATGACGGCGTCCAGCGTGGTGCGCTGTTTGGGTCCGCGCGTCGGCGCTCCGGATCCCGGCACCCGCCACAGCAGTTCCAGCGTGCGCACCGGGTCGCCCGCGCTGCTGCGTTCCCCGCCTTTTCCGGCCATTCGGCTCACCTCCGCCGCCGATCGTATCGATGTGACGGTCCTCACTTTGCGTCCCGTCGGGAATTTACGTACAAAGTATAGCGTACTTAGTACAGAGTTATTCGGCACTACCCAGGAGGACCCTTGAACATCACCGCTTCCGCCATCTCCCTGAACGTGTCCGACCCGGCCGCCTCCGCGAAGTTCCTCATCGACCACTTCGGCTTCGCCGAGAAGATGTCGGCCGACGGCTTCGTGAACGTCACCCGCGCGGACGCCGGATTCGACGTCATCTACCTGCGCACCGGCCTCGGCAGCTTCAAGCCGGAGCGCATCGCGGGCAGCGCCGGCGAGGGTGTGCTGGTCGTCTTCGTCGTCGACGACATCGATGGCGAATACGACCGGGTTCGGAAGGAGGGCGTCCAGATCGTGACGCCCATCGAGACCGAGCCGTGGGGCGAGCGCTATTTCCAGACCCTCGACCCCAACGGCATCGTCGTCCAACTGGTCCAGTGGGTCTGATCGGCAACCGCTGAAAAAAGTTTTCGCCGAGTGTGTCGATTTCCGGCAACCCCGTTCGAGGAGTAGGTGAGGACCACCCAGGGTCCACGACTCGACGGAAGGAAATCCGATGCGCAAGGTAGTCGCTTTCGCACACATGTCGCTCGACGGTTTCGCGGCCTCCGACACCGGGATGGGCTTGGAATGGACGGCCCACGGCTACAGCCCGGACCTCGCCGAATTCCATGACCGGCACATTCGCGCCGATGTGGGCAGCACGGTGTACGGCCGCAAGACCTTCGAGGGCATGCGCGACCACTGGTCGACGATCCCGGACAATCCGGAGGCCACCGCCCACGATCTCGAACACGCCGCCTGGGTCACCCAGGTCGACAAGCTCGTCTTCTCGACCACGCTCGAGGAGCCGGGCTGGAACAACACCCGCGTCATCGGCAAGGACGCGGCGGCCCGGATCGCGGAATTGAAGGCGGAAGACGGCGGCGCGCTGGTCATCTACGGCAGCCCCACCCTGGTGCACTGGTTCGCCGACGCCGGGCTCATCGACGAGTACCGCCTGGTCATCCACCCGATCACGATCGGCGCGGGCACCCCGCTGTTCCCGGCCAAGTTCGAGACCAAGCTGACCCTGCTGGAGACGAAATCCTTCGACTCCGGCGCTGTTTACGTCCGCTACGCGGTCGCCTAGAGAGAGGATCGAAAAATGCGACACATGGTGCTGATTCGCCTGGACCCCAACCAGGCCCCGGATGGTCCGAGCGAGGAGCTGCTCGAGAACATGAACGCCCTCATCGAGGAGATGACCAAGGCGGGCGTGCTGCTCGACACCGCGGGCCTCGGCATCGACGAGACCGTGCGCATCCGGCAGACCGGCGGTGCGCAAACCGTTCTCGACGGCCCGTTCACCGAGTCCAAGGAGATCATCGGCGGCTACTGTCTACTCCAGACCCGGTCGACGGAGGAGGCGGTGGAATGGGCGAGCCGATTCCTGCGCGTCCACGGCCCGGAGTGGGACATCGAGGTCGAGGTGCGGAAGGTCGAGGGCGGACAGAACTGAATCCGCCACGCGGCCAAGGAGTTCACGCGTTCGGGGCAGCCCGCGCGTGAACTCCGGCCACGCCTCCCCCGAGAATCCGACGCCCACGGGCTCGTCGGCCGACCGCCCCACGCGCGAAAACACCGCCCCCACACCCGAATCGGCCGCGTCGAGCGGATCCGAATTGGCCCGGCCGGACGTGCAGGAATCGGCCGAGCGGGGGCAGGTGCGGGCGCGGCGGGCGGTGGAGGCGGCGTGGCGGATCGAGTGGCCGAAGTTGGTCGCCGGGTTGACCAGGCTGGTGGGGGATATCGCGACCGCTGAGGAGTTGGCGCAGGACGCGCTTGTCGCGGCGTTGGAGCAGTGGCCGCGGGAAGGCGTTCCGCCCAATCCCGGCGGGTGGCTCATGCTGACCGCGAAACACCGTGCCGTTGACCGGATTCGGCGGGATGCGAACTTCGCGCGCAAGCTGGAGTTGCTCGGCAGGGAGGTGCTCACGGCCGAGCGCTCCGACGACGATCCGGCGCTGGTTATCGCCGGTGAGCCGGAACCCGCCATCACGGACGATCTGCTGCGCATGATCTTCACCGCCTGCCACCCCGTGCTCACGCCACCGGCCCGCGCCGCACTCACGTTGCGCATGGTGGGCGGGCTGACCACGACCGAGATCGCGCGGGCCTATCTGGTTCCGGAATCGACCGTCGCGCAACGCATCGTGCGGGCCAAGCGCACTATCGCGGCGAAGCGGGTCCCCTACGAGGTGCCCGAGGGTTCGGAGTTGACCGCGCGCCTGGATTCGGTGCTGGAGGTCATCTACCTGATCTTCAACGAGGGATACACGGCCACCTCCGGTGAGCGCTGGGTCCGCGCCGAATTATGCGAGGACGCCTTGCGATTGGCCCGCATCCTGGCAGCACTGCTGCCCCGAGAGCCTGAGGCGCACGGACTCGCCGCCCTGCTCGAACTCCAGGCGTCGCGCACCATCGCCCGCAGCGCCTCCGGCAGCGGGCTGGTGCTGTTGCCCGATCAGGATCGCTCCCGCTGGAATCGTCTCTACATCAATCGCGGTTTCGCGGCACTGGCCCGGGCGCACACGCTGAACCGGACCCGCGATCGCGAGCCCGGGCGCTACGCGCTGCAGGCCGCAATCGCGGCGGTGCACGCCATGGCCCCGACCGCCGAGGAGACCGACTGGCGCCGCATCGCCGGACTGTATGCGATTCTGGCACAACGGTTTCCGTCGCCGGTGGTGGAGTTGAACCGAGCGGTCGCGGTCGCCATGGTCCACGGTCCGGCGGCCGGGCTGGAACTGGTCGACGCCATCGCCGCGGCGGGCGCGCTGGCGGACTACCACCTGCTGCACGCGGTGCGCGGGGACCTGCTGGCTCGGCTGGGCCGAGCGGCCGAGGCGCGCACGGCCTTCGAGCGGGCGGCCGAGCTGACGGCCAATGAGACCGAGCGCGAATTGCTGCTCGGCCGGGCGCGCTGATCCCGGCAATTCGGTCCTATCAGGCATTTTTCCAGCGTGTCGCCATCCAGCGTGTCGCCCCTGATCGCGAACTGAAAGGGCGTAGCGTCAGTTCGTCTGAAAACAGATTGGCCTGATTTTTCGTGCTTGCTGTGACCGCTGGTGTTACGGGGGACCACACGGAAGGACCAGGCGTTGCCCGCTTTTCGAGACTCCAAGAAGCCACCGCTACGAGCCGCGCTCCTGGGACTGCTCGTGGCCGCCCTCACCCCGCTGACCGTCGCGACCGGAAGCGCCGATGCGCGCACCGAGGTCGCGAACCCGATCGCCGACGCACTCGAGATCCCCGCCGCATTGCCGGTGGATCCCGCCGGCCTGCTGCAACTGGTCGGCACCGCTCAGCGGTATTCGAAACCGGCGCTGCAGACCGTGTCCCGCTTCATCGTCCCCGACGACCAGTGGGCCTCGTTCGACCAGATCATCACCCACGAGAGCAACTGGCAGGTCTTCGCCATCAACCCGACCTCGGGCGCCTACGGCCTGGCCCAGGCGCTGCCCGCGCACAAGATGTTCAGCGAGGGCCCCGACTGGATGTTCAACCCGCTCACCCAATTGCGCTGGGCCTACCGCTACATGGTCGCCCGCTACGGCAGTCCGAACGCCGCCTGGGATTTCTGGCAGGCCCACAACTGGTACTGAGCGCCCAGCCCCGCCCGTCATCCCGCTGGTGCCGGCCCCGTCATCCCGGCACGTTTTTAGCCGGGATCCACGTCAAGAGGGTGGATTCCAGCCAAAAGCACGCTGGAATGACGAGGTAGACGGTGACGAGGTGGACGGCGCTCAGGCCAGGGCCGCCCGGAACACCTCGGCCACGGGGGTCGACGGGCGGCCCAGCAGGCGCTGCAGGTCGCCGGAGTCGACGGTCAGGATGCCCTCGGCGATACCGGCGTCGGCGTCGGCCAGCACCGCGGCGTAGCCCGCGTCCAGGCCCGCACCCTCGAGCGCGGCGGCGTAATCGGCCTGCGGCAGATCCTGGTAGCGCACCGGCTTGCCGGAGACCTCCGAAAGCACCTGCGCCAGTTCGGCATAGGTGAGGGTCTCGTCGCCGCCGAGTTCGTAGACCTTGCCCTCGTGGCCGTCGGTGGTGAGCACGCGGGCCGCGGCCTCGGCGTAATCGGCCCGCGCCGCACCGGATACCTTGCCGTCGCGGGCCGCGCCGTAGAGCGTGCCGGACTCGACCGCGTGCGCCAGGCCGCCGTTGTAGTTCTCCCAGTACCAGCTGTTGCGCAGCAGCACGGTCGGGATCTTCGCCTCGGCCAGCACCGCCTCGGTGCCGATATGCTCCTGGGCCAGGATCAGCGGGTTCGCGTCGGCCTTCGGAATGCTGGTGTAGGCCAGCAGTTTCACGCCCGCCGCCTCGGCCGCGCGCAGCACGTTGGTGTGCTGGGCGACCCGCTTGCCGAACTCGTTGCCGGAGACCAGCAGCACCCGGTCGACACCCTGGAACGCCTGCTCCAGCGCGGCCGGATCGTCGAAGCCCGCGACCCGCACCTCGACCCCACGCTCGGCCAGGTCGGCCACCTTGGCGGGATCGCGGACCACGGCCACCACCGGCTGCGATCCGTCCTTCAACAGCGCCTCGACGACGAGACGACCCAGCTGACCACTTGCTCCGGTGACTGCGACGGTCATGACTTCCTCCACGGTTTCAGGGAATGAACTGAACTCTCGACATGTACTAACTAATAGTAAGCACATCCCATTCCCAAACCGCTACCCGAATGACAGGTAACCTGAATCTCATGACCTCCCAGCCCCCCGACCAGGCATATGCGGTCGACCCCACGCTGGAGGCCGACGTCTTCGCCCGCAATTGCGCCTCGCGCCCCGTCCTCCAGGACGTGGCCAGCCGCTGGGGCGTCCTCGCCCTGGCCGCCCTGCGCGAGGGCCCCTACCGCTTCTCCGCCCTGCGCCGCCGCGTGGACGGCATCTCCGAGCGCATGCTCTCCCAGACCCTGCAGACCCTGGAACGCGACGGCATGGTCAATCGCGAAGTCCAGCAATCCATCCCGCCGGTCGTCGAGTACACCCTCACCGACCTCGGCGCGAAGGTCGCCGACCAACTCGTCGGCCTCATCGACATTCTCGAATCCAATATCTCCGCCATCACCGCCGCCCAGACGGCCTACCACCGCCAATAAGCCGCGAGCGCAAGGAGCCGCATGTCCGCCGACGACGATCTGCACTACCTGGAGCGCTGCGTGGAACTGGCCGAGGAGGCGCTGAACGCGGGCGACGAGCCGTTCGGATCGCTACTGGTCGACGCGAACGGGAAAGTACTGGCGGAAGACCGCAACCGAGTCTCCGGCGGCGACCAGACCCGCCACCCCGAATTCGACCTGGCCCGCTGGGCAGGCGAAAACCTGACCCCCGAAGAGCGCGCCACCGCCACCGTCTACACCTCCGGCGAACACTGCCCCATGTGCTCGGCGGCCCACGCCTGGAACGGCCTCGGCCGCATCGTCTACGCCGCCTCCACCACCCAACTCCTGGAGTGGCTCAACGAGTTCGGCGTCCCGACGGGCCCGGTCCGCCCCCTCTCCATCCGGGAAGTGGCCCCGAGCATCCCGGTCTCCGGCCCTTTCCCGGAACTGACCGACCGCGTCTACGCCCTCCACCGCCGCCTGCACCTGGGAGACTGACCGCTCGAAGCAATGAAAACGGCCCGGTGCCAGCGTCTTCCGCTGGCACCGGGCCGTTTCGGGGGTCCGGGGGCCTGCCCCCGAAATCTCGAGGGGGTTCGGGGACGAAGCCCCTGAGAGCCTCTGCGAGTTAGAAATTGATCATGTGACCGGCGAGGCCGTGGATCGCTTCCTGGATGGCTTCCGACAGGGTCGGGTGGGTGTGGACGTTGCGCGCGACCTCGTTGACCGTCAGGTCCCACTTCTGGGCGAGGGTCAGCTCCGGCAGCAGCTCGGAGACGTCCGGGCCGATCATGTGGCCGCCCAGCAGTTCTCCGTACTTGGCGTCGGAGATCAGCTTGACGAAGCCCTGGGCGTCGCCGAGGCCGTGGGCCTTGCCGTTGGCGGTGAACGGGAAGGTGGCGACCTTGACGTCGTAGCCCTCGTCGCGGGCCTGCTGCTCGGTGAGGCCGAAGGAGGCGACCTGCGGCTGGCAGAAGGTGGCGCGCGGCATCATGCGGTAGTCGCCGAGAGCCTGGGTCTCGGCGCCGGCGATGGTCTCGGCGGCGACGACGCCCTGCGCCTCGGCGACGTGCGCGAGCTGCAGCTTGGCGGTGACGTCACCGATGGCGTAGATACCGGGGACGTTGGTACGCATGTAGTCGTCGATCGCGATGGCGCCGCGGTCGGTGAGCTGCACGCCGGTGGCCTCGAGGCCGTAGCCCTGCACGCGCGGCGCGAAGCCGACGGCCTGCAGCACCTTGTCGACGGTGACGGTCTCGATCGCACCGGACTTGTTGTCCTTGATGGCGACGGTGACCTTGGAGCCGTCGTCGTCGATGGACTGCACGGCCGCACCGGTGGTGATGGTGATGCCGAGCTTCTTGTACGCCTTGGTGATCTCCTTGGAGACGTCGGCGTCCTCGTTCGGCAGTGCGCGGTCGAGGAATTCGACGATGCGCACGTCCACGCCGTAGTTCTTGAGGACGTAGCCGAACTCCATGCCGATGGCGCCCGCACCCACGATGAGGATGGAGCCCGGCAGGTCGCGGGTGAGGATCTGCTCCTCGTAGGTGACCACGTTGGCGGACAGCGAGGTGCCCGGCAGCAGCTTGGTCTCGGTGCCGGCCGCGATGATCACGTTGTCGAACGTGATGTCCTCGGTGCCGCCCTTGGTGAGCGCGACCGACAGCGACTTCGGACCGGTGAACGTGCCCTTCCCGTCGAACTCGTCGATCTTGTTCTTCTTCATCAGGAAGTGGACGCCCTTGACCCGGCCGTCCGCGACCTTGCGGCTGCGATCGAACGCCGCGCCGAAGTCGAAGGTCGCGTTACCCGAGATACCGAAGGTCTTCGCTTCCTTGGTGAAGATATGGGCCAGCTCCGCGTTCCGAAGCAGCGCCTTGGACGGAATGCAGCCCACGTTCAGGCACACGCCACCCCAGTATTTCTGCTCGACGATCGCTGTTCGCAGGCCGAGTTGAGCGGCACGAATCGCGGCGACGTAACCGCCGGGACCAGCGCCGAGAACGACGACATCGTAGTGGGAAGTCACGGCTTCGAGACTAGACCTGTTACCGGTTGCTCACTCAGCCATCCCCCGCTCGGGTGAGACGCGGAACACGTTAATCGCGCCACACCTGGCGGGCCGCGCGGGCGAAATTGCCGCCGAACACGGCTGACCGGTCTGATTCGATGAAGCCGCGCGCCGCCAGCACCTCGTCCAGACCCGGCACATCCGACTCGCCGAGCAGATCCTCCGGCGGCGTCCACTGCAGCGGACCGTAGCGGGTGTAGTCCTCGGAGAACGTCTCCGGGCTGGCGAACATGACCTCGTTGAATTCGTCGCCGTCGAAGGAGAAGTCGGACGAGATGCCGATGTGCTCGATCCCGAGCAGTTCCACGCCGTAGACGATGTGGTCGGCCATGGCGGCGACCCGTTCGGCCCGGGACGCCGGCTCGTTGTGGCCCAGGAAGATTCCGACGCCGTTGATGCCGATCACGCCGCCGGTGGCCGCGCACGCCTTGGCCTGCTCGTCGGTGATATTGCGCGGATGCGCCCACAGCGCCGCGAAATTCGAGTGACTGTAGATCATCGGCACGGTCGTGGTCTCGGCGATGTCGAGTCCGGTCCGCGCCGAGCAGTGCGATCCGTCGGCGAACACCCCGACCTCGTTGAGCTTGCGGATCAGGTCCCGCCCGTACCCGGTGAGCCCGGTGTCATTGGCGTCCAGGCAGCCGCACCCGGCCGCATTGGCGTAGTTGTAGCTGGGCAGCAGCGAGCGCAGCCCCAATTCGTAGAACAGCTCGACATTGTCGAGGTCACCCTCGAGCGGTGCGGAGTCCTCCAGATCGAAGGCCAGCGCCAGCGTGGATTCGGTCTCCACGGTGGGCACCTCCGGCCAGGCGTCCTCGATGCTGTGCACCAGCCGGAACCGCCCGTCGGTCAAGGCATCCCGCCGGAACTGGGTGACCAGCTCCAGCGACTCCCGGGTGGATTGCGGCGAATATCCGATATTCACCGATAGATACGACCCCGACGGGTATCGGGTCAGCTCGGTGAGATCCGCGGTCGGCAGCAGCGGCAGGCAGCAGTGCTGTTCCCACAGCCGAGGCCGGCCGGTCTGCGAACGTTGTTGCGGCGACACCGAACCTCCTCGCGGATGGGCTTCGAAGCCGCAATCCTACCGACCGGTGGGACGAGTGCGATCACTACTGTGGGGCGGGTGGATCCGCTCGACCGCACGGTTTCGACCCAGCTCATCCGCCTGGTGCGCGACGCCGCCCGGCAGGCCGGGGCCGAACCGGGACAGCTGGCCGGAATTCACGGCCTGGACGAGCAGACCCTCGCCGTCGAGCTGAATCGGATCCCGCTCGATTCCCTGATTCGCCTGTGGGAGTTGATCGCCCATCTGCGACCCGGACCGGGCGCGGGTGTCGCGGTGGCCGCCGCCGCACCGCTGGGAACCCTCACCACCTGGGACTATCTGGTGACCACCGGATCCACCCTGGCCGAATCACTGCGTGCCGCACAGCCGTACCACCGCGTGGTCACCGCGGCGGGCGAGAGCTTCGAGCTCGACGGAGAGGGCGATCTCACCGTCGGCTACCGCACCACCGCGGGCGATCCGGCGGTGTCGGCCGTGGTCAACGAATACCTCCTCGCCTACTACCTGCGCCGCGCCCGCGAGGCCACCGGTCGCCCTGTGCGCGCCAAGCGCGTGACCTTCGGACACCCTGCACCGCACGGGCATTCGATCCTGGCCGAGGCGTTCGGCACCACCGATATCGAATTCGGCGCGCCCGCCGACAGCATCACCTTCCACGCCGACGACGCCGCCGCGTCCCTGCACCGCGCCGATCCGATACTCGGCGATCTGCTCCGCAGCCATGCCGATCTGGTGCTGGCGAGCTCGCGCGCCGTGCCCGGTCCGCTGGAGGCGTTCCGCGCCGCCCTCGCCGCGGCCCTGGCCGACGGCGATCTCACCCTGGACGCCGTGGCCCGGCGGCTCCTGCTGGGCCGCCGATCCCTGCAGCGCCGGCTCGCCGACCACGGCACCACCTGGCGGTACGAGGTCGATCTGCTGCGCTACGAACGGGCCGAAACCCTACTGGCCGAGGGCCGTTCGACGGCCGCGGTGGCCGCCCGGCTCGGCTTCACCGACGATCGCGCCCTGCGCAAGGCGTTCCAGCGCTGGCGCGGCACCTCGCCGACCGGCCTGGCGCAAACGGACCGGGCGGTGGCATCGCGGGACCTGGGGGCGGGCGCGATCGGTTCATAACGTTGTCGGCAACGGGCCGCTATAACGGCCATCCGCAACGAAAAGGACTGTGTGCCATGACAACTCAGCTTCGTACCGGCCGGGAGATCCAGCTCGCCGCCCGCCCCGCGGGCGCGCCGACGGCCGCGAACTTCACCCTCGTGGAGCGCCCGCTGCCCGAGCTGGCCGAGGGCCAGATCCTGGTCCGCAACACCTGGATGTCGGTGGATCCGTACATGCGCGGCCGTATGGACGACAAGCCGTCCTATATCCCGCCCTTCGCCCTCGGCGAGGCGCTGGAGGGCTCGGCGGTGGGCGAGGTGATCGAGTCCCGTTCGGCGGCGATTCCGGTGGGCGCCACCGTGACCCACTTCCTGGGCTGGCGCGAGTTCGCGGTGGTGGACGCCGAGACGGCCACCGTGCTCGACACCGGCCTGGCCGACCCACGCCACTATCTCGGCGTGCTGGGCACCACCGGCCTGACCGCCTACGCGGCGCTGACCGCGATCGCCCCGGTCCGGGACGGCGATGTCGTGTTCGTCTCGGCGGCGGCGGGCGCGGTGGGCAGCGTGGCCGGGCAGATCGCTCGCAAACTCGGTGCGAGCCGGGTGGTCGGCTCGGCGGGCGGGCCCGCGAAAACCCGTCTGCTGACCGATGAATTCGGCTTCGACGCGGCCATCGACTACCGAGCGGGCGACCTGCGCGGGCAGCTGGCCGCCGCCGCGCCCGGGGGCATCGACGTCTACCTCGACAGCGTCGGAGCCGAGCACCTGAAGGTCGCCATCGAGGCCATGCACCCGGGCGGCCGCATCGCCCTGGTCGGCGCGATCAGCGGATACAACGGCGCGGCACCGGAGTTCACGCCGGACCTGTACCTGGCCGCCACCAGGGAGATCACGCTGCGCGGCATGCTGGTCACCAGTCACCTCGCGAGCTTCGGCGAGTACATCGGGCGGGCCGCCGGTTGGCTCGCCGACGGCAGCCTGCGCGCCCGGGAGACCGTCTACGAGGGCCTCGAGCAGGCGCCCGCCGCGTTCCTGGGCGTGCTGTCCGGCGCGAACACCGGAAAGATGCTGGTGCGTCTGGGCTGACGCGCCCGCCGGCACCGCTCCCGGGCAACACGTTCGCGACCGGCGAACGCGGGCCTCGGCAACAATGAGGGCATGACCGGTGTTGGAGAGAGCGTGACAGATCCGTACCTGTGGCTCGAAGAGGTCGAGGGCGAGCGCGCCCTGGAGTGGGCACAAGCGCGTAATGCCGTGGTGAAGGAGAGATTCGCCGCGTCCGAGCGCTTCGCCGAACTCGAGGCGCGCGTACTCGCCATGCTCGACACCGACACCCGCATCGCGTATCCGGGCCGGCGCGGCCCGTGGCTCTACAACTACTGGCGCGATCGCGAGCATCCGAAGGGGCTGTGGCGGCGCACCACTTTCGCCGAGTACGCCAAGCAGGATCCGGACTGGGAGATCCTCATCGACCTGGACGCGCTGGCCGCGACCGAGCACGAGAACTGGGTGTGGGGCAGCGCGGCGGTGCTGCGGCCGGCGCAGCAGCGGGCGCTGATCAGCCTCTCGCGCGGCGGCGCGGACGCCAAGGTGGTGCGCGAATTCGATATCGAGACAAAGGCTTTCATCGCCCCCGAGAACGGCGGCTTCTATCTACCTGAGGCCAAGTCGGATTTCGCGTGGATCGATGACGACACGCTCTACGTCGGCACCGATTTCGGCCCGGGCTCGCTCACCGATTCCGGCTACCCGCGCGTGGTGAAGCGCTGGCATCGCGGAACCCCGCTGGAGGCAGCGGAATTCGTCTACGAGGGCGAGGTCACCGATGTGGCCGTCTCGGCGGGCTACGACCGCACGCCCGGCTACGAACGCCACTTCCTGGGCCGGGCCACCGACTTCTTCAACGAGGAGGTCTACCTGCTGGAGCCCGACGGCACCCTGCGCTTCATCGACGTGCCCAGCGACGCCACCGAATCCTGGTACAAGGATCTGCTGCTGGTGCGTCTCAAGTCGCCGTGGGAGGTGAACGGCACGACCTATCCGGCGGGTTCGCTGCTGGCCGCGAACTTCGAGGAATTCCTCTCCGGCGCACGCGATTTCGAGGTGCTGTTCACCCCTGACGCGCATACGGCGCTGCACGGCTACGGCTGGACCGAGAACCACCTGATGCTCATCACGCTCGAGGACGTGCAGACCAAGCTCTACGTCCTCACCCCCGGTCCGGACGGCTGGACCCGCGAACCGCTGGCCGACGCCCCGCGCATGGCCACCACCAGCGTCACGAACCTGGACCGCCTCGAGGGCGGGGACGAGTTCATGCTCTCCACCAGTGGTTTCACCCGTCCGACCACACTCATGTGGGGTTCGGTGGGCGGCAGCGTGGAGGTGCTCAAGCAGGAGCAGGAGTTCTTCGACGCCGACGGCATCGAGACCGAACAGTTCTTCGCCACCTCCGACGACGGCACGCGAATCCCGTATTTCGTGATCCGCCACCGTGATCGCAAGGGCTCCCCCGGCCCGACCGTCATGTCCGGCTACGGCGGCTTCGAGGTCTCGCGCACGCCGGGCTATTTCGGCGGGGTGGGCATGGGCTGGCTGGAGCGCGGCGGCACCTACGTCATGACCAATATCCGCGGCGGCGGCGAGTACGGCCCGGAATGGCACACCCAGGTGCTGAAGGCCAACCGGCACAAGGCCTATGAGGATTTCGCGGCCGTGGCCCGCGACCTGGTGGCCCGCGGCATCACCACCCACGAGCAGCTCGGCGCGGTCGGCGGCAGCAATGGCGGCCTGCTCATGGGCGTCATGCTGACCCGGTATCCGGAATTGTTCGGGGCCATCGTGTGCCAGGTGCCGCTGCTGGACATGAAGCGCTATCACCTGCTGCTGGCGGGCGCGTCCTGGATCGCCGAGTACGGCGACCCGGACAAGCCGGAGGAGTGGGAGTACATCTCCAAGTACTCGCCGTACCAGAACACCAGCGCCGACCGGCAATACCCGCCGATCCTGCTCACCACCTCGACCCGCGACGACCGCGTGCACCCGGGCCATGCGCGAAAGATGGCCGCGCGCTTGGAATCCGAGGGCCACGACGTCTGGTACTACGAGAACATCGAGGGCGGCCACGGCGGTGCGGCCGACAACAAGCAGTCGGCCTTCCAGTCCGCGCTGGTCTACGAGTTCTTCGCCCGGCAACTCATGAAGGAGTGACGCCTCGACCGCTCAGCCGATGATCGCCGCCAGGCCGTAGCCGATGGCGATGGAGGCGACCAGGGTGACCAGACCGGGACGCATGAACGAGTGGTTGAGCACGTACTTGCCGAAGTGGGTCGTCCCGCTCAGGTCGAAGTTCACCGCCGCGATGCTGGTCGGGTAGACCGGCAGGATGAACAGCGCCGCGACCGCGGGCAGCATGGCCACCAGCTGGGCCGACGGGATACCGAGCGCCATACCCAGCGGCATCATGGTTTTGGTGGTCGCGGCCTGACTCAGGATGAGCGCCGCGACCACGGTCACGATGATCGCGAAGGTCCAGGTGTGGTCCTTGGCGATGCCGCCGAGCTTGTCGACGATGAGGGTCTTGTTGGCCTCGACGAAAGAGTCACCGAGCCAGGCCAATCCGAATACGCCGACCAGCGCCACCAGACCGGCCTTGGCGACCGGCATGCCGGGCACCCGGGCGGCGTCGACCTTGCACAGCACCATGATCACCGCCGCCGTGGCGAGCATGAGCACCTCGATGGCGTACGGCATGGCCAGCGCGTCGACCTTGCCGTCCGCGCCGTGCACGCTGGGCCGCAGGCTCGGGAACGCGCCGGAGATGACGATGGCGATCACGCCGAGCAGGAAGATGCCCGCCGACCAGGAGGCGCGCGGCGGCAACGGCGGCCGGTCGGCGTGGCTCGGATCGATGGGCGGGATCTCCCCCGCCGCCAGCCGGCGCTGATATTCCGGATCGTCGTCGAGGTCCTTGCCGAGCCGGAGCACCGACAGCGCACCGACCATGGACCCGATGAGGGTGGACGGCACGGTGATGGCCAGGATCTTCACGATGGACCACCCGTCGGGCCCGAAGATGACCACCGACGCGGCGGTCGAGGCCGAGACCGGGCTGGCCACGATGGCGATCTGATTGGCGATGGTGGCGATGGAAATGGGCCGCTCCGGCCGGATTCCGCCCTCGCGCGCCACCTCGTGGATGACCGGCAGCAGCGGGTACAGCAGGTGCCCGGTGCCGGCTCCGACGGTGAACGCGTAGGTCACCAGGGGTGCCACGAAGGTGATCCGCTTGGGGTTGCTGCGAATTATCCGCTCGGCGATTCGGACCATGTAATCGACGCCGCCCGCCGCCTCCATGGTCGCCGCGGCCACCACCACGGACAGGATGATGAGCAGCACGTCCACCGGCGGCACGGTCGGCTCGACCCCGAAGATGGTCGCCAGCGCGAAGACGCCGATACCACCCCACACACCGAGTCCGATGCCTCCGACCCGGGATCCGATCATGATGATGCCCAACATGACCGCCAGTTCGAGCAGCATCTTGACCATCGTCGACCGCCTGTTCGGCTAGTAGGTGGTGGTGCCTGGGCATGCTGTTACCGAGTCGCTCTTGAAAGATATCCGCACGACGCGGAAAGATTGCGGTTTGTTTGCCAGTGTTGATGTCGTGACACGAGCACCTCCCTTCCGGACGAGGAGTCGATGTGGGTCAACTGGACGAGCTGATCAAGACCACCGCCACCGCCACCGGCCTCGACCCGGACGATGTGCGCGCCCTCGCCAAACAGGCGGAACGCCGCGAATTCCCGCCCGGCGCGGTGCTCTTCCACGAGGCCACGCCGCGCGACTGGCTGGGCATCGTCATCGAGGGCGAGGTCGAGGTCTTCGTCGGACTGACCGGACACGAAACCGTGCTGGGCCACTACGGCCCCGGCAGCCTGCTGGGCGAGGTCGGACTGCTCGACGACGGCCCGCACGCGGCCACCGCTCGCACCAAGCCGGGCGCGGTGGTGCTCACCGTCTCCCGCGACACCATGCGCCGGATCGCCGCCGAGGACCCCGAGCGCTACTACCGCATGGTGGGCCGGGTGGCCCAGCTCATCAGCCAGCGCCTGCGCAGCGTGTCCGAGCAGCTGTCGGCCATGCAGGCCGCCTCCCGCCCGCTGGGCGGCATCCGTACCGAGCACGACTCGCTCGGCGAGCGCGAGCTCCCGTCGGAGGCCTACTACGGCGTGCAGACCCTCCGCGCGGTCGAGAACTTCCCGATCTCGGGCATCAAACTGCGCAAGTTCGGCGATCTGGTGCACGCCCTGGCCTACGTGAAAAAGGCTGCCGCGCTTGCCAATGCCGAGCTCGGATCGATCACCGACGCCAAGCGCGACGCCATCGTCGCGGCCTGCGACGAGATCCTGGACGGCAAGCTGCGCGAGGACTTCATCGTCGACATGGTGCAGGGCGGCGCGGGCACCTCGACCAATATGAACGCCAACGAGGTCATCGCCAACCGCGGCCTCGAGCTCATGGGCCACCACAAGGGCGAATACCAGTATCTGCACCCCAACGACGACGTGAACTGTTCGCAGTCCACCAACGACGTCTACCCCACCTCGGTGAAGCTGGGCGTCTACCTCTCGTTGCAGAACGCCGTCGCGGCACTGGGCGAACTGCGAACCGCGTTGCAGGCCAAGGCCGCCGAGTTCAGCGACGTCATCAAGATGGGCCGCACCCAGCTGCAGGACGCGGTGCCGATGACGCTGGGCCAGGAGTTCGGCGCGTACGCGGTCATGATCGGTGAGGCCATCGCGCACCTGCTGCGCATCTCGCAGGATCTGCTGGCGATGAACATGGGCGCGACCGCCATCGGCACCGGCATCACCAGCCCGCCCGGCTACGCCGAACTGGTCACCGCCAAGCTGGCGCAGGTCACCGGGCTGCCGATCGTCCAGGCGGAGAACCTGGTCGAGGCCACCCAGGACTCCGGCGATTTCGTCGCCATCTCCGCCACGCTCAAGCGCGCCGCGGTGCAGCTGTCGAAGATCTGCAACGATCTGCGGCTGCTGTCCTCGGGCCCGCGCGCGGGTCTGGGCGAGATCAATCTGCCGCCCATGCAACCGGGTTCGTCGATCATGCCGGGCAAGGTGAACCCGGTCATCCCGGAAGTGGTGTCGCAGGTCTGTTTCCAGCTCATCGGCTACGACATGACGGTCACCATGGCCGCCGAGGCCAGCCAGCTCGAGCTCAACATGGCCGAGCCGATCATGGCCTACGACCTGCTCATGGGCACCATGATGCTGCGCAATGCGGCCATCACCCTGACCAGCCGCTGCGTCGTCGGCATCACCGCCAACCGGGAGCACTGCCGGGAACTGGTCAACCACAGCATCGGCCTGGTCACCGCGCTGGTGCCGAAGCTGGGTTACGAACAGTCGGCCTCGATCGCCAAGGAGGCGTTGAAGACCGGCGGCAGCGTCTACGACCTGGTGCTGGAACGTGGCGCCATGACCAAGGACGAGCTCGACGAACTGCTGAGCCCGGAGAAGATGACCGCACCCCGCTCCCGGCTGATCTGACCCGAATCAGCGGTCCCGGAGCCACTTTTCGAGATAGTCGAGGGTGGATTCGGGATCGCTGATCCAGCCGTTGTGCCCGAGCGAGTCCGGGTTGTGCCAGGTGGTGATGTCGGCATTCGGCAGCTTGGCGAGCAATTGCCGCGCCGAGCGCTGCGGGGTCAGCTCATCGCCCCGCAGGGTGATCGACAGCACCGGCAGTTTCAGCCGCGCGATGCGCTCCTCGTAGTCGATATCGGCTCCGGCGGGCTGGAATCTGCCGGTGCGGGCCAGTCGCGCCCAGTCGGCGATGAGCACCTTCGACTGCCGCCCGAACCCGCCCGCGGTGACCGTGTCGCCGGGCCAGAACCCGGCCAGCGGAGCGGTCAGCGAGAGCGCCGCGCTGCCGAGCGCGGCCAGGCCCGAATATCCGCGATGATGGGGCGTCCCGGACGCGACCAGGATGAGCCCGCCCAGCCGTCCGCGGATCCGGGCGGCGTACATGACCCCGAGCTGCCCACCCATGCTGTGCCCCAGCAGATACGGCGTGCTGTCCGGAAAGCGTTCGCGGACCGCCTCGAACATGGCAGGGAAGTCCACGGCCACCAGTTCGTGGTAGCCGAATTGGCTCGCCGCACCGGGTTTGGGCTTACTGTCCCCGTTTCCGCGGATCTCCAGCAGCGCCACGTCGAAACCCCGGTCCGCCAACGGCTTCCCGAACAGTGAATAGAACTCCCCCGGAACTCCCAGTCCCGGAACGATAACGATCACCGGTCTCGGCGTGTCAGCCGTAATCGGATGCCGGTGTGGACCTTTCGCCGGAATCATCCGCACCGGCACCGTGGTCCCGTCGGGCATCTGAATCGGAACCGTCTCCATGATCGGCACGCTACCCGCAAAATTCGCGCCCGTCCGCGAGGCGGACGGGCGCGAAAGGGAGTCGGATGGGGGAGGTTCGAACCGGGTTGCGGCGTCAGGCGCTGACCGCGCCCATGATGACGCGCCGCAGGACGCGGATGACGTCGTCGAGCGGCTGGCGCGGTTCCGAACCGCTCCAGGCGTCCACCACGTAGTTCACCGCGCCGATGATGGCGAGCACGCGCATTTCGTAGTCGCCGGGCGGGATTTCACCGTGCAGCGCGGCATCCTCGGCGGCACTGGCCAGCAGCGCGCCCCAGGCGCGCCGCAGCTCCAGGCGGAACTTCTCCACCTTGGGTCCCGCGCCGACGACTTCGACGAGCGCGACTCTGGCCTTGCGCGGATCGCGCCCGATGGACTCGATGTAGGCGCGGACCGCGGCGTCGATGATGTCGATGGCGCTGGCGTCGGAGTGCTCGGCGATGGTGGCCGCCACGGCTTCCCGGGATTCGCGATCGATCTGCTCGTAGAGCTCGAGCAACAGCGATTCGCGTCCGGTGAACTCCTCGTAGAACTGCCTAGAGGAGAGGCCGGCGTCCTTACAGATGGCCCCGACGGAACTATTGGCATATCCGTCGCGCGCGAACACCGTGAGCCCGGACTCCAGAAAACGCGCACGACGCTGCCGCTGCCGGTCTTCTACGGGCTGCCCGGCGTACATTCTTCCCGCGTTCGTTTCCTGTGACATTGCGCCAGACAATACCGAAGGGCCCGATCCCCTCGTCATGGATCGGGCCCTTCGTTTGCACCTTCGACTTACCGCGCGTTAGCCGAAAGTTGGCTCAGTGACTTCGGGCAGTGCGGCGCACCCGGGACGGTGGGTATAGGCAGGGGAACCGTCCCGGGTTCGGGACGCGCGTCCGGGGGGAGACTCGCGGCCCGATGTCGCATTGACCCGAAAGTCACTGATCGTTTGCCGTTCAACACGATACAGAGCAGTGGAACTGGACGGAATACTTTTCGAGGAGATTTTTAGTATAAATTTGGCGTGTCGCTCCGGCGGGTGGCAAGCACGAGTCCCGACAACCGGGAGCAGCGACCGACCGCGGGCGCGAAAAAGGGCCCGATCCCCTCGTCAAAGATCAGGCCCTTCGTCATCGATTCGGCTTCCGCGCAGTAGCCGAAAGATGGCGCTCGTCGCGCTACTTGGCAGAAAGACTCGACGAACCGGTCTGCAGCAGCTTCAGGATGGTCTGGACAAGAACATCCGAAAGGAAGTTCGTCATGGTGGTGCTCCGATCCGACAGATTGCCAGTGCCGTCACTGACTGTTTGCCATCGGGACGATACCGAGCCGGTCCCCACCCTGGGAAGATTTCCTATGAACTTTCTAGAATTTTTTCCAGAGAGCCCTAGATCTCGCTGATGACCACCGGAACCTCCGGTTCACCGAGGGTGAGCATGAGGCGGTTGGCCCACGAGAACGAGGCGGTGGACAACACCAGATCGTGCAGCTCGTTATCGCCGAATCCCAGCTCCCGCAGGCGCTTCAGATGACCGGCGTGCGCGCGGGGCGGATTCGCGGCCAGTGCGTCCACGAAATCGATGACCGCGTCCCAGGTTTCGTCGATCCGGACGTCATTGCCCTCGTCCAGCAACCGCTGGACATCCGCGGGCCGCTTGGACAGCGCCGAAGTGAAACGAGAATGAACGGAGGCGCAGTATTCGCAGCCGTTGTGCCGGGAGGTAACGGTCGCCGCGAGTTCGCGCTCGGCCCGGGCCAGACCCTCCCGGCCATAGAAGATCTCTTTGTCATTGGCGCTGCGGTGGGCCAGCACCGCGGCGTTGCGCGCGAGTAGCCGGAAATACGGGCCGATTCCCCGATCGCCCTCCAGCAGGGGCCGCTGCTCGTCGTCGGCGTCGGCCAGCGCGATGGGCTCCACCCACGGCACCCAGTCCAGCTGCTCCTGGGTGAATCCCTTTGGCCGTCGCGACGTTTCGACGCTGCGCACTTCACTCATGCTCCGCACTCCCCTCGAGGTCGGTTCCGATCAATTCGAGCCCGGCCAGTAGCCGGACCTGGAAGTGCACGAATCCGATGAGCTGCGCCACCGTCACGATGTCGCGCTCGTCCAGACCGGCCGCGGCCAGCGCGTCGATATCCGCCCGGGTCACGGCGGCGGGTGAGGTGGTCACCCGCGCGGCATGCCGCAGGATCGCGGCCAGCACCGGATCACCCTCGGCCGGAACGGTTCCCAGCGATGCGTAGTGCGCCGCCAGCTCGGGCGCGCCCGCCAGCTCGGCCACCGCCACGGCCGCCGCGACGAGGCGTTCCCGGCCGATGTTCGCGCTCGCGTCACCGTCCAGCAGCGCCGAGTACACCCCCTGCGTGTGCTCGATCACCGCCGGGCGCGCCGCCCGCAGTGCGCGCACCGATTCCGCGCGCTCCCCGAGCACGGCGTCGATGACGTCCGTTGTCACAGCTGATTCCTTTCGTCGGATCGCCAACCCAGTTGCGGCGCAACCTTGGTGGCGATGAGTTCGATGGAACGCGATACGGCGGCGTGCCCCGGATCGACCGGATGCGCCTGCACGATGAAGTCGGTGGCGTGCCGCAGCGCCGAGTCGGCGGCCAGCTGCTCGGCCACCTCGTCCGGCGTGCCGAAGTAGAGGTCGCGCAGCACCTCGGCGACGGTGTTCGTCCCTTCGGGACCGCCGTTGCGGCCCAGCTGATCCAGGAACCGCGCCGCTCCGCGCTCGGCCAGCTCGACGGCCTCGTCGTGGTCGTCGGCCACGAAAACGCCTCGAGAAGCGCCGATTCGGGGTGCCGTACCGGAGGGCAGCGCGTCGAGGTACGCGTCCACCAGCGGCTGCTGGATCTCCCACAGGGTGGCCCCGGGCGCGGCCGGATCGCGCGGCTGAGCCTTGGACAGCAGCAGTCCGTCCCCGGCTCGCCCGGCCCGCTCCGCTCCCCCGGCGGAGAACGTGGCCTGCCACAACCGATCCCGTAGTCCAGGGGCGGGCGGGTTCAGGCTCCGGTCACCGACCAGCGGCTCCCCGCCCAGTGCCCCGGTGACTTTCGCGAGTTTGTCGGCGTAGACCCGCTGCCGGTCGGCGTCGCCCAGTTCGAAAAGCTCGAAGGCGTGCCGTGATCCGCCCGCGCCGAAGCCCAGTTCCAGCCGCCCGCCCGACAGCTCGTCCAGCACGGCCGCGTCCTCGGCGACCCGGATCGGATCCTCCAGCGCCAGTGTCACGATGGCGGTCCCGAAGCGAATCCGCGAAAACCGGGCGGCCGCGTGGGCGAGGAACACGAACGGCGACGGCAGTCCGCCCTCGGCCGGATCCAGGTGATGCTGTGCCACCCAGGCGGTCTGGTAGCCGAGACGTTCGGCCAGGTCGATCTGTTCGAGCGCCTCGCGGTACACCGTGGCCGCGGTCTCGGCGGGATCGGTGCGGACCAGGCGGGTGAAGAAGCCGAGACGCTGCGGGGTCATACGGTGGTCACCTTTCCGAGGTAGGCGTCGCGCACGGCCGGGTCGCCGATGAGCTCCGCGGCCGGGCCGTGCAGCACGATGCGCCCGGTGCGCAGCACATTGGCGGTGTGCGCGATGCTCAGTGCCAGCTCCGCCTGCTGTTCCACGATCAGGATGGCCAGGCCCAGCTCCCGATTGAGCCGGGCGATCTCGTCCAGCACCCGATCCACGAACAGCGGCGACAATCCCATGGTGGGCTCGTCCATGCAGATCAGGCGAGGTTTGCTCATGAGCGCGCGGGCGAAGGCCAGCATCTGCTGCTCGCCGCCGGACAGCGTGCCCGCCCGCTGGGTGCGGCGCTCGGCCAGGCGCGGGAAGTGCTCAAAGAGTTCGGCGGCGCGGGCGGCCAATACCGCGCGGCGCTCCCGGCGGATATAGCCGCCGACGAAGAGGTTCTCCTCCACGGTCATGGCCGGGAAGACGCGGCGGGCCTCGGGCACCGAGGCCAGGCCGGCCCGAATGCGGGTCGCGGGCGGGGTGGCGCTCACGTCGACGCCGTCGATCCGGACCGTGCCCGAGGTCGGTTTCAGCAGGCCCAGTGCGGTTTTCATGGTGGTCGACTTGCCGGAGGCATTGCCGCCGAGCAGGGAGACGATCTCGCCGGGGCGCACCTGCAGCGACACCTCGTCCAAGGCCCGGGACGGGCCGTAGTGCACCACCACATCCTCGAATTCGAGGATGGGCGTGGCGTTCTCGTCGAAGCCGTCAGACATCCACGGCAACCTTTCCGTGCACGCGGCTGGTACCCAGGTAGGCCTCGATCACGCGCGGGTCGGCGAGCACCTCGTCGGGCGTGCCCTCGGCGATGATGCGGCCCTCGTCGAGGACGAGCACCCGGTCCGAGAGGTCGTGGACCAGGTCCATCTTGTGTTCGACCAGCAGCACGGTCTGGCCCTGCGCCTTCAATTCGGCCAGCTGCCTGCCGATTTCGGCGGTCTCGGTCTGGTTCATGCCCGCGGCGGGCTCGTCGAGCAGCAGCAGATCGGGTTCGAGGGCCAGGGCCCGCGCGATCTCGGTGCGGCGGCGGTTGGCGTAGGACAGCGTGTAGGCCGGGTGGTCGACGCGCGGACCGAGGCGTTCGGAGAAACGGGCCACCTGCGCATCGATCCGGGCCGCGGAATCCCGGCGCTCGGCCCGCGCGGCAGGTGTCGGCACCAGTGCGACCGCGAGCTCGGCGAGCAGCGAAACCCAGCGCAGCACCGGGATATTCGCCAGCGCCCGCAGCGGCCGGGTGGCGCGCAGCGTCGTCTGCAGACCGACATCCACGTTCTCGCGGACGGTCATATTGCCGAAGACCCGTCCGTTCTGGAAGGTCCGTGCGATGCCCGCCGCGGCGGCCGACTCCGGACTGCCGGGCCGAATTCGCTTGCCGTGCACCAGTACCGATCCGGCATCGGGCTTCAATACCCCGGAGATCAGATTGACCGTCGTCGATTTCCCCGACCCGTTGGGACCGATGATCGAGACGAATTCGCCCGGCGCGATCGAGAATTCGACCCCGTCGACGGCCTTGACACCGCCGAAGGCGCGCCGCAGTCCGGTCACCGTCAGTACCGCTTCCGCATCAGGCGTCGACCGAGACACGCTCTCTCCTCACCAAGATTCCCTGCGGCCGGAACCGCACCACGGCCAGCAAGACCAAGCCGTACAACACGATTCGCCACGAGGGCGCGAGTCGCAGCGCCTCCGGCACCCCGATCAGCACCACCGCGCCCAGCACCGCGCCGTAGGGCGAGGCGGTGCCGCCCAGCACCAGGATCGTCACCACCAGCAGCGACATGGGCAGGTTGAACACGGTCGGATCGATGTAGGAGTACTGATGCGCCAGCAGCGCGCCGCCGATGCCGGAGAAGAAGGCGGCCAGCGCGAAGGCCAGCGCCTTGTAGTCACGCACCGGCACACCGGCCGAACGCGCGGCCACCTCGTCGGCGCCGATGGCGCGGATGGCCGTCCCGAGCCGGGACTGCTGCACCCCGACGATCACCGCCAGCACAATCGCCAGCACCGCCAGCTCCAGCCGGAATATCTGTGCGTGCGTGGTGAATTCGTAGCCGAAGAGCTTGGGTGCGGGAATGCCGAAGATGCCGTAGCTGCCCCGGGTCACCGGTTCCCAGTTGCGAATGATCGCCACCGTCACGATGCCGATGCCCAGTGTCGCGATGGCCACGTAGTGCCCGCCCAGCCGCCACAGCGGCGCGGCCAGCACCGAGGAAACGACGGCCGCGACGAGACCCGCGACCACGATGGCGGACAAGAACGCCCAGCCGTGCGACACCGTCAGCACCGCGGAGGTGTACGCGCCGGTCGCGATCGGCCCCGCCTGCCCGATCGCCAGCTGCCCCGCCGAACCGGCCACCAGCGTCATGGACACCGCGATGATCGCGTAGGCCAGGATCTGGGTGCCGACCGAGAGGCTGTAATCATCGGCGAACAGCGGAATCGCCACTCCCGCAACGGCCAACGCGACCAGCGCGTGCCATCGGCGGATCTTCAACTCCCGGCCCGCGCCGAGGAAGGTGCCGGTCATGGGCTCGGATTCGATGGCGGGTGGGCGCGCGAGCAGACCGCCGGGCCGCAGCACCAGGAACACCACCAGCAGTCCGAAGGTGATCAGATCCCGGTAGCCGTCACCGAACCAGTAGATGCCGAACGCCTCCACCAGCCCGAGCACGAATCCGCCGAGCACCGCGCCCGGAATCGAGCCGAGCCCGCCGATGGTGGCGGCCACGAACCCGGTCATACCGACGATGCCGCCGCTGGTCGGCGAGATATTCGAGTTGTAGAGACCCACGAAAATGCCTGCCAGACCGCCCAATCCGGACGCGATGGCGAAGGCCAGCGACTGCACCCGGCCCACGCCGATACCCATCTGCGCGGCCGCGTCGGGATCCTGCGCGGTGGCGCGAATGGCCAGGCCGTGACGGCTGTAGCGCAGGAACGCCCACAGTCCCGCCATCACCGTGAGGGTGATGGCGAACATGACCACGTCCGAGGTGCCCAGTCGCACCCCGCCCACGCGAATATTGTTGGTGGGCAACACCTGTGGGAACGGCCGGGTGTCCGGTCCGAACACCAGCGCCACCACGTTCTCGATGATCAGCCCGACCGCCACCGTGGCCAGCAGCGCCGCGATGGCCGGGGCACGCCGCAGCGGCCGCACGGCGAGCACGTCGATGGCCACGCCGACCAGCGCCGTCACCGCCACCACGACCACCAGCGCCGCCCACCACGGCACGCCGTGCTGGGCGATCAGCCACCAGCCCAGCACCGAGCCGAACGCGAAGATCGAGCCGTGCGCGAAGTTGATGACATTGCTGACCCCGAAGATCAGGGTGATGCCCACGGCGATGAGTGCGTACGCATTGCCGTGGACCAGACCCGCGATGAGCGTGTCGAGCATCTACTTATTGCTTCCGACCGGCACGAACTTGCCGTTCTGCAGCACCAGCTCGATCGGCTTCACACCGCTCGGGCGTCGCGTCTGCTGATCGAAGGCGAAGGTGCCCAGGCCGATTCCGTCGAAGTCCTTCACCTCGCGCAGGCCCTTCAGCACGCCCTCACGGGTCGCGCCGCCCGACTTCGCGGCCTTCACCAGCGCATAGAGCGCGTCATAGGCGTAGACGTTGAAGTCGCCCGGATCGGTATTGAACTTGGCCCGGAACTTGGTGACGAAGCTCTGCACCTTCGGGCTCGGATCCGACGGGGTGAACACGCCGTTCACGATGTCGCCCTCGGCCGCCTTGCCCGCCAGATCGATGAACTGCGGGGTGTTCTGGCCGCCGAAGAACTGGCCGTTGAACCCGACATCACGCAGCTGCTTGACCACCAGCGCGCCGTCCGGGCCGTAGCCCAGGTGCACGAACGCGTCCGGGTTGGCGTCGCGGCCCTTGATCAGCACCGGCCGGAAGTCCTGCGAGTCCGGCAGGATCGAGGAGGAGTAGGCGATCTCGATGCCCTTCTCCTTGGCGAACTGCTCGAAGAACTTGAAAGCCTGCTTGCCCCAGTCGGTTTCGAGATAGACGACCGACACCTTCTTCGCCTTGGACCGCACCCATTCGGCATTGCGCTCCTGGTACACGTCCAAGGTGATGGACGGGCTCCACGAGTAGTCGCCGCCCTTGGTGAAATCCACCGAGGAGTTGGTGAATCCGTACTGCACCAGCTTGCCGCGGTTGTACACCGGCGAGGCCGCGATGGAGGCGGGCGAGGAGAAGTCACCCAGCTCGGCGATGATCGATTGGTCGCCGACGAACTTGGTCGCGATGGGCACCGTCTGCTTCGGATCCGATTGCGAATCCTCCCATTTCAGCGCGACCTTCTTGCCATTGATGCCGCCCGCGGCATTGATCTCGTCCAGCGCCAGGTCGAAGCCCTGCTGCCAGAGCCGACCGTACTCGGCCGAGTTGCCGGTCTTCGGGCCGGAGACACCGAAATACACGGTGTCCGAACCACTTCCGGACGAATCGTTGGAGCAGGCCGAGGCCAGCACCGCCACCAGGGCCGCAGCCGTCATACCTACCGCAACCCGGCTGAAACCACGCGACCGGGACAAGATCTTGCTCATTGTCCGAAAGGTAGCCGGGGGCCGTCGCCGCGGACAGCGTTGCGCTCAGCCTGATGCCAAGGGCGGCACTCGAATCGAGCTAGTCGGCGAGATGCGCGGTGAGCCAGGCCGGGAATTCGGTGAGATCGTGCAGCACCACATCCGCACCGGCGGCCGCCAATTCCTCCGCCGAGTAGGGCCCGGTGGTCACCGCCACCGACACCGCGTCGGCCACCTTCGCCGCGCGAATATCCCCGAGATGGTCGCCGACATAGATCGAGGCCCCGCGCTCGCGCAGCACCTCACCCTTCTCCTCCGCCCAGGCCCCGCCGACCAGTTCGTCGACCTCGAGCCCGAGATGATCGAGATGCAATTGCGCGTGCGGCCCGTTCTTGGCCGTGATCACCAGCACCCGCCCGCCGGCCCGGTGCACCGCGGCCAGGGCATCGACCACCCCGGGCAGATGCTCGGAGGCGTGCACCGCGAGATCCGGATAGAACTCCCGGTACATGGCCACGATCCCCGGCACCTCGTGCTCGGGAAACCATGCGGCCGCCTCCACCGCGAGCGGCGGCCCGAGCCGCGACACCACCAGTTCCGAATCGATCGGCACCCCGGTCTTCGCGGCCACCGCATCCCACACCGCGGCAATGCCCGGCCGCGAATCGATCAGCGTCATATCCAGGTCGAACCCGACGACAAGTCCGTTCCCGAGCCCACTCGTTTGTTCAACAGCCACCCCCAGACCCTACGATCCGCCGCTCTCCGCCCTCGCCCGGCCATGCCGCGCGCCGGAATGACGAGATCGGGTGGCGACAGGCGCGGCGCGCGGAAAACCGGAGGCGCGGACGGGCGCTCCCGAATTAGGGTCGGAGGCATGGCCACTGATCAGGGAACTCTTTTCTGCGGAACCGAACTGGCGGAGCGGATCGAGCGGGCCGAGGCGGAGCTGATCGCCGAGGCCAGCGCGGTTTCCGGGGCGCGGCTCGGCGCGGCGGCGGGTTTCGTGGTCCCACTCGCCGGCGGCGTGGCCTCCTTCGCGGAGGACGGGTCGCCGCTGAACAAGGTGGCCGGGTTGGGGTTCGGCGGGTTGCCGAGCGCGGCGGAACTCGACGTCGTGGAAAAGCTGTTCGCCGAGCGCGGCGCGCCGGTGCAGGCGGAGGTCTGCCAGCTGGGTGATCCGGCCATCGCCGAGCGGCTCACCGAGCGCGGCTATCGACTGGTGTCGTTCGAGAACGTGCTGGGACTCGAACTCGATCCCGCCCGCACCTCGATCACCGCCGACGGTGTGGAGGTGACGCACAGCCGCGCGGAGGAATTCGACAGCTGGGTCGATGTGGTGGTGACCGGATTCGCGAATCCCGACGGCCAGGGCCTCGCCGCGCACGAGGAGTTCCCCGCGGACATCATCGCTCGGGCGACACGTGACATGGGTGCCGTGGCCGGGGCGCGGCGATACCTGGCCCGGCATCACGGTGCGGTCGCGGGCGGCGCGAGCATGCGCATCACCGCCGGAATCGCGCAATTGAACGGTGCGGCAACCCATCCCGAGCACCGGCGGCACGGCGTGCAGTCCTCGCTGCTGTCTGTTCGGCTGGCCGAGGCCAGCGCCGCGGGCTGCGATCTCGCCGTGGTGATCACCCAACCGGGTTCGAAATCCCAGCAGAACGTCCAGCGACTCGGCTTCGCGCTGCTCTACACCCGCGCGATCCTGGTGAAACCGTGACTGCCGACTTCCGACGTGATCGCCCTCGGTCAGCCCGGAAGCCGGTGCGCGGCTATCGGTTTCAGGTGCTCGCGCAGTAGATCGCCGTCCTCGCCGAAGAGCTGGACGTCGGTGTCGACCGCGGTCCGGACACCCTTGCTCGCCAATTCCCGTCCGGCGGGGGTGAGTTCGATGCGCAGCACCCGCGCATCGGCCGGATCGGGGCGGCGGACCAGTAGCTCGCGCTCCTCCAGGCCGCGAATCACCTTGGACGCCATCATGCGATCCGAGCCGGACATGTCCGCCACTTGCTGCTGGGTCGGCAGCTCCCCCTCCCGGCTCAGCCAGCCCGCCGAGGCCAGCAGGTTGAACTGGGTGGGGGTGAGCCCGAGCGGGCGCAGATTGCGTTCCAGCGTGGCCCGCCATTCCAGCGCGGCGTGGTGCAGCCAGAAGCCCGGACTCATGAGCGGACCCCGCGGCACGCCCCGCTCCGCTTGCGGACCGCCGGCTCGCCGACTACCCGGAGATTCAGCCACGCCGTAGCGCCTCCTCTTCCAATGCGGCGAAGGTCAGCGGCATATCGGCGCGCATGGCCTTCTCCCAGATCAGCTTGAACAACGGCCCGAAGGGCCCGTGGATCTCCACATTCTCCGCCACCCGCACGGTGCCGTCGCCGAGCGCCTCGTAGGTGCGGTGCCCGCGCAGCTTGCCGAACGGAATGCCCGCCTCACTGGTCCACGACTTCCCCGGCTCCACGGCCACGATGGTGAACGGCCCGGCGGGCGCGCCCTTCGGCTTCACCCAGCCCTTGGTGCCGGCCGCGAATTCGCCGTCGATGCGGGACTTCTCCTCGTGCGGATCCCAGTCGGACCAGCGGGCGACATCGGTGGCCACCGCCCAGATCTTGTCGATATCGCCCTTGATCACGGCTGCTTCGGTGAACGAGTACATCATCGGGACCATCTCCAATCGAGGAAATCTGTTGTTGCGACAACAGTAACTGTAGTCGCGACAACAATCAACCCTTTTCGATGGATCCCGTGCGCGCACCGGAAGCCGGTGGCGACGACATCGATGTGTCGCCGCCACCGGCTCCGATCGCCGCTACAGGGCGAGGGCGTAGCCGAGCGGGCGCGTGGTGAACGTGCCCCGGCCCTGCGTCCGGCTACGCAAACGCGTTGCGTAGCCGAACAGTTCGGCCAGCGGAACCGTGGCGGTGAGCACCACGGTCCCGGTCCGGGTGACCGAACCGGTGACCCGGCCGCGCCGGGCCGCGAGATCACCCAGCACCGCGCCGACATGGTCCTCCGGCACCGTGGCGGTCAGCTCCACCAGCGGTTCCAGCACCGCCATGGCACTGGCGCGCAAGGCTTCCCGCATGCCGAGCCGACCGGCGGTGCGGAAGGCCAGGTCCGACGAATCCTTCGAATGCGTCGCACCATCGGTGAGCGTGACCCGCACGCCGGTGACCGGATGACCCGCCAGCGGGCCCTCGGCCAGGGCGTCGCGGCAGCCCGCCTCGACCGCGCGGACGAACTCCGCCGACACCCGGCCGCCGACCACCGTGGACTCGAACTCGAAACCGGTTGCCCCGGAATCCGATTCGTTCAGCGGTTGCACATCGAGCACGATGTGCGCCCACTGTCCGGACCCGCCGTCCTGCTTGACGTGCCGGTACACCAGGCCCCGCACGCCGCGCACCACGGTCTCGCGGTACGCCACCTGCGGCCTGCCCACCGTCACGCTCAGCCCGCGGTCACGGCGCAGCTTCTCCACCACGACCTCGAGATGCAGCTCGCCCAGACCGGCCAGCAGGGTCTGCCCGGTCTCCGGATCGGTCCGCACGGTGAGGGACGGGTCCTCGTCGGCAATGCGGGCCAGCGCGAGCGCCAGCTTCTCGGTTTCGGCGTTGTTGCGCGCCTCGACCGCCACCGACATCACCGGTTCGGTCGGAGCCGGGGGCTCCAACTGGATCGGCGCGGCCGGCGCGCACAGGGTCGCGCCGACCCGGACCGCCTTGGGCCCGACCAGCGCGACGATGTCGCCCGCCACCGCGGCCGTCACCTCCTCGTGCCGGTCCGCCTGCACCCGCAGGATGCGCGCGATCCGCTCGCGGCGGCCGGTGCCCGCGTCCAATACGGTGTCGCCCTTGGCGAGGACGCCCGAATAGACGCGGACGAAGGTGAGTCGTCCGGTCGGCGTGGCGTGCACCTTGAACGCCAGTGCCGCAAGCGGTTCCGCCGGGTCCGCGGTGCGCGGATCGTCGCCGGTACCGACCGCGGGCCGGTCGAGCGGCGATGGCAGGTAGGCGACGACGGCGTCGAGCAGCGGCTCGATGCCGATATCGCGGTAGGCCGCGCCGCACAGCACCGGCACCACCTCGCCGGAGAGGGTCAGCTCCCGCAGCGCGGCGGTCAGGGTGTCCGCCGACAGTCCGGCGTGTTCGACGAACTCCTCGAGTGCCGTCGAATGCCGTTCCGCCACCGCCTCTTCCAGCTCACGCCGGTAGCGGTCGACGTCCGCCGCGAGGTGCTCGGGCACCGGGCCCTCGACGACGCCGCCGTCCCAGTGCAGGGACCGCAGGTGGACGAGGTCCACGACGCCGGCGAATACCTCATCGGTGTACACCGGCAGCTGCACGAGCAGCGGAACCGGATGCAGCCGTTCCCGAATCGAGGCGACGGCGGCCGTCAGGTCGGCCCCGGCACGATCCATCTTGTTGACGAACGCGATCCGCGGCACGCCGTAGCGGTCGGCGCGCCGCCACACGGATTCACTCTGCGGCTCGACACCCGCGACGGCGTCGAAAACGGCTACCGCGCCGTCCAATACGCGCAGGGAACGCTCGACCTCATCGGAGAAGTCGACGTGCCCCGGCGTATCGATGACGGTGAGCCGGTGCCCGGCCCATGCGCAGCTCACGGCCGCCGCGAAGATGGTGATGCCTCGATCGCGTTCCTGCGGGTCGAAATCGGTGACGGTGGTGCCGTCGTGCACCTCGCCGCGCTTGTGGGTGATCCCGGTGAGGAACAGCATGCGCTCGGTCACCGTGGTCTTGCCCGCGTCGACATGCGCGAGAATTCCGAGGTTGCGAACGGTAGCCAGGTTGGTTCGAGAAATATTGGTACGCACGGTCATACGTCCTTCGTGCTGATCTTGTACAGAACAGCGCGATTCCCCGGGACGATCAGAAACGTCCGGGGGTACTCAGTACCGGCCGCGCAGCCGGCACCGAGCCGGCGAAGACACCAGGATCACCTCGAAGCGCGGGCGGGCCATGACGGTGTTGCGAGATGTACGCATGATCGGCCCCTTCCTGCTTGTCGAGTGCCGTGAACGTAACAGTGCAACGCTCCCGCTGTCGCGTGAATTTCCCAGCGGGCCAATCGAGCTCGGCGGTGATCAGAACGAGAGGTGGCCGAAGTGGATCGCCGCGAGATTGGCCACCACCAGGACCGGGAAGCCGATGGCGGCCGCCCGGTAGCCCAGCTGCCAGAGCCCGGCGGCCGCGCCACCGAAGACCGCGACCTTGGTGACCACCGCGGCCACGGGAATCGAATAGCTCGCCTGCGGTGCCGCGAACATGCCCCACAGCACGACGGCGGCCACGGCCATGCCCACGCCCAGCACGATTTTCGCGGTGCGGCCGCGTCCGGTGCGCACTCCCCAGTAGGCCAGTGCGCCGACGGCGACGAGCTCCAGGACGAAGGCGAGGGTCAGGTTGGCGGCGGTCCAGGCGGTGCTGATCATGACTACTCCGAGATCGGTGCTCTCTATTTTGACCAATAGTCACAGAACTTCCGCACCGAGTCAAGAGCACTGCTCTCCAAACCTGAAGAACTGCGGAAATGCCAAGGCCCCCGGCGGGAACCGGGGGCCTCGAGCGGCGAGGAGAGCGGGGGCGCTGGTTTCTACAAGGATTAGAAGGAAGCTCCCCCATGGCCTCGCCGAGCATCACGGTAGCAGTCACGCGGGGATCAGGTCACCCAGGTTTTCCGGCGTGAACACCCGCGAGCCCGACGGCAGTCCCTCCGGCCGCTGCATGCCGATGAAGGTCACCGCCTCGGACACCGGAGCGCCGTCCCAGAGCTCGACGCGCGCACCGGATTCCAGCACCTCGACCAGGTACCGGACCCGCAGGTACTCACGCTCCACCACGCCGCGCACCAGATCGGTCGTGGAGATCCGATTCCCCTCGACGGTATTGAATGCCACCCCGCCCTTCAGGTGCAGATGCAGCCACTTGGCCCGCCAGCGGCCGTCCTCCCCGCGCATGAACACCATCGGCAGCGCCACCCGGCCGGTACCCCGCAGCTCGGACTTCATCCGCACCGTGCGCGGCTCGAACGGTCGCCCCTGCTGTTCCGCATCGCGCAGCATGAATCCGAAGAAGGACTCCTCGACCTGGTCGAACCCCTCCCCGCCATAGATGTTCACCTGCGGAATCACGAAGCGCGAGCGGACCTTTCGCAGATTCAGATCGATGAACTCCGAAGCACCGTCCGGCGCCTCGGTGATATCCCCCGAATGCCGCCCACCCTGATCGGTGAGGTTCGTGTACGACAGCCACCGCGGATTCTGATAGTCGGCGTTCAACTGCAGGGCCGACAGATCGAAGTCGGTCCGCAGCACCCGCTGCTTCCAGTACACGAAGAAACGCAACAGCTGACCGTCCACCGCCGACACCGAACCGCGCGGCAGCACACCGAAACCCGTCGCCGACGCCTTACCCGTCAAAGGCAATGCGACACCGAGGATCTCCGGATCGACCAGCACCCGCCCGGTAATGGACAGCCGACGCCGCACCTCCGCGTCGAGTAGATCGCGCAAACGATCGAGCACCTTCGGATCGATCGCGCGCCGGGTATCGGGGAACACCCGGCCCCGCCCCTGCCCGTTCACGAACAGCCGCTGCCGGCGAGACCCGCGATTCTCCACATGCTCCCGCACCGAGAGCACCACCCGACCCGAAACCCGCTCCAGCGCAAGCTCCACCGCATCCAGCACGGCATCCTGATCGGCCGCCGGCGCTTCACGCAGCAGGCGATCCAGTGAACGCATCAGCAGACCGGGTGCACTCCGCAGGGCATGCGCCGCGCCCACCACATCCCCGCGACCGAACAACTCCTCGACGCGGGCCGCGAACGAACGCACAGTCCGCTCACCCCGCGCCACCGCGAAAACCTCGGCGGCATAGGGCCACTGCGCGTACTCGTGCGGATGCAACCGCTCCCCGAGCCGCTTCCACGGCTCCCGGTACAACCCGATATCCCCGAGCTTGCCCGGATTCGCCGCGATCATCCGATCCAACCCGGCCAGCAGCATGCGCCGCACCGGACGCGGAATCGACCGGAAGGCCGTCGGCTGCCGCAAGGTCACGTCCCCGCCGAACAGCTCGCACGCCAGGCGCAGCACATCGGTGGGGTCTGCGAGCAGCAACTCTTCCCCCGCCATGACCAGGACGGCATTAACCACCGCCCGGTTCTCCCGCACCGGAATCGCCGCTACCGGAACACGGGTCGCGCAGTACCCGGCCAGCAGGCGCAGATCCTCCAGGTCCGTATCCTTCAACGGCGTGGTCGAACCGGCCAGGGACACATACAGATCCGCGGCTTCCTCGAAAAGGCCCCGCCCCGCGTGCAGCACGGTGATCCGATCGCCGGCGCTCTCGATCAGCTCGGGCTGCACCTCCAGCATGGCTTCATAACTGTGCTGGTATCGCCCATACGCGGGCAACGCCAGCAGATTCACCGTGTCGCCGGGCGCGACGACCACCTCGCGCAGACAGGACAACCAGAACTGCATGGTTCCCGGCACATTCGCCGGAAAGTCGATGAAGTAGGCATTGTGCTGCACGTGATCCTCGACCAGCTTCCGCATGGCGGCCAGCACCTGCACGGCGATATCCACCACGACATGCGGCGCGGTCGCCGAAAGATCCATCAGCAGCTCACCGGAAAGCTTGAAGCCCACCGACATCAGCGCCGAATCCAATCGCCGCGCCGCTTCCTCCCCATCGCCGATCGGTCCCCCCGGAGCCGGAACCCGCAGGGTACGGCGGACGACCAGCGCTTCCAACTCCGTACTCATCCGCCAAGTTTGGCAGCCGAGCGATGATCCGCCCATCGAATTAGCCGGTGCAGACCTGGTCCGGAAACGCAGAAACCCCCTGACCGAAGTCAGGGGGTTTCGCGAATGATGTTCCGGCGGTGTCCTACTCTCCCACACCCTGTCGAGTGCAGTACCATTGGCGCAGGTGGCCTTAGCTTCCGGGTTCGGAATGGGACCGGGCGTTTCCCCACCGCTATAGCCGCCGTAACTCTATGAAACTATCCACGCGGTGCGACAAGAGCTTTCGCTCTCCGCAACACATGTCGTGTGTTGTTTCAGATACTGCACAGTGGACGCGTAGCTTCTTTGTTGGTAAGTCCTCGGCCTATTAGTACCAGTCACCTACATCTGTTACCAGAC
>NZ_BAFX01000138.1 GCF_000308815.1 Nocardia concava NBRC 100430
GTTGCGTAGAAGCCGAGGATGTTGTTGAGGAAGTCGAACATATTGGCTTCCATCAGGATCAACGCGATGGCCAGGTTCAGGCCGAGGAACACGATCCGGCCCGGGTAGGTCTTGGTGACGCGGGTGAAGGAGTTGGTCCACGCCAGCGAACCCGAATACGCGTTGGTCACATTGATTTTGATCTGGCTGATGACCACCAGCGCCACGGCCAGCGTCATGGCCAGCCAGGACGGCATCATGTCGCGGTAGATCTCGAGGAACTGGTGCACCGGCTGGTTGGCGATGTCCTGCGCGCCGGGCAGGCTGGCGATCAGGTAGACCGCCAGGAACAGGCCGACGACCTGCTTGATCGCGCCGAACAGCACCCAGCCGGGTCCGGCCAGCAGCATCCAGCCCCACCACTTGCGGGCGTTCTCGGGTGTCCGGGGCGGCATGAAGCGCAGGTAGTCGATCTGCTCGGCGATCTGGGCGATGAGCGAGAGGCAGACGCCGGCGGCGAGCAGCGCGCCCGACAGGCTCACGCCCTTGCCGTCCTGGCCGCCGTAGGACAGGAAGGTGCCGACCGAATCCGGGTGGCGCACCAGCAGGAAGCCGAACGGCAGCACCATCAGGATCAGCCACAGCGGGGTGGTCCACACCTGCAGCTTGGCCAGGGTGTTCATGCCGTAGATGACCAGCGGGAAGATCATCACCGTGGACACCAGGTAGCCGATCGGAAGCGGCACGTGCAGGCCGAGTTTCAGGCCCTGCGCCATGATCGAGCCCTCGAGCGCGAAGAAGATGAAGGTGAACGAGGCGAACACTATGTTCGTGACCACCGACCCGTAGTACCCGAAGCCGCTGCCGCGGGTGATCAGGTCCAGGTCGATGTTGTAGCGCGCGGCGTAGTAGGCCAGCGGGAAGCCGGTCAGCATGACGACGATGGCGAAGATGCCGATGCCCAGCAGCGCGTTGCCGGTGCCGTTGGCGATGCCGATGTTGGCGCCGATGGAGAAGTCGGCCAGGTAGGCGATGCCGCCCAGCGCGGAGACGCCGACCACCGCCGGACTCCACTTGCGGTAACTGCGCGGCGCGAACCGCAGCGTGTAATCCTCCAGCGTCTCTTTCGACGCGGCCACCGCATTCGCCGTGGGTGTTTCTACCTGAACCACCAGCACTCCTCGTTCGGGCTCGTCGCGAGCTGTTTCCGTCTTCGAGGGTGGTCAGCGTTTGTTGATCTTGGCTTTCCGAACCATTGCACGCCGGTTACGGAAGTCTCACCGAGGTTCCGAGTGTGTGAACTGAGCTATCGATGGGAATCGCGCAATTTTGGAGAAGCCGGAAGTACCTGCTGGTCCATAGCCTCTTAGGTATGACGACCATCACCAATGTCTCGCTAGTGACCGTGTACGTGAACGACCAGTCCGCGGCCAAGGAGTTCTACACCGACAAGCTGGGTTTCATCGAGGCCAGCGATGTGACCATGGGCGACAACGGCTTCCGCTGGGTCACCGTGGTGCACCCGAATCATCCGGAGCTGGAGATCACCCTGATGGTCCCCGGTCCCCCGCTCACCGACGACCTGGCCGAGGCCATTCGCCGCTCCATGGCCAGTGGCACGCACGGCGCGCTCGGGCTGCGAACCGAGAACTGCCAGAAGACTTTCGAGGAGCTCACCGCCAAGGGCGTGGAGTTCGTTCAGGCGCCCGCCGAGCGGCCCTACGGCGTGGAGGCCATCATCCGCGACAACTCCGGCAACTGGCTGGTCCTCATCGAACCCCGCGACTTCGATCCGGCCACGGCGCAATTCGGGCCGGAGTGAGCGGTTCGGGCCGGAGTGAGCCCGGCCCGTGGATGCGGGACCACCCCCGCATCCACGGATTTCCGGGATCAGGCGCGCTGCGCCCGATCAGGCATGCCGTGCTCGATCAGGCATTCTGTGCGGCGAACCAGGTCTCGACGGACTTGCGCTCGCTGTTCATGACCTTCTTGAGCAGGTTCTCGACCAGCGGTTCGATGGCCCCGCCCACCAGCGGCACCTTCACATCGACGGTACCGGTGACCTCGATCTCGGAACCCTCTGCGGTGGGCCGCAATTCGAAATCGCCCGCCATCTCGGTGGTGATGCCGCCGGAGCGGCCGGTGAAGGCGCCCTTGGCGACGCCGTCGGCGAGCGGGCCCCAGGTGTCGGTGCGCTCGAGCATGAGATCGCTCTTGAGGACCTTCTTGACGATGCCGGGAATCTGGTCTTCGGGTGCTTTTTCGGTCATATGGATCTGAATCGTGCCGGGGCCGTCCGGGTGGGTGAGCTCCAGCGTGGCGGTGGACGCTCCTTCGAAGCGCGCCTGCCACATCTCGTCATTGGTGAGTGCCCGGTGAAGATCTTCGACCGGGACGCTGTACTGCACGGTGAAGCTGAATTTTCGGGACATGGCGAAGACCGTAGCCCAGCGATGGAATAGCCTGCTGAAGTGTCGGAAACTAGGCAGTCTCATAGCCCTGAACAGCGGAGGGCGGTGCGGTTGCGGCGGGCTCGGATCGGGGTCGTGATCACCGCTTCGGTCTTCAGCGTGCTGGCCGTGCTGCTGGTGCTCGCGGCCTGGCGCGACGACAGTCTGATCAACTCCGACAAGGGCGTGACCAGCGCCGAAGTGCTCTCGGCGGGCACGCTGCGGTCCGCGGTCATCTTCGTGACGCCCGACGGCGAGACCCACAATCCGAAAACCGGTGTGCTGTATCCGACCAAGCTGACCGCCGGCGAGCGCATCAATGTCGAATATCGGCGCAGCGATCCCGATCTCGTCCGGGTGGCGGGTCGCGATGCGCGTGTCGCGATCATTCCGGCGCTGTCGGTGATCGTGGTCGCCTGGGCCGTCGCCCTGCCCCTGCTGTGGCTGCTCGGCTCGCCCCCGACCCTGTGGTTCGACGCGATCGTGAGATGGGCGCGCGCCGCGCGGGCACGATCGTCGCGGGCACGCAGCGCCGGATAAGGTGCGAAGGTGGCGAAATTACGGCAGCGGGAATCGTTTCGGGCCCAGCTGGACAAGCAGCCGCGCGATGTGGCGTCGATGTTCGATGGCGTCGCCAAGCGGTATGACATCACCAATACCGTGATGACCGGTGGCATCGACCGCTATTGGCGGCTGATGACCCGGAAGGCGCTGGCGCTGCGGCCCGGTGAGCGAGTCCTCGATCTCGCGGCGGGAACCGGTGTTTCGACGGTGGAAATGGCCAAGTCGGGCGCCTGGTGCCTGGCCGCCGACTTCTCCCAGGGCATGCTGGCGGCGGGCCGCTGGCGGAATGTGCCCATGGTGGCGGGCGATGCCATGGCCCTGCCCTTCGCCGACGACTCCTTCGACGCGGTCACCATCTCCTACGGGCTGCGCAATGTCTCCGACCCGGATCTGGCGCTGCGGGAGATGCTGCGGGTGACCAAGCCCGGCGGCCGCCTGGTGGTGGCCGAGTTCTCCACCCCGACCTTCGGGCCGTTCCGGACGGTGTACATGGAGTACCTGATGAAGGCGCTCCCGCAGGTCGCCAATACGGTGAGCTCGAATCCGGACGCCTACGTCTATCTGGCCGAATCCATTCGGGCCTGGCCGAATCAGGCGCAGCTGGCCCTGCGGATCGCGGATGCGGGCTGGTCATCGGTGAAGTGGCGCAATCTCACCGGCGGGATCGTGGCCCTGCACCGCGCATACAAGCTCTGAGCACCGCGCCTACAAGCTCTGAGCTGTGGCATTGCTCACCGCACCGCGCTGACCTGGCCTCACAGCCGCGGTTACCGACTGTGAGGCCGATTGTCATCTGGCGATAACGTTCGGTAAATCGGGTGCAACCCGGGCTGGTTTAACTCGGAACCATGCCGGATCAGCCCGCTCCCCCGACAAGCACCCGGACCGCGTGCTCGTACTGCGGGGTGGGCTGCGGAATGACCGTCGAGACCAAGGCCGATGCGCGCGGCCTGCCCATCATCGCCAAGGTCAGGGGCGACCGGGAGCATCCGGTCAATGCCGGGCGGCTGTGCACCAAGGGCAATACGCACGCCGAGATGATGGCCGCGCCCGGCCGCATGGAGACCGCGTACCGCCGCCCCGAACGCGGGCAGCCGCCCGTGCCCATGCCCGTCGACGAGGCGATTCACGAAGCGGCCGAACGACTTCGGGTGATTCTCGACACGAACGGACCGGACGCCATCGCGCTCTACGTGTCCGGGCAGATGTCGCTGGAAGCCCAGTACCTGGCCACCAAGCTGGCCAAGGGCCACCTGCGCACCGTGCACATGGAGGCCAATTCGCGGCTGTGCATGGCGAGTGCGGCCAGCGGCTACAAGCTGTCGCTGGGCGCGGACGGGCCGCCCGGCTCCTACGACGACCTCGACCACGCCGACCTGTTCTTCGTGATCGGCGCGAATATGGCCGACTGCCATCCGATCCTGTTCCTGCGCATGGCCGATCGGCTGAAGGCGGGCGCGAAACTGATCGTGGTGGATCCGCGGCGCACCGACACCGCCGCCCGCGCCGACCTGTTCCTGCAGATCAAACCCGGCACCGATCTGGCGCTGCTGAACGGACTGCTGCACCTGCTGGTCGAGAACGGCGATATCGACGCCGAATTCATCGCCGAGCACACCGAGGGCTGGGACGGCATGCCGGACTTCCTGGCCGGTTATCGGCCCGCACTGGTCGCCGAGGTGACCGGGCTGGCCGAGGCCGATATCCGGACCGCGGCCGAATGGATCGGGGCGGCGGGTGAGTGGATGTCGTTGTGGACCATGGGCATAAACCAGTCCACGCACGGCACCTGGTCGACCAACGCCATCATCAACCTGCACCTGGCCACCGGGACCATCTGCCGCACCGGCAGCGGGCCGCTCTCGCTGACCGGGCAGCCCAATGCCATGGGCGGGCGCGAAATGGGCTACATGGGACCGGGATTGCCGGGGCAGCGCAGCCTGCTCTCGGCCGCGGACCGGGCGTTCGTGGAGGACGTCTGGGGACTGGAACCGGGCACGATTCGCGACGAGGCCGGGCCGGGATCCATCGAGATGTTCCGCGGGCTGGCCGACGGGCGGATCAAGGCCGCGTGGATCATCTGCAGCAATCCCGTTGCCTCCATGGCGAATCGGCGCACCGTGATCGCCGGGCTGGAGGCCGCCGAACTGGTGATCGCGCAGGACGTGTTCACCGACACCGCCACCAACGCCTACGCCGATCTGCTGCTGCCCGCCACGCTGTGGGCCGAATCCGATGGCGTGCAGGTGAATTCGGAACGCAATCTGACCCTCCTGCGGCGCGCGGTCGACCCGCTCGGCGACGCCAGGCCAGACTGGCAGCTCATCGCGCAGCTGGCGACCGCCCTCGGCTTTCCCGGCTTCGACTACGCCTCCAGCGCCGAGATCTTCGATGAGATCCGGCGTTTCGCCAATCCCGCCACCGGCTACGACCTGCGCGGCATCGACTACGAAATGCTCGCCGACGGCCCCGCCCAGTGGCCGTGCCCCGATCCGGCGCAGCGCCGCAATCCGATCCGCTATCTGAACGACGGGATCAGCCAGACCCGGTTCACCGACGAGCAAGGCCACACCCCGCGCCTGGCCTTCGCCACCCCCAGTCGCAAGGCCGTGTTCTTCCCGCGGCCGCACCTGCTGCCCGACGAGATGCCCGACGACGACCACCCGTTCGTGCTCAATACCGGCCGCCTGCAACACCAGTGGCACACCATGACCAAGACCGGCAAGCTCGCGAAGCTGAACAAGCTCAACGGCAAGCCGTTCCTGGAGATCCACCCGGACGACGCCGCGACACTCGAGGTGCGCGAGGGCGACGAGCTCGAAATCGCCTCCCGGCGCGGACGCGCGGTGCTGCCGGCCCAGATCAGCGACCGGGTTCTTCCGGGCACCTGCTTCGCCCCGTTCCACTGGAACGACGAGCAGGGTGAATACCTGACCATCAATGCCGTCACCAACGACGCCGTGGACCCCATCTCGCTGCAGCCCGAGTTCAAGGCCTGCGCAGTCCGGCTGCGCAAGGTCACGGTCCTCGACGCGTCCGACCACCCATCGAGCATCGCTGATTCGCCTGCCGCGACCGATGATTCGGCCGAGCCCCCGGGCTTCGGCGTGTTTCCGAACATGACGACCCCCGGCGATACCGGCCCCGCCGACGGACCCCACCCGCTGGCCGTGATGCTCGGCTTGGACGGTGCCGTCGCACCGACCCTCAGCGAGGTCGAGCGCATCTACCTCGGCGGGTATCTGGCCGCGCTGCAAAGCCTTCCGGTGAATGGCGTTCCGGTGCTGCCGGAGACCGCGCCTATGTCCGAGCACAGCCGGATCTGGATCAATGGCCTGCTCGGCGGCATGTACTCCCGTGGCGCGCAGCCGAGTTCGGCGACCGGCGGCACCGAGATCGATGCGTCCGGCGCGGCCGACGGTGGCGCGCGGGCGGACGGCTCGGCGCGGACGCGGATGGTCACGGTGCTGTGGGCCTCGCAGACCGGCACCGCCGAGGATCTGGCCGTGGCCCTGACCACCTATCTGTTCGATTCCGGATTCACGCCCCTGCTGCTGGATATGGATTCCGCCGAATTGTCCGACCTGACCGGCGATGTCCTGGTCATCACCAGCACCTTCGGCGACGGCGGCCCACCGGACAATGGCGCGGATTTCTGGGAACGCCTGAGCACCAGCGCAATCCAGCTGACCGGCATGCGCTACGCCGTCTTCGCCCTCGGCGACTCCTCCTACGCCGACTTCTGCGGCCACGGCCGCAAACTCGACGAGCTCTTCGCCGAGCGCGGCGCGACCCGCCTCCTACCGCGCGTCGACAGCGAGCCCGACCACGAGGACCTGTCCGCGGCCTGGTTCGACGAGGTGGCCGACATCCTCGACGCCGCGGGACCGACCTCCACGCCGGATGTCCAAGACAATGGCGGCTTGTGGGTTTTCCCGGGCTCGGGCCCGAATGCTGCTGGCCTCGACGAGGTTTCCGCCGCGCCGAACAGCAGCTGCGACCTCGAGCCGGAGTTCGGCGAAAACGGTGATCCGGGCGATCGCGGCGCGGCGGGTGTCGTCGGCGGCGTTGCCGCGCAAGGTCGATTCGGCCATCCCAGCGCCTGGACCGGCGATATCTCCGCGGGGCGGGGTGGCCGCGATCCGCGCAATGGTGCTGCCGGTGCGTCGAATGCGGTTGGTCGCAGCACTGCCGGTTGGTCCGGGGCCGCTACCGCGATCGACCCGGGCCGGGCGCGCGGGCGAGTGGCCGCACCCTTCACGCGGAATTCCCCGGTGCTCGCGACATTGGCGCGCAATGAATTGCTTTCGCGGGACGGGTCCGGGAAAGAGGTGCGGCAGTTCGGGTTTGATCTGAGTGATTTGGAGGCGACGTACGAGGTCGGGGATTCGCTGGGGATTCGGCCCGCGAATTGTGATGCGCTGGTGGCGGAGTGGCTCGAGGTCACGGGGTTGGACGGGCGGCGGATCATCGATGTCGAGGACGGGGAGTTGACGCTGGCGCAGGCGCTGCGCACGTATTACGACATCACGCGGGTGAGTTCGGATCTGCTGTCGTTCGTGGGTGAGCACAATGACAGCCAGCGATTGGCCAAACTGCTGCGCCGCGATAATCGGAACGAGCTGGAGGGGTACCTCTGGGATCGGCAGGCGGTGGATGTGCTGCGGGACTTCCCGGTGCACGCCGATCTGGTGGAGTGGCTCGGGACGCTGAAAAGGCTGCAGCCGCGCCAGTATTCGATCTCCTCGAGCCCGCTGGTGAGCCCGCGCGAGGTGCAGCTGACCGTGAGCGTGGTGCGCTACGGCGATCCGGCGGGCATCGGGTCGGCGGCCCGCCGCGGTGGGGTGTGCTCCACGTTCCTCGCCGATCGCGCCGACGCGCAGGTGCCGATCTTCCTGCAGCGGGCGCCGCATTTCCGGCCGCCACTGGATCCGGCCGCGCCCATGATCATGGTGGGCCCGGGCACCGGAATCGCGCCCTTCCGCGGCTTCCTGCAGGAGCGCCGCGCCCTCGGCTGCACCGGCCGCAACTGGCTGTTCTTCGGCGATCAGCATGCCAAGGACAACTTCTACTACCGCGCCGAGCTCGAGGACATGTTCCGCTCCGGCTTCCTGACCCGGCTGGATCTGGCGTTCTCGCGGGATCAGCGCGAGCGGATCTACGTGCAGCACCGCATGATCGAGCACGGCGCGGAGCTGTGGGCGTGGCTGCGCGAGGGCGGGCACTTCTACGTGTGCGGCGATGCCGCGCGGATGGCCAAGGATGTGGACGACACCCTGCTCAAGATCGCCCGCATTCACGGCAAGCTGAGCGAGGATGGCGCGCTGGCGTTCAAGAAGCAGCTGGTGGCGGAGAAGCGGTACGTCAGGGACGTGTACTGAATCCCCCTCCGACAATCTGAAAACATGATATTCCTGACGCATGTCGGTCAGGACCAGTCGATCAACCGTGCGTTTTGCGGTCGCCACCCTGCTGGCCGCCGCGTCTCTGAGCCTCGGCGGCCTGCCCGCGGGTGCGGAACCGCCCGCCCCGACCCTGCCCGGCGTCACCCTCCCCGATCTGAAGACCGAGGACGGCTCCTACATCAAGACCGTGGCCGCCAAGGACGAGCACACCGTCACCTTCTCGGTGTTCTCCGCCGCCATGAACCAGGTCTTCCCGGTCGACGTGCTGCGCCCCGACGACACCTCCGAGGCCCGCCCCACCCTCTACCTGCTCAATGGCGCGGGCGGCGGCGTGGACGCCGCCACCTGGCAATTGCGCACCGACGCACTGGATTTCCTGGCCGACAAGAACGTCAATGTGGTGCAGCCCATCGGCGGCGCGTTCACCTGGTACACCGACTGGATCCAGCCCGACCGATCGCTGGGCGTGAACAAGTGGTCCACCTACCTCGGCAAGGAATTGCCGCCGCTGATGGACGCCGCGCTGGGCGCCAACGGCGTGAACGCCATCGCCGGAATCTCCATGGCCGGTCTGCCCGTATTGAATTCGGTCATCTTCAATCCCGGACTGTTCCGCAGCGCGGCCGTCTACAGCGGCTTCTTCCAGACCGTCACCCCGCAGGGCCGGGAATCCATCAAGCTGGTCACCGAGCTCTACGGCGGCGGCAAGGTCGAGAACATGTGGGGACCGGAGAACGGCCCGCTGTGGGCCGCCAACGATCCCACCCTCAATGCCGAGAAACTGCGCGGCACCAACCTTTTCATCTCCACCGGCAATGGCATTCCCGGCGCGTTCGACGTGCCGGGCGCGCGCGGGCGGATGGAGAAGAATCCGGCCGACACCACCCAGACCGTGGCGCTCGGCTCGTTCATCGAGGCCAATGTCGAACTGTCCACGATCATTCTGCAGAAGCGCCTCGAATCCCTGAACATTCCCGCCACTTTCGAATTCCGCAGCAGCGGAACCCATATCTGGGGTTACTGGCAGGACGATCTGAAGGCGTCGTGGCCGGTGCTCGCGCAGGGTCTCTACTCGAACCCGTAATCGCCTACACCACGGGTGGATTGACGCGCGCGAAGCCTTCCTGCCGGTAGTACGGGTAGTAGGGATAGGCCGGGGTGACCGCGCTGGCCTTGTCCAGGCGGGCGATCTGATCGGCGTCCAGACTCCAGCCGACCGCACCGAGGTTCTGCCGCAACTGCTCCTCGTTGCGCGCGCCGACGATCACGGTGGCCACGGTCGGCCGCCGCAGCAGCCAGTTCAGCGCGATCTGCGGGACGGTGCGGCCGGTCTCGACGGCGATGTCCTCGAGCACGTCGACGATGTCGTAGAGCCGTTCGTCATCCACCGGCGGTCCGGCGTCGGCGGTCTTGTGCAGGCGGCTGGTCTCCGGAAGCGGTTGGCCGCGACGGATTTTCCCGGTGAGCCGACCCCAGCCGAGCGGGCTCCACACCACCGCGCCCACGCCCTGATCCAGGCCGAGCGGCATCAGCTCCCACTCGTAATCGCGGCCGACCAGCGAGTAGTAGACCTGGTGCGCGACATAGCGCGGGAACCCGTGCTTGTCCGCGGCGGCAAGGGATTTCATCAGCTGCCAGCCCGCGAAATTGGACGCGCCGACATAGCGGATCTTGCCCGAACGCACGAGATCGTCGAGGGCCGAGAGCACTTCCTCGACGGGAGTGCCCGCGTCGAAGGCGTGCAGCTGGAACAGGTCGATGTGGTCGGTGCCGAGCCGGCGCAGCGCGCCCTCGACCGACGAGATCAGCCGCGCGCGACCGGATCCCGCGTCGTTCGGGCCGGGGCCGGTGGGCAGCGTGGACTTGGTCGAGATCAGCACCTGATCGCGCCGACCCCGGATGGCCTCGCCCAGCACCTCTTCCGAGGCCCCGTCCGAGTAGACGTCGGCGGTGTCGAAGAGGGTGACGCCCGCGTCCAGGCTGATGTCCACCAGGCGGCGGGCCTGCTGCGCGTCGGTATCGCCCCAGGCCGAGAAGAGTTCGCCGCGACCCCCGAAGGTGCCCGCGCCGAAGCTCAGGGCCGGAACCATCAGACCTGAAGCGCCGAGCCGACGGTATTCCATGACCACCACTCCTAACGGAACTACAGTTTCATTAACACGAAGGACGCTACACTCGTCTCGCCACAAATGGAACTGGAGACCCGTTATGACGCCCGACACACGCACTCGCGAAGGCGCAGCCGATTCCCCCGGATCGGTCCGCCCCGGCGGTCGCACCGCCCGCGTCCGCGAGGCCGTGCTGCGCGCCGCCGGCGACCTGCTGGCCGAAAGCGGTTACGCCACCCTCGATCTGGCCGAGGTGGCCGCCCGCGCCGAGGTCGGCAAGACCACCGTCTACCGCCGCTGGCGCACCCCCGCCGGACTGGTCGCCGACCTGCTGGTCGAAATGGCGGAAACCTCACTCCCGCACAGCGATACCGGCACGCTGCGCGGCGATCTGCTCGAAAACGCCCGCCTGGTCGGCAAGACCCTCTCCGATCCACGGCAGGGCCGCCTCTTCCGTGCCGTCATCGCCGCCGCCACCAGCGACGACACCGCCGCCACCGCCCTGCGCGCCTTCTACGCCACCCGGCTCGCCGAATGGTCGCCGTGCGTCGAGGCGGCGATCGCCCGCGGCGAGGTGCCGCCCGGAACCGACTCGCGCGCGGTCCTTTCCGCGGTTTCGGCCCCGCTCTACTACCGGCTGCTCGCCAGCGGCGATCCGGTCGACGCGGCGGCGATCAGCGCCGCCGCGGAAGCCGCCGCGCTGGCCGCCGAGCAGGGCGTATTCGCCTAGGCCCCCTCGTCATCCCGGCGCGTTTTTGGCCGGGATCCACAGCGACCACGTGGATTCCGGCCAAAAGCGTGCCGGAATGACAGGGTGAATCAGCCTGCCACCCAGGCGGGATCGCGGCCGGTGAGGCCGACCACGCGATCCAGCAGCGACCCCTCGGCCGGAACCTCGACCACCGGGCCGAAGAGGCCGGGGATGCCCTCGCGCGGGGTATCGCGCAAGAAGCCGAGCAGCACCGCCAGATCCTGGTCGGCCGGGGCGTAGTCCTGCCCGGTCGCGCGGGCCAGGTCCCAGCCGTGGACCACCAGCTCGTCCAGGGCGAAGAGCGCCATCTGCGCGGCGGGCGCGAGCACCCCGCCGACCTCGGTCTCGCCGTCCCACGCCTCCGGTTCGCGCCAGGCCGCCACCAGCGACTTCAATTGCGCGGGAATGCGATCGCGCCAATCGCCGGGCAGCGGGGCGGGCGCGGGCGGCTGGGAGTTGCCGATCGCCTCCTTGGTCGCGCCCTGCCGGAAACCCTCGGTGAAGCCGAGGACGTGGGCGAGCATGTCGCGCACCGTGGGCAGTGCGGGCGTCGGCCGATCGAGATCGGCGTCGGTGACGGCGGCGGCGACCGCCTCCACCGCCGTGGCGGCGGCTTCCAGATCGAAGGCCGGTGTGGTCATGGTTCCTCCCGGTGCGGTGCGAAGACATGCCGAACCATCCGTGCGGCCCGGTCACCCATAAGGACGGAGCGGGGTCGCGCAATTCATCGGAGCACCGCGAAATGTGCTTGCAGCGCCGCGTCGCAACCGGTTCGTTAGGTGCGATCAGCGGCGAAAGCCGCTGGTAGGGAGGAGAATTGATAGATGAAGGGTGATCGTGTGGAGATCGTCGTCGATACCGGCGACGGATCTCGGAACTACGAAATAATCGCGACGAGAGCGGGTAGGCGGATAGAGACCCGCATTGCCCGCGGCATTGTGGAAGTGAGCGAAGTGACACGAACCGGAAGCTCGGTTCGTACCGCCCGATTCATGGCCGGCCGCGTATTGGCGCTGGTCGAGCACCCCGCCGACGACGGCCCGCTGCCGGACGAATGATCACCGGCGGTTGCCGACCGAGACGATCAAGCGGATCCTCGAAGGTGGCCCACTGCACGGCATCGCCAACCCGGCAGAGAGGAGCATCCGATGATCGATCGCATCGATTCAGTGCCCGAGGCCGATTCGGTGGAGCAGAGCATCCCCGCCAATCCGGTGGACGAGGCGCTCGACTCCGATTCCGAAATCACCGACCTCCCGGCCGAAGACGTTGGCTGGACCGCCTCCGAGGGAGACCTCGTCGAACAGTCGATTCCGGTCCCCCTGGACGACGACCGCGAGGACAGCGCCGGTAGCGATTACTGACCGGTTCTGCCCGCACTCGAGCCGAAAGGCTCCCGCCCAAGCTAATTCGAGACGCCCGCCCGCACGGTGGCGTGCAGTTCCCGCAGGCTCGACCGCTCGGTGGCGACCTCGAGCACCCGCATGCCGTGGGCATTGCCGGTCAGCTCGACCGCCAGTTCCGCCGGGTCGACCTGGCGGTGCGGAATCCGGTAGGCGGCGCACAGCGCGGCCAGATCCATGCCGTGCGGGGTGCCGAAGACCCGCTCGAACACGCCCGCGTACTGCGGATCGCCCTGTTCGAGCAGTTCGAAGATGCCGCCGCCGTCGTCATTGGCGACCACGATGGTGAGGTCCTCCGGCCGCGGCTCGCCCGGCCCGATGAGCAGGCCGGAGGCGTCGTGCAGGAAGGTCAGGTCGCCCATGAGCGCGACCGTGCGGCCGGGATGGGTGAGCGCCGCGCCGACCGCCGCCGACACGGTGCCGTCGATCCCGGCCACGCCGCGATTGGACAGCACCCGCACACCGGGCCGCGGCTGCGAGACCAGCGCCGCGTCGCGCACCGGATTGGACGCGCCGAGCAGCAGCTGATCGCCGTCGCGCAGGGCGTCCATGACCACGGCCGCCACATGCAGACCGGTCGGCTTCGGGTGTCCGGCCAGCTCGGCGCGAACGACCTTGACGGCCTTCTCGTTCAGATCCCGGCACTGCTCGAGCCACTCGGGTCGCGGCGCGCCGGAGGTGACCGCGCGGGTGCCGGTGCCGACCACATTGCCCGAGACATCGGGCCAGCGCGGGCCGGTGGTCAGCGCGAACACCGTGATCTCGGGATCGGCCAGCACCTTCGACACCTGCCGGTGCAGGGTGGGGCGGCCGGTGATGATGGCCTGCTTGGGCTTCAACAGTCCCAGCGCCAGCGGGTGCAGGGCCGGGCCGTGCATGGGCGCGGTCGGCTCGGCGACCGTGGGCAACGCCGCGAGTTCGGGGCGATGGCCCGCGCCGTGACCGGAGATGACCACCGTGTCCGGGGTCAGATCGATATCCAGCGGCACATCGAGGGTGGCGTATTGCGTTGCCGTCCAGGGCCGTTCGCCGGCGCGGCCGGGCGGCAGCGCATCCCCCGCGGCCAGGTCCGGGACCAGCGGTTCGCGCAGCGGGATGTCGAAGTGCACGGGCCCGGCATTGCCGGAGCGGGTGCCGCGGGCGGCGGCCAGCACCCGGCACACCGCCGAGCGCCAGACGCTGTTCTGCTTCGAGTATTGCGGATCGTCCGGCTCGGCCTCGGCCAGTCCGAGGCTGATGGCGGCACGCACCTGGCTACCGAAGAGCCCGAATTGTTCGACGGTCTGGTTCGCGCCCGTGCCGAGCATCTCGTAGGGGCGGTTGGCGCTGAGCACGATCAGCGGCATGCGGGCGTAGTTGGCCTCGAGCACGGCCGGGCCCAGATTGGCGACGGCGGTGCCGGAGGTCATGACCACGGGCACCGGGCGGCCGCTCGCGGCGGCCAGGCCGACGGCCAGGAATCCGGCGCTGCGCTCGTCGATCCGCATGTGCAGCCGGATGCGTCCGGCCTGGTCCGCGGCCTGTAATGCGAAGGCCAGCGGCGCGTTTCGCGATCCGGGGCACAGGACGACGTCCCGGACTCCGCCGCGCGCCAACTCGTCGACGACGACGTGCGCCTGTGCAGTCGAAGGATTCACGCCTCCAGCCTCTCAGACAGCGGCCCGGAGCGCTGCGTCGCCCCGCTCACACCTATGCTGGCAAGTTAGGCTTTGCTAACCTAAGCCAATGGCGAAGCGCAGCAAGCATGTCAAGCCCGAGCACCGCGAGATCCTCACCGCGGAAGTCCTGGCCAGCAAACGAATCAGCCCCAATTTCGTCCGGGTCACCGTGGGCGGCCAGGGCCTGTCGGGATTCACCGCCATGGGCTTCGACCAGTGGTTCCGGCTCTTCATGCCCGGGCGTGACGGCAGCCTCAAGCTGCCCACCTCCGCCAGCAATCTGGGCTGGTACGCGCAGTACCTCATGATGGGCAAGGAACACCGTCCGCTGGCGCGCAACTACACCGTGCGCGACTACCGGGCCGCCGGCTTCGGGGAGTTCGGCAGCACGGCCGAGATCGACATCGACTTCGTCTCGCACGGCGACGACAGCCCGGCCTCGGCCTGGGCGAACAATGCCACACCCGGCGCCAAGGCCGGAATCCTCGACGAGGGCATCATGTACCAGGCTCCCGACCACAGTGATTGGACGCTGCTGGTGGGCGACGAGAGCGCGCTGCCCGGCATCGCGGGCGTGTTGCGGTCGCTGCCGCGCGGGACCAAGGGCGCGGCCTATATCGAGATTCCGCATGCCGAGGACGCGCAGGAACTGGGCGAACCCGCAGGCGTTCAGGTGAACTGGCTGGTCCGCACCGATGCGCATGCCGAGGTGGGCGCGCTGGCGGCCGAGACGGTGCGCGGGGCGGAGATTCCGAGCCGGGGCGTCTACGCCTTCGTCGCGGGCGAGCAGAAGCTGGCCGCGGGTGTGCGGCGGCACCTGGCGCAGGAGCGCGAGATTCCCAAGGCGGACATCACTTTCACCGGCTACTGGCGAGTCGGCAAGTCCCAGGGCTGATTACGGAGAAGAGAAGGGGCGAGTGCCCGGGAACCACCTCGCGGGCACCGCATTCCAGACTGTTCGCGGCCCCTCGCCGGGCCGCGAACCGGTCGGTCTGATTAACCAGCGTGCTTCTGCACCAGCTCACCCAGGCGCGGAAGCGCCTCGACGACATGCTTCTTCGCCGACGAGCGCATGGAGTTGTAGACCTTGGTCAGCGCCGGACGCGAGGATGCCTCGGCACGCGCGTCGGTCACCGACAGCAGCGCGTCGGCCACCTCGTCCTGCTTGGCGACCAGCAGATCGGCGAAGGACGCCGCGCCACCGTTCTGGTACTCGGCCCAGTACGGCTCGAGCTGCTCGACGAACTTGGGCGCGAAGGAGGACAGCGCGTCACCCACGATCGAGGGGCTGACCTTCTTGATCGCGGCATAGCCGCCCTTGACGACGAGGCCCGACGCGCCGCCCTTGTCCGACACCTCCTCGTCCAGAACCTTCTCCGCGTCGGCGATGAAGGCCGGACGCTTGGCGTCATCGAGCAGGGATTCAGACAGTGCTGCAACCACTTTCAGGTTCCTCCGGATAGTTTTTCGATGAACGAGCGCACGCAACTATACGCACCGGTGTCCCCGCACACACGATGCCAATGCGCTGCTACTGCCACAGCAGCAACAGCACTGTAAGCCCTCCGCAATCGGTTGGCAGCGTTTCACTTTCGGTTACCGCCGGGTCCAGTTTCTCCGACCAGGAGGAGCAAGCGTCCGATCGTGCCATCGGGCAACGCATCCGGCTAACAATCAGCGCCCTTATCGGATGGCCGAAATCCGCCGCCACGAATTTCGAGTGACGTGCGAAACACCGCACCGAACTGCGGTGGGCCTTCACCACGGCGCGAACCGGAACAGTATGTTCACACCCGTGACCTTCAATGCGACGCTGTGGCGGCCCGTTCCGGGATTCGAGAACCTCACCGACATCACGTATCACCGGCACATCGACCAGGGCACCGTCCGGATCGCCTTCGATCGCCCCGAGGTACGTAACGCCTTCCGGCCGCACACCGTCGACGAGCTCTACCGCGCCCTGGATCACGCCCGCATGACCCCCGATGTCGGCGCGGTCCTGCTCACCGGCAACGGCCCCAGTCCCAAGGACGGTGGCTGGGCCTTCTGCTCCGGCGGCGACCAGCGCATCCGCGGGCGCAGCGGCTACCAGTACGCCTCCGGCGAGACCGCCGACACCGTGGACGTCGCCCGCGCCGGACGACTGCACATCCTCGAGGTGCAGCGGCTCATCAGATTCATGCCCAAGGTGGTCATCGCGCTGGTGAACGGCTGGGCCGCGGGCGGCGGGCACAGCCTGCACGTGGTCTGCGATCTCACCCTGGCCTCGCGCGAGCACGCACGGTTCAAGCAGACCGACGCCGACGTGGGCAGCTTCGACGCCGGGTACGGCAGCGCCTACCTGGCGAAGATGGTGGGGCAGAAGTTCGCTCGCGAGATCTTCTTCCTGGGCCGGCCCTACACGGCCGAGGAGATGCACCAGATGGGTGCGGTCAACGCGGTCGTGGATCACGAGCAGCTCGAAGATGTGGCGCTGGAGTGGTCCGCCGACATTCTCGGCAAGTCGCCGCAGGCCATTCGAATGCTGAAGTACGCCTTCAACCTCCAGGACGACGGACTGGTCGGTCAGCAGCTCTTCGCAGGTGAGGCCACTCGCCTGGCCTACATGACCGACGAGGCGGTCGAGGGTCGCGACGCCTTCCTCGAGAAGCGCGAACCGGACTGGAAGCCGTACCCCTACTACTTCTGATTTCCGGCGCGGGCAAACGCGCGGCTGCCATGCTGCACTCATGGAGATACTGAGCAGTCGGATCATCCTGCGGCCGCGCGATTACGAGCGGACGCTGACCTTCTATCGCGACGGGCTCGGGTTGGCCATTGCCCGCGAGTATCCGGGCGGGACGGTCTTTTTCGCCGGGCAGTCGCTGGTCGAGGTGGCCGGGCACGGTCGAGCGGAGGACGCTCCGAGCGAGTTCTCCGGAGCACTCTGGTTGCAGGTACGTGATTGTGACGACACCGCCGCCGAACTCGCGCTGCGCGGGATACCGATCGAGCGCGCGCCCCGGCTAGAGCCCTGGGGACTCATCGAGATGTGGGTCCGCGACCCCGACGGGGTGCCCCTGATCTTCGTCGAGATTCCGGCGAATCACCCGATCCGCCGGGACATCCGGGGCGACTGACTCCGCCCGCGATATCCGCGCGCCCGTGGGCCGCCACCCCTTAGCACGAAGGTAACTGTGAAATGCGTCGGGGGGCACCGGTTAACGGAGCGTAAAGGGTATAGCGCAAACTGATCGGTGTGTCTGCCGAACTGCTCGTTCTGCTGATCGTTGTTTGCACAGCCTTGGCATTCGACTTCACCAACGGATTCCACGACACCGCGAACGCGATGGCGACCTCCATCGCGACCGGTGCGCTCCGGCCGCGTACCGCCGTACTCCTGTCCGGGGCGCTGAATCTGATCGGCGCGTTCCTCAGTGTGGCCGTCGCCGCGACGGTCGCCGAGGGCATCGTGGACCTGTCGGAGGTGAGCGGGCGGGCGCTGCTCGACATCGTCTTCGCCGGTCTCGTCGGCGGCATCCTGTGGAATCTGTTCACCTGGCTGCTGGGTTTGCCGTCGAGTTCCTCGCACGCCCTGTTCGGCGGTCTCATCGGATCCACCATCGCCGCGCTCGGCCTGCACGGCGTGATCTGGGCGCACGGCAGCAAGGGCGTGATCGCCAAGATCATCATCCCGGCCCTGCTGTCCCCGATCGTGGCCGCGCTGGTGGCCTCCATCGCCTCCTGGGTGGTGTACCGGATCACCAAGGGCAGCAATGAGAAGACCGTCTCCGGCGGCTTCCGCTGGGGGCAGATCGGCACCGCCTCCCTGGTCTCGCTGGCGCACGGCACCAATGACGCGCAGAAGACCATGGGCATCATCTTCCTGGCGCTGATCGCGCACGGTTCCGCCAAGGCCAGCGATCCGCTGCCGCTGTGGGTGATCGTGTCCTGCGCCATCGCCATGGCCGCCGGCACCTGCCTGGGCGGCTGGCGCATCATCCGCACCCTGGGCAAGGGCCTGGTCGACATCGCGCCGCCGCAGGGCTTCGCCGCCGAATCCACCAGCGCGGCGATCATTCTCACCTCGGCCCACTTCGGCCTGCCGCTGTCCACCACCCAGGTGGTGACCGGATCCATCCTCGGCTCCGGCATCGGACGGCCCGGCGCGGAGGTGCGCTGGGGCGTGCTCGGCCGCATGGTGACGGCCTGGGTGCTGACGCTGCCGCTGGCCGGTGTGGTGGGCGCGATCTGCTGGGGCCTCCTGCACGGCATCGGCGGAACCGCCGGTGTGCTGGTGGTGTTCGCGCTGCTGATCGCCATGGCCGCGTTCATCTGGTTCCGGTCCAAGCGCGCGGTGGTGAACTCGCAGAACGTCACCGACGACTGGGAGGACACGGCGGCCCCCGCGACTCCCCCGGCGACCCCCGCCCGCCGCAATGACGACACCGTCGGAATCGGTTAGGAGACCGCGATGCACTCCCTGCTGCACAACCTCTCCGACCTGTGGCGAGTCATGCTGGCCGCGTTGATCTTCGGGGCCGGGCTGCCGACCGTGTTCGCCGTCGGCATCCGCTGCCGCGCCCAGGTCGACGACGGCGCGACCGGCACCACCCGGACCGCGGCGCTGGTCGCGTCCACCCTCTGCTTCGCGGTGGTCATGATCGCGGTGGTGGTCGGTGTGCTCTTCATCGCACGCGGCTTCCTGGCCACCCGGCTCGGCATTCACCTGCTCGGCGCGTGACGCCGCCTCATCGAAAGGCACGCTCGTGAGCACCCCCGCAGAACAACAGCCGCTCGACCCGACGCCGCGCACCAATGTGCTGCAGAAGGTGCTGGACTGGCTGAAAGCCGGATACCCGCAGGGCATCCCGCAATCGGACTATGTGGCGCTGCTGGCGGTGCTGCACCGCAGGCTCACCGACTACGAGGTGCACCTGGTGGTGGAGCAGTTGGCCCGCGAACGCGTGGCCTCCGACATCGAGCGCACCGACATCGAGGCGGCCATTGCCCGAGTTGCCAAGGAGCAGCCCGGCGAGGACGATATCGCTCGGGTGGCCTCCAGGCTCGCAGCCGGTGGATGGCCGCTGGCGACACCGACGTCCGACTGACCGCACTCGACCCGCAGCTTTCGACAACCGGGCGCCGACCCCTCCGCGCGCCGCCACCCCACGGAATGACACGATCGCGAACGTGAGCAATACCCTCCGAATCCTTCCCATGCCCACCGGCGCAGCGGTGGGCGAAGTATTGCCGCATCTCCGAGAGGCCTTGGAGGGCAACGGCCCGGCCTGGCTCCCGGTCCCCACCGCCGACCGCCGCGAGACCCAGCGGCTCAGCGGTAGCCTGCGGCCCGGCGAGGCGATCGACGAGGACGTGGCCCTGGTGGTCACCACCTCCGGCACCACGGGAAACCCCAAGGGCGCCATGCTCACCGCGGCCAATCTGCGGGCCAGCGGCGACGCCACCCACGAGCGCCTGGGCGGTCCCGGGCAGTGGTTGTTGGCCCTGCCGACCCATCACATCGCGGGCATCCAGGTGTTGCTGCGCAGCATTCTGGCCGGGACCGAACCGATCACGCTCGACGTGTCCGGCGGCTTCCTGCCCGAGGCGCTGGTCGGCGCGATCAAGAGCATGCGCGGCGAGCGCCGCTACACCTCGCTGGTCCCGACCCAGCTGATCAAGGCCCTCGACGAGCCCGCCGCCACCGCGGCGCTGGCCTCGCTGGACGGGGTGCTGGTCGGCGGGGCCGCCACCCCGAAGCCGGTATTGGAACGGGCGCGCGCGGCGGGCATCACCGTCTTCCGCACCTACGGCATGAGCGAGACCTGCGGCGGCTGCGTGTACGAGGGAGTACCGCTGACGGGCACCCAGGTACGCATCGAGGACGGCCGGGTGCTGCTCGGCGGCGACATGGTCGCCAAGGGCTACCGCAATATCGCCGACCATCCCGCCTTCGCCGAACCCGGCTGGTTCCGCACCGAGGACGCGGGCCACTTCGAGAACGGCGTGCTGACCATCACCGGCCGCCTCGACGAGGCCATCATGACCGGCGGCCTGCTGGTCATCCCCCAGGTGGTCGAGGCTGTCCTGATCACCCACCCGGCCGTGTCCGAATGCGTGGTCCTCGGCCTGCCCGACGAACGCCTCGGCCAGCGCGTGGCCACGGCCATCGTCCCCGCCCCGGGCGCGACCGCCCCCAGCCTCGACGAACTCCGCGAACACGTGGTCGCCGAACTGGACGCCATCGCCGCCCCGCGCGAACTCGCGGTGCTGGACGAACTTCCGCTCCGCGGCCCGGGCAAGCCCGACCGCGCGAAGCTGCGCGAACTCCTGCTGGCCGGCTCGCCGAACTGATCCGGTAACCATTTCCGCAGATATATCGGCATCTGTCGTCGACATGTCGTGACCTTGCGTGAGCCGTGCAATCGCCATGCAAGGGGGGTGCAAGGCGGGCACCCCATGGTTATCGCATGACTTCTTACACACCTGCTGAGGCACTCGCCATCGAGGCGGACGGCTTGGTCAAGGTCTTCGGGGAGCAGCGGGCCGTCGACGGCGTGAGTCTCGCGGTGCCGCGGGGGGCTGTCTACGGCGTGCTCGGACCCAACGGGGCCGGCAAGACCACGACAATCCGCATGCTCGCTACCCTGCTTCGCCCCGACGGGGGCAGCGCCCGGATCTTCGGCCACGACGTGCTCGCCGAGCCGACCGCGGTGCGCTCGCTGATCGGCGTGACCGGCCAGTACGCCTCCGTCGACGAAAAGCTCACCGCCACCGAGAATCTCATCATCTTCTCGCGGCTGCTGGGCCTGTCCAAGTCCGATGCGCGGCGCAAGTCGGCCGAACTGCTCGAGGAGTTCGGGCTGACCGACGCCGCCGACAAGCCCCTGGAGAACTTCTCCGGCGGCATGCGCCGGCGCCTGGATCTGGCCGCCAGCCTGATCTCGCGCCCGCCGCTGCTGTTCCTGGACGAGCCGACCACCGGCCTCGATCCGCGCACCCGCGCCCAGATGTGGGACACCATCCGGCGGCTGGTGCGGGAGGGCTCGACCGTGCTGCTCACCACGCAGTACCTGGACGAGGCCGATCAGCTGGCCGACCGGATCGCGGTCATCGACCGCGGCAAGGTCATCGCCGACGGCACCTCCGACGAGCTCAAGTCCTCGGTCGGCATGTCGGCCCTGCAGCTGACGCTGGCCGACCGCGACCACATCGAGGAGGCGCGAAACCTGGTGGGCGAGTACCTTTCCCGCGCCGCGGGCCACCTCGTCGAGGCCGCCATCTCCCCCGAGGCCGGTCGCATCACCGCACCACTGCCCGACCCCAGCATCACCACCGACATCCTGATCCGGTTGCGCGAGCACGACATCCGGGTCGAAGAGATCAATGTCGCCAAGCCGAGCCTGGACGAAGTGTTCTTCGCACTCACCGGGCACGCCGCCGAGGACGACACCGACGAGACCGAACGGAGCGCGGCATGACCACGACTCTCACCGCCCCCGCCACCGGGCGGCACGCGGCTACGGCCGCGCCCATTCCCGAAGTAAGCAACCACATCCCGTTCAAGCAGACCGTGGCGAATTCGCTCACCATGGCCTACCGCGGGATCCTGAAGATCAAGCACAACCCGGAGCAGCTGTTCGACGTCACCGTGCAGCCGATCCTGTTCACCGCGCTGTTCGCCTACATCTTCGGCGGGGCGATCGGCGGCAATGTGCACGACTACCTGCCGATTCTGATTCCCGGCATTCTGGTCCAGACGGTCGTGCTGACCTCCGTGGTCACCGGCACCCAGCTCCGCGAGGATATGGACAAGGGCGTCTTCGACCGGTTCAAATCCCTTCCCATCGCCCGCATTTCGGCGCTGGCCGGCGCGCTCATCGCCGATATGGTGCGCTACGGGCTGGCTACCGTGCTCACCGTGGGCATGGGCCTGATCCTCGGCTACCGGCCGGCCGGCGGCGTCGTCGGCGTGGTCGTCGCGGGCCTGGTCGTGGTGTTCTGCTCGTTCGCGGTGAGCTGGATCTGGGCGCTGGTCGGCATCACCGGCAAGAGCGCGGCCGCCGTGCAGGGCGTCTCGATGATGATCATGTTCCCGCTGACCTTCATGTCCGGCGCGTTCGCCCAGGTCTCGACCATGCCGGGCTGGCTGCAGGGCATCAACAAGGCCAACCCGATCTACTACATGGTCAATGCCGCCCGTGAGCTGATGAACGGCAATGTCTACAGCTCGAACCTGCTCTGGTCGATCGTCGGCTCCATCGTGGTGATCGCGATCTTCGCCCCGCTCGCGGTGAAGGCGTACATGCGGCGCGCCTGACGCGACCGGTCGCCCCGCGGTCGGAACGCCCGTCCATCGAGAAAATCGATGGGCGGGCGTTCTGTTATGGTCGGTCCGGTGAATCCCGCAACCGCCCCGCTATGCCGAAAGTCCATTCGGCTGTATTGGGCTGCGCTTTTCACGGGAATCGCGATTGTTCTCGGGCTCATCGCCGCGGTCGCGGGATGGGGCTCATCACAGCGGCTTTCGATGCTCGAATCGAGCACACCGAGTGTGGCCGCGGTACAGACGCAGGTCTCCAAGGATTCCAGTCACCAAGCGGTTGATCCGATGCCGTCGTGCCGCAAGCAGGAACACCCGGCCTCCGATCCCACGGGCACGCTCGCTACACCGCCGCGGGCCATCGGTGACCAGCTGGTCGCCGACTGCACGGCCCTCGAACCGGCATTCCAAGCACCCCAACCGCTTTCGATCGGGAAGCAACCTCGGGCGCCCGCCCTCGCGGTGCCGGCTCCGCATCTGACGACCGTGCTGATCATTTAGACCCCTCTGAATGATCCAGCACCTTTTCGTCATTCTCGATGCGGCCGTTGAGGAGTGCACGCATGTCCCGAAAGACCAAGAATTCCAAGCGTAGAAACCCGAATTCCAACCGGAGGAAAACCTTCGCCGGGCTCGCCGCCATCGCGGCGGTCGGCCTGCTCGCCATTGCCGCGATTCAAATGCTGGGCGACGACAAGAAATCCGACCAGCCCGCCGCGGCGGCGACCGAATCCAATCCCATGTACGCGCAGCTGGCGAAGATGGCCAAGCGCGACGCGAAGGATCCGCTCGCTATGGGCCGGGCCGACGCACCGGTCGTGATGGTCGAGTACTCGGATTTCCAGTGCCCGTTCTGCAAGGTGTTCGCCACCAAGATCGAACCCCAGCTCGTCTCGCAATACGTCGACCAGGGCGTGCTGCGCGTCGAATGGCGCAGCATGGCCATTTTCGGACCGGAATCCGAGGACGCCTCACGGGCAGCCTGGGCGGCCGGACAGCAGGGCAAGTTCTGGGAGTATCACAAGGCGCTGTTCGACCACGCGCCCGAGAAGAAGAACACCAGCGCGTTCACCCGCGACAAACTCGTCGAATTGGCCGGTGACGCGAGCATTCCCGATATCGAGAAGTTCCGCGCGGATCTGGACTCCCCCGCCGCCACCGCGGCCGTGCAGGCGGATGTGAACGAGGGCATCGGGATCGGCGTCAATTCCACCCCGGCGTTCCTGATCAACGGCCGCCCGATCCTGGGCGCGCAGCCGATCGAGCAGTTCCGCGCGGCCATCGACGCGGCGCGGATTGCCGCCGGGCAGGCCACGGAATGACCGGCGGCATCGGGTTTTTCGCCGCCTTCCTGGGCGGCCTGCTAGCACTGCTGAGCCCGTGCAGCGCGCTACTGCTGCCCAGCTTCTTCGCCTACTCTTTCGAGAATCAGGGCAAGCTGCTGGCCCGCACCGGCGTCTTCTACCTGGGCCTGTGCACCACCCTGGTCCCCCTCGGCGCGGCGGGCTCGATGGCGGGGCGGCTGCTGGTCGGGCACCGCGAGCTGCTGATCGCCATCGGCGGCTGGACCATCATCGCGCTGGGCGTCATCCAAATCCTCGGGCGCGGTTTCGCTTTCGGCTTCGCCCAGCGCGCGGCCGCCAAGCAGGGACGGCCCGAGCAGGCGGGCGCGGTGTATCTGCTGGGCCTGGTCTACGGCCTGGCGGGGTTCTGCGCGGGCCCGATCCTGGGCTCCATCCTCGCGGTCGCGGCGGTCGGCGGTTCGCCGGTGCACGGCGGTCTGCTGCTGGCCGTGTACGCGCTGGGCCTGGCCGCGCCGCTGTTCGTCCTGGCCTCGCTGTGGGATCGCTTCGAGCTCGGCAAGCGAAAGTGGCTGCGCGGCCGCACCTTCCACCTCGGTCGCGTCGAACTGCACACCACCTCGGTGCTGTCGGGCCTGTTCTTCATCGCCCTCGGTGCGCTGTTCCTGGCCTTCGACGGCACCGCCGCGCTGCCCGGAATCCTCAGTGCCGACACCGAATTCGCCATGGAGAACAAGGTGCGGCAACTGGGCGACCTGGTCTCCAACAGCACCGTGCTGCTGGTGCTCGCCGCAATCGCACTGGGCGTGCTGGCCTGGCGGCTGCTGCGTACCGGCGCCTCCGAATCCGAGGCGGATTCGGCAGACCCCGAGGCGGATTCGACACGATCCGAACCGCTCAGAACCTCCCGTTGACGACCTGCAGATTCGCCATGATCCGTTCGGCGGCGCGGCGGCGGCCCAGGCCCGCCACCGCGTCCTGGGCGGCCGCGATCCGCTCGTCCCCGACCTGCGGGCGATGCAGATCCAGGTGCCGTTGCCACTGCATGACCGAGTAGTCCTGGCGTCCGAAAACCTTGGGCGTCAGGGCGATCAGCTCCAACCCCTGCTCGACATGCTGCCCGGTGGCCACCAGGTAGGTGCCGATCGCGCAACTCACCGAGCCGATCTGCGGTAGGTCCCAATACTGGCCACCGAGCACGTCCACCGCGATGCCGGTGAGCTCCGGGACGAGCCGGCCCAGCTCCTCGGAGCGGCCGTGCAGCACATGGGCGTCGATGGCCGCCGATACGAAGATGAAGGTCGCCGGGCCCGGCATCCCGACATTGTGCGGCCAATCCATCAGCGCGGGGAGCTGCCGGTAGCGGCGCAATCCGGAGTCGATATTTCCCTCGGCGAGTTCGATTTCGGCCAGTGCCGCCGTCACCGCGGCGACGCGGTGGTTGGGTTTGAGCACCGTGGCGTCCAGGGGCGGTGCGCCGACCACCGCGAGGGCGGGCTCCAGCGCCTGGCGCGCCGACGCGGGGTCGCCCACACCCGCCAGCGTCACCGACAGGAATCCGCGCATCTCGACGGCCTCGTCCCAGGCCCGCAGCTCCTCGAGCAGGTCGACCGCCCGCCGGTAGTACCCGACCGCCTCCGAATACTGTGCCGACTGCCCGTACATGCTGCCGAGGTGCTGGGTGGTCATGGCGGTGCCCCAGGTATCCGCGTCACCGCTGATGTTCATGGCGATCTCCGCGTCCCGGATGGAGCGGTAGACCTTGCCGTCGTTCTCGCACAGGTTGGCGCGCAACAGCAGTGCGGCCACCTGGATCTGCTCATCCGGCGACCGCACACCGGCGCTCAGCCGCCGGGCCAGCTGCGTGGTGTTGCGGGAACGGGTGACCAGTTCGCCGAGATACCTGGCGACCGGGCTCATCGGCGCATCCGACGCCAGGATGCGGCGCAGCGTGATCCGCACCCGGGCCGCCTCGCGCAGGTCGAAGCCGCCGAACATCATGTGCATGCCGAGCATCAACTGGCCGTAGATGAGCAGGTCGGTCGCGGCCGGGTCGGTCGGAAACGTCGTGGGCGGCATCGCGACGATGCGCGGGGACCAGCTCATCAGTTCGGCGTGCGCGCCGCGCATGACCCACAGCCCGGCCAGGACCGGGTACACGGCATGGACGGTCTCCGCGTCGCGCCGCTCGAGCGCGTAGCGCAGCACGGCGATGAGGTTGTCCATGTCGGCAGCCAGGCTCAGCACCGCCCGCACCTGTTCGGTGGTGTGGTAGCGGCGCGCGGTCTCGACCGCGAAGTCACTCGCCCACTTCGACATTCGGGTCATGACCAGGTCGGACTCACCGGTGAAGGCCAACTGCTCCTCACCGAATTCGCGGACGGTCTCCAGCATCCGGTAGCGGGTGCCGCCCTCCTCGTCCTCCAGCACCGTCAGCAGCGACTGGCTCACCAGACCGTCGACGGCCATGGCGGGATCGAGGATCTCGGGATCGGCCAGCACGTATTCGGCGGCGCCGAGGGTGAATCCCGCCGGGAATCGGCATAATCGGCGCAACGCCACCCGCTGCGGCTCGTCGAGCAGATTCCAACTCCACTCGATCACCGCGTGCAGCGTCCGATGCCGCTGCGGTGAACTGCGATCCCCACTGCGCAGCAGGGTGAATCGATGGTCGAGGCGGGAGTCGATCTCCTCCACGCTCATGGTGCGCACCCGCGCCGCCGCGAGTTCGATGGCCAGCGGCAGGCCGTCGAGGGTGCGGCAGAGCCGGGCCACCACTTCCGCATCCAGCCGCACCGAGGGGCGCACCGCGCGTGCCCGCGCCTCGAACAGGTCAGTCGCGGGTGACCCGGCGGCGTCGATGGTCAAGGGCGGCAACGGATACACGGCCTCGGCCATGATCTCCAGCGGTGCGCGGCTGGTGGTGAGGACGGTCAGCTGCTCGCTGACGCCCACCAGATCGGCGACCACCTCGGCCACCGGCTCGATCAGGTGCTCGCAGTTGTCCAGGATCAACAGCGTCGGCCGCACACCCAGCGCCTCGCGCACCTTCTGCCGAATGTCGCGGCCGTGCACCGGCCGCGGCGTGAGCGGGTCCCGCATGACATCGGCCACGCCGAGGGTGGCCGCGATGGCGACCTCGATCTCGGCGCGGGTCTCGAGCGGATTCTGCGAATCCCCGCGCAGCGAGGCCAATTCCACCAGCGTCACCGCCGTATCGTGCGCCATTCGCGCACCCAGCTCATTGGCGATCCGGGTCTTGCCGGTGCCCCCGGGCCCGAGCACCGTCACCACCCGCGAGGAGCGCAGCAGTCCTTCGAGCGCGGTCAGGTCGGCTTCCCGGCCCAGCAGCGGATTCGGGGCGGCGCGCAGCCCGATGGCGTTCTCGCCCACCAACTCTCGCGCCTCGGCGGCCTGAGCGGCACCGACCACCCGGCCCGCCGGACGCGCATGGCCCGTGCCATCCGGACCGAGCGGAAGCCCGGTGGCGAGCGAATCCTGTTGCGCTCGAATCGTTCCCGCCCCGCCGAGCTCGCGGCCACCAGGCCCGGACGCGCCCGCGTCGGGCACGACGGACAGCCTGCTCTCGGCGGAACCCTCCGGCCGACTCCGGCTGCCACCGTCCACATCGGGCGGGCGCGTTCCGGAGCCCACCACGGTCAGCTCGGGCGCCGCCACCGAATCCCCCTGCACGGCAGCGCCATTCGCCGCGGGGATACCCGGCCCCGCTCCGCGCGGCTTCCGCGCGGACGGCTGACCGGGCAGCGGCTCGCCGCGGAGGATGGCGGTATTCAACGCCACCAGCGCGGGACCCGGATCGGCGCCGAGCTGGTCGACCAGCCGGGTGCGCAAGGTGGCGAAGACATCCAGGGCCTCATTGGTCCGGCCCGCGGTGGCGAGCAGTCGCATGAGCGTCGCGTGCGCGGGCTCGTCGAAGGGGTCGGCGGCGACGGCGTGCTCGGCGAGTTCGATGGCGGCGGGCAGATCGCCGACGGCTTCGCGGGCCGCCAACTCCAGCGCGTCCAGGGCGCGGCGGCGAGTGGCGGCGAGGGTGGTGAGTTCCTCCGCGACCGGGCCGGGCGGGAGGTCGGCGGCGGGTTCGCCGCGCCAGAGGGCGCGGGCCGCCAGCACCGCTTCCAGGCAGGCCGCTCCGTCGCCGGCGGTATGAGCCTGCCGGGCTTGCTTCTCCAGCCGTTGCGCCAGGGTCAGGTCGACCTGTTCGGGGGCTAGGACGAGACGGTAGCCGGCCGGGCCGATTTCGAGCGCGCCCTCGGGCAGCGCGGAGCGTAGCCGCGAGACCTGGGTGTGCAGCGCGTTCATCGGGGAGCGCGGTGGATCTTCGCCCCAGATCTCGTCGATCAGCGACTGCGCGCTGCGGCTGCGGCCGGGGTGGATGGCGAGGGCCGCCACCAGCAGCCGGGCCCGGGCTCCGGGTACGGCGGCGAGCGCACCGTCGCGGCGCACCGCGATCTCGCCCAGCAGAGCCACTGTGATGTCATCCAGCAGGGCCATCGGGGTCGAGTCGCCCGCGTCCACGGTCCGCGCGCTTCCCGTGCTGCTCGAACTGCCTTTTTCCGAATTCATTCCCTGCCAATCGTAGGTGAGCGAACGAGCCGATGCTCGCCGCGCCCGACGGGGTCTCACCGTGTTCCGCGGTCGGCCGCACCCCGGCTTACCGGACATGCCCGACCCGGTTCAACCGGATTTCCCGAGGGCGGACCATCGATGACCTTCACGGCCTAGGCTCATGCCATGGCCGAATTCGACATTCACCGGGAAACGGTCATCAAGGCCGATCCCGTGCAGGTGCAGGCGCTCATCGACGACTTCCACCAGTGGCGCAAATGGTCGCCGTGGGAGGACACCGATCCCGCCATGGAACGCGTGTACAGCGGAGCCGATCGAGGCATCGGGGCCCGCTATTTCTGGAAGGGCAATCGCAAGGCCGGTCGCGGCGATATGGAGATCACCTCCGCCACTTCGGAGGAGATCGGCATCAAGCTGCACTTCGAGAGGCCGTTCAAGGCGACCAATCAGGTCCGCTTCGAATTCCGTCCGGCGGGTGACACCACGGCGGTGACCTGGCGCATGACCGGCGAGCAGAACGGCCTCATGGCGCTGTTCGGCAAGCTGGTGCCGATGGATCGCCTGGTGGGCAAGGACTTCGAGAAAGGTTTGGCCCAGCTCAAGGCCGCCGCCGAGGCCTGACCGGAACACTGGCCGACTCGGACAGGCGCGGCTGTCAGAGATCGCATTAGGCGTACCTCCGCATTCGCTCCGGCCGTGCGCTGGTTGAGGACGGCTTCGCCGACAATGCCTATTACGCTGCGGTGCATGGCTACAGCAGCGCAGTGGATCGAGGGCGCGCGGCCGCGCACCCTGCCCAACGCCATCGCCCCGGTGTTGGCGGGGACGGGGGCGGCCGCCTCGATCGGGGGGTTCGTGTGGTGGAAAGCGATACTCTGCCTGCTGCTTTCGGTGGCCCTGATCATCGGCGTCAACTACGCCAACGACTACTCCGACGGCATTCGCGGCACCGATGACGAGCGGGTCGGCCCGCTGCGGCTGGTCGGCTCCAAGCTGGCCGCCCCGGCCGCGGTCCGCAATGCCGCGGTCGGCTGCCTGGCGCTCGGCGCGGTGATCGGCCTGGTGCTGGTGGCCACCACCGCCTGGTGGCTGATCCTGGTGGGCGCGGCCTGCCTGGCCGGGGCCTGGTTCTACACCGGCGGCCGGAACCCGTACGGGTACAGCGGTTTCGGTGAGATCGCGGTCTTCGTGTTCTTCGGCCTGGTGGCGGTGCTGGGCACCGAGTTCGTGCAGGCCGAGCGGATCGAGTGGGCCGGGCTGGCCTGCGCGGTGGCGGTCGGGTCGTTCTCCAGCGCGGTGCTGGTCACCAACAACCTGCGCGATATTCCGACCGATACCGAATCCGGCAAGCTCACCCTGGCCGTGCGGCTGGGCGACACCCGCACCCGCACACTGCATCTGGTGCTGCTGGCGGTGCCGTTCGTGGCGAGCCTGCTGCTGGTGGCGCGCACGCCGTGGGCGCTGGCCGGGCTGCTCGCCCTGCCGCTCGCGCTCAAGGCCAACGAGCCGGTGCGGTCCGGCAAGAACGGGCCGGGTCTGATTCCCGCCCTTGCCGGTACCGGTCTGGCGATGCTGGTCTGGTCGGTCCTGACCGCCATCGCGTTGACCATCTCGGGGCTCTAGCCCTCGGGGTTCGGCTAATCCTCGTCCGGAACCAGGACGCCGAGCACCCAGTTCACCAGCGAGATGATCACGCCGCCGAGCACCGCGGCCCAGAAGCCGTCCACCCGCAGGCCGTAGTCCGTGGTCTCGGTGATCTTCGCGGTCAGCCACAGCATGAGCGCGTTGATCACCAGCAGGAACAGGCCCAGCGACACCACGATGAAGGGGAACGAGAGCACCTTCACGATCGGCTTCACCAGCGCGTTCACGATCGCGAACACGACGGTGATGGCCGCGATCACCAGGATCTTGCTCTGGGTGGTGTCTTCGGGGGTCTTGATCTCGATGCCGTTCACCCAGGCGGCGGCCAGCCAGATGGCCACCCCGTTGATCAGCAGACGTATGAGGAGCGTCATGCCCCCGATCGTAGGGCGAGATCATCGCGGAGGCCGGACATCCGGGGCGCGGCGCGAACCCGGTCAGGCCGCGCGGTCCAGATAGCCGGTCACCGCGTCGCGCAGGGCGTGCCGCGCGTCGTCGTCCCCAAGCAGGCGCTGGGTGACGGCATTGGGTGCGCGCAGGACGGCCAGCATGATGTGGGCGGCCTCGATCCGGTCGTCCGCGCGCGAGAGCGCCTCGCGCAGGGACAGTTCGACGATCTTCTTCGATTCCTTGGTGAACGGAATGTGCCCGCGCGGGCCGCCTTCCGAACCCCAGTACCTGGCCCAGCGCGATTTGTCGGCGGGGACGTCGGCCTGGTCGAGGGCGTTCTCGCCGAAGGTGGCCTCCAGGCTCTCGCGCACGGCGTCGAGGTCGATGCCGATGGAACGCAGTGCGGCCGCGTCCTCCTCACCGAGCGGCTCACCGGACCGCTTGCGGGCCAGGGCATCACGCACCTGCTGGGCGGTGAGACCGTGGGCCGCAAGGATTTCCCGCAGACCGTCATCGGGGCAGGCCAGCAGACCCAGCAGGACGTGCTCGACCTCGATGGTCGACGAGCACAGGTCCCGCGCTTCCTCCTGGGCCATCACGATCGCCGTTTTGGCCGCCTTGTCGAATCGTTCGAACATCAGCGGATACCGCCCTTCCGGTTGTACTTCTGGTGGACCGCCTGCCGGCTGACCTCGAGCGCGTCCGCGATGGCCTGCCAGGACCAGCCCTGCTTGCGGGCATTGCCGACCTGAATGGCCTCGAGCCGCTCGAGCAACCGGCGCAGCGCCAGCACCGCGCGGAGCCCGACCTGGGGGTCGGGGCTGCCGGCGGCGGCCGCCAGAGTCGTTGCTTCACTCATGAGTGTCAATTTACGTTGACATTCGGAGCGCGTCAACGAAAATTGACACGAAAGGGTGTTCGCCGTCAGCGAATCATCGGGCGGAAGGGTGTCACCCCCAGGCGGTGAACGGCGCGTACTCGCGCACGACCTCGGCCCAGCCCCACAGGGTTTCGGGATCGACCGGGATACCGGCCTGCAGGCACAGCCGCCAGCCGCTCGGCGCCTTCTCCCAGATGTCTCCGTCACGGTCCTGGTACAGCCCGAAAGCCGCAGGCTCCCAAGCGTTGACGAGCCCGGTGGACGCCGGCGGTACCGCCGTACCGCGCGCTGTCGTGATCACCCAGGGTCCGACTGTGACGTTCACATCCAAAACCGGCCGCGGTTGCTGCCCCAATTTCACTCCCGTTTGTTGTTGTCTCAAACTATTGGAGCAGAACGGATTACCGATCGGCCTCCCGCCCGGAGACCGAGTGGGTATCCGTGGGCAACCACGCGTGTACCCGACGGCCATACTAGTAAGGTCAGCCTAAGTAATGGATGGAGTCCCCACGTTCGGCGAGTACATTCGCCAGCGCCGCACCACCGCGAATCTCACGCGCCCACAACTGGCCTGGTTGGCCAACCTCTCGGTCCCCTACCTGACCAAGATCGAAGGCGGCGCCAACCCCTCGCGCCGCGTCATCGAATCCCTCGGTACCGCATTGAAACTGCCGACCGCCGAGTTCGAGTACTCACTGGTGCTGGCCGAGGGCCCACTGCCGCGCATCGAGGCCGACCACCCCACCCAGGCCGATCAGGAATACCTGGATCTGCTCAACCCCGCCATCGGCGCCTACACCACCGAACTCTGGGACATCGTCGCCGCCAATGCGGCGCACCGGCAGTACTTCCCCGAACTCGACCCCGGCACCAACTACCTGGAATGGCTGATCTTCAATCCGATCTCGCGCACCGTCATGGTGAACTGGGACAGCGAGATCCGCATGGCCGCCGGCCGGTTCCGGCTACAGCTGGCCCGCAGCGGCGAGAACGAACGCGGCGGGCAGGTACTCGAGAAGTGCCTGACCGATCCGGACTTCGCGCTGATGTGGCGGTCCGATGCCGTCGCCACCGAGCGCGCCCATCTCATCAAGCTGGTCCGGGATCCACAGACGCTGGCCATCACCGAGTTGCGCATCAATATGTGGCGCACCCAGTCGACGTTGCAATCGTGGATGTTGGTGCTCGGCACGACGGTCGATCGACCCACCGCGGTGACCCGTCCGGTGGTGCGCCAGCGGCCCGAATCGTCAAGCCCCATTAACACCATTTCGGGTCAACAAAACCGACCGGTGCGCCCGGAACAGACTGCCTTAGCTAACGACCCGACCCCGACAAAACCCCTACAGCAAATTGATGGCAATCTTCTGGATGGGTGATCAACGGTCATCAGCCGACCCGTCATGCCGTGCGAAAACTAGCCCGACCAAGTACCGGTGGCGATGAATTCGGCCAGCACCGCGGCCGGCTCGGCCAAGCTCAGCCCCTGGTCGGCAACCCATTTGTCATTGAAATAGGTTCCGGCATAACGGTCTCCGCCATCACAGAGCAGTGTCACCACGCTGCCGGTGCGCCCCTCCGCGATCATGTCGGCAATCAGGGCAAACGCACCCCACAGGTTGGTTCCCGTGGAGCCGCCGACCCTACGACCGAGCACCTCGCCCGCATGCCGGGCGGTCGCCACCGAGGCCGCGTCGGGCACCTCGATCATGCAGTCCACCACGGTCGGCACGAACGACGGTTCCACCCGCGGCCGCCCGATTCCCTCGATCCGCGAAGGCATTCCGGTCTGATAGCCCAGGTCGTCGACCTCGTAGCCGCCGTAGAAGGCCGAATTCTCCGGATCCACCACGGCCAGCCGGGTCGCGTGCCGCTTGTAGCGCAGGTAGCGGCCGATGGTCGCGCTGGTGCCGCCGGTGCCCGCGCCCACCACGACCCACTCCGGCACCGGGTGCGTCTCCAAAGTCATCTGCTGGAAGATGGATTCGGCGATGTTGTTGTTGCCGCGCCAGTCGGTGGCGCGCTCGGCATTGGTGAACTGGTCCATGTAGTGGCCGCCGGTCTCGGCCGCCAAACGCGCTGCCTCGGTGTAGATATCGGGAGCGCGCTCGACCAGATGGCATCGCCCGCCCTGCGCCTCGATCAGCGCGAGCTTCTCCGGCGAGGTCTTGGCCGGGACCACGGCCACGAAGTCCAGGCCCAGCATCCTGGCGAAATACGCCTCGCTGATGGCGGTCGAACCCGACGAAGCCTCCACCACCGTGGTGCCTTCGGTGACCCAGCCGTTACAGATGGCGTACAGGAACAGCGATCTCGCCAGGCGGTGCTTGAGACTGCCTGTCGGATGTGTGGATTCGTCCTTCAGATAAAGCTGAATGCCCCATTCGGTGGGCAGGGGGTAGCGCAGCAAATGCGTGTCCGCGCTGCGCTGGGTGTCGGCGTCGATGAGCCGGACGGCATTGTCGACCCAGTCCCGGGGTGCGCTGCGATCGCAGCGCTTCACTGCTCGTCCTTGCCCTGCAGCCGCGACATCAGCTGCTCACGGTCCTTGCGGCGCTTGGCGTCCACCGCGGCGATGTCCCGGTTGACCTGCGCGCGCAGCTTCTTGAACAGCACCAGCGACAGCGGCATGGCGATGAGCAGGCCGAACAGCAGGGCGACGATGAGCGGGATGGAAACCTGCACGGCCGCGGCCACACCCATGATGACGGCGGTGATGACGGCGACCAGCCCGAGCCGGGCCACCGTGTAGAGGGCCAGGTTTCGCGCCAGGCGGCGGCCCGCGCTGGGGGCCGGGGTTGCGTCACTCACGCAGAACAGCGTAGGTGACCGGGTAGCGGCGGCCGCCGGTGGCCTGAAGGTCGCTGGAGATTCGCTGGGCCGGGGTCAAACGTGACTGTAAACACATAACGGATATCCGTTTTGTCTATTACTCCCCCTTTACCAAAGCGAGACCGTTCGAACACCCGGGGGTCGCGGTGCAACGATGTCGCTACTGATGAGGGATCTGTCGAAACGGAAAGGTTTGCGAATGACTGCGTTCACCGCGGCGAGCCGCGCATTGGGTTCCGTCAACGGCCAGGACAGCTTGCTCACTCCTGGCCAAGTCGCTGCCCTGTTCCACGTTGACCCGAAGACCGTGACCCGATGGGCTCACGCGGGTCGGCTGGGCTCCCTGCGGACTCCGGGCGGCCACCGCCGGTTCCGCGAATCCGAAGTCATGCAACTCCTGCGGTCCCTCACCACCGAGGCCCGCGTGTAACACCCATTCATTTCCAGGGTTTGCCGCATTTCAGGGTTTACAGCCCGCTTCACGTGCCCCGGGTACGCACTCGGATTACCCTCGTTGTCAGGAGGTGAGCGACGTGACGTACCTGTTGGCACTCATCGCGGTGGTGGCGATCGCGATGCTGTGCTGGAAGGCTTTCGGCCCCCAGCGATCGGCCGGCATCGGCCCAGCACCCGCTCGGCGCAACCGCATCATCGGTCCCGAAGACGATCCGGATTTCCTCGCCAAGCTCTCGCGAGAGCATCGCGACGGCGAATCCACCTGAATTACCGAAGCTCGCCAACCAGTTAGCCAATAGACAGATGTGACCTGTCCCCCGCGGATCCGCGCCGGCGCACCCGCGGGGGACGCGTCGTTTTCAGGCGAACACGAGCTCGGGAATCGTCGCCATCAACTCCTCCCACTCCGGGTACAGCTCGACCTTGCGCCGATGCAGCGCCTCGATCTTGGCGGCCAGCTGTGGGTCCGGATCATCCGAAAGGTCCGGTCCGATCACCAGTTTCGCGAAATGCGGCGCGATCTCCGGATCCCCGGCCAGGTGCACCGGGTCGTGTAGATAGCGCTCGAGGGCGTCGAGATCCTCGATGCCCACGCAGAACGCGTGCGTGAGTCCCGACGCGGGATCGCCGAGGTCTTGCCCGACGGTCGAGAAACTGACCGAATCCACCGAGGCCGTGCGGCGCATGGCCGCGAGCACCTCGTTGCGCTGCTCCTCGGTCGTCTCATCGCGGAACCGGAACCGCAGTACGTGCACGATCATGCCAACTCCTTCGATTGAACTTGCCGGTTCAATTTTTGAGACCGGTAAGTCAAAGTAGACAACATTGAACCCATTGGTTCAATAGGGCGAACGCGTCGGTAGGATGAACCGGTGACCACAGCGAAGGCGAGCCGCGGCCGGATCGACAAGCGGCAGGCGATTCTCGAGGCGGCGCTGACCGTCTTCGCGCGGCGCGGCTACGCGCAGGCCTGCGTCCAGGAGATCGCCGACGCGGCCGCCGTCGCCAAGCCGACCGTCTACAACCACCTCACGGACAAGGAAACCCTGTTCCGCGAGGCGATTTCGGCCGCGGCGGAGACCGTCGGGGAGCAGGCGCTGACCGCACTCGAGCCGCTGCGCGAACCCGGCGAACTGGATGCGGCGCTCGGCGAGACCGCCCTCCTACTGCTGCGCGCCTGCTCCGACGACCGCGCCCTGGCCCTGCACCGGCTCACCTACGCGCAGGCCGCGGACTTCCCGGACCTGGTCGACACCGTGCTGACACGCACCACGATCCGGCTGCGCGAAACGCTCGCCGACCGGCTGGCCCGCCTGGCCCTGGCCGGTCGGCTGCGGCACGGCGATCCGGCCGTCGCGGCCGAACAGTTCCTCGCGCTGCTCAGCGGTCCGCTGGAAATCCGCTCACGACAAGGCAATCGGACCGTTCCGGCGGCCGAATTGCGGGCCGTCGCCGAGGCGGCCACCGACACCTTCCTGCGGGCCTATCGCGCCTGAGTATTCCGGGGTCATACTGAGCAAGTCTTGTTCCACAGCGGTTCCCGTTCGGGAGGTACCACGATGGAGCGTCAACAGAATCTGTCCCAGGATGCCCGCCGCAAGGTCGGCGACGAACAGGCCGCCGCACGGCGGGCCGAGCGCCGCGATCAACTGTCGGACCGGAATCTGATCCTCCGGGAGTCGGGCGGGGATTACGAAGCGCCCACGCGGCTCGATTTCATGGCCGACGCCTAGCGCTCGAAGCGGTGCCGGACCAGATCGATCCCGGACCGGGACATGCGATCGAAGGGGTCGATCGTCCCTTCGGCGCGGCACAGCACATGCGCGCCCTGTAACAGGGTCAACAGCGTGGTGGCGAGGTCCGCGGCGGCGGCTGGCTCGACACCGGCGGCCGTGAGGCGCTCGGCGAGAGTCGTTGTCCAGGAATCGAATGCGGTCGCCGCCACGGTGCGCAGGTCACCACCGTCCGGATCGATGGTGACGGCGGCGACGGCACAGCCCGCACCGCCGGCGGAGGCCTCGACGACCGGGCGGACCATGGCGAAGAAGGCCTCGACCAGGCCGACCGGATCGGCGGCTGGGAGCGCGGCGAGATGTGCGCGGACCTGATCGCCGTTGCGGGCGGCCGCGGTGGCCACCAATTCCTGCTTGCCGCCGGGGAAGTGGTGGTAGATCGCGCCGCGCGCGGCGCCGCTGGCATCCAGGACGGCGGTGAAGGACATGCCCGCCACGCCCTTCTGCTGCAGCGCGTCGATGGCCGCGTCGATCATGCGATCGCGGGTGGTCGCCGCCATGGATTTCTCCCAACCGTTGACTAGTACGGCCATCCTAGTACACACTCGACTCGCTAGTACGTGCGTACTAGTAAATCGAGAACGGAGCCTTCCGTGCCCATCACCGTCACCGCGCCCCGCGGAGTCCTCACCGACCGCGGCGAACGCGACATCCTTCCCGCCCTGACCGCCGCACTGGCCCAGATCAGCGGCGGCAGCGGCAATGACTTCTTCACCGGAATCATCGGGGGCACAGTGCATCTGCTGCCGCCGGGCGATATCTACGCGGGCGGGGTGAACCGGCCGATTGTGATGGTCGAGCTGAAGCTGCCCAATATCGGGCTGCCCGATCCGGCCTCGCGCGCGGCGTTCATCGTCGCGGCGACCGATATCGTCACGGGTCATACCGCGGAAGGCCATCGGCGCGAGGACATTTGGGTCAATATCGTCAACGCGCCCGACGGGGGTTGGGGTATCGGCGGGCGCGCCTATACCGGCGAGGCGCTGATCGCCGCGGTCACGGCCGCCGCACACTGAGATGACTGCCCGCGCTGACACGAACGTCCGTGTCCTGAAACGACTTCGGGGCGGGGAGGAATCACCCTCGCCCGCCCCGAATTTCGGTCGCGTCAGTTGCTGAGCGCGTCCTCTTCGGCCTTGCGCCTGAGGTTTTCGGCTACCTCGGCCTCCCAGGCCTGGTTGGCCTTGGTGGTGTCGACTTCGAATTCGAAGCGCTGCACCGACTTCGGGTCGATATCGGCGACGTCCACGTAGAACTGCTCGTACCAGCGGCGCAGCTGGTAGACCGGGCCGTCCTCCTCGGTGAGCAGCGGATTCTCGATCTTGGACTTGTGCTTCCAGATCTCGACGTCCTGCAGGAAGCCCTCGCCGATGCCCTTGGTCATCTTGGCGGCGATCCGATCGGCGGCGGCATCGTCGATACCGGTCGGCTTGCGGACCGACATGCCGTACTGCAGCACGAAGGCGTCCTGCGAGATCGGGTAGTGGCAGTTGATCAGCACGGTCTCGAGCTCGAAGCCGCTGTAGTTGTTGATCAGCGGATTGACCATGTAGGACGGGCCGAAGTAGGAGGCCACCGACTTCAGCGTCGAATTGCCGCCGTACTGGGTGGCCATGCCCTTGTCGGGGCGGGCCGTGGAGTCCAGGTACTGGGTCGCGACATGGCCCTCGAAGACGTTCTTGAAGAACGTCGGGTAGGCGAAGTGGATATAGAAGAAGTGCGCCATATCCACGACGTTGTCGATGATCTCGCGGCAGTTGGAGCCCTCGATCACCATGGACTCCCAGGTCCAGTCGGTCCAGCCGTCGGCCAGCGACTCCGAGCCGCTGCCGTCGGCATTGGTGAACGGGCCCTCGATATAGGGGATCGTCACCTCGTCCGGCGGCGGGTTGCCCTCGTGGTCGTGCCACACGAACAGCTGACCGTTGCGCTCCAACGTGATCCACGAACGGGTGCGGGCCAGCGGCGGGACGCGCCGGGCGTACGGAATCCCGGTGCATTTGCCATTGCCGCCCCAGCGCCAGTCGTGGAACGGGCAGGCGATCGAATCGCCCTTGATCTCACCCATGCTCAGGTCGCCGCCGAGGTGGCGGCAGTAGGAGTCGAGCACGTGCAGCTCGCCCTTGCTGTCGGCGAAGATCACCAGCTTGGTTCCGAACGCCGACACCTGATGCGGCTTGCCGTCCCGGAACGACTTGGCCAGCCCGAGACAGTGCCAGCCCCGGGCGTAGCGGGTCGGTGCGGTACCCACATCGATCTCGCGGACCTTACCGACGCGACCCTGCGGCGCCACTGCCATGATGAGCCTCCCCATCGAAAAACTAGAACGTGTTCTAATCACTGACGCTTAATACGGTACAACGTGCCGGTACCCACCGGTAGGGGCTCCCGAGAAGAAGATTCGCCGGGCAAGCCCCCGAAAGCCGGGGGCGACCGCCGGCCCCGGGCCGCGATAATCTGCCGAAAGCGATGCGAAACGATCGCGATTCACAGTAGAGTCGGCGCCCGGCCCCGCCGAAATTCGGTTTCCGCCGGGTGTTTCGCGTTCTCGGGAGGAAGATGGCCACCACCGATACGGCGCCCCAGCTGGGCACCGTCGAACCAGCCGCTGTTCGAGCGCCTTTCGCCTGGAAGGGCGTGCTGGCCGTCTCCTTCGGCTTCGCCGCGATCATGGGCATCGCCGCGGCGCGGATCAACTACTTCGGCGACGAGCTGTACTTCGTCGCGGCCGGACGCCGGCTCGCGTGGGCCTACCCGGATCAGGGACCGCTCGCACCGTTCGTCGCGCATCTGATGGATTCGATCGCGCCGGGTTCGGTGCTGGTGCTGCGGATTCCGGCGCTGGCCCTGATGGCCGCCGCGGCCGTACTGTCCGCCGCCACCGCCCGGGAACTCGGCGCGGGGTCGCGCTATCAAATTCTCGCCGCCCTGGCCTACGCCGTCTCACCGCTGGCCTTCGACCAGATCCAGCTGATCACCCTCACCTTCGACATCCCGCTGCAGGCGCTGATCATCTTCCTGCTGATCCGCTGGGTGCGCACCCATCAGGACTGGCTGCTGATCGCCGCCGGTGTCGCGGCCGCCGTTGCCTTCCAAGCCAAATGGATGGTGCCCGGCGTGTGGGCCATGCTCGGCATCGGTGTGCTGGTGGCCGGACCACGCGAGGTGCTGCGCCGCCCCGCGCTCTACATCGGCACGCTCATCCTGGTGCTGGCCATGGTCCCCGGCATCATCTGGCAGCAGCAGCACGGCTGGGTGGAATCCCAGATGACCGAGATCATTTCGCAGGAACAGCACGCCGCCAACACCGGCCCGCTGATCTGCGCCATCGAAATCGCCATCCAATGCGGCCTGATCGGCGGCCTCCTCAGCATCTTCGGCCTCTGGGGCATGATCCGCCTAGAAGCCTTGCGCCCCTACCGTTTCGCGCTGGTCGCGGGCCTACTGCTGGTCACCGTGGTCCTCGTCGAAAACGGCCGCTCCTACTACGTCGCAGGCTTCTGGCCCGCCCTCCTCGGCGCGGGCGCCTTCGCCCTCGGCACCGTCGAGGCCGAGCAGCTGCACCGCCGCCTGGTCAACGCCCTCGCCGTCCTCTCAGCCCTATTGTTCACCGCCTGGATGATCGCCATCCCCCTCCCCAAAAGCCTGATCTCCAGCCCCATCACCGACCAGGCCGCCTACTGGATGCGCGAATCCTGGTTCGGCCCCGACGGCTACGACACCTTCACCGCCGCGGTGAACGATGCCGTCCAAACCCTCCCCGAATCCGACCGCAAGACCACCGCCGTAGTCGCCGCCGCCTACGTCCAGGCAAGCGCCCTCGAAGAATTCGGCCGCGACTACAACCTCCCCCCGGTCTACAGCCCCAACCGAGGCTTCGGCTACTTCGGACCACCCCCCGACTCCGCCCACACCATCATCTACCTCTCCGTAGACGGCGTAGGCGACAAAGACTTCCTCTCAAAATTCGCCACCACCACCGAATTCCGCAAAATCAACAACCCCAACGGCCTCCCCGGCCTCGAACGCCTCATCACCGTCTACATCTGCAAGGACCCGTTGAAGCCCTGGTCCGAAGTCTGGCCCAGCCTCCAAACCCTCACTTTCCCCAGCGGAATCTGACTCCAGCCCAACGAAAATGCCGCCCACCCCTCCAAGGGGCGGGCGGCATTTCTTTCGTCGAGAGACAGATCAGTTGAGGCCTGCGTAGCTGTGGAGGCCGCTGACCACGATGTTGATGATGAAGAGGTTGAAGAGCATGGCTACGAAGCCGGCGATGTTGATCCAGGCGGCCTTGGTGTCGCGCCAGCCGGAGGTGGCTCGGGCGTGGAGGTATGCCGCGTAGAGGACCCAGGCTATGAAGGAGCAGGTTTCTTTCGGGTCCCAGCCCCAGAAGCGGCCCCAAGCCGCTTCGGCCCAGATGGCTCCGAGGATTACGCCGGCGCCGAAGATGGGGAAACCGATGATGGTGGTGCGGTAGGCGAGGCGGTCCAGGAGTTGGGCGTCGGGGAGGCGGCGGGCCAACTGGCCGAAGATGTTGTCGGATTCCATGCCTGCGGGCTGCCAGATCCGGTACAGGAACAGGAGACTCGCTACGCCTGAGACCAGGAAGACGCCGGAGCCGATGGAGACGACGGTTACGTGGACGGGGAGCCAGTAGGACTTCAGGGCGGGGACTACGGGGGCCGCGTCTACGTGGAGTTTGGTGCCTGCGAGGAAGAGCAGGATCAGGACCGGGGTCAGGAGGAAGGACCACATGCCCCGGTAGCGCTGGTCGCGCAGGAGGACCAGGCCGAGGCCTACGGCGGCGGCGGTGGCCATCGAGATGAACTCGAACATGTTGCCGAGGGGGAAGCGGTGGGTGGCGAAGCCGCGCAGGACGATTGACGCCGCGTGGATGCCGAAGCCTACGAAGAGGACGGCGAAGGCCATGTTGCCGAGGCGTTCCGGGAAGGGGCGGCCGGGCTCGCGGGGGGCCACCTTGCCGGGGGCGTCGGCGGGGGGTTCGTCGACGGTGTCGGAACCGCCTCCGGCGGTGACCAATTGGCGCGTGGTGGTCGGGACCGTGCGGGTGAGGGCGAACTGCCACACCAGCATGATCCAGACCAGCGCGTAGATCACGATGGCCGATTTGAAGGCGAGATCGCTGTAGGAGGCGAAGGTTTCGTCGATCAGCATTACTTCTCTCCCGTCAGCAGCCGCTCACGCAGGCGGTCGAATTCGCCGCCCCACCCGGCCTGGTCGGTGCGGGCCAGTCCGCCCATTTCTACTACAGTACGTCGTATCCCGTCGGTTTCTTCGCCGGGGTAGACGCGCAGCCAGATGCGGCGGCGCTTCACCAGCAGCGACACCAACAGACCCGCCATCATGGTCAGCGCCGACACCAGCACCCATTGCTGCGCCGGATCGTGCGAAACCTGCAGGTTCACGAACTCTTCCGCGCCGTCGAAGGTCACCTTGGTGCCGTCGGACAGGGTCGAGGTCTCCCCCGGCTTCAGGTTCACCCGCTGTTCCTTGACCAGGCGGCCCTGCTTGATCATCTCCGGATCCAACGAGAACAGCGACTGCGCGCGCCCGGTGTCGAGACCGGTATCGCCCTGGTAGATGTCGATCGCCACGGCCGGATCGTTCATGGCCGGATACATGGAGGTAAGCAGCTGGCCGTGCATCAAAGCGGTCGGCGCGAACAAACCCTGGATCGCCACCTGATGCTTGCGGCGCTCCTCCTCGTTCGGATACATGCCGCCCGGCGGATCGATGCGCAGCACGCCCGAGGACAGGAAGGTGGTGGCGTCGTCCGGCTTCCACTGGATGGCCTCGGTGCGGGTCTGGCCGTTCGGGAAGGTCACCGTGAACTTGGGCGCGAAACCGTGGCCCTGCAGGTAGACCCGGTCACCGGCGACACGCAGCGGGTGGTTCACGCTGATGGTGGTGTCGCGCCAGGTGCCCGACTCCAGATCCTTGCCGGTCTGGTACTGGATGTTCGAGGTGAACATCGACGCCTGACCGTTCTTCAGGTAGTCGGCCTTGAAGTCCTTGACCCGCACGCACATCGGCGTCAGCCCGGTGCCGTCGTTCACATTGCCCGCGCGGAAGGAGTCGAAGACCGCGGGCGAGGTGGTGCAGAAACCCGGCCCGTCATTGGCGATCACGACCACATTGCCCTCATAGCCGAACAGCTTGCCCAGCGCCACCGCCAGCAGCAGCCCGACGAGGGCGAGGTGGAAGACCAGGTTGCCGAGCTCGCGGGTGTAGCCCTTCTCCGCCGAAAGGGTCAGTTCCCCTTCGCGATTGCCCGGCTGCACGACCGCGCGCCAGCCGCGCATCTGGGTGCGGGCCCGCTCGATCACCTGCTCCGGCGTCGCGTCGTCGGCGCCCGACCAGTGGTGCGGCAGCCGGGACAGGTTGCGCGGCGCCTTGACCGGCGGCGTGCGCAGCGCGCGGTAGTGGTCCAGGCAGCGCGGCAGGATGCAGCCCACCAGCGAAACGAACAGCAACACATAGACGGCCGTGAACCAGGCGCTGGAGAACACGTCGAACAGCTGCAGCCGATTCATCCACGGGCCCAGCGTCGGCCGGTTGCGGATGTAGTCGTCGACCTTGCCCGCGTTCAGACTGCGCTGCGGCAGCAGCGCGCCGGGGATGGCGGCCAGGGCCAGCAGGAACAGCAGCATGAGCGCGGTGCGCATGCTGGTGAGCCCGCGCCAGGCATTGCGCAGCAGGGCGATCGCGCGGCCGAGCGGGGACTGACGCGGCGGTTGGACCGGGGCACTGGGGGTTTCGATGGTGGCAGTCATGTCAGATCGGCAGGGTCACATTCGAGACGAAGGCGTCGCGGACCCAGGAGACGAACTGGTCCCACGCTCCGGTCACCAGGGCGATGCCGACGGCCACCAACAGCAGACCGCCCACCACCTGAATGGTGCGGGAATTGCGGCGCAGCCAGCCGACACCGCGCAACGCGGTCGCCGAACCGAACGCCAGGATCACGAAGGGCAGGCCCAGCCCCAGGCAGTAGGCCACGATGAGGGCGACGCCGCGCGCCGCGGTGGTGCCCTCGGTGCCCGCCGACACCGCCATCACGCCCGAGAGCGTCGGGCCCAGGCACGGCGTCCAGCCGAGCGCGAACACCGCGCCCAGCAGGGGCGCGCCGATCAGACCGCTCAGGCGGCGCGGCTCCATGCGGGTGTCGCGCTGCAGGGCGGGGATGAGGCCGATGAAGGCCAGGCCCATCACGATGGTGACCACGCCGCCGATGCGTTGCAGCAGATCGCGGTTCACGTTCAACGCCTGGATCGCGCCGAACACGGTCGCCGAGGCGAGCACGAAGACCACGGTGAATCCGGCCACGAACAGGCCCGCCGCCCCGGCCACCCGCAGGCGCGCCGAATTGCGGCTGGCCGTGGCCGTTTTGGCGTTCTTCGCCGACTCCACCGTCACCGGCGGAGCCTCCGCGCCGACCACACCCGCCAGATAGGACAGGTATCCGGGCACCAGCGGCACCACACACGGCGAGGCGAACGACACCAGTCCCGCCAGCAGGCACGCGCCCAACGCGAGCAGCAACGGCCCGGTGGCGGCGGTCTGCTGGAACGAATCCCCCACGCTGGCAAGCACGGTCACGTGATTCACGACTGCTCCTGCGCGAGCTTGTCCACCACCGGCTGCAGATCCTCGGCCAGCAGGGCACGCAGGAACACCGCCGCCACCCGATGCTGCTTGTCCAGCACGATGGTGGTCGGAATGACGCTGGTCGGGAACTTGCCGCCGAGCGCGAGCAGGCTGCGCATGGACGGGTCGTAGATCGAGGGGTAACCGACCTTGTTGTCGGTCACGAAATCCTGGGCCTTGTCCTTCTGATTGTCGCGGACATTGATGCCCAGGAAGGCGACGCCCTTGTCCTTGCTCGCGTCGTAAACCTGTTCCAGCGCGGGCGCTTCCGCGCGGCACGGGCCGCACCACTGACCCCAGATATTGAGCACCACGACCTTGCCCGGGAAATCGTCCACGCCGACGGTCTTACCGTCGTGCATCAGATCCGGGCCGGACAGCTTGCCGATGGTGCCGCGCGAGGACGGCGGATCGTAGAAGATCTCGGTCTTGCCGCCCGGGGACACGAAGTCGAAGGTGCCGCCCTGGGCCACCGCGTCCTTGCCCGCCGTCGAACACCCGGCCAGCACCGCCGCCGCGCACAAGGCCGCGAGCAGTGCGGCCGCGCGCCGGAAGCGGCGCGCGGCGGGCAGGGACACGATGGCCGGTCTCATGCTCCGGTCACCGAGGGATCGGAGGCCCCGGCGGGCTCCGAGTACACGATGTCGATCAACGTATCGCCCTGGTAGACAAGCGAAGTCAGCGACGCCAGCGAGCACTGCCGCTGCCGCGGATCGTGCCAGAGGCGCTGGCCCTGCAGGAAACGGCGCAGCGTCCACACCGGCAGCTGATGCGACACCAGCACGGCCTCGCGACCGGCGGCCTCCACCCGCGCCTTGTTGACGGCGGCCAGCATGCGGTGCGCGATCTGCAGATACGGCTCACCCCACGACGGAGTGAAGGGATCGCGCAGCTTCCACCAGTGGCGCGGCTTGCGCAGCGCGCTCGCGGTGACCTTCAGACCCTCGAAGGTGTTACCGGCCTCGATCAGATTCTCATCGGTCCGGATGGTGAGCCCGTGCCCGATGGCGATCGGCTCCGCGGTCTCCTGCGCCCGCTGCAACGGGGAGGCGACGACCAGCGCGATGTCGTGATCGGCCAGCGAGCGGGCGACGGTCTGCGCCTGCGCCCGACCGGTCACCGACAACTGGAAACCGGACAGGCGGCCGTACAGAATCCCCTTCGGGTTGTGCACCTCGCCGTGCCGCATGACGTGCACGATGGTCTCGACATCGGAGGCCACATCGCCGGGCAGGATCAACCCACTTGCGGCGATGGCGGATTCGGCTACCTCGTCGGCCGAATCATCGGCGTCCGGATCGACCTCGACCACGATCTCGGAGGAGAACGGCGCGGCGGCTGAATCGCCTGCCTCGGGCGCATCGGAATCAGCATCGACCACGCCGGAATCGGTGTCGGCGGCGGCGAAGTCCTCGGCGGCGGCGATCGCGGCCTCGAACACCGCTTCCGCGGGCTCGTCGGCAGCGGCAGTCGCGGGAACGCCAGCGGCGGCGATGGCGACCTCCGTGGCGTATTCGTCCGTCGAAACCGCGTCGGCAGCCTCAGCCGTGTCGGAATTGTCGGATTCCGTTGTGGCGGTAGCGGTTTCGGCGGCGGTGGCGGTTTCCGCGGCGGCCGGGGAGACGATGATGTGCTCGCCGGTCTCGGCCAGTTCCTCTTCGGCCTGGCGGATGGAGTCCAGCAGGCGGGTGGCCTCGGCGGCGGAGAGGGGGGCCTGATGCTGGGTGGGGTCGGGTAGACCGGAGTCGGGGTGGGCGGAGCTCACGCGGCGGATCCTTCGGGGGTGGCGGCCGCCGCGGCGCGCGCGGCGGCGGGGAGGGCGGCGGCGATGCGATCGAAAGCGTTCTCGTCGAGGGCGGCCGAGACGAACCAGGCTTCGAAGGCGCTCGGCGGCGCGTAGACACCGGCGTCCAGCAGCGCGTGGAAGAAGGCTGGGAAGCGCCAGGTTTCGCTCGCCTTGGCGGCGGCGTAGTCGGTGACCGGGTTCTCGGCGAAGAACACGCTGACCATATTGCCCGCGAATTGCACGCGGTGCCCGACGCCTTCGGCGGTGAGCGCCTCGGTCATCAGCGCGCCCAGCCGCTCGGCGTTCTTGTTCAGGGTCGCGTACACCTGCTCATCGGCGGCCCGCAGCGTGGCCAGGCCCGCCGCCACCGCCACCGGATTCCCGGACAGGGTGCCCGCCTGATAGACCGGGCCCATCGGGGCCAGGTGGTTCATGATCTCGGCGCGACCGCCGAACGCGGCCGCCGGCAGGCCACCGCTCATCACCTTGCCGAAGGTGTAAAGGTCCCCTGCCACGCCGTCGAGGCCGAACCAGCCCGAGTGGCTCACCCGGAATCCGGTCATGACCTCGTCCATGATCAGCAGCGCGCCGTTCTCGGAGGTGAGCTTGCGCAGCCCCTCGTTGAATCCGGGCAGCGGCGCGACCGCGCCCATATTGCCCGCCGCGGCCTCGGTGATGACGCACGCGATCTCACCCGGATTGGCGGCGAAGGCGGCGGCCACGGCCTCGAGATCGTTGTAGGGCAGCACGATGGTGTCGCTCGCCTGCGCACCGGTGACACCCGGCGAGGTCGGCAGACCCAGCGTGGCCACGCCCGATCCGGCGTCGGCCAGCAGCGCGTCCACGTGCCCGTGGTAGCAGCCGCTGAACTTCACGATCTTGGAGCGCCCGGTGAATCCGCGCGCCAGCCGGACCGCGCTCATGGTGGCCTCGGTGCCGGAGTTCACCAGCCGCACCCGCTCGACCGGTGCGACCCGGCCCGCGATGGCCTCGGCCAGTTCGATTTCCGCCTCGGTCGGCGCGCCGAAGGACAGCCCGCCCGTGGCCGCCCGCTGCACCGCCTCGACGACCGCAGGGTGCGCGTGCCCGAGAATCATCGGACCCCACGAACACACCAGGTCCACGTACTCGTTGCCGTCGGCATCGGTCAGCGTGCAGCCGCGCGCGGACGCGATGAACCGCGGCGTGCCGCCCACTGATTTGAACGCGCGGACGGGCGAATTCACGCCACCCGGAATGACCGCCGCGGCGCGTTCGAAAAGTTGGGCCGAGACCGGGACCGACACCTGGCTCACACGCGGAGAAGAACTCACGGCACCCAGTCTCTCAGCCGCCCCGACCCGCGTCGACGACAGGGTGTAGTCGAGTGGCTTCCCCCACAGCTGTGTCAAATTGCCCTCCGCTCCGCTCCGGGCGGGTTCGCGGCGCTGGAAGTCTCGTTCTTCCCTCCCTCCGCTCCCCCGCTTCGCTCCTCCGCTCCGCTCAGTCCAGAACGAGACGCGCCGCGAACCTGGCGACGAACTCGCTGGGCGTCGAGTCACACACCGTGGACACACCGCGCAACACGCCGAAGTGGAATTCGTACAACGTTATTCGCTAGTTGATTGCCGGTGCGTAATGTCTCGACGCAGGAGGCTGCTTCGGAGAGAGGGCGAGACGGATGCGGGTCGTTCTGTTCGGGGTTGGAATCGCAGCGCTGGCGGCCGGGGCGGTGGCCGCGGGCGGCGCGGCGGCCGCGGGGGTGCCGGTCGTCCAGATCGACCAGGGCCGGGTGGGGGTGGTCCTGTCGCACGAGGAGACCGTGGCCATCGCGGATGGTCCGATACCCGCTGTGATCAGTATGTTCGTGCCGTTGAGCCGGATGGGCGCCGGACTGCAGCCGGACACCACCATCTATAAGGACGACAAGGGCGGGGTGCACGCCTCGCTGCGGCAGGTGATCATGGAGGCCGGTGATCATCCGGACGGCAGCGTGGTGGTCTTCTTCAATGCCCCGGGTTCACGCGGCGGACGAGTGCTGGATATTTACCAGAACTGGGGCTGAGACTTTTCGCGACCGAGCGAGGGGTGGCGGTGCGGTCTGCGGTCGCACCGCCACCGGCTCGATCGAACGATCCGCTACGAGAGCGGAATCCCCAGGCAGAACACCGCCCATCCGGTGGAGAACAGGCAATTCAGTTGAGGCGGTAGTAGGTCGAGCCAGGACGTGGCCACGGGCTGTGTCCGGAGATCCGGGACGGTATCGACGGGAGCGGCGGCCACCGGGCCCGCCGCCACAGCGCCGACCACACCCGCGGCCAGCACCGCGGTGGCGATGCGTTTCACGAGATCAGTGCGCTTCATGACCATCATGTTCCGCGCGTACCCGGGGCCTTCCAAGGCAAACTCCGACTTCGCACCCCCTGCGCACGGTGTGTCGGCCCGACTCGCGGTAAGAAACTTCGGGCGCGGGAAGGATCAGCGCGCTCGCCGGAGGGCCCGGGCCAGCACATCGATGAACAGCAGGCCGGCCCCGATCACGAAGACCGCGGACGCGGCCAGCCACGGCCCCGCATACCGGGTGGCGCTGAACACCGGCGCCTCTCCCTGCGCCCGGAATACCGTGGTCTGAATGCCGTTGCGCCAGCACCACACCGCCGCCACCACCAGAATCGGCACGAGCACGAATTCGGCGAACACGGTCAGCCACCGCATCACTGCGCCTCCTTCTTCCCCTCGACCGTCCCACCGTTCAACCGCTCCAGCGCGGCCGTCAGCTCGGCCCGCAACGTGAAGTGGTCACGCGCCCACGCCTGTACGAGCCGCCCGTCCTTCAGTTTGAGCCCGATTCCCTTGCGCCGCCGCGGCACTCCGGACAGCTCACCGAGCGCCCGCGCCGACTGCCAGTCCTCATAATCCCAGGATTCCTCGTCATCCTCCGGCAACACCTCGGCGATGTCGCCCAGCGGCACCACCTCGGTGCCCTCGCGCAGCTGTTCCGGAGTCAGTTCGACGCTGATGTGGCGCTTGCCCGCGACCACCTGCAACCAGACGAAGCCGGCCAGCAGCAGCGCGCAGAAGGCCAGCCCGAACCAGTGGATGTCACCGCCGCGGATCAGCTCGATGACCAGGATGATCGCGCACAGCGCGGGCCCGTAGGCAATGGTCCGCCAGCGCGCGCCGGGTTCGGAGAACAGCACGGCCCCGGGGGCGTCGATGGACTCACTCATGGGTCGAGCGTAAGGATCGCGGAATCGCTCAGCGGGCCAGGCCCGGAATCAGCAGCACGGCGAGGGTGAGCAGTCCGAAGAGGAACAGCAGACTCAGCACCAACACATCGCGCCGCAGGCTGTGCGGCTGCTGGATCACCACTCGCATCGTTGCCTCCGCCTTCCCGGGGCCGAGACACGCCATAGCACAACGTATGACGATCGGCTTCCGGTTCCCGAAATCCCTGTGACTGCCCTCACCATACCCGTTAGTACGCCCGTAACAAACTCGGGAGTACCTACTGCGGCGGCGGGCGGAAGAACGCCTCGGATTCGCTTCGGTAGCACAGGAATACGGCTCCGCCCGCGAGCACCGCCTGCACGATCCCGGCGCCGCCCGCGACCAGCGCGGCCACGCCTTCCTTGGCCCCGAATCCGAACAGGGTGCCCGCCGCGCCCAGCACCAGGAAGACGCCGAATCCGGTGAGAAGCGCTCGCGCCCAGTTCTTTCCGCGCCCCAGCTGGTACACCACGGCCACCGCGGCCCCGGTGAGCACCAGCCAGAACAGCGCGACCAGCACGAACACGATCAGCATCCAGCCCTGCACCTGCGCCAGCGTGACACCCGCCTGCTTGTCCTTGACCTGGTCGAACATCTGCTGCGCCAGCTCGTGCCGCTGCCCGAACTGCGCGATCAGCGAGGCGATCAACTGCACGAGGCCGACGCCCAGTGCGGCGTACCAGAGTTGGCAGGCGGTGCGGACGTCTTCCGGCGACGGGCGCGAAACAGCCGGGGGGACCATCGGATTCACGAAGCGACTACTCGGTTCCGCTCACCGCAGCCAGTGCGCGGCCTCGGTGGCCCAGTAGGTGAGCACCATGTCCGCGCCCGCGCGCCGAATGCCGAGCAGCGATTCCAGCACCGCGCCCTTGCGATCGATCCAGCCGTTCTGGGCAGCCGCGGTGATCATCGCGTACTCGCCGGAGATCTGATACGCCGCCACCGGCACCGTCGAGCGATCCGCGACCTCGCGCAGAATGTCCAGGTAGGACATGGCGGGCTTCACCATGACGATGTCCGCGCCCTCGAGCAGATCCAGCTCCAGTTCGCGGATCGCCTCGCGGCGGTTGGCCGGATCCTGCTGGTAGGTACGGCGATCGCCCTGCAACGAGGACCCGACGGCCTCGCGGAACGGGCCGTAGAACGCGGAGGCGTACTTCGCGGCGTAGGCCAGGATGCCGGTGTCGGCGTACCCGGCGGCGTCGAGACCCTCGCGGATCGCGCCCACCTGGCCGTCCATCATGCCGCTGGTGCCGAGCAGGTCCGCGCCGGTTTCGGCCTGCGCCAGCGCCATTTCGACGTAGCGGGTCAGGGTGGCGTCATTGTCGACCGCACCGTCGGCGTCCAGCACGCCGCAGTGGCCGTGATCGGTGAACTCGTCGAGGCAGGTGTCGGCCATGACCACGGTCGAATCGCCGACCTCGTGCACCAGCGCGCGCAGCCCGCGGTTCAGGATGCCGTCCGGATCGCTGGCCCCGCTGCCCTGCGCGTCCTTGTCCTCGGCCTTGGGCACGCCGAACAGCATGAGCCCGCCGACGCCCGCGGCCACGGCCTCGACCGCGGCCTTGCGCAGCGAATCCATGGTGTGCTGGTAAACGCCTGGCATGGAAGAGATCTCGCGCGGCTCATCGAGGCCGTCGGCGACGAACATGGGCAGGATCAGGTGCCGCGGCTCCAGGCTGGTCTCGGCGACGAGCCGACGCATGGCGGGAGTGCGGCGCAACCGCCGAGGGCGGTCCATTCCGGTCATGCACGCATGATATGCCCGCCTCGCGGTCCGGGTGCGCGCGCCTCCGCGGGGTTGCCGGGTGAGATCTTGAAAGACATTGTGAGCAGCGGATTTTGTCGGTGGTCCCGAGTAGAATCGAAGATACGTTCGATGGAGGGAGTCGCCGTGCTCGCAGCCGTAACCAGCATGTCCGACAAGAGGAACCAAGCCGCGGTGCCGAAGAAGGGGGACGTGATCGATCACGCGTGGATGCCGCTGGCCAAGCAGCCGCTACCCGCGGGTCGTCCGCGCTCGTGGTACATCTCGCACAATCGCCGGTTGAAGGCGATGCGCCTGGCCATCGCGTTGCTGGACTCGGGCTCTTTCAGCCCGGATCAGGCGACGAACGAAACCATCCGGGAGACAGCCGAAGTCATCGGCGTGCACTGGCCCTCGGACGCCACCTGCCGCATGGTCCGTCGCCTGATGGCGGCCCAGCGCTGACACGACGGAGGCCCTCCGACGAACGCGCAAGTGAGCGTCGGAGAGCCTCCACCGCACGGCGCGGGCGCCGGGATCAGCGTGTGCGCTAGAAGCTGAGGCAGCCGGTCTGGTTCGTTCCCGGCGTGCCCGGATTGCTCGACCCGGCACTGAAGCACCTCAGCAGCGTGTTCAGGATGGCGGCGGACCCGGTCTCGGGGTACTGGCCGACAACCGGCGCGGCAACCGGGCCCTGCTCCGAAACCTGCGCGGACGCGGCCGCCGGAGACCAGACCGCGCCGAGCGCGATCGCACCCATCGCGAGCATGCCGATTGCCGAGCGCTTCATGGACATTCACCTTTCGAAGATCGAATACTGAACGCAGCCTATGCATTTCGCAGGGTGTTGAAACGACGACAGTTCCAACGACAACAGTTCCATGGGCATCCGTCCAGCGAACGAGACCTCCAGACGTTGCCGCGGTCCATACCGGAGCGGCAATGACCGGACGCCGGGCACAGTCGGGGTGGCGTCCGGAGCCGGTTCCGAGGCATACCCTGCACCGCCTCGGACACCGCGAAAACGCAATCGGCCCCGCATCATTGGATGCGGGGCCGATTGTCGGTCAGGACGCCGAAGCTCAGCGGCTGCGGCGGCTCTTCTTGCGCGGCGGGGGCAGCAGGCCCTCGGCGCGCAGGTGGGCGGCGTGCTCGGCGAGCGCCTCGACGAGCGGACCCACCTGGGCGATCTCGGGCTGCACGTCGACGCGCAGGCCGAATTCGATGGCCGTCTCGGCGGTCTTCGGGCCGATGCACGCCACGATGGTGCGCGCGTGCGGCTTGCCCGCGATGCCGACCAGGTTGCGGACCGTGGAGGACGAGGTGAACAGGACCGCGTCGAATCCGCCGGTCTTGATCATCTCGCGGGTCTCCGCGGGCGGCGGGGAGGCGCGCACGGTGCGGTAGGCGGTGACGTCGTCGATCTCCCAGCCGCGGTCGCGCAGGCCCTCGGCGAGGGTCTCGGTGGCGATGTCCGCGCGCGGCAGCAGCACCCGGTTGACCGGGTCGAAAACGTCGTCGTAGGGCGGGAAGTCGGCCAGCAGGCCCTCGGAGGACTGCTCACCCGACGGCACCAGCTCCGGATTGATGCCGAAGGAGCGCACCTTCTCCGCGGTGGCCTCGCCGACGCAGGCGATCTTGACGCCGCTGAAAGCGCGGGCGTCCAAACCGAATTCGCCGAACTTCTCCCACACCGCGCGCACCGCGTTGGTGGAGGTGAACACCACCCACTGGTAGCGGCCGTCGACCAGGCCCTTGACCGCGCGCTCCATCTGCGCGGGACTCCGCGGCGGCTCGACCGCGATGGTCGGCACCTCCATCGGAATCGCGCCGTGGTTGACGAGCTTTTCGCTCATCTCGCCGGCCTGCTCCTTGGTGCGCGGCACCAGGACGGTCCAGCCGTACAGCGCCCGCGACTCCCACCAGGAGGTCTTGCTGCGCTTCTCCACTTCCTTGCCGACCGTGACCACCAGCGGCCCGACCAGTTCGGAGGCGGCATTGTTCAGCGTCGCCAGCGTGGCGTCGATGGTGCGCTGCTGCCGGGTGGTGCCGCGCACGGTCACCGCGACCGGGGTCTGCGGCGCCATGCCGTGTTCCACCAGCGCCGAAGCGGTCTCGGCCAGATGCCCGGAGGTGGCGTGCAGCACCAGCGGACCCGGCGCGGCCGCCACGGCCGCCCAGTCCACCTCGCCGCGCACATCCACCTCGGTGTGGCTGGAGCCCAGTTCGATGCCCGCGTAGGCGGGCACGGTGGCGCCGGCCGAAAGGCCCGGCAGCACCTCGAAGTTCAGATGCGAGCGGGTGACGGCGTTGATCTCCTGGATGACCGAATCGGTGGTCATCGGATCGCCGGACACCAGGCGCACCACGTCGAACCCGTTGCGGGCCTCCGCGATCAGGGTCTTGGCCACCTCGGCGGCGTCACCCAGGGCGGGGCGCACGTCCACGGGCAGGGTCCCGTCCGGGTTCTCCTCGACCTCGGTGCCGATCAGGGCGAGCACGCCCTTGTCGACATCGGGATCGGTGAACGCCAGCGTCGCCCGGCCGAGCACCTCGCGGGCACGCACGGTGAGCAGCGCGGGATCGCCGGGCCCTGACCCCACGAAAAGGATCCGACCGGGATTCTTCTTCGTCACTCGGCTCATCGTTGGTTCTCCATTGGGCTGGGATTGCTGTCGTCGGTGAGCTCAGCGGATTCCTCTGTGACGCTGAGCAGTTCGCGCGCCCCCAGCTCCAAGAGCTCGCGCGCCAGTGCGCGACCCAGTTCCGCGGCATCCGCCACCGGGCCGACCACTGAAGCCCGGATCACGTCCGAGCCGTCGATCGCCGCCGCGCAGGCGCGCAGCGACAACTCCTCCACCACCCGGCCGTCGTCGTCGAGTGATTCGACGACCTCGGCCAGCGCACCGATCGGTGCGGTACAGCCGGCCTCCAGTTCGGCCAGCAACGCCCGCTCCGCGGTGATGGCGGCACGGGTGCCGGCATCGTCGAGGGCGGACAGGATGGTCACGAGATCGGTGTCCTCGCTGCGGCATTCGACCGCCAGCGCGCCCTGGGCCGGTGCGGGCAGCATCTGCACCGGTTCGAGCGATTCGGTGACGGCGTCGAGGCGGTCGATGCGGGCCAGCCCGGCCCGCGCCACCACGACGGCATCCAGATCACCGTTGACAACCTTGGAAATCCGAGTGTCGAGATTGCCGCGCAGCGGCACGATCTCGATGCCGAGACCCAGCGCCTTCAGCTGCGCCGAGCGGCGCGGCGCCGAGGTGCCGACCCTCGCGCCCGCGGGCAGCTCGCCCAGCACCAGGCCGTCGCGCGCGACCAGCGCGTCGCGCGGATCCTGGCGGGGCGGAATGGCCGCGATATCGAACAGCGGGTCCTGCGCGGTCGGCAGATCCTTGTACGAGTGCACCGCGATATCGACGGTGCCCGCGGCCAATTCCTCGCGCAGCGCGGCGGTGAAGACGCCGACACCGATCTTCTGCACGGGATCGGTGGCGTTCTGGTCACCGGCGGTCTTCACGATGACCAGCTCGGCCTGCTGACCGTTGGCGATCAGGGCGTCGCGCACGTGCCCGGCCTGGGTGAGCGCCAGCAGACTGCCGCGGGTTCCGATGCGCCAGGGCGCCTCGGCTGTCCCGCGGACTGTTGTGTCGTTCTCGTGCACCATAGCTCCGGTCATGCGGTGTGCCCCTGTTCGTCCCCCGGGTGGGCGGCGGTGAAATCGTCGGCCAGTTCGCCCTGCAGGGCGGAGATCTCCATCGGCGCGGCAACCGCTTGTGCCGCACCGGGTTTGAGCTCGAACAGCTCGCGTAGCGCCTCGGCGTAGCTGTCGCCGCCGGGTGTGGAGGCCAGCTGTTTGACCCGCACGGTCGGCGCGTGCAGCAGTTTGTCGACCACCCGTCGCACGGTACGGGCGACTTCCTCGCGTTCGCCCGATTCCAGTCCCGGTAGTCGGGAGTCCAGGCGTAGCAGCTCGGCCTCCACCACATCGGCGGCCATCTGGCGCAGCGCGGCCACGGTCGGGGTGACCTCGGCCATGCGCTGTCCGGCAAGGTATTTGGTGAGCTCGTCGGCCACGATGCCGCGGGCGGCGGCGGTGTCGTCGGCGGCCGCGCCGGCCAGCGGATCGCGCTGCAGCGTCTCCATGTCGATGACGGTCACACCCGGCAGCCCGGCCACCGCGTGGTCCACATCGCGGGGCAGGCCCAGATCGCAGATGACCAGTTCGCGGCCGGACAGCGCGCCCTTGGCCGAGAGTGCGCGATGCACATCGGCGAGCGTCACCACGGTGCCGACCGCGCCGGTACAGGTGACCACCACATCCGCGGCGGCCATGGCCTCGGTGAGCCGGTCCATCTCGATGGCCTCGGCCTCGACGCCGTGCATGGTGGTGGCCGTATTGGCCAGGCGCTGCGCCTTTTCCAGCGTCCGGTTCACCACGATGACCTTCGCGGCCCCGCCGCGCGCCAGCTGCGCCACCGCGAGCCCGCCCATGGCGCCCGCGCCCAGCACCAGCGCGGTGCGCCCGGCCAGCGGACCCTGCACGGCGGCAGCGCGATCCAGCGCCACCGATACGACGGACGCGCCCGCGCGGTCGATCCCGGTCTCGGAGTGCACCCGCTTGCCGACCCGCAGCGCGTGCTGGGCCAGCTCGTGCAGGGTGCGGCCGGAGGCCTGCTGCGCGTCGGAGGCGGCGTAAGCGGCGCGGATCTGGCTCAGGATCTGCTGCTCGCCGACCACCATCGAATCCAGGCCCGAGGCCACCGCGAACAGGTGCTCGGCCGCGGCCTCCGCGTAGCGCACGTACGCGTGCTTGGTGAGCTCCGGCAGCGGCAGACCCGAATGCCGGGTGAGCAATTCACCGATCTCGCCCAGCGCCGGGTGGAAGGCGTCGACGACCGCGTAGACCTCGATGCGGTTGCAGGTGGAGACGATCATCGCCTCGGAGACGTGGCTGGAGGCCAGCATCTTGTCGGTCAGCTTGGGCCGGTCGGTCTCGGTGATGGCGATCTTCTCGAGCACCGAAACCGGTGCGCTGCGATGCGAGATCCCGACGAGAAGCACACTCATGGCTGGACCACCGCTCCCTTGCTGGTTGTCAGCGGCACCCGGGGCATCAGGCTCCCGGCCGCCACGCTCATCGCTTCCTCAGCGGCCGATTCCGCGTTGCGGGCCCGCTCGAACGACAGCAACTGCATCTCCACCGCGAGATCCACCCGCCGTACCTCCACCGTGGCCGGCGCGTCCAGCGCCAGGGCCGAGAAGCTCAGAATGCACTGCATGCCCGCGTCCACCAGCAGATCGCACACGCCCTGCGCGGCCATGTCGGGCACGGTGATGACGGCGATGGTGGGCTCCAGAGTGGCCACCGCATCGGTCAATTCGGCCACATCGCGAACGACCAGTCCGCACACCACGGTCCCGATCACCGCCGGATCGTTGTCGAACAGCCCGACCATGGCGAAACCGCGGCGGCGGAAACCGCCGTAGCCGACCAGCGCCCGGCCCAGATGACCCGCGCCGACCAGCACCACCCGGTGCCCCTCGGACAGCCCGAGCACATCCTCGATGCGGTCGCGCAGCTTGATCACGTCATAACCGACACCGCGAACACCATTGGGCCCGAGGAACGAAAGATCCTTGCGCAACTTCGCCGAACCGACACCCGCCGCGACAGCCAGTTCCTCACTCGATACGATGGCTACACCGTCGTCGGCGAGTACGGCGAGCACTCGGAGATAGGTGGCCAGCCGGGCCACCGTGGCCTGCGGGATGTCCTTCTGCAGAGCCTTGGAGACGCCACTCGGCGGCGTCTCGTGCTGCTCTGTCACGTCGCTTGCGCTCCTCGTCCGGCCGGGGGTGAGTGTCCGGGTTCTTTTGTCGACCCGACGCCGGGAGACCGTCGCGGTCCTTGCAGGCGAGGTCGAGTCAGGTTCAGGGGGTCGCTTCCGCTGAACGCGGGTTGCGTGCCACCACCGTAACCGCTTGTGAAGCCCTGCACAAAGTCGGTGAATTCAGTCACTTTGCGGCGGGCTCCGGCCCCGCGTTCATTCAACCCTCATCAGCGCGAACCCGCCACGGGACACACCGGACAGGACGGGTTCGAGGGGATCCGGGTTCGCGACCCGCTTCGCGACCCTCGAATTGCCCCTATCGCGCCCTATTTCGCGAGGTCGGCGCGCAGGCGGGGTTCGTCGACGTCGAAATAGCTGTGCTCGCGGCCGTCCAGCAGCACCACCGGCAGCCGGTCCCCGTATTCGGCGCGCAGGCCCGGATCGGTGGCGGCCGCCTCGTCCACGTCCACGGTCGCGACCTCGATGCCGAACTCGGCGCAGATCGGCCGCAATTGTTCGAGTGCCGTATGGCACAGCCCGCAGCCGTTGCGGGTCAACAGAGTCACAGCATGTGGCGAATCGCTCATAGCCACCATCTAACAACTTCCCGTTATGTCGATCGCCGTCTACGTTGTGGCCACCGGCGGGCGTTACTGTTGACTTGTCGCGCTAACAGGCGGAGGTACTGGTGCCGGAACGTTCGAAAGAGCAGGGGACGAGCTTCATCGCGGGACGCTTCGGTGAATTCCCGGCGCGCTGGGGTCAGGGCCTGCAGGATCTGCAGGATCAGTTCACCCGCATCACGCGCAGCCCCTTCGGTCCCAGCGAGGAAGAGGTCCGCGCCAACCTGGCCGGTGAGGCCAGCGCCGATGCCGCCATCGCCCTGCACGATGCCGAGCTCGCGCTGCAGGCGCAGGGCGACGAGGACGACGAGACGCCGACCCCCTCGGTCCCCCGCGACCTGACCGCCGCGGCCTTCTTCGATGTCGACAACACCATGGTGCAGGGCGCGTCCATCGTGCACTTCGCCCGCGGGCTGGCCGCGCGCAAATACTTCAAGACCTCCGACCTGGTCGATATGGCCTGGAAGCAGGTCAAATTCCGGGTGACCGGCAAGGAGAGCCACTCGGATATGGCCTCCGGCAAGGAGAAAGCGCTCTCCTTCATCGCGGGCCGCCCCACCGCCGAACTCGCCGCCCTCGGCGAGGAGATCTACGACGAGATCATCGCCGACAAGATCTGGCCGGGGACGCGGGCGCTGGCGCAGATGCACCTGGACGCGGGCCAGCAGGTGTGGCTGGTGACCGCGACGCCGGTGGAGCTGGCGCAGGTGATCGCCAAGCGGCTGGGCCTGACCGGCGCGCTGGGCACGGTCGCCGAGAGCGAGGACGGCATCTTCACCGGCCGCCTCGTCGGCGACATCCTGCACGGACTGGGCAAGGCGCACGCGGTGCGCACCCTGGCCATCCGCGAGGGCCTGAACCTCAAGCGCTGCACCGCCTATTCCGACAGCCACAATGACGTGCCCATGCTCTCGCTGGTCGGCACCGCGGTGGCCATCAATCCGGACGCGGATCTGCGCGAGGTCGCCAAGAACCGAGGCTGGGAGATCCGCGACTTCCGCACCGGCCGCAAGGCCGCGAAAGTCGGTGTGCCCACGGCCATCGCGCTCGGCGCGGCGGGCGGCGCGGCAGCGGCGGTGCTATCCCGCAAACGGGAAGCCAAGGCGAGTTAGGCCAAGCTTGAAAAATGAACCGGCCCGGTCCAATTGGACCGGGCCGTTCGTATGTTTGTGCGAAAAATCTAGCCCGTGAACGGATTACGGCGCTTGATCAGATTCTTGTACAGGGTGCCCTGAATGGTTTCCCGGACCTGATCGGTGATTTCGAACATCGTCATCGGATCATCCGCATCCGCGGGTTCGTATCCGGCCGTCGAAATCGGCTCGCCGAATTCGACATACCACTTGGACGGGAACGGAATCGCGCCCAGCGGCCCCAGATGCGGGAACAGCGGCGTCACCGGGAAATACGGGATACCGAGCAGGCGCGCCAACGGCTTGAGATCGGCGAGCTTGGGATAGATCTCCTCCGAACCCACGATCGAGCACGGAATGATCGGCACACCCGTGCGCACCGCCGCCGAGACGAAACCGCCACGGCCGAAACGCTGCAGCTTGTACCGGTCCGAATACGGCTTGCCGATGCCCTTGTAGCCCTCGGGGAACACGCCCGCGACTTCGCCCGCGCGCAACAGCCTTTCGGCGTCGGCCGGGCAGGCCAGGGTGTGCCCGGCCTTGCGGGCCAGGCCGCCGATGATCGGCGTCTCGAAGATCAGGTCGGCCGCCAGGATGCGCAGCGCGCGCTGCTTGGGATGGCGGTCGTGCACGGCCAGCTGCAGCATCAGCCCGTCCAGCGGCACCGTGCCGGCGTGGTTGGCCACGATCAGCGCGCCGCCCACCTCGGGAATGTTCTCGATGCCCGACACCTCGACCCGGAACCACAGATCCGAGAGCGGCCGCAGCATCGGGAGGATGACCGACTCGAGCAGGTGCTCGTCCAGACCGAACTCGTCGACCTGGTAGTCGCCGGTGAGCCGACGGCGCGCGAAATCGGCGGTGTAGCGGACCCCCTCCGCCACGGACCCCCGAATCAGCTCACCCAGCGACTTGGGCTGACGCGCTTCGACTTCGGCGAGCCGATCGGTCAGCGAGGTCACCGGGGTGAGCGCGGCCGGTTCCCCCTGCGGCCACACCCGAGGCGACGGGCGGTGGTGCCGCGCCTCGAAATCCACGTCGTGAAGTCGAATCACCTTCGCTACGTCACTCATTGGTGTGCTCCCGTCCCGGCCCCGAGCAGGCCGAGAAGTTTGTTCTCTGCGGCGTCGATCCACGCGGGATCGATCACGGGCCGCAACGCTGCGCCCCCTATGAAGTCGTCGAATGCCTGCACCGTGGTCCAGCGCGGTTGGAATCCGAGTTCGGTGCGCATCCGGGTGGTGTCCAGACCGCAGCCGAAATGGAAGTAGTCGATCTGCTCGGCGGTGAACTCGCGCATCACCGGACCCATGAGAGTCCTTCCGGCGGTGCGGAATACCGCGTACGGGACCGGTAGCTCGATCCGCCCGGCCCGGCGGATGGCCTGCGACAGCGCCATGGCGCCGTCCCCGGCCACATTGAAGGTGCCACCCGGGGCGGTCATTGCCCCGTGTACCAGGGCGGCGATGCCGTCCTCCTCGTGCAGCAGCTGCATGCGCGGATCGCGCCCCAGGATCGTGGGCGTGATCGGCGAACGGAAATACTGCACACCGCGTTTGGCCAACTGCGGACCCACGATCGGCGGAAATCGCAGAATGGCCGCCGAGATATCCGGACGACGCCGCGCCAGACCGCGGACGAAACCCTCCACCTCGACCATATCGCGCGCGAACCAGCCGCGCGGCGGCGTGCGCGCGCTCATTTCCTCGGTGAATTTCACCGGATCCTTGGCGCTGCACCCGTAGACGGCGGAGGAGGAGCGCACCACCACCCGCCGCACACTGGAAGCCTTGCGGCACACCGCGAACAGCTGCATGGCGCCCAGTACGTTCATATCCTTCATGGCGGCGCGACCGCCGCCGGACGGCGGCCGCGACAGCGCGGCGGGATGCACCACCGTGTCCACCTGATTACCGTCGATCACCTTGCGGATCAACGGATTTCGAATATCGGCGCGCACGAATTCGGCGCGGCCCATGCGGCGCAGCAACTCCCGGCTGGGCTGCTTGGCGTCCACGGCGATGATGCGCTCGACGGCAGGGTCGGCCGCCAGGCGGGCCACCACATTGCCTCCGAAGAACCGGCTCGCACCGGTCACCATCACCACCTTGGGCGCCTGCCCGTCCCGGGTCCCTGCCGCACCGGATCCCACTCGCAGCCCCCATGTTTTGCTGTATCCGTTATTCCCGCGCTCCCAGAGTAACCGGCCGGTAGGGGGCATCCGAAGGGTATTAACCAGGATCTAACGATGACTTCAATCACCTGATAAATGACGAAAGCCCGCCACCGACGGTGACGGGCTTCCAGCTACGCAAGGGCTTACTTGCCGAGTTTGCGACGCTGAACACGCGTGCGGCGAAGCAGCTTGCGGTGCTTCTTCTTCGACATGCGCTTGCGGCGCTTCTTGATCACAGAACCCATAGGGTTGTTCCTCGCGTTCTCTCGGGTCATCCCCGCTGCCGCGGGGTGCACACTGTCTGACCCTGCACAGTCCCTACCCGATACGGGCCGATATGGACCCGGCGGCACCACCGGCACGTACAGGATGCCGGTCCATGCTACCGGGCCACTCTCGGGCGAACGAAACGGGTGGGGCTGATCGCCTACCCGGAGCCGCTACCTACCCCGCATCGAAGTAGGACGTCTCCAGATAGTCGTGCACCGCCTTGGCGTGCACCCGGAAGGAACGCCCCACCCGCACCGCGGGCAGCTCTCCCGAATGCACCAGCCGGTACACCGTCATTTTGGATACCCGCATCAGATTCGCGACCTCGGCGACGGTGAGGAACTGTGTACCTCCGCCGATGACCGAGCTGGCGTTGATTGGGCTGTTTCCGGACCTCGCTTGGCTGTTTCCAGACATCATTGCGCCACTGACCTCCGGCACGTCCGCGCCGCCGGCTTCCCCACCGGCGGAACAGACACGCACGTGCTCCTTGAAGCTTAGCGGGACCAGTGGGATTGCTGCGACGGGTGTGAGAAATCAGCCTTTGCTGTGGCGAGTCGGCCTTCGGCAGCAAACTAGCAACCGAGCAGTATTGGAATGCGGCGAGCGCACTCGCCGCACCTTCAACGTTAGTCCGAGACGGCGCCGAGTTCGACGGAACGGCGTTTTGCGGCGTGCAGCGCATCGTGGAAAGCCGAACGCACCGCGCCCCGCTCCAACTCCCGCAGACCCGCCGCGGTGGTGCCCGCGGGCGAGGTGACGGCGGCACGCAATTCCGGAGCAGACTGGCCCGACTCGTCGAGCAGGGCGGCCGAACCGAGCATGGTCTGCACCACCAGCTGGGTGGCCACATCGCGGGTCAGGCCCAGGCCCACCGAGGCGTCGATCATGGCCTCGACGATCAGGAAGAAGTACGCCGGGCCCGAGCCCGACACCGCGGTCACCGCGTCCAGCTGGGACTCGGTGACGGTGACGACCTTGCCCACCGACTCCAGCATCTCGGTGACCAACGTCAGCTGCTCCTTGCGGGCGTAGCGGCCGGGGGCGATCGCACTCATGCCCTGGCCCACCAGCATCGGGGTGTTGGGCATGACCCGGACCACCGGGAAACCGGCGGGCAGCCGGGACTCCATGCGGGAGGTCGGCACCCCGGCCGCCAGCGACACCAGCACCTGATCGTGGTCGTCACCGAGTTCGGCCTTGCCCAGTTCGGCGACCACGCCGTCGACGTCGTTCGGCTTGACCGCGATCACGATGAGGTCCGCGGACTTGGCGGCATCGGCGATGTCGTCGGTAGCGCGAATCCCGAACCGCTCCGCCAGCAACTCCGCACGCGTGGCAACCGGCTCCACCACGACCAGATCCTTGCTTGCCCGCCCGGCCTCCAACAGCCCGGCGATCAACGCCTCCCCGATCCGGCCTCCGCCGATTACCGCAATCCTCGTCATGGCATTAAAGGCTAGCGGTGCAGGTGATTACCTCGGCTGGGGGATCAATGCCAGCTGGCGGCTCTGGGCGACGATGGCGCCGGTGGAGTCGATGACGAGTTGGTCCTCGTCGAACATGCGGTGGCCTACCTCGCGGGAATGGGCGATGACGCGCAGCCAGCCGGGGGCCGGGCGGCGGCGCAGGTAGGTGGTCATCTGGACGGTGGGGGCCCAGCCGAAGTGGCCGAGGTTCATGGGGACCGGCGGGCTCATGTCGGCGGCCATCATGGCGAAGAAGGCGGAGACGTCGGGGTCCTGCTCGTCGCCGTCGAGGGGGCGGATCCAGAGGCGCAGGCGCGGTTCGGATTTCTCGCCCGCGAGAAAGCTCGCCCATTCGGTGTCGATGGCGACCGAGGAGCCCCGGGCGACATGGACGAGTTTGCCCATGGGGTTGCGCTCGTCGTAGGCGAGGGCGCCGGCGGAGGGTTCGGCGGGCATATCGCCGGCGTGGTCGGCCGCGTACTGCGGCGCATTGTCGTCAAGGTGGCTGAACGTGAAGGCGGTGTGCACCAGGGTGCGGCCGTTCTGGATCAGGCTCGCGTCGAGGAGGGCGATCTGGCGGCCCAGCTTGCGGGTGCGGACCTCGTACTCGACCGCGCCGGGATCGGGGGCGCCGAGGAAGTCGGTGCTCGCCGAGACGGGGAACATGGCGGCCTGCTCGGGGGCGGTGCGGCGCAGCCATTCGGTGGCGGCGGCCGCGCTGCCGGCGACGATGGTGCCGCCGTGCACCTTGGGGCCGATGGTCCAGGTCGGGTCGATCTCGCCCGCGAAACGGCCGACATCGGGAGTGTCCGAATCGAGTTCGGTCATGCGGCAGACGCGACTGAACGGCGCGTTCGCCAGCTCGCTCGCCGAATCCAAATCGACGGTCAACTCCGTTGTCATCCGCTGCTGTCCTTCCACTGTGGTTTGTACAGCGTAAACGGAGGCCGCGATCATTCCACCGGGGTGGTGGGATGAATCACCCGAACCATCGGAAAAGAAAAATCAGCCGCGGTGGGCGGCGGTCGGTTCCGGGGTCGGCGCGGGGGTGAAATTGTTCAGGTGCTCGCGGGCGAAGGTCAGGGCGCGGTTGAGCATGGCGGCGCGGGCGGAGGTGGTGCGGGCGGTCTGGGTGTTGATCTCGATGACGGCCTGGCCCTCGAAACCGTTGCGGACCAACATTTCACAGAGCTCGGCCACCGGCTGGGTGCCCTCGCCGGGGATGAGGTGCTCGTCGGTGGCGGCGCCACGGCCGTCGGCCAGGTGCAGGTGGGTGAGGCCGGAACCCATGCGGCCCGCCAGGATCAGCGGATCCATGCCCGCGGTGGCGGTGTGCGAGGTGTCGAGGGTGTAGTGCCGGAAGCCGACATCGGTGGGGTCGTAGGAGGGGCTGAAGGTAGTGATGGAGGGGCCCGGGCCGCCGCGGCGTTCCAGGCGCTGGATCGAGCTGCCGCGGAACAGCGTGTCGGCGCGCATCGGGAACATGTTCTCCACGGCCACCGCGACCGGACTCGAATTCTCCAGTTCGGCAACCTGTTTGGCGAAGCCCTCGGCGTAGCGGCGCTGCCAGCGGAAGGGCGGGTGCACCACCACGGTGGCCGCGCCCAGCGCCTCGGCGGTGTGCACGCTGCGGGTGAGCTTCGCGATCGGGTCCGACCCCCAGACCCGTTGCGAGATCAGCAGACACGGCGCGTGCACGGCCAGCACCGGCATGCCGTACTTGTGCGAGAAATGCTGCACGGTGGCGATGGACTGACTGGCCGGTTCGGCCCACACCATGAGTTCCACACCGTCGTAACCGAGTTCGGCCGCGTACCGGAACGCGGCCTCGGTGTTCTCCGGATAGACCGAGGCGGTCGAGAGGCCGACCCGGACCTCTCTGCGCCCCGCCCCGCTCTCGTTCCGTTCCCCCTGCGACATATTCCCCACTGCCCGCTCCCTGCTCAGTTCGTACTGAGTAGAAAGGCTAGCGGTCCGAGCGTCACGAAGACGCCTACGACGACGGCAATCACAGTGGAGAAAATGTCATCGGTGCGGCGCAGCACGCGCACCAGGGCGACCAGACCCAGGATCACGATCATCGCCAAGGTCAGCGCCACCCACGGCTGCATTTCCCACATGCGCTCGAAACCCTTGAACAGCAACATGCCCGCGACCGCCGCGCCCACGCTCTGCCCCGCGATCACCAGCCACTGGCGGCGATTCTCGTCCTCCTCCGAGCGGCCCTTGGACCGCGAACGGGCGGGCCGCACCGCGGTGCCGCCCTTGGCCTTGCGGCCCAGCGCACCGGCCTTCTGCGTGATCGCGGAAAGCCGTCCGCCCATGGAGGTTTCGGGCTCGTCGTCGTAATCGTCGTATTCGTCGTCGAGCGGCTCGTAGAAATCGGTGAGGTGATCGTCGGGTTCGGGCTCGGGCGCGACCGCGGTGCGGCCGCGGGAACCACCGCCGCGACGCTTGCCGTCGGCGCGCGAATTCCGCTCCGCCCGTGCGTCATCGCGGCTCTGGGCATCGCGGAGCAGATCACCGGCAACCGACTGTCCGGAGAGCAGCTGCTG
>NZ_BAFX01000137.1 GCF_000308815.1 Nocardia concava NBRC 100430
CCCAGCCCCGGACCCCCATCTCAAAAGCGGCGGGGGCCGCCTGCCATCTCTTCCAGCCGGGCGATGCGGTCTTCCATGGGCGGGTGGGTGGAGAACCAGCGCGCCATGCGGTCGCCGTTGCGGAAGGGGTTGGCGATCATCAGGTGCGATTGAGCCGTCAGTTGCGGCTCAGGGGGCAGCGGGGCGGCCTGGGTGCCACGTTCGAGTTTGCGCAGGGCCGAGGCTAGGGCGAGGGGGTCGCCGGTGAGTTCCGCGCCGTCCTGGTCGGCCTGGTATTCGCGGGAGCGGGAGACGGCCAGTTTGATGAGTGAGGCCGCGATCGGGCCGAGCAGCGAAACCAGCAGGATGCCAATGACATTCGGGCCTTCGCCGTCGCGGTTGCCGCCGAAGATGCCGGCGAAGAAGGCCAGGTTCGCCAGGCCCGAGATGACCGCGGCGAGCGCGCCCGCGACCGACGAGATCAGGATGTCGCGGTTGTAGACGTGCGAGAGTTCGTGGCCCAGCACGGCGCGCAGTTCCCGTTCGTCGAGGATCTGCAGGATGCCGGTGGTGCAGCAGACCGCGGCATTGCGCGGATTGCGGCCGGTGGCAAAGGCATTGGGCGCGTTGGTGGGGCTGATGTAGAGCCGCGGCATGGGTTGCCGTGCGGCCGTGGCCAACTCGCGCACGATCCGGTACATGGCCGGGGCTTCCAGCTCGGTCACCGGCTGCGCGTGCATGGCCTTCAACGCCAGCTTGTCGCTGTTGAAGTACGCGTAGGCATTCATGCCCACGGCCAGCAGGATCGAGAAGCCCAGAATCATCGGACTCCGGAACATGGCGCCCGCGAACACGATCAGCGCCGACATGCCCACCAAAAGCCCGAACGTCTTCAACCCGTTCGCATACCCGTGCCCATGCATACGGCCTCCTTCTGACGCCCCCTCACCGCTGAGTTACACCAGGTCAACGATAGAGGTCACGGAGGAGTTCCTCCGTGACCGTCGGCCGACGGGTTCGCGACCGTCAGCCGACGCGTTCGATGGTGTAGCGGACCAGGTGTTCGAGGGCCTCGTTGGCGGGGCCGCCGGGGAGGGCGGAGAGTTCGGCGTGGGCGATGTCGGCGTAGCCGTGCAGCTTTTCCTTGGCCAGGACCAGGCCGCGGGAGCGGGAGAGCAGGTAGAGGGCCTCTTCGACCTCGGCGTCGGACTGCAGCGGCTGGGCCAGCAGTTTGCGCAGGCGGTCGCCCTCGGCGCCCTCGTCGCGCAGGGCGTAGAGGACGGGCAGGGTGTGGACGCCCTCGCGCAGGTCGGTGCCGGGGGTCTTGCCGGACTGCTCGGACACCGAGGAGATGTCGATGATGTCGTCGGCGATCTGGAAGGCGGTGCCCACGGCGTCGCCGAGGCGGGCCAGCCGCTCGACATGGTCGGTGCCCGCGCCGGAGAAGGTGCCGCCGAAGCGGCCCGCGGCGGCGATCAGCGAACCGGTCTTCTCCCACACCACGCGCAGGTAGTGCTCGACGGGATCCTGGGACTGGCGGGCGCCGATGGTCTCGCGCATCTGGCCGGTGACCAGCTCGGCGAAGGTCTCGGCGATGATGCGGACCGCGTCGGGGCCGAGGGTGGAGACCAGGCGGGAGGCGTGCGCGAACAGGTAGTCGCCGGCGAGGATGGCGACGCTGTTGCCCCAGCGCGAGTTCACGCTGGGTGCGCCGCGCCGCATGGAGGCCTCGTCCATGACGTCGTCGTGGTAGAGGGTCGCCAGGTGCACGAGTTCCACGACCGTGCCCGCGGTGACCAGGTCGGGACTGGTCGGGTCGGGGCCGAGCTGGCCGGTGAGGATGGTGAACAGCGGGCGGAATCGCTTGCCGCCGGCCTTGGCCAGGTGCAGCGCCGCTTCCTGCAGGAACTCCTCGCCGTCGGACAGCTCGGTGATGAGCAGATCCTCGACCTCGATCAGGCCCTTGCGCACAGTGGCAGCGAGCTCGGGATCACCCAGATCCACCCCCGCGACCACGGTGCTCTCATCGCTCACAGCTGATGCGCTCATTTCTTCTCCCAGTGCCGCGTCCGACCCCACGCCAAAGAACCTAGCGTGTGGACCGATCACCCCCTATGGACACCACCGTAGTGCGACGCACGAAACACTCGCTATGTGAATTGAAACGGGCCGGTGCGGAAGCCGGGGCAAATATGCACTGTCGGTGATGTGCTGCAAGTATTGAGCGCATGGGTTCACCGGAAGTCGCGCCCGAGCAGGGGAAATCATCGGATCTTCTGCCCGCGCACGCTGATGTGCTGGTAGTCGGGGCCGGACCCGCCGGGTCGGCCGCGGCCGCGTGGGCGGCGCGCGCGGGACGCGATGTGCTGCTGACGGACTCCGCGGTGTTCCCGCGCGACAAGACCTGCGGCGACGGCCTGACCCCGCGCGCCACCGCGGAACTCGAACATCTCGGGCTGGGCGACTGGGTGCGGACGCACACGGTCAATCGCGGCCTGCGGATGGCCGGGTTCGGCCGCGAGGCGCTGCTGCCCTGGCCCGACGGGTCGTTCCCGGCCTACGGAAGTGCCGTTCCGCGAACCGAACTCGACGACAAGCTGCGCGAGACCGCGGTGAAGTCGGGGGCGCGGATGGTCGACGGGGCCAAGGTGGTGGAGGTGGCCCGCGAGGGCGACCGCGTCACCGGGGTGACCGTCAAGACCGACGGCGGCCTGCGGGCGGTGTCGTGCAAGACGCTGATCGTGGCCGACGGCGTGCGCTCCCCCGTGGGAAAGATGCTGGGCCGCACCTGGCATCGGCAGTACGCGTACGGGACCGCGGCGCGCGCCTACATCAAGTCCGAGCGCAGCGACGACGAGTGGATCACCTCGCATCTCGAATTGCGGGATGCCAACGGGGAATTGATTCCGGGCTACGGCTGGGTGTTCCCGCTGGGCAATGGCGAGGTCAATATCGGTGTCGGTTCGCTGGCCACCGAGAAGCGGCCCTCGCACATCGCGCTGAAACCGCTGCTGCAGCACTATGTCTCGCAGCGCCGCGCGGAGTGGGGTTTCGAGGGTGAGGCGCGGGCGGTGGCGTCGGCGCTGCTGCCCATGGGTGGCGCGGTATCGAATCTGGCCGGGCGCAACTGGGCGCTGGCCGGAGATGCCGCGGGCTGTGTGAATCCGCTCAATGGCGAGGGCATCGACTACGGACTGGAGGGCGGGCACATGCTCGCCGGAATCCTGGACGAGCCGGACCTGAGCCACATCTGGCCGCAGCTGCTGCGGGAGCGCTACGGCCGCACCTATTCGGTGGCGCGGCGGCTGGCCGGGCTGGCCACCCATCCGCGCACGGTGCCGCTGGGCGGCCCGCCGATGATGCGGTCGAAGCTGTTGCAGCGCACCGCGGTCCGGGTGATGGGCAATCTGGTCACCGACGAGGACCTGGATATGACCGCCCGGCTGTGGCGGGGCGCGGGGCGGGCTTCCCTGCGTTTCGACAAGATCCAGCCGTTCTCATGACCGGCCGGCCGGTTCCCGAGGAGCTGCTGCCGCATCTGCGGCGAGCGCGGGATCTGGCCGACCGGAACTACGCGGAGCCGCTGGATCTGGACAGTCTGGCGGCGGCCGCGGGGGTGTCGAAGTATCACTTCCTGCGGTGTTTCGCCGCGACCTACGGCAAGACGCCCGCTCTGTATCTCGCCGAGCGGCGGATCGAGCGGGCGCAGGATCTCTTGCGGGCCACCAACGTGACGGTGACCGAGGCCTGCATGCTGGTCGGCTATTCGAGCCTCGGTTCCTTCAGTCGGAAATTCACCGAACTGGTCGGGATGTCGCCCTCGGAGTATCAAGCGAAGTTCGCGGCCGAGGGCGCACCCCATATCCCGGGTTGCTACGTCTTCATGCACGGTCTCTCGGATCGGAAACCGCTGCTGTAGCGGTTACTTTCGCGGCAGCACGTGGATGCCGGTCTTGTCGGTCGAGAGGGCCAGCGAGCTGATGTACTGGATCTCGCCTTCGGGTCCCGGGACCGCGGAGGCGATCATGTCCGGGCGCTCGAATTCCATGCCGGTGACCACGCAGGTGAGGGTCTCGCCCGAGGGGTTGCCGTGCTCGTCGTCCAGCGGCAGGTCGATGCCGTCGTGGTCGCGGCGCAGGTAGTACTTGCCCTTGGTGAGAATGGCGGTCAGCGGGGTCGCCAGGAACGAAACCACCACGGCCACAATGGGCGAGTACGGCTTCAGGGTCTCGCCGAAGATCCCGAAGAAGGTCATGATCGACAGCACCGCGGACAGGCCAAGCCGACCAGGCCGACCGGGTTGAAGTCGTAGAGCATGCCGCGCCGG
>NZ_BAFX01000136.1 GCF_000308815.1 Nocardia concava NBRC 100430
CCGAAGGGCAGCACCAGCGTCGGCGTCTTCACGCCCGCGGTGAGCTGATCGGTGATCGCCTTGCAGCTGTTCAGGATCGGGCCCATCTGCCGGGAGATGGCGTCGAACTTGGGGTCGCCGGGACGCAGCTTGCCCAGGTCCAGCATCTTGCAGATGACGCCGAAGGGGTCCTGCAGATCGGTGAAGTTGGGCCGCATGTCCAGCGTGCCGGTCTCGGCGTTGTGGACATTGATCAGGTTGCTCAGCGCGGTCGGGATGAGCGGCAGCGCCTTGGCCAGATCGTCGCGCTGATCGGCGAGGGTCTGGGTGAGCTTGGTCAGCGCGTCGGCGTTGGACTGCACCAGTTCCCGGTTGTCGTCGATGAACCGGGCCACGTCGCCGAGCGCGACCGACAGCAGGCTCAGCGCGTCGCCGAGGGTCTGGCGCTCGTCGGACAGGAACCCGGCCAGCGAGGCCAGCTGGGTGTTGAAGGTCCGCACCTGGGAGTCGTTGTCGGCCAGGGTCTGCACGAAGGTCTGCAGGTTCTTGATCGTGTCGAAGATGTCGCCGCGCGAATCCGAGAGCGCGTGCGCGGCCTTGGACAGCTGGGTGAAGCTGTTGCCCAGCGCCTCACCGTTGCCGGAGAGGTTGTCCGCGGAGGTGCGCACCAGCTGGTTCAGCGCGCCGTCCTTGTTGGCGCCGTTGGGGCCCAGGGCATCCGAGAGCTCGGTGATCGACTTGTAGAGCCGGTCCACCTCGACCGGGGTCGCGGTGCGGTCCTTCGGAATCTTGGCGTCGCGGCCCATCTTGGGTCCGCCCTTGTAGGCGGGCGCGAGCTGGATGTAGCGGTCCGACACCACCGACGGGGTGATCTGGGCGGCCTTGGCGTCGGCCGGAATGTCGTATTTGCGATCGACTTCCATGACGACCTGGACGATCTCGCCCTTCGGCGTCACCTTCGTGACATGGCCGACCGGCACACCGAGGATGCGGACGTCCGAACCCTCGTAGATGCCGATGGACTTGTCGAAGTCGGCGGTGATGGTCGTGGTGTTGAGCTTCTGGAAGCCCCACCACGCGACCGCCGCGAGCGCGACCCCGAGGACGGCCACCAGGGCGATGACCTTGCTCTTGGTGCTGGTGCCGCGCAGAGCGGTCAGCGGATTCTTCGCCACGGGTTAACCTCCCAACTTTCGGATCGGATCGCGGTTACCCGGAATGTCCGGCAGCGCGGGCGGAATCAGGTTGGTGATGACCGCGTCGAACCAGCGGCCGGTGCCCAGCACATTGGAGTACAGCCCGTAGAAGGGCGCGGCCAAGGTGAGGGTCTTGGAGATGTCGGCCTGATGGTCGTTGAGCAGGTCGATGGTCTTGTTGAGGTTGGTCAGCGCGGGGCCGATCTGCTCCTCGTTGTCCTTGACCAGCGCGGTCAGTTCCGCCGCAATGGTTTTCGCGCCGGTGAGCAGCTGGTGGATGGCCTGCTGGCGCACGTTCAGCTCGGCCAGCAGCTCGCCGCCGTTGGCGATCAGCCGCTCGAATTCCTGATTGCGGTCCGCGAGCACCTTGGAGGTGGTCTTGGTGGCGGCGAACAGCTTCTTGAGCTGATCGTCGCGCTTGGCCAGGGTCTCCGAGAGCCGGGCGACGCCGTCGATGGAGCCGCGCAGTTCCGGCGGGGTCGCCGAGAACGCGTCCGAGAGCACCTGGAAGCTCTGCGCGAGCTGGGTGGTGTTGGTCTCCTCGATGTTCTTGGCGGCATCGCTGAACGCGTCCACCACGTCATAGGGAGACACGGTGCGCGACAACGGGATCACGTCCGAGGGGTTGAGGATCTTGGTGCCCTTGGGATCGAGCGCCAGATACTTCTGCCCGAGCAGCGTCTTGATCTGGATGGAGGCGGTGGTCTCGTTGCCGATCCAGGCGTCCTGGGTGCGGAAGTCCACCAGCACCTTGTCGCCCTTCAGGCGGACGTCGGACACCGAGCCCACCTTCACGCCGGCGATCCGGACCTCGTTGCCCTTCTTCAGGCCCGCGGCCTCGGAGAATTCGGCGGTGTACTTGGTGCCGGCCGACAGCAGCGGCAGCTTGTCCAGGCTGAAGGCGGACATGGTCACCAGCAGCACCATGAGCAGGCCGAGCCCGCCCATGAAAACCGGGCTGCGCTTGCCCAATACGACGCGGTCGTCCATCAGCGGCCTCCCTTCCCATGGCAGCGCGGGGCCGGATTCGTGTAGATCGGCTGATTCACCGTCGGCATGTTCTGCAGTGCGGGCGGGAAGTTCAGCTGCGGCGCGTCCTTCAGACCCGGCCCGGCGACGATGTCGATGCCGCACAGGTAGAACTGGAACCAGGAGCCGTAAGACGCCGCGCGCCCGAGCTTCTCCATCTTGATGGGCAGGTTGGTCAGGCCCTCGTCGACCTCGTCCTTGCGGTCGTTGAGCGTGCCGGTCAGCTGGTTCAGGCCCGCGATGGCGCCCTGCAGGTTCGGCCGCACCGGGACCAGCAGGTCCGCGGTGGCCGAGGCCAGATTGCCCAGCGAGGTGACGGCCGAGCCGATGGTGCCGCGCTCGGCGTTCAGCCCGGTGACCAGCGCCTCGGTGTTCACGATCAGCTGGTCCAGCTGATCGCCGCGCGAATTGATGCTGTCCAGCACGGCATTCAGGTTCTTGATCAGCTCACCGATCACCGCGTCCTTGTCGGCCACCTTGTTGGTGAGCGAGGCGGTATTGGCGACCAGATCCGCGATGGTGCCGGATTCGCCCTGGAAGACCTGGATGATCTCGTAGGACAGCTTGTTCACGTCCTCGGGCGTGAGGGTCTGGAACAGCGGCCGGAAACCGTTGAACAGCTCGGTCAGATTGACCGCGGGCTTGGTGCGCTCCAGCGGGATGGTCGCGCCCTTGTTCATCTTGCGGCCCTGCTGCCCGGTGCCCTGTTCCAGCGCGATGTAGCGCTGGCCCACCAGGTTCCGGTACTTGATGGTCGCGGTGGTGGAGGCGGGCAGCCAATCCCGGTCGGTCAGTTCGAATTCCACATTGGCCAGGCGCTTGTCCACGATGGACACATTGGTCACCTTGCCCACGCGGACACCGGCGATGCGCACCTCGTCGCCCTTGTTCAGGGAGGTCACATCGGTGAAGCGGGCATGGAACTTGGTGCCGCCGCCACCGTAGTTGGCGATGGTCAGCGCCAGCACGCCCGTCAGGAAGACCGTGACGAGAATGAAGGCGATCAGTTTGGTCAGCGTCGGCCCGAGGCCGCGCAGCAGATCCTTCACTTGACGCTCACCTCACTGCCACGGAACGCCGGGGCGGCGATCTTGGTCACCCAGCTCGGCACCTCATCCGGCGAAACACCGTGCGCGGCACCGTAGATCGCGCCCAGGGCCTGCGACTCCTGCGGCGAGTAGGCGGTGGTCGGCGTGTAGGGGCCGTACACCTTGTACTGCGGTTCCGGCATCTTGCCGATGTTCTGGTCGCCCGGATTGCGGGTGGGCGGCTGGTAGGAGCCGTCATTGGCGGAACCGTTGGTGTACTGGCCCGGGTCGGTGCCCGGCGGGTACATCGGAACGCACATGGGGCCGCGCGGATCGAACCAGCGCGGTTCGTCCTGGTTGGGGACGTAGCGGCCGCGGTTGTTCACGATCGACACGCTCACCCGCGAGCCCGGCAGGTCGGTGCCCTTGCCGAAGATCTGGTCGATGCGCGGCTTGAGCTCCGCGAAACCGGCCAGCGCGCAGGTGTAGGCGGGCGAGTACTTGGCCAGCGCCTCGAGCGCGGGCCGCGAGTCGGCGGCCACGTCGATGATGTTGTCGCGGTTGGCCAGCAGGAAGTCCGCGGTGGTGGCGGCGCTCGGGGTGAGCGTGGCCATCAGGGTGTCGATCTGCGAACGCTTCTGCACGATGGTCGCGTTGGTGGTGCGCAGGTTGTCCAGCGCGTCCACCAGTTGCGGGGCGGCGTCGGCGTAGGTGGTCGCCACATCGGCCAGGCTCTTCAGATCCTGTTGCAGCGTGGGCATTTCGCCGTTGACCTGCGTGATGATGGTATCGAGCCGGTCCACCGTCTTGCCCAGTTCCTCGCCCTGGCCCTGCAGCGCGTTGGACAGCGCGCCCAGTGTGGAGGACAGGTACTGCGGCGGAATCGCCTGCAGCAGCGGCAGGATGTGGTCCAGCAGCTGGCTCACCTCGACGGCATTGCCGCTGGTGTCCTGGTGCAGGGTGACGCCCGCGGTGAGGTGGCCCTGCGGGTTGTCGGGCCACACCAGATCGATGTAGCGCTCGCCGAACAGCGTCTTGGGCAGCAGTCGCGCGGTCACATTGGCCGGGATCTCGCTCGCCTTGGACGGGTCGATGGCCAGGTCCAGCTTGACGTTCTTGCCGTCGTAATCGCTGGACCGCAGCTCGCCGACGGTGACGCCGCGGACCTTCACATCCGCGTTGCGGGTCAAGGCGTTTCCGACGGTGTCGGTGATCAGGTTGACCCGCACCGTATCCACAAACTGCTTGTTGTAGACGGCGATGGTGGTCCAGAGGAAAAGGGCGACCAGTACGAAGAAGAGCAGGCCGAGGGTCCGGGTGCGCAGCTTCTCGGTGGACCGCCAGAACTGCACACGCTGTGGGTTGCTCATCCCGCCACCCGCACCGTCGTGGTCGTACCCCAGATGGCCAGGGACAGGAAGAAGTCCAGCACATTGATGAGCACGATCGCGGCACGCACCGCGCGGCCCACGGCCACACCCACGCCCGCGGGGCCGCCGCTGGCGTTGTAGCCGTAGTAGCAGTGCACCAGGATGATGACGAACGCGAAGACCAGCACCTTCACGAACGAATAGAGCACGTCCTCCGGTGGCAGGAACAGGCTGAAGTAGTGGTCATAGGAACCACTCGATTGCCCGTTGAAGTAGATGCTGATCAACCGCGAGGCCAGGTAGGTGCCCAGCAGGCCGACCACGTACAGCGGAATCACCGCGAGGAAGCCCGCGATGGCGCGCGTGGTCACCAGGAACGGCACCGACGGCACCGCCATCACCTCGAGCGCGTCGATCTCCTCGGAGATGCGCATGGCGCCCAGCTGCGCGGTGAAACCACAGCCGACGGTCGCCGAAAGCGCCAGTGCCGCAACCAGAGGCGCGAGCTCACGGGTGTTGATGTACCCGGTCAGGAAGCCGGTGAGGACGCCCGAGCCAAGGGCGTCAAGGGCTTTGAAGCCCTGCAGACCCACGACCACGCCGACCGAGGCCGACATGAACACGATCACGCCGATGGTGCCGCCGATGACCGCGAGCGCGCCCGAGCCGAAGGTCACCTCGGCCAGCAGCCGCATGACCTCCTTGCGGAAGTGCACGATGGTTCTCGGGATGGCCCCGATGGCCTTCGAGTAGAAGGACATCTGGTCGCCGGCCTTGTCGACCAGGTTCACCGGAGCCTCGAGCACAGGCTTCACCCGGCGTGCCGACCGGGAGAACACGGTGGAACGCTGCGAAACAACCATGGATCACGCGCCCTTTGCGGGGACGACCTGAAGATAGATCAGGGTGAGGACCAGATTCAGGAAGAACAAGACGAGGAACGTGATCACCACGGACTGGTTCACCGCGTCACCCACTCCTTTCGGTCCCCCCTTCGGATGCAGGCCCTTGTAGGCGGCGATCACACCCGCCACCAGACCGAAGATCAGCGCCTTGATCTCGCCGATCACCAGGTCCGGGATCTGGGCGAGGGCGGAGAAGGACGCCAGATACGCGCCCGGGGTGCCGCCCTGCAGCCCCACGTTGAAGAAATAGCCGCCGCAGATGCCGACCACCGAGACCAGGCCGTTGAGCAGGAAGGCGACCAGCATCATGCCCAGCACGCGCGGAACCACCAGGCGCTGAATGGGATCGATGCCGAGGACCTCCATGGCGTCGATCTCCTCGCGGATGGTGCGCGAGCCGAGATCGGCGGCCACGGCCGAACCGGCCGCGCCGGCGATGATCAATGCGGTCACGACCGGTGCGGCTTGCTGGACGGTGGCCAGCACGGAGGTCGCGCCGGTGAAGTTCTCCGCCCCCAGCTGCTTGATCAGCGAGCCGGTCTGCAGGGCCACCACGGCGCCGAACGGGATTGCCACCAGGGCGGCCGGGAGGATCGAGACACTCGCGATGAACCACGACTGTTCGATGAACTCCCGAACCTGGAAAGGCCGGCGGAACGTCTTCCGGAGCACGTCCAGAAACAGTGCGAAGATGTTGCCGGCCTGGGCAAGTCCCGACTCGACCGGGGTGCGCAGTCGCGTCAGGGTGGGATTCACGCCGCGTATGTTACCCGTTAGTCAGGTTCTGTCGAACCGTGGTGTCGTACCCGCCGGTATAGGCGGGAATCACCTGTGTGTCGGGATCATCGCCGTTCTGCTCCATCGACTCCCGAATGGCTTCCTGAGCGGCCGGGGGCAGGGTGTGCATGATCTGGCGGACCCGCTCGCGACGACGGGCCACGGCCCCGCGGACCGGCATGCCCGGCGTGGCGCGCATCTGCGGGATGATGCCCTCGATCTCCTCCGCGCCACCGCTGTGGTGACCGGCGTCGAACATGGCCTGCTCGCGGGCCATCTGGGCTTCGTCCTTCTCCTCGGACATACCGATGGGGCCCTGCATGCGGCCGTTGAGGAACTGCTTGACCACCGGCTCCTCCGAGGTGAGCAGCACCTCGCGGGGACCGAACATGACCAGGTTGCGGCGGAACAGCATGCCGATGTTGTCCGGCACGGTACGGGCCAGGTTGATGTTGTGCGTGACGATCAGGATCGTGGCGTCGATCTGCGAGTTGATGTCGATCAGCAACTGCGAGAGGTACGTGGTGCGAACGGGATCCAGACCGGAGTCCGGCTCGTCGACGAGGATGATCTGCGGGTCCAGCACCAGCGCGCGAGCCAGGCCGGCACGCTTGCGCATACCACCGGAGATCTCACCGGGCAGCTTCCCCTCCGCGCCCAGCAGACCGGTCAGCTCGAGCTTCTCCATGACGATCTTCTTGATCTCGGATTCGCTCTTCTTGGTGTGCTCGCGCAGCGGGAAGGCCGTGTTGTCGAACAGGTTCATGGACCCGAACAGCGCGCCGTCCTGGAAGAGGACGCCGAACAGCTTGCGGATCTCGTAGAGCTCCTTGTTGGAGCAGGTGGTGATGTCGGTGCCGTCGATATAGATCGAGCCCTTCTCCGGGCGGAGCAGACCGATCAACGACTTGAGGAAGACGGACTTACCGGTACCGGACGGGCCGAGCAGAGCGCTGACTTCCCCCGGGGGCAGCGTCAGAGTGACGTCCTGCCAAATACGCTGAGAACCGAACGACTTCGTGATGCCTTCGGTCCTGACCTCGACGCCCACGCCAACCTCCACTTTCTCCGACGAGCGCCCTACATGTAACAGTGAGCCACAAAATCGCGCGGTGTGGCGCGTCACAGTAGGTTCGGCCACTGTATCGCATATATACCGTCTCGGACACCGGGACCTGACTGGTCGGTAGAAAGTTTCATTCCGAGGTCCCGATCACGCGCATATTAAGGGAGAAAGATACGCGAAAAGGGCGGCCCCGCAATGGGAACCGCCCTTTTCACAAAGGGACGCGTTGCCGAGTATGACCCCGGCACACAATCTCCGTCTTACTTGACGGTGATCTTCGCGCCGGCCTCCTCGAGCTTGGCCTTGGCGGCCTCGGCGGCCTCCTTGTTGACCTTCTCCAGGATGGCCTTCGGGGCACCCTCGACGAGGTCCTTGGCTTCCTTCAGGCCCAGGCCGGAGACGATCTCACGCACGACCTTGATGACCTGGATCTTCTTGTCGCCGGCACCCTCGAGGATGACGTCGAACTCGTCCTGCTCCTCGGCAGCCTCGGCCGGGGCAGCGCCACCGGCGACCGCGGCGACGGCGACCGGAGCAGCGGCGGTGACCTCGAACTTGTCCTCGAACGCCTTCACGAACTCGGACAGCTCCAGCAGGGTCATGCCGGCGAAGGTCTCGAGCAGCTCATCAACGTTGGCCATTGATATTTCCTTTCGTAGGTTCGTCGCTGTGTCGACAGCGGCGAATAGGTTTGGGGTAGTGACTTATTCGGCGTCGGCAGCAGCGTCGGCGGCCGGAGCGGCAGCGCCACCCTCGGTCTGCTTCTTCTCCTGCAGGGCGGCCAGCAGGCGCGCCACCTGGTTGCCGGGAGCGGCGAACAGGCCGGCAGCCTTGGACAGGTTGCCCTTCATGGCGCCGGCCAGCTTGGCCAGCAGCACCTCGCGCGACTCCAGGTCGGCGATGCGCTCGACCTCGGACACGGACAGCGCCTGGCCGTCCATGTAGCCGCCCTTGATGATCAGCGCCTTGTTGTCCTTGGCGAACGCCTTCAGCGCCTTCGCGGCGTCGACCGGCTCACCCGTAATGAAGGTGATGGCGGTCGGACCGACGAACAAGTCATCCAGGCCTTCCACGCCCGCCTCGGCGGCGGCACGCTTGACCAGGGTGTTCTTGGCGACGGAGTAGGTGGCGTTCGCGCCGAGCGCACGACGCAGCTCAGTGATCTTGCCGACGGACAGGCCACGGTATTCCGTGACGACAGTCGCGGTGGACGACTTGAACTGCTCAGTGATCTCCGCGACCGCGGTGACCTTCTCAGCCTTTGCCATACTTCGCCTCCTCTCTGGATGGTCGGTTCTCGTATGAACTACCGAGTTCCGCCACAGGGGTCAGCGAACGAAAAACGCCCCGGACGCAGAGGTCCCGGGGCGTAGAAGAAACGGGGCGAGCCTGGGCTCACGGTTTCCCTTACCTCGGCTCTCCCTGCGTGGGCCGCCAGCGCTAGCGCCGGACCTTCAGCCGCCTCTCGGCAGCAACCAACGGTCTTCGGTAGAACGATTTGGGGGTGATCATCAACAGGTGCTCCGAAAAGCTTCTCAATGACCGTCGTCCAATATAGCGGACGCGCATCTAACCAGCAAAATCGAGGTGGAATCCGGCCCCGACCCCGCCGCGACGGTCCAGATCCTCGAGGATCGCGGTCATGGACGAGCTCCCGCCCCACACCCACTGATTGCCGATCAGCGCCTCGCCCACGACCACCGGCGCACCGGAATCACCGGGAAACTCGGGCACCGTCGTCACCAGATACGGCCCCATCGACGTCAGCGTCGTACCGCAGGTCCGGCCGCTGGTATTGCCCTGCTTGCACACCGCGGTGCCCTCCGGCGGCGGCGCCGCTATCCGCCGAATCGTGGTATCCCCCACCGTCGCAACGGGTTTCACCTTCGACCGGTCGAGAACGATCACGGCGTAATCCAACCCCACCCCGTGCGGCCCGGGCCCGATCGGATTGCCGCCGCTGACATAGTCGACGGTCCCGATCCGCCCCAGCGACAGGTCCTGCCCCGGCCCGTTCTCGACCGCCGACTGCAGATAGACCGCATCCCCCCGCTCATAAGCGCAATGCGCATTGGTGAGCCCCACCAGATTTCCCACCCCATCCGACCCGATAGCGGTCAGCGTGCAGAAATGCAGCAGTGAAATCGACCCCACCGGCACTCCCCACTGCAACGCCACACCGGTGCCTCCCCCCACCTCCACCCGCCCCGGTTCATCCGCACGCGCGACCGCGCCACCGGCGACGACCGCCAGCAACACCGCACCGAAAAGCATTGCCCCCGAGCAATACCGGTTCATCCGTCATATCCAACTGCCCACCGCGCCCCACGCCACGACCCGAACCGATCCCCCGCTCCCACGGCGTGTCGAAATCATCACTCCCCCAACCTCACCGGCGACAAGACTATGAAACCTGGGTATTTCAGAATGTTGCCCGCGCGGATAAATTCGCCGAATCCAAACCCGGAGGTACCCATGATCCGCCCCCTCACCAAAGCCCTTGCCACACTGGCCCTCACCGCCGGCCTCACCGGCCTGGCCCTGTCCCCCGCGCAGGCCGCCCCAGCCAATATCCAACCCACCGCCGACTCCAGCACCGGATCCTCCTCCGGATCCTCCAAGGTCCTGGCCCTGCCCCTGGCCTTCCTGGCCTTCCCGGTCTGCTACAACGACTCCACCGACCCCAACTACAAGCCCAACGCCATATGCACCTTCATGATGGGCCTCTACTCCGGCAGCGCCAGCCTCCTCCCCTGACCCACCCCACCAAACACCAAGGGCTGCCACGGTTTCCCGCACTCATCCGTCGCGGAGCACGCCGCACCCCCACCAACACCAAGGGCCGGCACGATTTCTCGTGCCGGCCCTTGTATGTTTTGCGTCGCTACGCGATCGCGAAGGGGACTCAGTCCTCTTCGGCGAAGTTGCGGGTGCGGTTCGGATCCACCGGGATGCCCGGTCCGGTGTTCGTGGAGAACGTCACCTTCTTGACGTAGCGGCCCTTCGCGGTGGAGGGCTTGACACGCAGGATCTCGTCGAGCGCGGCGCCGTAGTTCTCGGCCAGCTTCTTCTCGTCGAAGGAAGCCTTGCCGATCACGAAGTGCAGGTTGGCCTGCTTGTCGACGCGGAAGTTGATCTTGCCGCCCTTGATGTCCTGAACGGCCTTGGTCACGTCGGGGGTGACGGTGCCGGTCTTGGGGTTCGGCATCAGACCGCGCGGGCCCAGGACACGCGCGATGCGACCGACCTTGGCCATCTGGTCCGGGGTGGCGATCGCGGCGTCGAAGTCCAGCCAGCCGCCCTGGATCCGCTCGATCAGGTCCTCGGCGCCCACGGCGTCGGCACCGGCGGCCTCGGCCTCGGCGGCCTTGTCGCCGACGGCGAACACGATGACGCGGGCGGTCTTACCGGTGCCGTGCGGCAGGTTGACGGTGCCGCGGACCATCTGGTCGGCCTTGCGGGGATCGACGCCCAGACGGACGGCGACCTCGACGGTGGCGTCGGTCTTGGTGGTCGCGGTCTCCTTCGCCAGGCGCACGGCGCTCAGCGGGGAGTACAGCGCGGCGCGGTCGACCTTGGCGGCCGCCTCGAGATAAGCCTTGCTTCGTTTTGCCATGATTGTCTGTCCTTGTCTAAGTCAGAAGTGGTGCGGGACAGGCGGTCCCTCCCACGCGAGCTCCGCATCGCTTGTCAGCGACACAGCAGGCTCTACTCCGCGATGGTGATACCCATCGAGCGGGCGGTACCAGCGATGATCTTCGCCGCGGCGTCGATGTCGTTGGCGTTGAGGTCTTCCTGCTTGGTCTTGGCGATCTCACGGATCTGATCCATGGTGACCTGCGCGACCTTGGTGCGGTGCGGCTCGGCGGAGCCCTTCTGCACACCGGCGGCCTTCAGCAGCAGACGCGCGGCGGGCGGCGTCTTCAGCTTGAAGTCGAACGAGCGGTCCTCGTAGACCGTGATCTCGACCGGGATGACGTTGCCGCGCTGCGACTCGGTCGCCGCGTTGTACGCCTTGCAGAACTCCATGATGTTGACGCCGTGCTGACCCAGCGCGGGGCCGACCGGCGGGGCCGGGTTAGCGGCACCGGCCTGGATCTGGAGCTTGATAAGCCCAGAGACCTTCTTCTTCTTCGGGGGCATCTTTCTTCCTTGGTTAGGTTCCTTACGGATCACCCGTAAGCCTTTTCCGGGATTTGCGCCTAGGGCAATGTCAACATTCGGCCCCAGGCACAACCCGGCAAGTCTACGTGAACGCGAAAAAGGCGGTGACACCGGGTGAAACCCGGGCCACCGCCTCCACGCGACTAAATCTTGGCGACCTGCGTGAAGGCCAGCTCGACCGGAGTCTCGCGGCCGAAGATCGAGACCAGCACCTTGAGCTTCTGCTGCTCGGCGTTGACCTCGGAGATGCTGGCCGGGAGGGTGGCGAAGGGGCCGTCCATGACGGTGACCGACTCGCCGACCTCGAAGTCGACCTCGATGACCGGCTTCACGATCGAGGTGTCGCCGGAGGTGGTGGCGGTCGCGGCAGCGGCGGCGGCCGGGGCGGCCTTCTTCTGCTGCGCGGCCGGGACCAGGAACTTCACCACTTCGGGAATGGTCAGCGGCGACGGCCGCGAGGTGGCGCCGACGAATCCGGTCACACCGGGGGTGTTGCGCACCGCGCCCCAGGACTCGTCGTTCAGCTCCATGCGGACCAGGATGTAACCCGGCAGCACCTTGCGGTTGACGTTCTTCTTCTGGCCGTTCTTGATCTCGGTGACCTCTTCGGTCGGCACCTCGACCTGGAAGATGTACTCCTCGAGACCGAGGTTCTGCACGCGGGTCTCGAGATTGGTCTTCACCTTGTTCTCGTAGCCGGCGTAGGAGTGCACGACGTACCAGTCGCCGGGCGCGCGGCGCAGCGCGGCGGTCATCTCGGCGACCGGATCGACCGGCTCGTCGGAGATGTCGGCGGCGGGCTGCGCGGGCTCGGACTCCTCCGCGTCGGCGGCGAACTCGTCGGCGGCGAAGCCCTCAGCGTCCTCGACGTCCGCGGCGGTCTCGTCGATCACCACGTCATCCACCGGGAATTCCTCGGTTGTGCCGTTCTCCGGGGTGCTCACTGGGGCACTCGCTTTCTTGGTCGTCACGTAATCCTCTGCGCGCCGGGGCATTACGCCCGGCGGATGGTCCCGCTCCCCCGCCTCTGCACGGGGGCCGGTCACCGGCCGCGACGGTCAGAGGCGGTCATCGTGCCGCCTAGCCGAAGAGCCAGTTGACACCCTTGATGAACGCCAGATCCAACCCGCTGATGTAGGCGATCACGAAGATCACGAACACCAGGACAACGCTCGTATAGGTGACCATCTGCTTGCGGTTGGGCCAGATGACCTTGCGAAGTTCCGCAACAACTTGCTTGAGGAACGTCCACAGGCTCACGAACGGATTGGCCCGACCGTCTTTTCCGGCCTTCTTGGCTTTGCCGGACTGCTTGGGGGTTGCCTTCGTAGCCGACGGACGATCGATCGTCGCGGTCGCACTCGATGACGCACCGCGTGAGCGCCGGGCGGACCGCTTGCCGCTCGGTCGAGCCGCCGCGGCGGTGTCATCGCCATCTTCGTGGCGAAGGTCCCGCTCGTCGTCGCTCACGTCGATCCTCTCTAACGTCGGCATCCAGGGCAGGGGCGACAGGACTTGAACCTGCAACCTGCGGTTTTGGAGACCGCTGCTCTGCCAGTTGAGCTACGCCCCTTCGGCTGGACGGGGTTCGGTCCAGCCACTGTACTTATTCAGTTGTACACGGGTTTTCACACAACATACGCGCCGCTCCTCGGAGCAGCGCGCATCGGCTGGTGACCCCAGATTCCCGAGTGTACGTCACCCCGCGCGGCGATCGCCAATCGGGGTGTCGCGACGTACCTCGGGTCGATTGTCAGGACAGCTGGACGGTTGCGGTGGCGCGGCCGAAGATCTTGCGGCCCTCCGACTTCGCCACGATGGCGATGACGGCGGTGCGGGTCTCGGGGTCCACGGACTTCACCTTGCCGGTGTATTCGATCTCCGCCGGGCGGTCGGCCGGGACGTACACGGGGCTGGTGAAGCGCACGTTGTACTCCTTGACCGCACCCGGATCGCCCAGCCAGGAGGTGACGAAGCCGCCGCCCAGGCCCATGGTCAGCATGCCGTGCGCCACAACGTTTTCCAGGCCGACCAGCTTCACGACATCGTCGCTCCAGTGGATCGGGTTGGCGTCGCCGGAGACACCGGCGTAGTTGACCAGATCACCGCGGGTGAGCAGGACCGTGCGCGCGGGCAGTTCGTCGCCGGCCGCGATGTCCTCGAAGCGGCGGGTGTGGGCGCTCGCCACCACCTTGCCGGTCGCGGCGACCGGCGCGACCTGCTCGGGCGTTTCGACCTCGACGGGCTTGTCGGCGGCGGCGTCCGGGCCGACCCCGTGCATGAGCACATTGCGCACGGCGTCACCGATATTGGGATCGATGTCACCGCCGCTGCGGCCGATGAGGGTGGTGTAGGTGGTGAGCACCAGCTCGTCGTTCTGGGCGACCACGTCATTGCGGGTGACGATGATGTCGCCGCCGAAGGCCTGCCGGAACGAGTGCAGGTAGACGATGCAGGACAGCTGGTCGCCGGCCTTGATGGGCCGGTGGAACTCCAGGATCTGGTCGGTCTGCATGATCTGGCTCAGGTCGTAGCCGGTGACGATCTGCTCGAAGAGCTTGCGCTGGGCCAGGATTCCGACCAGGGAGATGAAGGTCAGCGGGGCCACCAGGCCGTCGTGGCCGTAGGCGCGGGCGACGTCCTCGTCCCAGTGCACCGGGTGGTAGTCCTGCACGGCGCGGGCGTACTCACGCACCTTCTCGCGGCCGACCTCGTAGTAGTCGTCGACGCGGTAGTGATGGCCGACCATGGCGGCGGCGTGGGCCGCGGGGTCGAAAAGCTCAGTGGAATCGACCATGTCGGCCTCGGGGATCTCGGTGTTGATCGTCACGGCAGGAAGTCCCTATCTGATCCCTCATCAGGATCGGGCGAGAGCGCTGAACCACCGCTATATACACCAAGTGCCGGACCGGAGCCAATGTCCCTTTTCAAGAGACGAATTGACTTGCCGATCCGGCACTGCTTCCACGCGGTAGAACGCGCGGGGTTAAGTTAGCGAGACTCGCGGTGCGCCCGGTGGGTACCGCAGTTCGGGCAGAACTTCTTCAGCTCGAGGCGGTCCGGGTCGTTACGCCGGTTCTTCTTGGTGATGTAGTTGCGGTGCTTGCACTGCTCGCAGGCCAAGGTGATCTTTGGCCGGATATCAGTGGACTTCGCGGCCACGATTTGCCTTCTTTCCGGTCAGCCTGATTGGGATATCAGTATGTAGCGATGGCCGGACTTGAACCGGCGACACAACGATTATGAGTCGTTTGCTCTACCGACTGAGCTACACCGCCATCTGTTGTCGGTACTTGACGGCGGGAAGGTCCCGGTCCTGCGAGGAGAAGCCGAGTCGGTCACCACCGGCAATCCGGCGAGCCCCCTAACGGAATCGAACCGTTGACCTTTTCCTTACCATGGAAACGCTCTGCCGACTGAGCTAAGGGGGCGTGTCTGTCTTGCTCCGGACCAGGCCGGGGCGCTGACGACTTGAACGAGATTACACACTCCCCCGCCGCACCTCCAAATCCGGTGGTCAGAGCATGTTTTGGCGCGGATCGGAAGGGGTTGGCGGGACCAGCCCGCCGCGGGGTGACACAACCTGAAATGCAAAGAACCCCGCGGACCTTGATCCACGGGGTTCTTCGGTGGCAGATGTAGGATTCGAACCTACGTAGGCTTTCGCCGACGGATTTACAGTCCGCTCCCATTGGCCGCTCGGGCAATCTGCCGGGTCACGCCTTGCGGCGCGGTGACGAGAATACATCCAACCCCCTCCCGCAATGCAAACCGGCTGGATATCGCCACGCCGCAGGGACTAGCGTCGGCGTTCGACAGCCCAATTTTCCGATCTCGGACAAGGAGCACAAGCGTGGCCGATTCGTCGTTCGATGTGGTGAGCAAGATCGATCGCCAGGAGGTGGACAACGCGCTCAACCAGGCCGCCAAGGAGCTGAGCCAGCGCTACGACTTCCGCGGCACCGGCGCGAGCATCGAATGGTCCGGCGAGGAGAAGATCATCCTCAGCGCGGAGTCCGAGGATCGCGTGAAGGCGGCGCTGGATGTGTTCAAGGAGAAGCTGATTCGGCGCGATATCTCGCTCAAGGCGTTCGACGCCGGCGATCCGCAGGCGTCCGGAAAGGTGTACAAGATCACAGGCACCCTGGTGCAGGGGATCACCACCGAGAACGCGAAGAAGATCGCCAAGAAGATCCGCGACGAGGGCCCCAAGAGCGTCAAGGCGCAGATTCAGGGCGAGGAGTTGCGGGTCAGCTCCAAGAGCCGCGACGACCTGCAGTCGGTCATCTCCCTGCTCAAGGGCAGCGACTTCGACATCGCCCTGCAGTTCGTGAACTACCGCTAGTAGCGGTGGACGGTGGGGCTACGCCCCCA
>NZ_BAFX01000135.1 GCF_000308815.1 Nocardia concava NBRC 100430
GCGAACGGAATGGTGTAGCCGTCGCGAATGTCGAAGCGGTTGAGGAACCACATGCGCTGCTGGGCGATGGACAGCGGGATGCGCTCGCCGCGCTGCTGCGCGACGACCGGCGGCAGCTCCACCACGGACTCGGCATCGGCCGCGGCGATGCGGGCGGCCAGCCCGGCGACGGTGGCGTCGTCGAACACCGCGCGCAACGGAATCCGCACGCCGGCGGCCTTGCCCAGGCGCGCCACCAGCTGGGTGGCGATGAGCGAGTTGCCGCCGAGGGCGAAGAAGTCGTCGTCCGCGCCGGCGCGCTCGACGCCGAGCAAGGAGGCGAAGACCTCGGCGACGATGCGCTCCTCGGGGCCGGTGGGGGCGCGGAAGGCAGAGGTGGCGGAGGTGGGCGCGGGCAGGGCGGCGCGATCCAGCTTGCCGGAGGCATTGAGCGGCAGGGCGTCCAGCGACATGTACACCGCGGGCACCATGTAGGACGGAAGGAGCTGTGCAAGAGCGGTTTTCACCGCCGGCATGAGCAGTTCCGCGCCCGGTGCCGGAACCAGGTAGGCGACCAGCTGCGGATCGCTGCCGCGCACGAGCACCGCCGCCTGGGCGATGGAGTCGAGTGCGGTCAGAGCAGCTTCGATCTCGCCCAGTTCGATGCGCAGGCCGCGCAGCTTCACCTGGAAGTCGGTGCGGCCCAGGTATTCCAGTTCACCGTCGGCGGTCCACTTGACCAGGTCGCCCGTGCGGTACATGCGCTCGGCATCACCGAACGGGTTGGCCACGAAGCGATCCGCGGTCAGGTCGGGGCGAGCGATATAGCTGGTCGCGAGCTGATCACCGGCCAGGTACAGCTCACCCGCGATACCGGCGGGGACGGGACGCAGGCGCGAATCCAGCACGTAGAGCCGGGTATTGAAGACCGGGCGGCCGATCGGAACGGTGTCGACGTCGGCGTCGACGACCTCGTGGTAGGTCACGTCGACCGCGGCCTCGGTGGGGCCGTAGAGGTTGTGCAGCTCGCTTCCGGTGAGCGCGCGTAGTCGATGCGCGGGCTTCGGGGCGAGCGCCTCGCCGGAGGCGAAGACCATGCGCAGGCTGGTGCAGCGCGCGGCGGCTGCTTCCGCCACGAAGACGGACAGCATGGACGGCACGAAGTGGGTGACCGTGACGCCCTCGCGGGCAATGAGTTCGGCGAGCTGGGCCGGATCGCGGTGCGCCTCCGGCCGGGCGATGACCAGCTTCGCGCCGATCTGCAAGGGCCAGAAGAACTCCCACACCGACACGTCGAAGGTGGCCGGGGTCTTCTGCAGCACGATGTCGTCGGCGGTCAGCCGGTACTCGGCCTGCATCCACACGAGACGGTTGACGATGGCCGAGTGCGGCACCGCCACACCCTTCGGGCGGCCGGTCGAACCGGAGGTGAAGATGACGTAGGCATTGTTCGAAGAACGCAGCGGCGCACTGCGATCCGCGTCGGTGAGCGGTTCGTCGGAGATCCCGGTGAGATCCAGCAGATCGATGCGCACCTGCGCGACATCCATCAGCAGGTCTTCACCGGAGGTCAGCACGGTGACCGGGTCGGCGGTCTCGAGGATGTACTCGGTGCGCTCGGCCGGATGGTCCGGGTCGAGCGGAACATAGGCGGCACCGGCGACGGTGACGGCGTACATGCCGACCAGCAGATCGATCGAGCGCCGCATGCCCAGCGCCACGAAGGAATCCGGGCCGACGCCCTCGGCGATGAGCCAGCGGGCGAGCCGCCGCACGCGGACAGCGAACTCGGCATAGGACAGAGTCGTCCCCTCGAAGCTGAGCGCGGTCGCTTCGGGCGTGCGCGCCACCTGGGCGTCGAACAGCGAGGCCAGGGTGACGTCGTGCGGCAGGGTGGCCGCGGTGTCGTTCCACTCGTGCAGGATTCGGTCGCGCTCGTCGGCGTCGAGGAGTTCGATATCGCCGATGCCGACCGTGGCGTCGGCGGCCACGGCCGCGAGCACCCGGCCGAAACGCTCGGCCAGGGCCTCGGCGGTGGCGGCGTCGAAGAGTTCGGTGGCGTAGCGCAGGTTGCCGGTCAGCCCGGCGTCGGCTCCCTGATCGCCCACGACCAGGTGCAGGTCGAATTTCACGGTGGGGTCGTCGATTTCGACCGGCGACACCGTGAGGCCGGGCAGGGCGAAGGTGTCCGCATCGCTCATGCGGACGGCGTCGGTGAAGGTCAGCATCACCTGGGCGAGCGGGGGCGCGCCGGTGGTGCGGTCCACGGCCAGGGCGTCGACGATGCGCTCGAAGGGGAGCTCGGCGTTGGCGAACGCGGCCACGTCGGTGGAACGGGTCTGTGCCAGCAGATCGGCGAACGACTGGCCCGGCTCGACCCGGCTGCGCAGGACGAGCGTGTTGACGAACATGCCGATCAGGGCGTCGAGTTCGCGCTCGCCGCGACCACCGATCGGCGAGCCGACGGCGATATCGCCGGTGCCGGTGCTGCGCGCCAGCAGGGCGGCGAAGGCGGCGTGCACGACCATGAACATGGTGACGCCGTGGGTGCGCGCCAGCTCCCGCAGTCCGGCGGCGACGGTCGCGTCGACCGAGAACGGAACGGACGCACCGGCATTGGTGGGCACGGCGGGACGGGGGCGGTCGGTGGGCAGGGCCAGCTGCGGGGGCAAGCCCGCGAGGGTCTCGCGCCAGAAGTCGAGCTGCCGGTATCCCAGGCTGCCGGGATCGGCTGCGTCACCGAGCAATTCGTGCTGCCAGAGGCTGTAGTCGGCGTACTGCACGGCCAGGGGTTCCCAGCCGGGTTCCGCGCCTGCCAGCCGGGCGGTGTAGGCCCGCATGAGATCCGCGATGAGCGGCTGCAGGGAGAGGGCGTCGGCGGCGATGTGGTGCACGACGACGGCCAGTACGTATTCAGCGGTTTCAGTGGACTCGTCGTCCACCACGCTGTGCTCATCGACAATGAACAAACCGATGCGAGAGGGAAGTTCGCGGCTCACGTCGAACCCCGCGGCGGCGAAAGCGGCGATCGTTCCCGGCATCTCGGTGGCGGTGGCGGGCATCGGGCTGAGGCTCAGCCCGATGTCCGCCACATCCAGAATGTCTTGGTAAGGCCCGGATTCCGAGTCCGGGTAGGTAGTGCGCAGGGATTCGTGGCGGGCCAGCACGTCCATGGCTGCCTGTTCGAGGGCCGCGATATCCAGGTCTCCGCGCAGCCGCAGGACGATGGGCAGGTTGTAGACGCTGCGCTCGCCGCCCTCGGCCTCGATCCGGTTGAGGAACCACAGTCGCTGCTGGGCGGGCGAGAGCGGAATGCGCTCGGGGCGCGGCCGCGCGGCCAGCGTGGGGCGCGCGGCATCCGGATTCGTCTCGACCAGCAAGGCGGCCAGGCCCTCGACGGTGGAGGCTTCGAAGAGAACGCGGACGGGCACGCGGCTGCCCAGTTCGGCACCGAGCCGTGCGGTGACGCGGGCGGCGTCGAGCGAGCTGCCGCCGAGGGCGAAGAAGTCGTCATCGAGGCCGACCCGCTCGGCACCCAGAACCTCGGCGAAGACCTCCGCCACCAGTCGCTGCGCGGCGTCGACCGGGCTGCGGAAGTCCTTGGCGCGCAGTTCCGGAACGGGCAGCGCCTTGCGGTCGAGCTTGCCGCTGGCGTTGAGCGGCAGCTCGGGCAGGGCCATGAGGGCCGTGGGCATCATGTAGGACGGGAGGACGCGGGCCGCCTGCTCGCGCAGGGCATCCAGGTCGATATCGGTGTTCGGCTTCGCGACCACATATCCGGCCAGGTAATCCCCTGCCTCGCCCTTGACCAGCTGGACCGCGGCCTGAGCGACATCCCCGGCCAGCAGCGCACTCTCGATCTCGGCCAGCTCGATGCGCTGACCGCGGAACTTGATCTGGAAGTCCAGGCGGTCCAGGTAGACCAGCTCGCCATCCTCGGTCCACTTGACCAGGTCGCCGGTGCGGTACATGCGCTCGCCGGGCCGCCCGAACGGGTTGGCCAAGAAGCGGTCCGACGTGAGGTCGACCCGGCCGTGGTAGCCGCGGGCCAGCTGGGTCCCGGCCAGGTACAGCTCACCGGGCACGCCGATGGCGACCGGGTGCAGGCGGGAATCCAGCACGAAGACCTGGGAGTTCCACTCCGGCTCGCCGATCGGCACCGTGAGGCTGTCGGAGCGGTGCGCCTCGCGGAAGGTGATGGACACCGCGGCCTCGGTGGGCCCGTACAGGTTGTGCACCCCGGCGTCGCTGACGGCCCAGAAGGCGGTGACCGTCTCCGGCGGGAGGGCTTCGCCGATGACGAAAACCTCACGCAGCGAATCGAGTTCGCCCGCCTCGGCGTGCGCGGCGAACACCGCGAGCATGGAGGGCACGAAGTCGGTCAGCGTGACCCGGTGCCGCGCGATGGTTTCGGCGATGTAGCGCGCATCGCGGTGCCCGTCGGGGCTCGCGACCACGAGTGTCGCGCCCGCGCGCAGCGGCAGGAAGTAGCCCCACAGCGAGACATCGAAGGTGGTGGCGGTCTTCTGCAGGTAGACGTCCTGGTTGCGCACACCGTATTCGGCCTGCATCCAGGCCAGCTGATTGGCGATGGCGCGGTGGGTCACGGCCACACCCTTGGGCTTGCCTGTGGAGCCCGAGGTGAACAGCACGTAGGCGGGGTGCTCGGGGTGCAGCACACCGAGCCGCTCGCGGTCGGCGATCTTGGCGGCCGGGTAGCCGTCGAGGTCCAGTTCGTCCAGGTGATGCAGTGGGACAGTGACGGTTTCGGGCAGTGTGAAGCCGTCTCGCCGGGTGGTCAGCACCGAGTGCGGTCCGGCGGTGGTGAGAATGTGGCCGATGCGCTCGGCCGGATGGGCGGGGTCCACCGGCACGTACGCGCCGCCGGCGCGCAGCACGGCGTACATGGCGACCACCAGCTCGACCGAGCGGGCCATGGCGAGGACGACGAGCGATTCCGGGCCGACGCCCTGCGCGATCAGGTAGCGGGCCAGCCGGTTCGCCCGCTCGGAGAACTCGGCGTAGGTCAGTTCGGTGTCGCCGAAGACGAGGGCGCGGGCGTTGGGGGTGCGCGCGGCCTGTGCGTCGAATCCCTGGTGCAGGAACAGATCCGGAACGCGGGCCCCGGTGGCGTTCCAGCTCGAGGTGACGTAGTCGTATTCCCCGGCGTCGAGCAGTTCGATATCGCCGACCGGGACCGCGGCGTCCGCGGTGGCGGCGGTGAGCAGGCGGGTGAACTTGGCGGCGAACTCGCGCACCGTGTGGTCGTCGAAAAGGTCGGTGGCGTAGGTGTATTCGACGCGGTAGGCATCGCCGTCGCCGACCACGGTCAGCTGCAGGTCGAACTTGGCGATGCCCGGATCGAAGGCCAGCTGCTCGGCGCTGAGCCCGGGCAGCGAGGCGCTGAGCTCGCCCAGGTTCTGCATGAACAGCGCCACCTGGAACAGCGGGTGGCGGTTGCGGGCGCGGGCCGGGTTGAGCACCTCGACCAGGCGCTCGAAGGGCACGTCACGATGGGCGAAGGCGCGCAGATCCCGGTCGCGCACATGGGAGATCAGCTCGGCGAAGGTGCCGCCGCCCCGCACCTGCGACCGCAGCACCAGGGTGTTGACGAACATGCCGACCAGCTCGTCCAGCGCCTGATCACCGCGTCCGGCGACCGGGGTGCCGATGGCGATATCGGCGGTGCCCGACAGCCGGGCCAGCACCGCGGCCAGCGCGGCGTGCAGCACCATGAACGGGGTGGCGCGGTGCTCGGCGGCCAACCGGTCGACCGCGGCCCGCAGGTCCGCGTCGAGAACGGTTTCGAAGGTCGCGCCCCGGCCGCTGGAGACGGCCGGACGCGGACGGTCGGCGGGCAGATCCAGCTGGGCGGGCAACTCCGCGAGTTCGCGTGCCCAGAAGGCGATCTGACGGGCCGACACCGACTCCGGATCGGATTCGTCGCCCATCCAGGCCCGCTGCCACAGCGCGTAATCGGCGTACTGGACGGCCAGCGGCTCGTACTGCGGGCGCTGCCCGGCCTGCCGCGCCATGTAGGCCATGACCAGGTCGCGCACCAGCGGTCCGATGGAGGCGCCGTCGGCGGCGATGTGATGGGCCACCACCACCAGCGTGTGATCGCCGGGGCCGGAACGCAGCAGGCGGGCGCGCAGCGGCACCTCGGCGGTGACGTCGAATCCCTGTGCGGCCAAAGTGAGTACGGTCGCGGTCAGCTGATCCTCGGGCACCTCGCGCGGGGTGAGGTCCACGGCCGCGGCGGGCAGCACCACCTGGGAGGGGCCCTGCTCGGTGGCCGGGTAGTAGGTGCGCAGCGATTCGTGGCGGTCGATCACGTCGGCGAAGGCGGCGGCCAGCGCGTCGGTGTCGAGTTCGCCCCGCAGGCGCAGCGCGAAGGGCATGTTGTCCACGGCCGAGGGGTCGAATTCGTCGGTGGCCGGATCGTATTCGCTGCGCGCGTAGTGGTTGAGGAACCACATGCGCTGCTGGGCGGGCGAGAGCGGAATGTGCTCCGGGCGCGGGCCCGCGACCAGGGGTGGCCGGGCGACGGGACCCTGCGCGTCCTGGAGTGCCGCCAGTGCGGAAACCGTTGGGCACTCGAAGAAGTCGCGCACGTCGACGGTGACGCCCAGCGTCTCCCGGATGCGGGCGATGGCCCGGGTGGCGATGAGCGAGTTGCCGCCGATGACGAAGAAGTCGTCGTCCGCGCCGACCACCGCGAGATCGAGCAGATCGGCGAAGATGGCCGCGACCGCCTCCTCGGCGGGCGTGGCGGGCGCGCGATAGGCGGCGGTCGTATCGGCGAACACCGGTTCGGGCAGGGCGCGCCGATCCACCTTGCCGTTCACATTGAGCGGCAGTTCGACCATGGGCACCAGCACCGAGGGCACCATGTACTCCGGCACGTGCGAGCGCGCCTCGGAAAGCACCTCGGCGGTGTCGATTTCGTGGCCCTCGGCGGCGGTCACGTAGCCGACCAGCGCCTGCTCGCCGTTCGGGCGGGTGTGCATGACCACCACGGCCTGGGCGACCGCGCGGTGGCGGCGCAGCGCCGACTCCACCTCGCCGAGTTCGATGCGAAGGCCGCGCATCTTCACCTGAAAGTCACTGCGGCCCACGTATTCCAGCTCATCCGGGCCGCCGTCGATGGACACCCAGCGCACCAGATCGCCGGTGCGGTACATCCGATCGCCCGACGGGCCTTCGGGATTGGCCACGAAGCGTTCGGCGGTGAGCGCCGCACGACCGAGATAGCCGCGTGCGAGTTGAGGTCCCGCGATGTACAGCTCGCCGACCACACCGGCGGGCACGGGGCGCAGGTCCTCGTCGAGCACCAGCACCTCGACATCGTCGCCGGGGCTGCCGATCGGGATGGAGTCGATATCGGCGGCGGTGACCTCGTGGGCGGTGGCCAGCACGGTGGACTCGGTGGGGCCGTACACGTCGAAGAGCGTCGCGCCGCTGACGCTGCGGAAGTCAGCGGCGATGCTCACGGGCACGGTCTCGCCGCCGGTCAGCAGGTAGCGCAGGGAGTCGGGCATGTCCTCCCCGCTGCGCACCACCTCGGCCAGCAGCGCCGCGAGCATCTGGGTCACGAAGAACGTGGTGGTGACCCGGGATTCGCGGATGGTCGCGAGCAGGTAGGCCGGATCCAGATGCCCCTGCGGGGAGGCGACCACCACCCGGGCTCCGGTGTGCAGGGGCCAGAAGATCTCCCACACCGACGCGTCGAAGGTGGTGCTGGTCTTGAACAGCGTGGCGTCCTCGTCGGTCAGCCGGAACTGACGCTGCTGCCAGCGCAGGAAGGCGATGACCGCGCGGTGCGGGATGGCCACGCCCTTGGGCCGGCCGGTGGAACCCGAGGTGAAGATGACGTAGGCCAGGTTGTCCGGCCCGGGCTGCTCGAGTTCGGGATCGTCGGCCGGGGAGAGCACCCGGTTGCCGTCGATGCCGAGTTCCTTTGCGGTGCGCTCGAATTCGTCGACCCGCAGCACCGGGATGTCGAGGCCGAAGTCGGTTTGATCGGCGGTGGTGGTGAGCACCACCGCCGGCTGCGCGACCTCGAGCACGTAGGCGATGCGCTCGGCCGGGTGATCCGGATCGATGGGCACGTACGCGCCGCCCGCCTCGTGAATGGCGAACATGCCGACCAGCAGCTCGAAGGAGCGCCGCACCGCCAGGCCCACCAGCACGTCGGGGCCGACGCCCAGGCCGCGCAGGTGCCGGGCGAGAACCGTTACCCGGGTGGCGAATTCGGCGTAGGTGAGGGTCTCGCCCTCGAATTCCAGCGCCACCGCGTCCGGGGTGCGCTGGACCTGGGCGCGGAACTGGGTGGTCAGCGTCTCGACCGGGGCCAGCTTCGGGTCGAGCACGTCGGAGGCGGCGAGCACGGCGTCGTCGACCAGCGCCTCCAATGTGGCGGTGAGCCCACCCTCCTCGTTGAGGAGCCCCGGCAGCTGCCCGGACACCACGACCTGCATGAGCGCCTCGGGTTCCAGCGCGCCGCCCATGGCCTCGCCGAGCATGCCGATCTCGGCGGCGAGGGCCCGGTAGGTGACGGTTTCCCCGGCATACCGTAGGGCGACGCGGTCGGGTTCCAACTCGGCCACCACACCGATCAGGCAAGGTAGGTCGCCCACGCCGTAGGCGCGGCGTAGGGCCGTGACCCGGCCGGTTCGGCTGGTAGCGATCGACTCTGCGTAGTGCATCAGAGGCTTCCTTCCGACGTGCTGTCCGAGCGAAGAACCAGCGCCTGCGCGTCCGCGGTGAGCGTGCTCAGGGTCTGGTGGAGTCCGGCCGCGCCGAGGGCGGCCAGAATGCCGGGCACCAGTCCGGCGAGTGCCACGTTGACCAGGGCCTCCGGCTTTGCGGCGGCGCCCAGGGCACGGGCGGTGACGGCGATCTTCTCGGCGAGATCCCGGTAGGTGACCGTGTGCTCCGCGTGGGTCAGCGCGACCGCGTCCGGCTCGATCGCCGCGGCGGCGGCGATCAGGGTGGGCAGGTCGGTTGATTGCGGTTGCGGGGCAATGGGTTCGGCCTGGGCCGCCCCCGGTCGGCGGCCGCGCTCCGACGCGGTCCGGATATCGATGGCGCGCACCGGCGCTTCGGGGTCGGCGGCGATGGCCTTCAGCACCAGCAGCAGTCGCTGGGCCAGCAGGTGCACCGAATCCTTGCCGAAAATGTCGGTGGCGTAGACGAATCGCATGTCCAGGCCGGTGACCTGTCCGGCGTCGTCGCGGACCTCCAGCGCGGTGAGCTGGAGATCGAACTTGGCCTCGGTGAACTCGGGTTCGAGCACCTCGACCGTGAGGCCAGGCAGCGACGCCGAGACCGGCGTCATGTTCTGGAAGGCGAAGGCCACCTGGAACAACGGGTTCGTCGAGGCCGAGCGGGCGCGGCCGGCGGCGGCCAGCACGGCCTCCACCACCCGCTCGAACGGCACGTCGCCGTGGTCGAAGGCGGCCAGATCGCGGTCGCGCACCTGCCGCAGCAGCTCGGTGAAGGCGAGCTTGCCGTCGATCTCGGTGCGCAGCACCACGGTGTTGACGAACATGCCGATCAGGTCGTCCAGGGCCCGTTCACCGCGGCCGGCGACGGGGACGCCGATCGAGATGTCGCGCTGGCCGGACAGCTTCGACAGCAGCACCGCGAAGGCGGCGTGCACGGTGGTGAACAGGGTCGCACCGTGCTCACGGGCCAGCGCGGAGAGCCGTTCGACGGTGTCGGCGTCCACCTCGAAAGCGATGGTCTCGCCGAGCATCTCGCGACGGGCCGGACGGGGACGATCGGTCGGGAGCGCCAACTGCTCGGGAGCCGAACGCAATTCGTCCACCCAGAAGCGCAGCTGCCGGGACTGCAGGCTGTCCGGGTCGGTGTCGGAGCCCAGCACCGCGCGCTGCCAGGCGGCGAAATCGCCGTACTGGATCTCGAGCGGGGCCCAGGCGGGGGCGGCACCGGCCAGGCGAGAGGTGTAGGCCACCAACAGGTCCCGGGTCATGGGCAGCGCCGAGTAACCGTCGGAGCTGATGTGGTGCAGGACCACCAGCAGGACGTGCTCGGTGGGGGCGAGCTGGAACAGCTGGACCCGGACCGGCGGTGCGATCGTGACGTCGAAACCAGCCGTGACGGTCTCCAGCAGTCGGGCCGGAAGGTCGTTCTCGGACACCGGGATCGGGGTCAGGGCACCGTCGAGCTCGCCGAGGGCCAGGACCACCTGGACAGGCTCGCCGTCCACCTCGGGATAGCGGGTGCGCAGAATCTCGTGGCGCTCCAGCACATCCCGCAGCGCGGCGGTGAGCACGGCCGGGTCGAGCTCGCCGGTGAGCCGGACCGCGGCGGGCACGTTGTACGCACCCGATTCCGGATGCAGGCGGTTGAGCACCCACATGCGCTGCTGGGCCAGCGACAGCGGGGCCGGGCCGGTCTCGGTGCGGCGGGTCAGCGCGGGCAGCAGCTCGGAGCGGTCGGCGGTGGCGATCCAGGCCGCCAGGCCGCCCGCCGTCGGGGCCTCGAACAGGGCCGAGACCGGCACGCGCACACCGAGATCCGAGCCCAGCCGGGCGGCCAGGCGGGTCGCCATGAGCGAATTGCCGCCCAGGGCGAAGAAATCGGTGTCGAGGCCGATGAGGGTCGACTCGGTCGCGCCGAGGACCTCGGCGAAGCCCGCCGCGACGGTGCGCTCGAGGGCGGTGACCGGCTCGCGGTAGGCCGCGACCGCGAAGACCGGTTCGGGGAGGCGGGCGCGGTCCACCTTGCCATTGGCGTTGAGCGGCAGGGCATCCAGGATGACCAGGGCCGACGGGACCATGTACTTGGGCAGTTCGGCGACGAGGGCGGCGCGGAGTTCGGCCGAGACCTGATCGCGGCGGTCGTCGGCGATGCCGGGCATCGCGGCGTAGGCGACCAGTCGCGCCCCCGCGTCGGAGTTGTGGGCGATGGCCACCGCGGCGGTGACGCCGGCTGCCCGCCGCAGGACCGTCTCCACCTCGCCCAGCTCGATGCGGAAGCCACCGATCTTGACCTGGAAGTCCGCGCGATCGACGTATTCCAGGGTGCCGTCCTCGCGCCAGCGCACGATATCGCCGGTGCGGTACATACGGCCGCCCGCAAAGGGATCGGCCACGAAGCGGTCGGCGGTCAGCGCCGGACGGCCGTGGTAGCCGCGGGCCAGCTGCGCACCGGACAGGTACAGCTCGCCGGGCACGCCGATCGGAACCGGCTGCAGGCGGGCGTCGAGCACGTACACCCGGCTGTTCCAGGCGGGCGCGCCGATGGGCACGGCCTGCCGGTGCCGCTCGCGGACCTCGTAGGAGGTGATCGAGACGGCGGTCTCGGTGGGGCCGTAGAGGTTGAACAGCCGTGCGCCACCCGACTTCTCGTGCCTGTCGAGGAAGTCGGCGGCCGTCGCGGCGGGCAGCGCCTCACCGATGGCCAGCACCGCGCGCACCGACGCGGGCAGTGGGCCGCCCGCCAGCAGCATGCCCAGCAGCGAGGGCACGGGGTGCAGGACCGTGACGGCGTGGGTCTCGATCAGCTCGCGCAGGCGATCCGGATCGCGCTCGTCGCCCACGGCGGACACCACCAGCGCGCCGCCGGTGGTCAGCGCGGACCAGAACTCCCACACCGACAGGTCGAAGGTGGCGGGGGTCTTGAGCAGCGTGCGGTCGCTCGCACCCAGCTCGAAGGTTTCACGCAGCCAGCGCAACTGGTTGACGATGGCGGCGTGCGGTACCGCCACGCCCTTGGGCAGGCCGGTCGAGCCGGAGGTGAAGATGGCGTAGGCGGTGTTCGAATCCCGCAGGGGCGCAATGCGGTCGGCATCGGTCACCGGAGCGGCCGGGTAGTTGCTCAGGTCGAGGGCATCGACCGTGAGCACCGGCACGTCGGAGGTGAACGGCACGCCGTCGGCCGACGTCGTGAGAATTACTGCCGGCCCTGCGGTTTCGACGATGTAGGCGATGCGGTCGGCCGGGTGGTCGGGATCGATCGGCACGTACGCGCCGCCCGCCTTGACCACCGCGTACATGGCGACCACGAGATCGATGCCGCGGCGCATGGCCAGGACCACACCGGTTTCCGGGCCGACGCCCGCCGCGATCAGGCGGCGGGCCAGGCGGTTCACCCGGGCATCGAATTCGCTGTAGGTGAGCGTGGTTTCGCCGTCGATCAGGGCAATCGCGCCCGGGGTGGCCGCGACCTGAGCGTCGACCAGGTCCGCGAGGGTTGCGGATTCGCTCTGCCGGGCGGTCGCGTTCCAGTCGTGCAGCATGCGCTGGCGCAGGCCCGCGCCCAGCAGGTCGATATCGCCGATCGCCGTGTCGGGCTGGGCGGCAACGGCTTCCAGCAGCCGGGCCAGGGCGGCCAGGATGCGCTGCGCGGTGGCGTCGGTGAACAGGTCGGTGGCGTAGCCGAGGGTGAGGCCCAGCCCGGCGGGCGCGCCGGACTCGGCGTAATCGTCCACCGCGAACAGGTGCAGGTCGAATTGCGCCACGTGGGTGTCGAATTCGATCTCGGACACGGTCAGGCCGGGCAGCGCCAGCTCGGCGCGCTCGTGGTTCTGGAAGGACAGGCCCACCTGCATGAGCGGGTGCCGGGCGGTCGAACGCGCCGGATTGAGCACCTCCACCAGCCGCTCGAACGGCACGTCTGCGTGCGAGAAGGCCGCGATGTCGGCGGTCCGCACCCGCGCCAGCAGATCGGTGAAGGATTCGGCCGCGTCGGTGCGGGTGCGCAGTACCAGCGTGTTGACGAACATGCCGATCACGTCGTCCAGGGCCCGGTCGCCGCGGCCCGCGATCGGGGTGCCGACCGCGATGTCGTCGGTGCCGGACAGCCGCGCCAGCAGGGCGCTGAAGGCGGCGTGCACGACCATGAACAGGGTCGCGCCATTGGCGCGGCCCAGTTCGGTCAGGCGGGCGTGCAGCGCGGCGTCGAGTGGGAGCCGAATGTAGTTGCCGCGCAGGCTCTGTCGGGCCGGACGCGGGTGGTCGGTGGGCAGGTCCAGCTGGTCCGGCAGTCCGGCCAGGGCGATACGCCAGTAGCCGAGCTGAGTGGCGGCGACCGATTCGGCGTCGTCCTCGGAGCCGAGCATGGCGTGCTGCCACAGCGCGTAGTCGGCGTACTGCACGCTCAGGGGCTGCCACGACGGCTCGGCGCCGGCCAGCCGCGCGTGGTAGGCCACCATGAGGTCGCGCACCAGCGGGACCACCGATGAGCCGTCGGCCGAAATATGGTGCAGCACACCGGCGAGCACGTGCTCTCCGGTGGTGTTGCCGTCGGCGTCCACCAGGTGCAGCAGCTCCACCCGGATCGGGACCTCGGTGGTGACGTCGAAGGTGGTGGTGAGGATCTCGCGGACCCGCACCGGCAGTTCGGTCTCGGTGACCTGGCCGGTGCGCAAGACCGAGACCGCCTGTGCTGCGGGCAGAATGACCTGGGCGGGACCCTGCGGGGTCTCCGGGTATACGGTGCGCAGCGTCTCGTGCCGGGTCAGCACGTCCGCGAACGCCGCGGTCAGGGCCTCGACGTTCAGCTCGCCCGAAAGCCGCAGGGCGATGGGCACGTTGTAGGCCGTCGAGGCGCGATCGAAGCGGTTGATGAACCACATGCGCTGCTGGGCCGGGGACAGCGGCAGCCGCTCGGGGCGTTCACCGGCGATCAGCGCGGGCCGCTGCGCCTCGCCGGTGCCCGCGGCGATCCGGGCCGCCAGCGCGGCGACCGTCGGGGCCTCGAACAGCGCACGCACGCCGACCGTGGTCTCGAAGACGGAGCCCAGGCGCGCAGCGGCTTTGGCCGCGACCAGCGAGCTGCCGCCCAGGGCGAAGAAGTCGTCGTCCGCACCGACCGAGGTCACGCCGAGCAGTTCGGCGAACACGCCCGCGACCAGTTCCTCAGCCGGGGTGGCCGGGCGGCGGTAGGCATTGCCCTCGAAGACCGGCGCGGGCAAGGCCCGGTAGTCGAGCTTGCCGTTGACCGTCATGGGCATGGACTCGAGCACCGTGAAGGCGGCCGGAACCATGTAGGCGGCCAGGCGGCCGGTGATCTCCGCACGCACCGAATCCAGGTCCAGGCCTTCGGCTTCGGGCTCCAGGTAGGCGACCAGCTGATCGGAGTGCACGACCACCACTGCCCGGCGCACCGACGGATGCGCGGCCAGTGCGGCCTCGATCTCGCCCAGCTCGATCCGGTAGCCGCGGACCTTCACCTGGGAGTCGTTGCGGCCCAGGTATTCCACATCGCCGGCGGCGGTCCAGCGCACCAGGTCGCCGGTGCGGTACATGCGCTCGCCCGGGGCCCAGGGGCAGGCCACGAAGCGATCGGCGGTGAGCGCGCCCCGGCCGCGGTAGCCGCGCGCCAGCTGCGCGCTCGCCACGTACAGCTCGCCGACCGCGCCGACCGGCACCGGCCGCAGCCGGGCGTCGAGCACCCATTCCCGGACACCGGCCAGCGGCGTACCGATGGTGACGGGATCCGAAGCGCTGAGTGGCGCAGTGCAATTCACGATGACCGTGGCCTCGGTGGGACCGTAGGCGTCCACCAGCAGCCGACCGGCTTCCGCCCAGCGGCGCACCAGCTCGGCCGGGACGGCCTCGCCACCGGTGGCGGCGAAGCGCACGTCCGGGGTATCGGCCGGATCGATGGTGTCCAGTACGGACGGGGTCATGACCAGGTGTGTGACCCGGTGCGCGCGGATCAGATCCGAGAGTTCGTGGCCCAGCGCCTGCTCCGGCGGGGCCACCACCAGGGTGGCGGCCGAGTCGACGGCGAACAGCAGCTCGCCGACCGAGATGTCGAACGACGGCGACGAGACGTGCAGGACACGGGCTTCGGGGGAGCCGAAGTAGCGGGTCGTCTGGGCGGCGGCCAGGCCGGGCAGGCCGCGGTGGGCAACCATGACGCCCTTGGGCAGGCCGGTCGAACCGGAGGTGTAGATGGTGTAGGCGAGGTGGTCGGCGTGCAGCGGGCGCACCCGCTCCTGCTCACCGATCGCCGCGTCGTCGAACTCGGCGGCGGCGCTGCGGAATTCGAAGTCGTCGAGCACCAGCCACGGAATGTCGCCCGGCAGTCCGTCGGCGACGGCGCGCACCGTCAGGCCCAGTGCGACACCGGAATCCGAGACCATGTAGCGGATCCGGTCGTCCGGGTGGGCCGGATCGACCGGCACCCAGCCCGCGCCCGCCTTGGTGATCGACCACACCGCCAGCACCGAATCCAGCGAGCGCGGCATGGCGACCGCGACCATGTCGTCCGGTCCGAGGCCGCGCTGGATCAGCAGGCGCGCCAGGCGGTTCGAGACCGAGTCGAGCTCGCGGTAGGTGAGCTCCCGGCCGCCGTCGACCAGCGCGATGTGGTCCGGGCGCGCGGCTACGGCGGCGGCCAGCAAATCCGGCAGGCGGCGGCCGGTTTCGACGGCACCGCCGGAGCGGGTGGTCAGATCGGCGTATTCGGCGGGCGACAGCAGCGGCAGCGCCTGCACGGCCACGGCCGGATCGGCGACCACCGCGGCCAGCACCCGCTCGAAGCGCTCGGCCAGCCGCTCGATGCTCGCGGCATCGAAAAGATCGGTGGCATAGGTGATGTCGACGGTCAGGCCCGCCGGGCGGCCCTCGGTGTCGAAGGTCTCCGCCACGGTGAACTGCAGATCCACCTTGGCCACCGCGATATCGATCGGCTCCGGCGCGACGCGCAGGTCCGGCAGCTCCAGCGGGGGCAGGTCGTAATTCTGGAAGGACAGCGCCACCTGGTACAGCGGGTGGCGGTTGGCCAGGCGGGCCGGGGCCAGCACCTCGACCAGGCGCTCGAACGGGACGTCCGGGTGCGAGAGCGCCTCGATGTCGTTCTCGCGCACCGTCTTCAGGACGACGTCGAATCCGGCGCGCGGATCGACCTGCGTGCGCAGCACCAGGGTGTTGACGAACATGCCGACCAGGCCGTCGAGGGCCTGCTCACCGCGACCGGCCACCGGGGTGCCGATGGCGATATCGGTGGAGCCGGACAGCCGGGCCAGCAGGGCGGCCAGGGCCGCGTGCACGGTGCTGAACAGGGTGGCGTCCGCGGCGCGGGCCAGATCCTTCAGGCCCGCATGGGTTTCGGCGTCGATCACCGCGCGGAATTCGCGGCCGCGCTGGGTGGTGACGGCCGGACGCGGGTGGTCCGTGGGCAGTTCCAGCAGGTCGGGCAGATCGGCCAGGCGCTGCCGCCAGAACTCGAGCTGCTTGTGGGCGGCGGTGCGGGCGTCGGTGTCGTCACCGAGGCGTTCGGCCTGCCACAGCGTGTAGTCGGCGTACTGCACGGGCAGCGGCGTCCAGGCGGGATCGCCGCCCTCGCGGCGGGCCTGGTAGGCGGTGAGGAAGTCGAGGGCCAGCGGGCCCAGCGAGAATCCGTCCGCGCTGATGTGGTGGACCACCAGGACCAATACGTGCTCGGTGTCCGAGAGGGTGAAACACGCGGCGCGCAGCGGGATTTCGCTGGTCAGGTCGAAGGACTGGCCGATGAGGGCGGCGACCCGGTCGACGACCTCGTCCGGGGTGATCTCGGCGACGGTCAGTGCGATATCGGCCGTCGGCAGCACCTGCTGCTCGGGGCCCTCCGGGCCGTCGGGGTAGACGGTGCGCAGGGTCTCGTGACGCGAAACCACTTCGTGCAGTGCGGCATTCAGCACTGCTGGATCCAATGCACCCGATACCCGCAGGACGAGCGGGATATTGTCGGCTGCCGCGCCGGGTCCCGGGACACCCTCGTCGGCGTAGTACCGGTTGAGGAACCAGATGCGACGCTGGGCGTCCGAGAGCGGGATGTGCGCCGGACGCGGGCGCGCGATCAGCGGCAGGCGGGTGCCCGCACCCGAGCGCGCTTCGGCGAGCGCGGCCAGCCCGGCAACCGTTGGCGCGTAGAACAATTCGCGCACCGAGAGCTCGGCGTCCAGGGCCGCGCTCACCCGGGCGATGGCGCGCGCCGCGAGCAGCGAGCTGCCGCCGCGGGCGAAGAAGTCGTCGTTCGCGCCGACCCGCTCGACCCCGAGCAGATCCGCGAACACACCCGCGACGACCTCCTGGGCCACCGTCTCGGGAGCGACGTATTCCGCCGTCTCGAAGATCGGGGCGGGCAGCGCGGTGCGGTCCAGCTTGCCGGAGGCATTGAGCGGGAAGGCATCCAGCACCACCAGCGCGGCCGGGATCATGTAGCCGGGCAGCGCGGTCGCCAGGTTCGCCTTGATCGCGTCGGCGTCGAGCACCGCGCCCGGCTCCCGGACCAGGTACCCGGCCAGCTGATCACCGGCGTGCGCGTCGGCGTGCACCAGCGCGACCGCCTGGGCGACGCCCGGCTGGGCCAGCAGTGCGGCCTCGATCTCGCCGAGCTCGATGCGCAGGCCACGCAGCTTCACCTGGAAGTCGGTGCGACCCAAGTAGTTCAGCTCGCCGTCGGCGGTCCAGGTGACCAGGTCACCGGTGCGATACATGCGCCCGCCGGTGCCGAACGGGTCGGCCACGAAGCGGTCCGCCGACAGGTCCGGTCGGCCCAGGTAGCCGCGGGCCAGCTGCTCGCCCGCCAGGTAGAGCTCACCCGCGACACCCGGCGCGACCGGGTTCAGGCGGGCATCGAGGACATAGACGCGGGTATTCCAGACCGGCCGTCCGATCGGCACGATCGCCGAATCCGCCTCGGCCACCTCGTGATAGGTGATCTCGACCGCGGTCTCGGTCGGGCCGTACAGGTTGTGCAGCCGCGCGCCGGTCAGCTCGCGCAGCTTCTGTGCGGTCGGCGCGGGCAGCGCCTCGCCGGAGGAGAACACCTGCCGCAGCCCGGTGCACCGCGCCGCGGCCGGTTCGGCCACGAACACGGCCATCATGGACGGCACGAAATGCGCGACCGTCACGCCGCGGTCGGCGATGAGGTCGGCCAGGTACTTCGGATCGCGGTGGCCGTCCGGCGCGGCCAGCAGCAGGCGCGCACCGGTCTGCAAGGGCCAGAAGAACTCCCACACCGAAACGTCGAAGGTGGCCGGCGTCTTCTGCAGGACGACATCGTCCGCGGTCAGGCCGTAGCGGGCCTGACCCCACACCAGGCGGTTGACCACGCCGGAGTGGGGCATGGCCACACCCTTCGGGCGGCCGGTCGAACCGGAGGTGAAGATCACGTAGGCGGTGTTCGAATCCCGCAGCGGCGCAGGGCGATCCGCGTCGGTCAGCGGAGTGCCCGGGTAGTCGCTCAGATCGAGGGTGTCCACCCGCAGGGTCGGCAGGTCACCCTCGGCGGTGAAACCATCGCGGGCCGTGGTGAGCACCGCGACCGGCTCGGCCGTGTCGAGCACGTACCGGATGCGCTGACGCGGCTGATCCGGGTCGATCGGCACGTACGCGCCACCGGCGGCCAGCACCGCGTACATGCCGACGACCAGATCGGTGGAGCGCCGGATGGCCAGCGCCACACGGGATTCCGCGGTCACTCCGGTCTCGACCAGCTTGCGCGCCAGCCGGTGCACCCGGTCGGCGAACTCGCCGTAGGACAGGGTCGTCCCCTCGAATTCCAGCGCCGGGGCATCGGGGCTGGTCAGCGCCTGCGCCTCGAACAGCGACACCAGGGTCGCCGGGGCGATCCGGTGGGCGGTGTCGTTCCAGGACATGAGCACGCGGGCGCGCTCGTCGCCGATGAGCAGGTCGATCTCGCCGATCAGGCGGTCCGGGTTGGCGGTGACGGCCTCGAGCACCACATCCAGCCGCCGGGCGAAGGCGGCGACGGTGGCCTCGTCGAAAATATCGGTGGCGTAGGTGAATACCGCGTCCAACGCACCGGTCGCGTGGTCCTCGACCAGCGACAGCTGCAGGTCGAATTTGGCGATGCCGGGATCCAGATCGATGCGGGTGGCCGTCAGGCCGTCCAGCTCCAGCGTCGCGGGCGTGGTGTTCTGCAGGTCCAGGGCCACCTGGAACAGCGGGTGGCGGGCCTGCGAGCGCATCGGGTTGAGCACCTCGACCAGCCGCTCGAAGGGCACGTCCACGTGCGCGAGGGCGCGCAGATCGGTCTCGCGCACCTGGGCCAGCAGCTCCCGGAAGGACCGGTGCGGGGCCACCTGGGTGCGCAGCACCACGGTATTGACGAACATGCCGACCAGGTCGTCGAGGACCTGCTCACCGCGACCCGCGACGACCGAGCCGATCGAAATGTCGCCGGTGCCGGACAGTTTCGCGAGCAGCGTGGCGAAGGCCGCGTGCAGCGCCATGAACGCGGTGGCGCGCTCACCCTCGGCGAGTTCACGCAGCGCCAGCTGACGTTCGGCGGAGATCGAGAAGCGGTACTGCGCGCCCCGGCGGGTCGCCACGGCCGGGCGGGGACGGTCGCCGGGCAGGTCCAAGGTCTCGGGCTGTCCGGACAGTTCGGCTCGCCAGAAGCGAATCTGATTGGCCAGCAGCGATTCCGGATCTTCCTCGTTGCCCAGCAGGTCACGCTGCCACAGCGTGTAGTCGGAGTACTGGACCGGCAGCGGCGTCCACTGCGGGGCCTCGCCGCCGCGGCGGGAAGCGTAGGCCAGCATGAGATCCCGGGTCAGCGGGGCGATGGACCAGCCGTCTGCGGCGATGTGGTGCACGGCCAGCACCAGCACGTGGGTCTCGGGCGCGACCCGCAGCAGGGTCAGGCGGGCCGGGGCGTGCTCGTCGACCGCGAAGGGCAGCACCGCCAGGTCGAAGATGCGCGACTGCAGGTCCTCGGCGCTGACCTGCTCGGCGGCCAGCGCGACACCGGCCGCCTCGACCGGCAGCACCAGCTGACGTCCGACACCATCGATGGCCGGGTACACGGTGCGCAGAGTCTCGTGCCGCGCAACCACATCGGTGACGGCCGCGGCCAGCGCCGCCTCGTCGAGCGGACCGTCCAGGCGGATGGCCGCGACCAGGTTGTCGGCGATGGAGCTGTTGTCGAAGCGGTTGAGGAACCACATGCGCTGCTGGGCGTAGGACAGCGGCACGATGTCGGGCCGCTCCCCCGCCACCAGCGGCGTCCGGCCGCCCTTTCCGGCCAATTCGCCCAGGCGCGCGGCCAGTTCGGCGACGCTGGACGCCTCGAACAGCAGGCGCACCGGCACCTGGGTGTCCAGGGCCGCGCCCAGCCGGGCCACCACCTGGGTGGCGACCAGCGAGTTGCCGCCGAGCTCGAAGAAGTCGTCGTCCGCGCCGATGCCGGGCGCGGCGGTCCGGACGGGCGCGGTCGTGGCCTGCGACGCGGCGGCCTCGGCCGGGACCAGGCCGAGCACCTCGGCGAATACCTTCGCCACCAGTTCCTCGACCGGCGTTGCGGGAGCGCGGAATTCGCGGGCGGCGAAGACCGGCGCGGGCAGCGCGCGATAGTCGAGCTTGCCGTTGACCGTCATCGGGAAGGCATCCATGACGGTGAAGGCCGCCGGAATCATGTACGCGGCCAACCGGCCCGCGAGAGCCGTCTTCACCTCGGCCACATCCACCTCGCCCGCGGCGGGCACCAGGTAGGCGACCAGCTGATCACCGCGCGCGGCATCGGAGTGCATGGTCACCACGGCGGTGCGCACCTGCGGCAGTTCCGCCAGCGCCGCCTCGATCTCGCCGAGTTCGATGCGGAAGCCGCGCAGCTTCACCTGGGTGTCATTGCGGCCCAGGTATTCCACATCGCCGTCGGCGGTCCAGCGCACCAGATCACCGGTGCGGTACATGCGTTCACCGGGCGACCACGGGCAGGCCACGAAGCGGGCCGCGGTCAGGGCCGCGCGGTCGCGGTAGCCGCGGGTGACCGGATTGCCCGCCACGTACAGTTCGCCGACCGCGCCGACCGGCACCGGCCGCAGCCGGCCGTCCAGAATCCACTCCCGCGCGCCCGGCACCAGGCGGCCGATGGTCACCGGCTTGTCCGCCGACAGCGGCCCGGTGATGTTCACGACCACCGTGGCCTCGGTCGGGCCGTAGGCGTTGATGAATTCGCGCCCGGCCTGCGACCAGCGGCGCACCATCTCCGGCGAGAACGCCTCGCCGCCGACCGCGACGTGGGCCAGGGTCGGCACATCCGCCGGATCGATGGTGCTGACACCCGAGGGCGTCATGAAGACGTGGGTAACCCGCTGCGTCCGAATCACTTCGGCGAGTTCCGCGCCGATGTGCGCACCCGTCGGCGCGACCACCAGGGTGGCCGCCGAGCGCAGGGCCAGCAGCAGCTCGCCGATCGAGACGTCGAACGAGGAACTGGTCACGTGCAGGACCCGGGCGTCCGCGGTACCGGAGAAGCGCTCGTACTGCGCCTCGGCCAGTCCGGCCAGACCCGAGTGGGTGACCACCACACCCTTGGGCAGACCGGTCGAACCGGACGTGTAGATGGAGTACACGACGTTCGCGGCGCGCAGCGGGCGCACGCGGTCCGCGTCGGTGATCGGGTCGGCGGCGAAATCCGCGCAGGCGCCGGTGAATCCGGCGTCGTCGAGAAGCAGCCAGGGCAGCGTGTCCGGCAGCGCGTCACGCACGGAGTTCACCGTCATGCCCAGCTTCGCACCCGCGTCGCGCACGATGTAGTCGATGCGGTCGGCCGGGAAGGCGGGATCGACCGGCACCCAGGCCGCGCCGGTCTTGGCGATGGCCCACACCGCCACGATGTATTCCACCGAACGCGGCAGGCTGACGGCCACCAGATCCTCGGTGCCCAGCCCGCGATCGATCAGCAAGCGCGCCAAGCGATTGGACGTTTCGTCCAGTTCGGCATAGGTGAATTCGGTATCGCCCTCGACCAGCGCGAGGCGATCGGGCGCGGCGGCCGCGGCGGCCGCCATGATCTCCGGAAGTAACTGGACGGTCTGTACCGCGCCGCCGGAACGGGTTGTCAGATCGTCGTATTCGGCCTCGGCCAGCAGCGGCAGCGCGTCCACGAGCACGGACGGATCGGCGGTGACCGCCTCGAGCAGCCGGGTGAAACGGCGCGCGAAACCCTCGATGGTGGCGGAATCGAACAGATCCACCGCGAATTCGAACTCCGCGTGGATCCCCGCCGGTGCCGGACCTTCCCCGGGACCGGCACCGGCGAAGCTTTCGGTGACCGCGACCGAGAGGTCGAATTTGGTCACTCCGGTATCCAGGGTACCCGTCGTGGCAAGCAATCCGGGCAGTTCGAGGCTGATGTCTCCGGTGGCGGTGAACGACAGCGCCACCTGGAACAGCGGGTGACGGGCTTGCGAGCGGGGCGGATTCAGCACCTCGACGAGTTGCTCGAAGGGGACATCCGCGTGTGCGAAGGCGGCCAGATCGGTGTCGCGGACCCGGCGCGCCAACTCGCCGAAGCCGAGCGTGCCGTCGATCTCGGTGCGCAGCGGCAGCGTATTGACGAACATGCCGATCAGATCGTCGAGTTCGCGCGCGCCGCGGCCGCCGACCGGGGTGCCGATCACGATGTCGGGCTGACCGGACAGGCGCGCGAGCAGGATCGCCAGCACGGTGTGGATCAGCATGAAGGTCGAAACACCCTCGGCCCGAGCCGTTTCCGAAATACGCGCGTGCAACTCGGCGGGCAGGTCGAGGTCCAGCTTCGCGCCGCGCCCGGTGGCCAGCGCGGGGCGCGGGCGGTCGGTGGGCAGTTCCAGCAGGTCCGGCGCGCCCGCCAGGGTCTGCCGCCAGAAGTCCAACTGACGCGAGAGCAGCGAGTCCGGATCCTCGGCCGCGCCGAGGCGATCGCGCTGCCACAGCGTGTAATCGGCGTACTGCACGGGCAGCGGCCGCCAGTCCGGGACCCGGCCCTCGGTGCGCGCGAGGTAGGCGGTGATCAGGTCGCGGGCCAGGATCGGCAGCGAGAGTCCGTCGGCGGCGATGTGGTGCAGCACGATGGCGAGGGCGTACTCGGGGACGTCGAGATCGGCGGCATCCACCGAGACCGGACCGCCCAGTCCGCAATCCGAGGCGACCGCGCCGGTGACGGTGAACATCTGTGCACGGAACGGGATCTCGCGTTCCAGGTCGAAACCCCGGGCCGCGAAGGCGCGCAGCCGGGCGTCCAGTTCGTCGGCGTCGGCGTGCTCGCGCACCACCGGCGCGGCCGCCTCCGCCACGGGCAGCACCCGCTGGACCGCGAAACCCGCCGCGGTCGAGGGGAATACGGTGCGCAGCACCTCGTGCCGATCCAGCACGTCGGTCAGCGCGGCCGCCATGGCCGCCTCGTCGGCCTCGCCGCGCAGGCGCACCACGAACGGCATGTTGTAGCCGGCGCTGGCGGTGTCGAAGCGATTGAGGAACCAGATGCGCTGCTGAGCCGGGGACAGCGGCAGCGCCTCCGGGCGCTCGCGGCGCACCAGGGCGACGGCCTTACCGGCCTGCGCGTCCGCGTCCAGGAACTGGGCGTCGATCTCCGACGCCAGCTCGGATACCGAGGTGGCGCTGAACATTTCGCGCACGGTCAACCGGCAGCCCAGCTCGGCGTTCAGCCGCGACGCCACCTGGGTGGCGATCAGGCTGTTGCCGCCCAGGGCGAAGAAGTCATCGGCGCGGCCGACCGCCGCGGCGCCCAGCACCTCGGCGAACACCCGGGCCACGGCCCGTTCGGTGACGGTCTCCGGGGCCTCGAAGCGGGCCACCGTCCGCACCGGCGCGGGCAGCGCGGCTCGGTCCAGCTTGCCGGAGGCATTGACCGGCAGGGCATCCAGCACCACGTACGCGCTCGGCACCATATAGCCCGGCAGCGCCCGCGCCGCGGCGGCCTTCAAGCGGGTGGCGTCCAGTTCGGCGGGCGCGACCACATAGGCGACCAGCTGCTCGTCGCGCACGATCACCACCGCGCGGGACACGCCGTCGACCTCGGCCAGCACGGCCTCGATCTCGCCCAGCTCGATGCGCAGGCCGCGCAGCTTCACCTGGAAATCGGTGCGGCCCAGGTACTCCAGCTCACCGTTGTCGGTCCAGCAGACCAGATCGCCGGTGCGGTACATGAGCGCGCCGCCCGCGTTCCCGGCGCCGTTCTCGACCCCGGAGAAGGGATCGGCCACGAAACGCTCGGCCGTCAGGCCCGGTCGCGTCACGTAGCCCCGGGCGAGCTGAACCCCCGACAGATACAGCTCACCCGGGGTACCCACGGGAACCGGCCGCAGACGCGCGTCGAGCACGTACAGCCGGGTATTGAACACCGGTGCGCCGATCGGCACGGAAACGGTGTCCGCGGCCGTCACCTCGTGGAAGGTGACATCGACCGCAGCTTCGGTGGGGCCGTAGAGGTTGTGCAGGGCCGCGCCGGTCAAGGCGCGCAGCCGCTGGGCGGTGGACGCGGGCAGCGCCTCACCGGAGGCGAACACCCGGGTCAGCGAGGAGCGGTCGGCGCCGCTCGACTCCAGCTCGGCCACATAGGCATCCAGCATGGACGGTACGAAATGTGCTGTGGTGACGCCATATTCGGCGATCACCGCGCGCAGGTAGGCCGGATCGCGGTGGCCGTCCGGCTGCGCGAGCACCAGTGTCGCGCCGATCTGCAAGGGCCAGAAGAACTCCCACACCGACACGTCGAAGGTGGCGGGCGTCTTCTGCAGCACCACGTCGGTCTCGGACAGGCCGTAGGTCCGCTGCATCCACACCAGGCGGTTGACGATCGCCGCGTGGGTGACCGCCACGCCCTTGGGGCGGCCGGTGGAACCCGAGGTGAAGATGACGTAGGCGGTATTGGCCGGGCGCAGCGGAGCCGAGCGCTCGGCGTCGGTCACCGGCGCGGCCGAGTACGCGGCCAGCGCGTCATCGCCCATCTCGTCCAGATGCAGTGCGGCGATGTCGGTTTCGATGCGGTCGGCCGAGGTGGTCAGCAGCAGCGCGGGCGAGGCGGTCTTCAGGATGTGCGCGGTGCGCTCGGCCGGATGGTCCGGATCCAGCGGCACGTAGGCCGCGCCCGCGGCCTGCACCGCGTACATGGCCACCACCAGCTCCGGCGACCGGCGCAGGTGCAGGGCGACCAGCGACTCCGGGCCCACGCCCTGCGAGATCAGGTGGCGGGCAAGGCGATTCACCCGCTCCGCGAACGCGCCGTAGCTGAGATCGCGGTCCGGCTCACCGGCGAACCGGACGGCCGGGGCCGACGGCGTGTGCGCCGCCCGATCCTCGAACATCGACACCAGCGTGGCCTCGGCGTCGAGCGGGAACGCGGTGTCGTTCCACAGCCGCAGCACCACATCGCGTTCCAGCTCGGTGCAGACGTCCACCCCCGCGATCGCCGCCTCGGCGTCCAGGCCGACCAGCCGCTCCAGGAAGTTCACGAAACGCCGGTGATGCCGGATGGTCTCGGCGCTCGAGTAGAGATTCGGGTTCACCTCGAGATCGAGGTGGATGCGGTCGTTCTCGCCGTAGAAGAGGTTGAGGCTCATGTCCTCCACCGGGCTCGAGGACAGCAGGTGCAGGCGCGCCTTGATATCCCCGAACTCCAGGTGGGGATGGAACAGCATGATGTTGACCATCGGGCCGAACAGTCCCCGGGAGGCTGGGCTGCCCTGCTGCTCGGCATCGCGGTGGATGTCCTCGTGCCGGTAGCGCTGATGGCGCAGCGCGCCCGAGATCTCCACGCGCGCCGACTTCAGCAGCTCGCCCCAGGTGGTGTCCTCGCGCACCGGAATGCGCAGCGGCACGATATTGGACAGCATGCCCGTCGAGCGCCGCATAACCGCGGTGGTGCGCGCCGTCACCGGCAGGCTCAGCACCGCCTCGTCCTTGCCGGTCAGCCGCGCCAGGTAGGCCGCGAAGGCCGCCACCACCACGCCGGGCAGACCCGAATCATGCTGCGCGCCAACTTCTTCGACGCGTCGCTGCAGCTGCTCGGGCAGCGGGGCCTCGTAGCGCATATTGCCCGCGCGGGGCGGGGCCGTGCGGCCCTTGAGGGTGGTGCCGCCCTCCAGGCCCGCGGTGCGCTCGGCCCAGTGCGCGCGGTCGGTCCGGAACCGGCTGCTCTCGCGGTAGGCGAACTCCGACTCGACCAGTTCGCGCAGCGTGCCGACCTTGACCGTCTCCGGCTCCAGGCCGCGCCGCAGCGCGGTGTAGCGGCGGGCGGACCACTGCATGGTGTTCATGGCCGCGTAGCCGTCGCCGACGATGTGGTGACCGATCACGAACCAGAACCAGCGCTGATCGGCGACCCGGATCAGGGTGGGGGCGAAGAGCATTTCGGTATCGGTGAGCACGTCCACCGGCTTGACGACCTGGGTCCGCATCCATTCGTGCGCCGCCGCAACGGGATCCGATTCCGAGCGCAGGTCCATCAGGGTGGTGTTGTGACCCGCGGACAGGTCCAGGTACTGGTGGGGCTGCCCGTCGATCTCGGTGAAGCGCAGCTGGGAGGAGCGCCAGATCGGCACGCCGTCCTCGGAGACTCGCAGCAGCAGATCGACATCGAAATCACCCTCGATATCGACGTACTGGGCCATGGTCAACGGCACATCCGGGTTCAGCAGCTGGGCGTACCAGACCCCGATCTGTGCGGGCCCGAGAGGAAATGGCGCTGAGATATCCGACGTCGGAACTTCACTGGGTCGCAGACCAGTCGAGTCCGTACCTTGCACCAGAGCCTCCCATGTCATTGCGAATTGCTATGTCGACCAACGGTTTCGGGGCATCGCGAAATAGACCTGGGGTGCGCCCCGTGTACGAGAGCGCGCCAGGCCGCGAAAGTTCGCACCGCCCTGGGTGATTCGACGAATGCGCAGGTGGTCACTGCAATGACGCAGCCGCGCGTGTGATCCAACTAGTGCTCGAAGCGGCCGGGCCTACTGGCTCGCCGGCCGGGATGCGAGTGCCTCCGGGTCATCGCATCCGCTGGTGTCCTGCTGCCGATCTCCTCCAACTGTCACCTGCATCACATGGATGCCGTTCATGCATGTGGACACTAGGCGTTTACACAATAAAAAGGAACTTTTTCCCGAAAAAAAGTTGGACGAGCGTCTAGTTGGGAGCAGAGCTCACGCGAAGATCGCGATGAATGTGGGTACGACCACATGGCGAGGCGGCGGTGTGACAGACCGCACTTTCGGATGTGGAGACTATGAGTCGAAACGTTGCAACTGCGTTGCATCGGCGCCCATGCGCCGATCGAGCACGCGAATCTTGGCTTCGATCTGCGCGTACAGCGGAGACTCCCGATCAACGGTGGCGCGGTAGGCCGCCCACGCGGCCGCATCGTCACGCCCCTCGGCGCCGGCGGTCCACCGGCTCAGCACCGAAGTGTCGCCCGACCGTAAGACGGCGGTGCGCAGCCGAACTCGCAATTCATCGCGAATGTCTATAACTCCCGGCGCGGTCGAACGCGGCAGGACCGGACCCGCGTACAAACGCACGGCGGTATCCACATCACCGGAATCCAGTGCGGCGCGCAGCGCCTCCACATCGGTGGCGATCGGAACGCGCAAACGGTAGGGGCGCGAACCGAACACATTCGAGCCGACCACCGACCGCAGCCGCGACATGGCCGCGCGAATGGTGGCGTTGTCCAGATCGGCGTCGTCGAGCAGCAGCGCCAGGTGATCGGCCGACAGGCCCTCGGTGTGCTCGGCCAGCAGCAGCAGGATCTCGGCATGCCGCTGCGACAAGGGAACTCGCTCCCCCGCCACGGTCAGCTGCGGCTGCCCCAGCCCGAGCACCTCCAGCCCGAGCCGCTCCGGCTCCGGGGCATCGGCGTGCGCGCGCCGGTCCTGACCCGAACGCACCGCGGCCAGCAGCAGATCCATCTCCGCGGCCGTGGCCGCCGCCTTCACCAGCGCCAGGATCTCCGGGCGTGCCACCCGCACCCCGCCCGCGATCATCAGCACACCCACCAGGCGGCCGTCCGGATCGTGCACCGGCGCAGCGGCTCCCGTGATCTGGTGCATGCGGTGCAGGAAGTGCTCGGGCCCGTGGATCCAGGCCGCGCGGCCGGTGCGTACCACCAGGCCGACGGCATTGGTGCCGACCCGGCGCTCGCTCAGATCATTGCCCTCGCGCAGGCCCGCCTCCGCGGCGGCCTGCACCCGATCGGCATTGCCGTGCACCGAGAGCACGCGGCCGAACTGGTCGGCCACCACCACGATCAGGCCGGTGCTGGTCGCATCGCGCAGTAATAGCTTGTCCACCAACGGCATGACCGCGGCAATGGCGTGGGCGTCGCGATAGCGCGCCAAATCCGCCCCGCGCAGGCCCCGACCGTCACCGTCGTCCATGGGATCCACGCCACCGCGCACGCTGCGCAGCCATGATTCCAGGACCATCGGCCGCAGCAAACCGGGTAGCTGCCCCAGCTGATCGCCGCCCACGCTGAGGTATCCATGCGCCTGGGCGGCATACGTTTCGAGCGCCCCGAGTTGACTGCCCGGTTCGACGCCGTGGTGGGGCTGGCCTCCACCTGCGAGATTGCTGACCATTTGCCTTTCTTTCCGCCCCAAAGAGTACCGACACACCTGAGACCTCAAGGCGGAAGCAGGACGTTTGTCCGACAGGTCACACAGCGACACCCTCGACCGGGAATGTGAGCTACGCAGCATTTAGTTAAATGGAACCTGTTCAGTCAGAGGTTCGATCGTGGCACAGTGGGGCCGTGGAGGACATCGACCTGACCGACCTCGATCGATTCGCTGACGGGTTTCCGCACGCGGACTTCGATCGGCTCCGGGAACGGGAACCGGTGTGGTGGCATCCGCCCACCGCGCACACCCCGGACGGCGAGGGATTCTGGGTGGTCAGCCGATACGCGGACATCGTTGCCGTGGCGGGAGATTCGCGGACCTACTCCTCCGAGACCGGCGGTGAACGCGCGGGCGGCGGGACGCTGATCGAGGATCTGCCCGCGGACTGGGCGGTCGGGGTGCTGCTCAATATGATGGACGATCCGCGGCACGCCGGAGTGCGGCGACTGCTCATGCCCAGCGTCGCGCCGCGCACCCTGAAGCTCATCGAGCACGATCTGCGGCAGCGCGCCGCGACCATCGTGGACGCGGCAGTGGCCAAGGGCGACTGCGACTTTCTGCTCGACCTCGCCGCCGAACTGCCGTTGCAGGCGGTCGCGCAATTGCTCGGGGTGCCGCAGGAGGATCGGCATCAGCTGTTCGCGTGGGCGAATGTGAAGCTGGACTACGACGATCGGGAACTGGGCGAGGACACCGAACGCACCCGGCGCGCGACCGCCGAGACCCGGGCCTACGGCGCACGGCTGCTCGCGGCCAAGACCGCCGATCCGGCCGAGGACCTGATGTCGCTGGCCGCGCACGCCACCCTCGACGGGAAACCGCTCAGCGATATGGAAAAGGCCATGCTGTTCAGCCTTTTGATGACGGCGGGCAGCGAGACCACGCGCAATTCCATCGCCGTCGGGATGCTGGCGTTCATCGAGCGGCCGGAACTGTGGCGGTCGTTGCGCGCCGATCGCTCCCAATTGGACGGCGCCGTCGAGGAAATGCTGCGCTGGGCCTCCTCCACCTCCTACAACCGGCGCACCGCCACCCGTGACACGGTGCTGGGCGAGCGGCGAATTCGCGCCGGGGACAAGGTGACCCTGTGGTGGACCTCCGCCAACCGGGACGCGAGCGTATTCGACGAACCGCACCGCTTCGATATCGGACGGCGGCCCAATCCGCATCTGGCGTTCGGGCGCGGCGGGCATTTCTGCCTCGGTTCCAATCTGGCGCGGATGGAGATGCGGGTCATCTTCGACGCGCTGCTCGATCGGGTCGCGAGCGCCGAGCTCACCGGGCCTGTGGAGTACACCCGCAGCAACAAGCACACCGGCGTGCGGCACATGCCGGTCCGCCTGATCGCCGACTAGGTAGGCGGCAGCGTGGGTTTCAGCGCCGCGGCGCTGCGGATGCGGGCCGCGCCCCACCACAGACCCGCGCCGTAGGCCACATCGTCCACGCGTTTGCACAGCACATAGCGGACCGGATCCAGGCTGCCCGGCTCCCGGTGGGTGAACCAGTCGGCCAGGCCCTCGGCCATGGCCAGGGTGATCGCGATATGCCGGACCCGGCGCGAGCACACCATGCCCAGCAGGGTGACCGGCCAATAGTGCCGGCACATGGCCGAGGCCAATCGCCAGACGCCGCCGGTGAATCCGCGCGTCATATAGATGGCGGCCACCCGCGTCGGATTGTCGAGCCCGGCGAAGACCCGGCGTAATCGGATCAGCGTGGCGGCCATGGTCAGCAGACCGCCGAACACGCCCCAGCCGGACAGCGTGCTCAGCAGCGCGGCCGACACCGCGGTCCAGATCGGTAGTGACAGCGGCGAGGCCAGGCCCGGATGCCGCTGGGCCAGCGGGGCCACGCCGGTACCGTGGGTGACCTTGTGGGCGAACCACTTTCGCAGCGAGACCGGATTGCTGTGCGCCACCCGGGCGGCCGGTTCGTAGCGCAGCCGCCAGCCCGCGCGGTCCAGCCGCCAGCACAGGTCGACATCGCCGCCCGCGGCCATGGACTCGTCGAAACCGCCCTCGGCCAGCAGGGCCAGGCGGCGCACCAGCACCGCCGAACTCGGCACGTAGGGCACCGGGCCGTGCGCGTGCACCGCCGACTCGCGGCGGCCGCGGTGCACCGAACCGCGGGTGTGCTCGTAGCGGGCCAGCAGCGTCGAATCCGGATCCATGGCCAGGATGCGCGGGGCCACCAACGCCACCTTGGGATCGCTGAAATGGCCGAGCATGACCTCCAGCCAGCCGGTGCGGGGCACCACGTCCGGGTCCAGGAAGGCCACGAATTCGGTTGACGCGGCCCGCAATCCGTAATTGCGGGCGGCGGCCACACCGTGCCGGCGATCCCGGCGCAGCACGGTGATCCGGCAGCGGTTGCCGCGCGACTCCGGAATCCGCACCGGTGCGTCCGATCCGTCGTCCACCACGATCACGGTGTGCCCGCGCAGCGCCGACAGCAGCCGCGGCAGCTCGGGAGCGTTGTTGTGCACCGGCACGATCACGGTCACGTCCTCCAGCGACGGCAGCAGCCGCGGGCGCGGATTGGCCACGCCGGAATCCAGAAGACGTCTGGCAACCCGAGCCGACGCGGGGTCGGTCACCTCGAGGTAGCCGTCACCGATCAAGGCCGCAGCTTCCGGCGCGAGCCGTAGCAACCTCGTCGGCGTGCCGCCGACCAGGAGCCGTCCACCGGAATAAGTGCGCACCTTGGGATCGATTCGCACCCCGAAACCATCGGGAAGGCGATCATGGCGCATTCCCGAATGCTAAGTCAGCACACCAGTAGCAATGATGATTGCCACGCTGGCAGTGCGGAATTTGCCCGCTACTTCTCATCGCACGGGTTCGCGTCGGACCGTAGCTCGACTGCCGAAGTCGGTGGCGCTCTACACTGCGTGAGGAAAATTGGCGGTTGAACAGGTCGGGGACGGCATCGCGTCCTCATAGTGGTCGAGGCGGTATGGGAGTCGGGCGCATGCAGACAAGTGGGGGCGGCAACACCCTCTCGGAATCCGAGATCGTCGAGGCCGCCCTGCGGGTGGTCCGGCAGGACGGCGTGGAGAAGCTGTCCATGCGCCGGCTCTCCCGCGAACTCGGAGTTTCTCCGATGGCCCCCTATTACTACGTCGCCGACAAGCGCGAGCTACTCGATCTGGTCGCCACCGCCGCGCTCACCGGAGTGCGCAAGCCCCCACCCGAATTCGGTTCGTGGCAAATGCGGTTGCGCGATCTGATCGACCAGATCGACGAGAAATTGCGCAAACATCCCGGTCTCGGCGATGTTCTGATCGAGCAGATGCTGGGCAAACAGCTCGATCTCATCGCCGCCGTGATGGAAATCCTCTTCGACGCCGGATTCGACGAGCGCAATGTGCTCTCCGCCTACGCCACCATCCACACCTACCTGTTCGGCCGCTCGAAGGTGAACCCGCGCGACCGTAATGCACTGGTGGATCGGGTACTCCCGGAAGCAGTGGAGCGCGCCACCAAGCATCTGGCCGATCTGCGCGGCAGGTACTCCTACGACTTCTCGATGGACGTGCTGATCGCGGGCCTGGAGGCTCAGCTTGTCCGCCAACGGGACAGCATCGTATAGTGAAACTAGAACACGTTCTAGTTTCGGTTCGAGAGGACACTATGACCACCGTCGACGTACCGCACAGCTCGCGATCGGCCGTGCTGCGGGTCTCCGCGGTCATCAACGAGACGGCCGACTCCTGCTCGCTGGTATTCGACGTGCCCGAGGACCTGCGTGAGCGCTTCGCCTACTCGCCCGGCCAGTTCCTGACCCTGCGCATCCCCAGCGACCTCACCGGGTCCGTCGCCCGCTGCTACTCGCTGGCCAGCTCGCCCCACACCGACGACAAGCCGAAGGTGACCGTCAAGCGCACCGCCGACGGCTACGCCTCGAACTGGGTGTGCGACAACGTGAAAGCGGGCGACACCCTCGAGGTGCTGCCGCCCTCGGGCGTCTTCACGCCCAAGAACCTCGACGAGGACCTGCTGCTGTTCGCGGCCGGCAGCGGCGTCACCCCGGTGATGTCCATCCTCAAGTCGGCGCTCTCGCGCGGCAACGGGCGCATCGTCGTGGTCTACGCCAACCGCGACCACGAGTCGGTCATCTTCGCGGGCGAACTGCGCGAACTCGCCGACAAGCACCCGCAGCGGCTGGTCGTCATCCACTGGCTCGAGCACCTGCAGGGGCTGCCCACCGCCGACGCGCTGGCCACCCTGGTCGCGCCGTACGCCGGGTACGAGGCGTTCATGTGCGGGCCCAAGCCGTTCATGGACCGCGTCCACGACGCGCTCGGCCAGATCGGCATGCCGCGCAACCGGACTCACGCGGAGGTGTTCAATTCGCTGTCCGGCGATCCGTTCGCCGAGGTCGCGCCGACCGAGATCACCGAGGAGGAGGCCGCCGACGCCGCCAGCGTCGAGGTCGAATTGGACGGCGAGACGCACGAATTGACGTGGCCGCGCAGTCAGACGCTGGTCGACATCATGCTCTCGAAGGGCATCGACGTGCCGTATTCCTGCCTCGAGGGCGAATGCGGATCGTGCGCGTGCACCGTGCTCGAGGGTGAGGTCGAAATGGAGAACGCGGAAATTCTCGATCCCGAGGACATCGCCAACGGCTACATCCTGGGCTGCCAGGCGCGGCCGGTGACCGATCACCTGAAGATCCAGTTCTGAGATAACCAACTCTCGGGACTCTCAGGGGCTTCGCCCCCGAACCCCCCAACGAATTCGGCCGCCGCGTGAATCACGCGGCGGCCGAAATTCTTTGCGGCCCTTCGGCTAGTAAGCCCCGAAGACGTTGTCGATCGAACCGTAGCGGTGAGCCGCGTAGTTGCAGGCCGCCGCGATATTCGCGACCGGGTCGTAGATATCCCACGACGTACCGTCGACGTGGTACGCCTGGAAGGTCGGGTCGATCACCTGGAGCAGGCCCTTGGACGGAATGCCGGCGGCGGCATTCGAGTCGTAGAGGTTGATGGCCTGCGGGTTGCCGCCGGACTCGCGCTGGATATTGCGGAAGATGCCGTCGTAGCTGCCCGGAATGCCGTGCTGGTTCATCACGTACAGCGCGTTCTTGATCCAGCCGTCGAGGTCGTTCGCGAAGGTCGGGGGCAGCAGCTGGTTGAAGGGCGCGGGCAGGGTCTCGACCCACTGGCGGATCTGGTCCTGCTGCGGCGCGGGCAGACCGTCATTGATCTGGACGGCCTGCTGCTGAACCTGCTGGGCGGTGGCCTGGAACTCCGGCGGGACGCCATTGATGACGTCGGCGGAGGCGGTGCCGGAGGCGGCGACCACGGCGGTGGCGGCCAGCGCGAGAGCGACGGCGGCCTTGGGCTGGGAGATCAGTTTTTTCAAAGGCATGGCGACACGGCGCAGCGCTGACCACGACGGGTTCCCGGGAGAACCCGTCGACGCACTGCATGGATTGATGTGCAATGTGGGAGAACGGGACTCGGAAATTTCCGAGCAATCACCGTTCGATCGCGCTCTCGCCCAAGGTTGGCGGTCTCCGCGCGAGGGGTACCAGCTCGTTTCGAGCTGGTATCGGCCGTCGCCGACTGATCACAGAATGATTGCGCTAGGTTAACGTAAACTGAACACAGGGTGAACAGTCAGTGTTTGTAGGCCGAGCGGTATGTCACAGCAATCCGGCAGCGTCGATTTCACCGCTGTGCGCGGTAATGAATCCGCTGCTCAGGGGTCAGATGTTCGGTCGCGTAACTCAGTGCCGTGCGGCCCATATCCGCGGCGTGCGCGTCCAGAAATCCGGTGAGAATCGCGGCATCCACCCGTTTGCCGATCTCCCGCAGCATCCAGCCGAGCGCCTTCTGAATCAGATCCCGGCGATCGGAGAGGAGTCGCTCACACAGATCGAGAGTCGTCGAGGTATCGCCCTGCTTGATGAAGGCGAAGGTGGTGAGCAGCGCCACCCGCCGCTCCCACAGTGAATCCGCCGCCGCGAATTCGAAGAGCAGATCGCGCGGGCGCTCGGCGAACCACGGCCCCAGAATGAACTCGGCCGAAGCATCGACCAGATCCCAGTTGTTCACCCGCCCGCGCCGCACGGCGGCCAGATACAGCTCGACGATTTCGCGCTGCCGCGCCTCGTCTCCCCCGCGTTTGCGCGACGCCTTCGCCATCTCCCCATTCAGAATCACCAGCCCGGCCAGCCGGTGTTCGTGCACCGGAGAATCCAGCAGCTTGTCGATCTCCGAAAGCGGCATGCCCGCAAAACGTTTCACGGCCTTCCGGGTCTGCGGAACCCGGACGCCGAGAAAAACATCACCCTCCCCGTACTCCCCGGGCCCCGTCTTGAAAAACCGCTGCAGATGCACGGCATCGGCAGGATCGGCGAGCGCCGCCAATTCCGCCTGTACCGCCGCCGCGGTCAGGTCATTCGCTGCTATGCCGGTCCCGCTCATCGCGCCTCCCGCATCGGTGGGCTCTCGACCGAATACTAAGGCGACGACTGATCTCGTAACGGTCGGGGTAACTCCCCGGGTACGTCCAAAATCGTTTCGGCACCCCACCGCGGTCCGGATGCGAAACTGGCTACGCTCCTGAGCCCGCCGCTAAAGGCGCGGAGGGGCGGGGGAGCTTTCAGCCGCGGCCTGTAACAGCACCTCGCCGAATTTCCGCATGTGGTCGGAGCCGCCGTACCAGGCCGCGACGATATCGACGGCTGCCGCGCGAGTGCGGCGTGCGGCCTGGGCAAATTCGGCGACGGTGATCTCGCCGCTTTCGGCTGCTTTCGCAGCCTCGTCCAGATCGTGGCTGGCCGTCAGCAGTCGCATGATGTGGTGCAGTTCGATGGTGGCGTCGCTGGTGCGGAACTCGGCCGACTTCGATTCGCGAGGTGTCGGCTCCGACTCGACAGGAGCCGATTCCTGCTGCGCGACAACCGGTTCCGGCTCCGGGGCCGCGCGGCGGCGGGACGGGGCCTTGGGTGCGGGGGCGGGCACCGGCTCGCTCGGCACGTCCTGGACGCTCTCGCGCAGCGAGGCGGCGACGGCCTCCATGCTCTCCAGCCGGACCGGGTGCTCGGGCCGGACGGCGGGTTCGGGGTCCGGGGCGTAGCGGCGGGAGACGACGGGCTCGTCGATGACCGGGCTCGCGCCGAAGACGTCTTCCTGCGCGGTGGTGCGGGTGGCGAACGGCGAGCCGTTGGTGGCCGGGTGCGCCGCGAAGGGCTCCCCGTTCGTGGCGGGCGCGGCGTACGCGTCGAGGTCGGTGGTGATGCGGGCCGCGAACGGCTCATCGGCGGCCAGGCGCGCGGCCACCGCCTCCGGATCCGCGGTGCGCTGCGGCAGATCCGGGGCCAGCCGGCGCGGCAGCGCATCGGATTCCGGTGCGCTGCGCAGGGTTACGGGCGCGGAGGACCACTGCACCGCCTGCACGTCCTGGCCATTGCGGCCCAGGCCACCGTGGCTGCCGGTGTCGATGCCGGTGAGCACCGGGTTCGGCGAGGTGCCCGGCGACGCGGTATCCGGGTGGGTGAGGCGGTAGCCCGGCTGGCGCGCGGGGCGCGAATCTCCCGGACCGGCAGTGAAATCGGCATCCATGGCCGCCATTCTTACCGGGCCGCGCTACCGGAGGCGAGTCGGGCCACGATTCCTGGCACGCCAGCGCACATCGTGAAACACGGCAGCGCACACCGTGAAAGCGATACACGATCAAGGGTATCGGGGCATTGACGCGACACGGATCTCAGCAGTTGGACGGCGCGGGTTCCCCGCGCAGGCGCGCATCGATCCAGGCGAAGGCGTCCGGCAGGCCCAGCACCGCCGCGGACAGATGCTCCGGCGACGGATTCATATCCATGTCCAGGCGCACCCCGGCCGCGCAATAGCGGCGATCGGTATTCACGATGGCGTCCACCGGAATCAGCGGATCGCTCGGCGAATGCCATTCGAAGACCGGGATATTCGGCACCCCGTCGTACAGCTCGAGGCTGTTCTCCTCCAGCACCGCCATCACGGTCGGATCGTCGATCATCGAAGTGCTGGCGGCGAATTCACGGGCGCTGTGACCCGCGCCGATCGCCATGATCTCGTTGGTGCAGCCATTGGCCATGGCATTGCGGGCGGCCAGGCCCGCCGGGTTCATCTGGGTGCTGATCGGCAGCCGATCCGGATACTCGCGCTCCAGCCCGATCGCCGCCGCCATGGCCAGCCCGAACGCCGGATGCGGCTGCAGGCCCAGGGAGTTCACCATCTTCACCAGATTCATCGGCACCCCGCCGGTGGCCGCGCCCGCGAGCTTCAGCTCCGGCGCGTAGCGGGGCGCGAGCGCCGCGGCCCACGCGGTCGCCATGCCGCCGCCGGAGTATCCGGCCATGGCCACCTCGCTGTTGCCCAAACCCAATTCGGGCAGCCGCTGGGCCGCGCGAATACCGTCCAGCGTGATCTGCCCGCCCAATTTGGCCGCGCCATAAGCCGAATTCGGGCCGAGATGATCCGGCAGCGCCACCGACCAGCCGCGCCGCAGCGCGCCGTTCAGCGCGACGGCTTCCTTCACATACAGATTCGGATCGCTGGTGTACAGCACCCGCGACACCGCGCAGTCGGCGCCGAGGCCGTTGATGATGTGCTGATAGGACAGCAGGGGTCCGTCGGTCCGATGCTCACGCGGGGTGAGCACGGTGGTGACGGCGGCGATCGGGCCGCCCTCCGAATTGGTGGACCGGAACTTCACCAGGGTGACGGTGGTGTCCGGGAAGATCGGCAGCGGCGGCATGGACCGCACCGCCAGCACGTCACCCGGATTGCGCTCGGCGAGATCGGCCGGTTGCGCGTAGAACGGATCCGGATCGGGCGCGGGATAGATCGGATCCGCCTGTGCCACAGGCGTCATTCCGGCCAGGGCCAGACCCGTCGTCAGGATTCCGAGCGCACGCAGCAACCACTTGGCCTTCACCAGGTTCCTCCACGATCTTCGCAGTGAAAATCACACGCTTAACCCATGACGAGTGTCGTCCGGGAGTCGTGAAGAAGATATAGCGACACGCCAGCAAACATTTTCGGCCGGCGAAATATGGCCGGGCTCAGCCCATCTGGGTCATGCCCGCCGCGACCACCTGGGCCACGTTCATGATCTCGTCGGCCGTCGGCAGCGGCACCCCGTCCAGGGCATGCAACCGATCGGTGCTCGCGATGGCCAGCATGGCCGACACCCACGCCGCCGCGCAGGCCCGCAGCGTCCCCGGCTGCACCGGGGTGGGCGTGCTCGCCGCCAGCACCCACGCGGTCGCGTCGAGCAGCTGATCACGCATGCGGCGCAATTGTTTCCGCACATCCGGATGGGTGTCGGCCTCGCGCCACATGATCACCCGCAGCACCGAGGAGTGGTTGTCGCGCAGATTCAGCGCGGCGTCCATATTGACCAGGCTCTTGGCCGGATCGCCGGGGACCACCACGGATTCGATGTCATCGAGCGGCTGCGGCGGAACCCGCTCCTCCATCAGGGCCGAGAGAATCGCGCCCTTGGTCGGGAAGTAATAGAAGACCAGGCCCTTCGGCACCCCGGCCGCATCGGCGATCGAGGCCGTGGGGGTCGCGTCGAATCCATTTGCCGCGAAGAGCCTTTCGGCAGCATCGAGGATGAGCTGGCGAGCATCCCCGTCGGTCTTCTTGCTGCGACGACGCCGTGGTGTGGGCACTGCTCGACTTCCTCCTCACGCTCACGAGCGGAGGCTTCCGCCACCGGTCGGGCGGACGTAGACGACAAGCATAACGCGCGGATACGCCGACCTCGGGACTCTCCCGCGGTCACGGGGGTCCCGAGGCCGGCGTGCCCGGTACCGGTCAGTGCGCCGCGGCGCCGAAACGACCCGCAACCTCGGGCATCTCGGCCAATGCGACCACCACCGTCAACGCACCCACGATCCACGCAACCCACGAGGCGTTGCTGTAGGAGTGGAAGTTCATCACCCACGGGGAGATGAACATCAGGACGCCCAGCACGCCGAGCGCGCGGCCGGTCCAGGAGCTGGCCCGGTCGGTGAGCTGGGACAGGCCCGCGAGTGCGATCAGCACGCCGAGCACCACGAGGGACCACAGTGCGCGGTTGCTGTGCGCCACCCAGATCGGGGACAGCGCGGCGACTGCGCCGAGCACGACGGTTACGGCCTGCTCGGCGCGACTCACGGTGAACATGGAATGCCTCCTTTGAAAGGCGAGGGAATATGTTCTGCTTTCGTTGTATTCCTGATTGACCGCCCGATCAATCAATGCTCGGATACGCTTCGGCCGCAGTTCGGGTGTGACGCGCGACACATCGATGCGCGTGCTCGGGAACCGATATGGTTACCGCATGTCGGACTCGGTAGAACACGTTCTAATAGTGGGTGCGGGGCTGGCGGGACTCCGCACCGCCGAAGAGCTGCGACGTGCGGGTTACCCGGGCGAGATCACCCTGCTCGGCGATGAGAACCGAGCGCCCTACGACCGGCCGCCGCTGTCCAAGCAGTACATGCGCGGCGAGACCGACGACACCGCCCTGCGGCCCGCCGAGTTCTACGCGGAGGAGCGGATTCAGTTACGGCTGGGCGCCACCGCCACCGGGGTCGACACCACCGCGCGGCGGGTCCGGCTGTCCGATGGCAGCGAGCTGGGCTACGACGCCCTGGTGATCGCCACGGGTTTGCGGCCGCGTCGCATTCCGGGACTGCCCGAGGTTTCCGGGGTGCACGTGCTGCGCTCGCACGAGGACGCCGCCGGGCTGCGCGACCATTTGGCGGGCGCGCGCAAGGCCGTCATCGTCGGCGCGGGATTCATCGGCTGCGAACTCGCGGCGAGCTTCCGGGCGCGCGGTCTCGACGTGACCATCGTCGAACCACAGCCCACTCCCCTGTTCGCCGCGCTCGGCGCGGAGGTGGGCGCGCTGGTGACCCGGCTGCACGAATCCGAGGGCGTCGAGGTGCGCTGCGGAGTCGGCATGGAATCGCTTGTCACCGAGGGCGACTCGGTCAGCGGCGTGCGCCTGGCGGACGGCGGCGTCATCGACGCCGACCTGGTGGTCATCGGTATCGGCTCGGTGCCGGTCACCGACTGGCTGGCCGACTCCGGCATTCCGCTCGCCGCGCCCGGCGAGGGCGGCGGCGTGCTCGCCGACGAGACCGGCCGCACCTCGGTTCCCGGCGTCTGGGCGGTCGGCGATGTGGCCGCCTGGCCGCATGCCAGCGGCCGTCTCAAGCGTGTGGAGCACTGGACCAATGCGGGCGAGCAGGCGCAGGCGCTGGCCGCGGCGCTGCTCGGTACCGAGGCGAGTGCCGACGTCCAGGTGCCGTACGTCTGGAGCGACCAGTACGACATGAAGATTCAGGTGCTGGGGATCCCCGCGCTGGCCGACGAGATCCGCGTCGTGGAGGACAAGGGGCGCAAGTTCCTCGCCCATTACCTGCGCGCGGGCCAGCTGGTCGCCGTGGTGGGCGCGAGCATGGTCGGCAAGGTCATGAAGGCCCGGGCGGAACTCGCCGCGAACCTGAGGCCCACCGCCGTCGGCTGAGCGGTATCGACCCCGCGGTTCGCGGTATCGCCGGGGTCTTCATTACCGTGCTAGGTGTGATCGTCGCGCTCATCGACTCCGGACTGGGGCTGCTGCCCACGGCCGCCTGGTTGCGGAAGCTGCGGCCCGATCTCGACCTGCTGCTGCTCAATGATCCCGACGGCGCGCCGTGGGGGCCGAAACCGGAGCAGTGGGTCATCGACCGGGTACTGGACACCGCGCGCCTCGCCCTGCGCGAGGGCGCGGAAGTCATTGTGCTGCCGTGCAATACGGCCAGCGTCACCGCCCTCGAACACGTCCGCGCCATGGTCGGCCCCGGCGTGCCCGTGATCGGCACCGTGCCCGCGATCAAGCCCGCGGCCGCCGCTTGCCGGAAGGTCGCTGTCTGGGCGACCGCGGCCACCACCGCCAGCGCCTACCAGGCCGACCTGATCGCCCGCTTCGGCGGCGACGCGGATATCACCGGGGTCGCCTGCCACGGCCTGGCCGATGCCATCGACCGCGGGGATCTGCCCGTCATCGCCGAGGCCATTGCCGACGCGGCCGCGCGCACCCCCGCCGACACCGAGGGCATCGTGCTGGGCTGCACCCATTACCCGCTCGTCCTGGACGACATCCTCGCCGCGCTGCCGGCCGGTGTCCGCGTCTTCGACAGCGCGGAAGCCGTTGCGGGCCAGACCCTGCGCCGCCTGGACGCCCTGGGCCGCCCGAGCGCCGGTGGCGGCCGTGTGCGCGTCATGGTCAGTGGCCGATCCGGCGAATTGCCCGCTGCCGCAGCCGCTTTCGAATCCGGCCGGATCCTGGGCGCGACCCCGGCGGACGGCAAGATCACTGCCGCGCAACAGCTCTGACGTTTGATCCCGGCCGAGCCGGGCAGGTCTGCGACATGACCACGAAAGAAGAACGGCCCGTCACTCCGGAGCCCGAGCGGACCCCGGAGCCCGAGCGGACCCCGGAGCCCGAGGTGACCGACGAGCATCGCGCCCAGGCCCATCGCATGGCCGAGAGCTACAAGGACGAGCGCCGGCCGAGCGTCCTGCCCGGCAGCGACGGCATGGTCTCCGGCACCGCCGTCACCGATTGGATCGACGAGAACGGCGAGCCCCGCAAGTCCTGAAGACCCCCGAAAACACAAGCGGCGCCGCTCCTTTCGGAGCGACGCCGCTTGCTAGCGATTCAAGGAATCACCAGGTGATTCAGGAAATCACTTGATGATCTTGGTGACGCGACCGGCACCGACGGTGCGGCCACCCTCACGGATCGCGAAACGCAGGCCCTCGTCCATGGCGACCGGCTGGATCAGCTTGACGCTCATCTCGGTGTTGTCGCCCGGCATGACCATCTCGGTGCCCTCGGGGAGGGTCACGACGCCGGTCACGTCGGTGGTACGGAAGTAGAACTGCGGGCGGTAGTTGTTGAAGAACGGGGTGTGGCGGCCGCCCTCGTCCTTCGACAGGATGTACGCCTGGCCCTCGAACTCGGTGTGCGGGGTGGTGGTGCCCGGCTTCACGACGACCTGGCCACGCTCGACATCTTCGCGCTTGATACCACGGACCAGCAGACCGACGTTGTCGCCCGCCTGGCCGTTGTCGAGGAGCTTGCGGAACATCTCGATGCCCGTGATGGTGGTCTTGGTGACCTTCTCACGGATGCCGACGATCTCGACTTCCTCGTTCACGTTGATGATGCCGCGCTCGATACGACCGGTGACGACGGTGCCACGACCGGTGATCGTGAAGACGTCCTCGATCGGCATCAGGAAGGGCTTGTCGGTCTCACGGACCGGGTCCGGGATCGACTCGTCGACGGCGTTCATCAGGTCGAGAACGGACTGCGCCCACTTCTCGTCACCCTCGAGGGCCTTCAGGCCGGAGACGCGCACGACGGGGGCATCCTCGTCGAACTCCTGCGAAGCCAGCAGCTCGCGGACCTCCATCTCGACGAGCTCGAGGATTTCCTCGTCGTCGACCATGTCGGACTTGTTCAGCGCGACAAGGATGTAAGGAACGCCGACCTGGCGGGCGAGCAGCACGTGCTCACGGGTCTGCGGCATCGGGCCGTCGGTGGCGGCCACGACCAGGATCGCGCCGTCCATCTGGGCGGCACCGGTGATCATGTTCTTGATGTAGTCCGCGTGGCCCGGGGCGTCGACGTGCGCGTAGTGGCGCTTCTCGGTCTGGTACTCGACGTGGGAGATGTTGATCGTGATACCACGAGCCTTCTCCTCCGGCGCCTTGTCGATCTGGTCGAACGCGAAGGCCGCGTTCAGGTCCGGGTACTTGTCAGCCAGCACCTTGGTGATCGCCGCGGTCAGCGTGGTCTTGCCGTGGTCGACGTGACCAATGGTGCCGATGTTGACGTGGGGCTTCGTCCGCTCGAACTTCGCCTTCGCCACTGTTGTCCTCCTGGACTAGTTAGTGCGTGCTTTTTGCAGCAGTGCGGTTTGTATTACTTGGGGTCGATCGACGACCACTCGGGACGGATTCTCGCAAACCCGTCCCGACAGCGAATTACTCGCCGGTCGCCTTGGCGATGATCTCCTTCGACACGTTGGCCGGAACCTCCGCGTACGAATTGAACACCATGGAGAAGTTGGCCCGGCCCTGGGTCTTCGACCGCAGGTCACCGATGTAGCCGAACATCTCCGAGAGCGGAACCAGCGCCTTGACGACACGGGCACCACTGCGTTCCTCCATGGCCTGGATCTGGCCACGGCGGGAGTTCAGGTCGCCGATCACTTCGCCCATGTAATCCTCGGGCGTGGTGACCTCGACCGCCATGAGCGGCTCGAGGATCACCGGACCGGCCTTGCGGGCCGCTTCCTTGAGGGCCATCGCGCCGGCGATCTTGAACGCCATTTCCGAGGAGTCGACCTCGTGGTAGGCGCCGTCGAGCAGCGAAGCCTTCACGTTCACCAGCGGGAAGCCGGCCAGCACGCCGTACTGCATGGCGTCCTGGATGCCCGCGTCGACCGAGGGGATGTACTCACGCGGAACGCGGCCACCGGTGACCTTGTTCTCGAACTCGTAAGTAGCGCCGTCCTCGGCGTCGACCAGCGGCGCGAGAGCGATGATGACACGGGCGAACTGGCCCGAACCACCGGTCTGCTTCTTGTGGGTGTACTCGTACTTGTCCACCGTCTTGGTGAGGGTCTCACGGTAGGCCACCTGCGGCTTACCGATGTTGGCCTCGACCTTGAACTCGCGCTTCATGCGGTCGACGTAGATGTCGAGCTGGAGCTCGCCCATGCCGCCGATGACGGTCTGGCCGGTCTCCTGATCCAGCTTCACGTTGAAGGTGGGGTCCTCCTCCGCGAACTTCTGGATGGCGGTGCCCAGCTTCTCCTGGTCGGCCTTGGTCTTCGGCTCGATGGCCACCTCGATGACCGGATCCGGGAAGGTCATGGACTCCAACACGATCTGGTTCTGCGGATCGCACAGGGTGTCACCCGTGGTGGTGTCCTTCAGACCGATGACCGCGTAGATGTGGCCGGCCACGGCCTCGGGAACCGGGTTCTCCTTGTTGGAGTGCATCTGGAACAGCTTGCCCAGACGCTCCTTCTTGCCCTTGGTCGCGTTGATGACCTGGGCGCCGGAGTCGACCTTGCCGGAGTACACACGGACGTAGGTCAGCTTGCCGAAGAACGGGTGCGTGGCGATCTTGAACGCCAGCGCCGCGAACGGCTCCTCGGAAGACGGCTTCCGGGTGAGGATCTCGTCTTCCTTGCCGGGCACGTGGCCCTGCACGGACTCGACGTTCAGCGGCGACGGCAGGTAGTCCACGACCGCGTCGAGCATGGGCTGCACGCCCTTGTTCTTGAACGCGGAACCGCACAGCACCGGGTAGAGCTCGGAGTTGACGGTCATCTTGCGGATGGCGCCCTTGATCTCCTCGACCGAGAGCTCCTCGCCACCGAAGAACTTCTCCAGCAGCGCCTCATCGGACTCGGCGACGGTCTCGAGCAGTTCCTGGCGGTACACCTCGGCCTGATCCTTGAGATCGGCCGGGATCTCGACGACCTCGTACTGCTCGCCGAGCTTGGTCTCGCCCTTCCAGACCTTGGCGTTCATCTCGACCAGGTCGACGATGCCCTCGAAGGTGTCCTCGGCGCCGATCGGCAGCTGGATGACCAGCGGCTTCGCGCCCAGGCGGTCCTTGATGGTCTGAACGGTGAAGTAGAAGTCAGCGCCCAGCTTGTCCATCTTGTTGACGAAGCAGATTCGCGGCACGTCGTACTTGTCGGCCTGGCGCCACACCTGCTCGGACTGCGGCTCGACGCCTTCCTTACCGTCGAACACCGCGACGGCGCCATCGAGCACGCGCAGCGAACGCTCCACCTCGACGGTGAAGTCGACGTGGCCGGGGGTGTCGATGATGTTGATCTGGTTGTCGTTCCAGTAACAGGTGGTCGCGGCGGACGTGATGGTGATGCCGCGTTCCTGCTCCTGCGCCATCCAGTCCATGGTGGCGGCGCCATCGTGAACTTCACCGATCTTGTACGTGATACCGGTGTAGAACAGGATGCGTTCGGTGGTGGTCGTCTTGCCCGCATCGATGTGGGCCATGATGCCGATGTTGCGGACCTTGTTCAGGTCGGTGAGCACTTCCTGTGCCACGGAAATCTTCCCCGCTCGTAGCTAGTTGGGATTCAACGGGATAGGCCTCGAGTTCTCCGAAGCCCTCGGTGTCAACGTCGGGCGCGACGCATAAGTGCCTCGCTTGTAGCAGCTCGGCGGTCGCGCCCGACATGTGACTCGTCTCCCGGCACTTCCGAACGGAGGGCCGGGCCACAGGTCACCAGCGGTAGTGCGCGAAGGCCCGGTTCGACTCGGCCATCTTGTGGGTGTCCTCACGGCGCTTCACCGAAGCACCGAGACCGTTGCTGGCGTCCAGCAGCTCGTTGGCCAGACGCTCGACCATGGTCTTCTCGCGACGGGCGCGGGAGTAGTTGACCAGCCAGCGCAGCGCGAGGGTGTTGGCGCGGCCCGGACGGACCTCGACCGGCACCTGGTAGGTGGCGCCACCGACACGACGGGGCTTGACCTCGAGGGCGGGCTTGACGTTGTCCAGCGCGCGCTTGAGGGTGACGACCGGATCGGTGCCGGTCTTCTCGCGGGCCTGCTCGAGGGCACCGTAGACGATGCGCTCGGCGGTGGACTTCTTGCCGTCCAGCAGGATCTTGTTGACCAGCTGCGTCACCAGCGGGGAGCCGTAGACCGGGTCGTTGATCAGGGGACGCTTGGGAGCGGGACCCTTACGCGGCATTAGCTCTTCTCCTTCTTGGCGCCGTAGCGGCTGCGGGCCTGCTTGCGGTTCTTCACACCCTGGGTGTCGAGCGAACCGCGGATGATCTTGTAGCGCACACCCGGGAGGTCCTTCACACGACCGCCGCGGACGAGCACCATCGAGTGCTCCTGCAGGTTGTGGCCCTCACCGGGGATGTAAGCCGTGACCTCGACCGCGCTGGTCAGGCGAACACGCGCGACCTTACGCAGCGCGGAGTTCGGCTTCTTCGGGGTCGTGGTGTACACGCGGGTGCACACGCCACGACGCTGCGGGCTCCCCTTGAGGGCCGCAGTCTTGGTCTTGGCGACCTTGTCGCGGCGACCCTTGCGGACCAGCTGGTTGATGGTTGGCATAGACCGGCTTTCCTTTTAGTAACCAGGTGTCTGGAACTTCATGTCTTTGTCATTCGAGCTTTCCGCCCTGTTCCCGTGGCATTTCGTCGCCACGAGGTCGGGCGTGTCGTGCGCAGCTCAGAGGCCTTTTTCAAGGCATGCTGAAACGGTCAGCCGCTCTCGCTGGCCTACGTACTGCACATCAACTTGCCCGCATGCTCCGGGCACAGCGGTCCACGATACCCGCAGGCTCTATCCGGGGCAAAAGTGGGTCCCTCGAGCGGGGCTGGTAGAGGGCTTATCGAGCCAGGTTCAATGTCAGCTCGACCAGCTTGCGCGCCGCATCGCAGGGGTCCCCGTGCTGGGTTCCGGCGCGATAGTTGACCCACCAGCCCACGATGCCGGTGTCCGCCGCGGGTGCGCTCACTCCACACGAGTCCCCATCATTCGGGCGACGCGTTTCCACCGAGCGGCGGCCCTGCACGGTTATGTCGTTGCTCACATATTTGAGGCGGTCGTTGTTCTGCTTCTCATTGTTGAGCGAGCCCTCCTCGTACCAGCTGAGGGTGACCATGCCGCTGCCCGCGGTGCCGCCGGTCAGATTCCACATGCAGACCGCGCCGTTGAAGGACGGGTCGACGTACATGTTGTCGCCGACCGCCTTGGCGATGTCGTCGACGGCGACCACCTGGCATTCGCGCAGCAGCTTGTCGAAATTGGTGTTGATGCGGGTGGTGCCGCCGGTGCCGGTGGTCCCGCCCGCGGGGAGCGCGGTGCCGGGCACGGTCTTGCCGCAGCCGGCGAGGGTGGCGGTCAGGGCGAGCGCGGCGAGCGAGACGGCCGCGGTCCTGGATCGCATCACAGTGCCCCTCATCCGAGCCGCTGCACGGTCAGTTCGGCCATCTTGCGGGTGCGGTCACACGGGTTGCCCAGATTGCCGCTGCTGAAGACGCCGTAGGAGATGGACCATTCGAAGAAGTCGTCGTCGAGTTGCACGGCGAGATCGCAGACGGCGTTGCTCGGGTCCAGGGCCTGGAAGCCCTTCTTGCCGCCGACCTCGATGGTGTCGGGGGTGCGGCCGACGCTGGCGACCCACGCCTTCTCGCGGTCGATCGGGCTGCCGCGGTAGGAGGCGAAGGTGACGCTGGAGGAGCTGATGCCGCCGGCCTGCCAGTTGCAGCCGACGGAGTTCTTGAAGACGGTGGTGAGGGTGCCGAGCCCACCCAGGTCGCGCACCTCGTCGTCGGTGAGGTGGCCGCATTCGCCGACGAACGGGCCGAGGGTCGCCACCTTCTGCGGTGGTTTGAACCCCGGCTCGTCGCTCGAATCCTTCTTCCCCCCACAGGCCGACAGCAGCAGCGCGAGGCTCAACCCCGCCACGATCGCCGACGCCATTCGCATGGCGTGAACTCTACTGGTTTTGCCGGATCAGGCTCGGCGGGCGGGTTTGCGGCCGTGTTGCTTTGCTGTTCACAGGTTTCCACGCGCCTCCTGTTCGCGTTCGATCGCCTGGAACAGGGCCTTGAAGTTGCCCTTGCCGAAGCCGAGGCTGCCGTGGCGTTCGATGAGTTCGAAGAAGACGGTGGGCCGGTCGGTGATGGGCTTGCAGAAGATCTGCAGCAGATAGCCGTCCTCGTCGCGGTCGACCAGGATGCCGCGGCGCTGCAGTTCGTTCACGGGGACGCGGACGTGGCCGATGCGGGCGCGCAGTTCCGGGTCCTCGTAGTAACTGTCGGGGGTGTCGAGGAATTCGATGCCCTCGCGGCGCAGCACATCGACGGCGGTGAGGATGTCGTTGGTGGCCAACGCGATGTGCTGGACGCCGGGGCCCTGATAGAACTCGAGATACTCGTCGATCTGCGAGCGCTTGCGGCTGGGCGCGGGTTCGTTGAGCGGGAACTTGACGCGGTGATTGCCGTTGGCCACGACCTTGCTCATCAGGGCGGAGTACTCGGTGGCGATATCGTCGCCGACGAATTCGGCCATGTTCTCGAATCCCATGACGCGCCGGTAGAACTCGACCCATTCGTCCATCTGCCCGAGTTCCACATTGCCGACCACGTGGTCGATGGCCTGGAAGATGCGCTTGGGCTGCCCGGGGCGCGGGGCGTAGGCGGAGGTGCGCGAGATGTAGCCGGGGAGATAGGGGCCGTAGTAGCGGGAGCGGTCGACGAGGGTGTGCCGGGTCTCGCCGTAGGTGGCGATGGCGGCGGTGCGGACGGTGCCGTATTCGTCTGTCTCGTCGCGGGGTTCGTCCAGCACGGTGGCGCCCTGGGCGCGGGCGCGCTCGATGCAGCGGTCCACGTCGGGGACCTCGAGCGCGATGTCCACCACCCCGTCCCCGTGCCGATCGTGGTGTGCGACAAGCGGACTGGCCGGATCCACCGCACCCTTGACGACGAATCGCGCGCCGCCGCTGCGCAGCACGAACGCCTTGTGGTCACGATTGCCGGTCTCGGGACCCGCGTAGGCCTCCAACCGCATGCCGAAGGCGGACTGCAGATAGTGGGCGGTCTGGGTGGCGTTGCCGACCACCCATACCACCGCGTCCCAGCCCAGCACGGGGAACGGGTCGGCGGCGGCATCGTGGTCCACCAGGCCGACCAGGCGGCGTAACTCGTCGTCGCCGGGCAGGTCGCCGGATCTGGCGGGGAGGTAACCGTCGAGGCCTGGTTTTCCTGCGTCGATGCTCATGTGCCCAGGAAAACCCGGGGGTGGCGACTAGGCAATATCGCCGAATTCCACTGGACACTCTGGTGAATTGCACCACCATCTGCCCGCCGGTGCTGGACAATTTGAATAGCAGCGCACGCACGAGCGGAGCTACCGCTCGAATCAGAGCGGAGGCTTCGCGATGTCTCGCACGCCCGCCCGGCTAGACGAGCTGGATCTGGCCATTCTCACCGCCATGCACGAGTACCAGAAGGCGGGCATCCTCGAACTCTCCCGCCGCACCCGGGTCGCCCGCGCCACCGTGCAGTCGCGCATCGCGCGCATGGAGGAGGCGGGGGTGATCTCCTCCTACGACCCCCAGATCGATGTCACCGCAGCCGGTTTCGACGTCCAGGCCTTCGTGACGCTGGAGATCGCCCAGGGTGCGCTGGAGGCGGTGAGCGCGGACCTGGAGGCGATTCCCGGTGTGCTGGAGGCGTATGCGACGACGGGGTCCGGTGATGTGCTGTGCCGCATCGGCGCGGACTCCCATGCCGGGCTGCAGGCGGTGCTGCTGAGCATCGACAAGACCAGTTCGGTGGTGCGCTCGCACAGCGTGGTGGTGCTGTCCACGGTCATCGGGCACCGCACCCTGCCGCTGCTGCGCACCCTCACCCCCGCCGGGTCCAGCAAGGCCCCGGCGTACCGGGCCGCGCATCCCTGATCAGCGGCGGGCGGTACCGGTCAGCGGCGATCCAGGCGGGTGATGAGCCCGCAGACATGGGCTTCGGCGGCGGCGCGGGCGTCGCCGGGGTGCCCGGATTCCAGGGCGTCGAGGATGCGACGATGCTCGCGCAGGGCGGTGCTGCGGTTGCGGGGGTGCCGCCACAGGTCGCCGCGGTAGAGGTGAGCCTGGGCCTCGAGGCGGGCGAGTTCGGTTGCCAGGGTGGCGTTTCCGGCGCGGTCGCGGATGAAGGTGTGGAACTCGAGGTCGAGTTCGGTGTCGCGGGCCGGGTCGGCGTTGTCGCGCAGGTTTTCTTCCTGGACGCCCAGCAGGGCGGTGAGTTTGCCGAGGTCGGATTCGGTGAGGCGGGTGGCGGCCTGGGCGGCGGCGAGGCCGTCGAGGACCGCGCGCACGGCGAGGACCTCGCGGATGCGGTCGTCGTCGACGACGGCCACCCGCGCGCCCGCGTGCGCGACGGTGACGGCCAGGCCCTCGTAGATGAGCTGTTGCACGGCCTCGCGAACGGGGCTGCGGCTCACGCCCAGTCGCGCGGACAGGGCCAGGACGCTCAGCGGCGCACCGGGTTCCAGCTCGCCGGACAGGACGAGTTGCCGCAGCTGCCGGTGCACGCTCGGGCCGAGCAGCTCGTCCGGTTCGGTCATGAGGGGTCCTTTCCTGTCGCAGTGCAATTTACCGTTGCGGCTGGTAGTTGGCCTGGACGCGCTGGGTGAGGAAGTCGGCGGCGGTGACCGGCGGATAGGCGCCGCGCGGACCGGCGATGACGGCGTCGCGATCGGCCTGGGCGAAGTAGGCGATGCTGTAGCGGTCGCCCTGGTACTCCTCGGGCCCGGGGCTGCGAACGCGATGGAAGTTGGAGGGCAGCAGGTCGTCGCTCCAGCGGGTGAGCATGTCACCGATATTGCAGGTGATGAGGGCCGAGGAGGGGGTGATGGAGGTCCACTGCTGGTCTTCCATCTCCTTGCCGGGGCAGACCTGCAGTCCGCCTTGGCCGTCGCGCTGGAAGAGCAGGGTGAGGCAGTCGAAGTCGGTGTGCGCGCCGGCGCGCCAGCGGCCGGGGACGTCGCGCAGTTCCTCGGGGACGGCGAAGTAGTGGAGCAGTCGCAGGGTGCTCTGATACTCGGGCGAGGCCGGGTCGTGGCCGGCGGTGAAGTGGTCGCGGGGGAAGCCGAGGCGGTCGGCGAAACACGACAGCACACGCATGGCGACGGTCCAGCAACGGTGTTCGAAATCGAGGATGGCCGAGGCGAATCCGGGCAGTTCGGTGTCGCTGGGCCACAGCTCGGCCATGTGCGGGCGGGTGATCTGGTACGACTCCTTCTGATCCGGGACGCCGATGGACGGGCGCACCTGGCTCAGGCTCTCCCAACCCGCGTTGTTCGCCTTGACCAGCGGGTATTGCGCCTTGACGGGTTCGGGGAGCGCGAAAAACGCTGCGGTGCGCGTGAAGACGTCGTCGATCTGCGCCTGCGGGATGCCGTGGCCGGACAGCTGGAAGAAGCCGATCTCGGTGGCGGCGGTCCAGAGCTGGTCGGTGATCTCGGCCCGGCGGGTTTCGAAATCGGTGAGGTCGATGACGCGGATCTCGCGGGTGTCGGTCTCGGAACCGATTCCGCCCATGCGCTGTTCGCGGGCGACTTCGGACAGGTCGTAGGTCATGGGGTTACCTTCTTGTCGATGAATTCGGTGGTGACCAGGTCGTTGGCGGTGAGACCGGCGGGGACGTCCGCGCCGCCGCGGCGCAGGATCGGGGTGAACGCGTCGATGACGCGCTGCACGCGGGCGGTGTCGAAACTGCCGATGACACCGTCGCTTTCGGGGCCGACGAGACCGTTGTCGATGAGCATCCGGGACCCGAAGGCGGCGAGTTCGGCGCTGTAGGGCGTGAATTTGGGGCTCTTGGCGACGACGTCCACGACCACGTCGTTCACCGGCTTCGGGTCGGCGCGGAATTGCGCCGTGGCCCTTTGGATCATGGGGACCAGCCGTTGCAGACAGGGACGCAGTTCGTTCAGCTTGTCGGCCCGCACGGTGACCGTGCGGGCGTAGCCCTCGTAGCCGACGTCGCGCAGCAGCTGATACGCGACCGGCTTGTTCCAGGCCTTCACCTCGTGCTCGTAGACGTAGGGCTCGGAGTTGGCGAAGCCCTGCTGCGCGAAGGAGGGATCGGCGACGAAGCGGGACGGCGAGTTGTCGTAGGACGCGTCGATCTGCTTGGCGTTCAGCAGTCCCCGGTCCACCAGCCAGTCGGGGTAGAGCTGGCCCTTCGAAACGACCACGGGTGCACCGGCTTTGCCGATGTCGGCGATGCCGTGCCAATCCGGATGGGTCTTGGGATCCCACATGAGCATCTGCGGGCTGTAGCGGAGCAGGGTTGTGACGGCCACGACCGGCTGCTTGCCCGCGGCGGCGAGGGCTTGCTCGGAGTGGGTGAGGCCCAACGTGATCGAGGAATCGACGTACATCTGCGAGGGCACGGTCTGGAAGCCGATGGCCGGGCCGCCCGCGCGGATCTCCAGCTTCACGCCGGTGTCCTTGCCGTCCACCACGAGTGGGCCGGTGACCTTGCTGTTGTCGGCGTCGACGCGGTAGCCGGGGCCGAGCAGGCCGAAGATCGGGCCGGAATCGGTCTCGGGTTCCCATTGCAGCTGTACCGCGACGGTGGCGGGGCAGACGCCGGCGAGCTGTTGTTCGGCCGGGGCGGCGGGCAGGGCCACGGCCGGGGTGTCGGAGGGGTCATCGGAACAGGCGGCCGCCGCGGTGACGGTCAGCGCGGCGAAGGCCGCGACGCCGAGCCGCCGGATGGTTTTGGGCATGGCTTCTCCACGAATAGTGCTGGGGGCAAGGGATTTTCAGCGGCTGGAGGCGTGCCAGCGACCTACGGTGAGCCGCTGTGCCGCGGTGAACAGCGCGAAGACGGTGACGCCGAAGAGGGCGGCGAGCACCAGCGCGGCCAGCAGATCCTCCGATTGCAGGCGGGCGCGATAGGTGTCGAGCAGGGTGCCGATGCCGGGCCTGCCCTTGGCGAAGAACATGTCGCCGATGACCGCGCCGGTCACCGAGAGTCCGGCGGCCGTGCGCAGGCTGGCCATGATCGACGGCAGGGCGGCGGGCAACTCCAGGGAGACCAGGCGGCGCAGGCGATTCGCGCGACCGAGGGCGAACAGCTCGCGCAGATTGGCGTCCACCGACTGGATCCCGAACAGCGTCATGGCGATGATCGGGTGCACCGCGATGAGGACGCACACGATGGTCCGCGCGGTGGATCCGTAGCCGAACCACAGCCCGATCAGCGGCACCACGGCCAGCACCGGAATCGCCTGCAGCACCACGGCATACGGGTAGACCACCCGCTCGACCACCTTGGCCTGGCTCATGATCACCCCGACCGCGACGCCGATCACCGCGGCCAGCGCCAGCCCGGTGACGGCGATCCGCGCGGTGACGGCCAGCGCCCGCAGCATGGTCTCCAATTTCGCCGGGTTGGAAAGGGATTCGGTGAACACCCGATGCGGCGGCGGCAGCAGGAACCGCCGCTCCGGTGAGAGCAGCACCAGCGACACCAGATACCAGGCGCCGAGCGCCAATCCGGCCGATATGGCGGGGACCAGGAGCCGCCGCATCAGGCGGGGTACGAACGAACGCCGCACGGCGGGGTCGGCGGCCGCCGCCGGACTGTCGGACGCGGCGGTGAAAACGGCTGGGGCGGGGGCTGACACGGCCATCAGGAGGCTTCTTTCAGCGCTCGCGAGACGCGCCCGGCCAGGTCGGTGAAGGCGGGCTCGTAGCGCAGGTCGCGGGTGCGCGGGTACGGGAGGTCGATGTCGATGACCTCGTGGATGCGGCCGGGGCGGGCGGACATGACCACGACGCGGGAGGCGAGGAAGACGGCCTCGGAGACCGAGTGGGTGATGAACAGGGCGGTGAAGGCATTGTCGCGGTACAGGCGGAGCAACTCCTCCTGCATGCCGAGACGCGTGATCTCGTCGAGTGCGCCGAACGGTTCGTCCAGCAGCATGAGTTCGGGTTCCAGCGCCAGCGCGCGGGCCAGGGAGACCCGCATGCGCATGCCGCCGGACAGCTGGCCGGGGAGTTTGCCCGCGAAATCGGCCAGGCCGACCGCCGACAGGGCGCGGGTCGCGCGGGCCCGGCGTTCGGCGCGGCCGATCCCCCGCAGCTCGGCGCACAGTTCCACATTGCGCAGCACCTTGCGCCAGGGCAGCAGGGTGGCGTCCTGGAAGATGACGCCGACCGAATCGGTGTGCACCGCAACGCTTCCCGAGGTGCAGGACTCCAGTCCGGCGGCCAGGCGCAGCAGCGTGGACTTACCGCAGCCGGAAGGCCCTACCACCGCGACGAATTCGCCGCGCCGGATGTCGAGGTCGATACCGGTGAGGGCGACCACCTCACCGGAACCGTTGCCGCCGTAGCGCTTTCCGGCTCCGGTGAAGGAGATCTCCGCGGTCATGATTTCCGGTCTCATGACTTCCGAGGTCACGGTCACCATGCTCACCAACTTTCCGTACTGCGTGCAACTTGTTGATGCACTCAGTATTGGCGAGCTGGATTACATGCAATCAAGCCTCTGTTTCGAGCTTATTAACAGTTATCGCATGCCATTCAGTAGCTTCACCAGATCCCGCTCCGAGATCCGGGTGCTGTGGCCGTCGCGGATCACGGCCTCGCCGTCGACCCAGACGGTGTCCACCACCCGCGGGGAGCCGGTGGTCAGCAGGGTCGCGCCCGGGTCGCGAACGGGCAGGCAGGCGAAGTCGCGGTCGAAGCGGAGCAGGGTGAGATCGGCGCGGTCGCCGACGGCCAGGCCGGTGGGACCGTCCGGGAGTCCGAGGGCGGGGGCCGCGCCGCGGGTGGCCAGGTGGAGCATCTCGTCGCTGGGCAGCAGGTCGGCGCGTTCGTGGTGCGCACGCTGCAGGTACGCGCCCATGCGCAGCGCCAGCAGCATGTCCTGGGTGTCGTTGCTGGCCGCGCCGTCGACGCCGAGGCCCACGCGCACGCCGGCGGCGAGCATGGCGGGGATCGGGGCCACGCCGCTGCCGAGGCGCATATTGCTGAGCGGGTTGTAGGACACGGAAATGCCTCGTGCGGCGAGGGTTTCGCGGCCGTGGGCGTCGAGTTTGCAGCAGTGAACCGCCAGGGTCCGGGGGCCGAGGAGGCCGCCGTCGTCCAGGTAGTCGACGGCCGAGCAGGCTGCATGCAATCGGCACATGTCCTCGTCGGTGGTGGTCTCCAGCAGGTGGATGGAGATGGTCTTGCCGTGCCGCGCCGCGTATTCGGCGACGGCGGCCATGCCGTCCGGGGTGAGGCAGCGCGGATTCGGGACGGCCAGTGCGGTCGTGATGCGGGAATCCGCCAGGCGCGCATCGAGATCCGCGATGTGCGCGAAGGCCTCCGGAAGTGGTTGCACCAGGCGGGGATCCATGCCCCACTTGCGGGTGGGGTCGGAGCGGTCGGCGAGGCCGCGCCCGAACACCACCCGGATCCCCAACTCCCCCAGTGCCCGCAGCGCCGCGTCGTGCACGGCCTCCGACGGATTCGGCCACATGTGCTCGACGACGGTGGTGACCCCGCTGCGCAGCAGTTCCAGACCGCCCGCCAGCGCGGCGAGGTAGGTCTGTTCGGGGGTGGCCGCGACGGTGAATTCGCCGACGCAGTGCAGCCATTCGAGCAGCGGCAGCCCCTCCCCCGCACCTCGCAGGACGGACTGTTGCAAGTGGGTGTGGGTGTTGACGAACCCCGGAATCAGATGGCCGCCCGCACCATCGGTGTACGGCAGGTCGGATCGGACCTCGGAACCGATACCGGTGATCACGCCATCGGTGACGACGACGTGCTGCCCGGGCAGCCAGCGCGGCCCCTCGGGCGTGGCGGCGTAGACGGTGACCCCGCCGATGACGACGGAACAGGACTGGCTGCGCACCATGCGGCATTCCTCTCGGAAACGCGGCTGGTTCGCCCGCCCGGTGTTCGGCCGGTGCCCGCACGCCCGTTGCAGCCATGAGCGCCGTGCCGGGAAGCCTACCGCGAGGGCCGCAGATCGGCTCCCGGTGTGAGGATTTCGACGATCGGGGTGCGATTCGGTTCCAGGAAGGCCAGCAGCGCATGGGCCTCGGCCTCGATGGCGTCCTGTTCGGCGGCGGTCCAGCCGCTGTGCGGGATGATGCGCATGGTGGCCTTGTCGCCCTCGGGGAAGATCTTGTAAACGCCGGAGAGGTAGCCGTCCACCAGGATCGGCGAGACCGCGTTGGCGAAGGCGCGCAGGGGTGGGGCATTGCCGTCGGGGACGATGCGGGTGCGGTCCTGGTGGGAGAGGATGGCGTTGTCGTACCAGCCGAGCAGGCGGACGGGGGCCGGGAGATCAGGGTCGGCCAGGGTGCAGTCGGCGGCGTCGTAGAGGGTGCGGCCGCGGTCGTCGGTGTAGGTGCGGACCCGGTCGCCGAGTTTGTCGACGGCCTTCTTGATGCCGGTGAGTTTGGACCAGGTCTGCATGTCCATGGTGCTGGCGGGACCGAAGGCGCGCAGGTAGCGCAGCAGCAATTCTTCGAGCGGGTAGTCCGGGTCGAGGGGTGCGCCGAGCCAGGGTTGTACGCGCGACCAGATCGGGCGGCTGCTGTCGCCCCAGCGGCCGCGGGGCGGGGTCTGCAGCACGGGGAGCTGGTAGAGCCAGGCCTGCACGATCGCGCCCGGATCGCGGTCGGGGTAGCGGGCGGCGGCGTGCTCGCGCAGCTCGGCGGCGGACATCGGCTCGTCGCCGAGAACCGATTCACCGTGTGCGCGAACGGCTTCCGGATCCAGGCCGACCAGCGCGCCGTAGTTGAAGCCCTTGCGGAACGGGATCTTCTCCAGTTCCGGCTGGATGTGCGGGGCGATGCGCAGCGCGTCCGGCGGGGTGACCAGGTGAATCGTGCCGCGCATCAAGGTGATTCGCACCAGGGAGCGGTCGTCGAGCGCCTTCGACACCGTCGCCGGATCGAAATCGGCTATGCGACTCCAGGATGCGACGAAAGGCGGCAGCATGTCCTGCGCCTGCAGGCCGATCAGGTGGTCGCACAGGTCGTGCACGCCGAGCGTGGATCGCTCCAGCAGGTGCTGACGCGCGAGCAGCGTCCGGTTCAGGATCCGGTTGGACAGCTTCACGATTCAGCACGCTACGCGTTCTGGATCCCAATTTTCACCTGCCCGCATGTCATGCGGGCAGGTGAAGGTAATGGAGGAAGGCAAACGCGTCAGCGGAGCGTGACGACAACCTTGCCGGTGGCGGTGCGCTTGTCGAGGGCGGAGACGGCCTCGGCCGTGTGCGCGAGGGTGTAGATCACCGGCTCCGGCGGAGCGATCTTGCCGTTGGCGAGCAGCGGTTCCACCTCGGCCCACTGCTCCTTCAGGTAGCCGGGATGCGACATGACCCATTCGCCCCAGGCCGCGCCGACCACCTCGACGTTCTTGAGCAGCAGGCGATTCACCTTGACGGTCGGGATGTCGCCCGCGGTGAAGCCGACCACGAGTAGTCGCCCGGCGGAGGCGAGCGACCGGATGCTGTCGGTGAAGCGGTCGCCGCCGACCGGATCGAGCACGATATCGACGCCGCGGCCGCCGGTGAGTTCCTTGACCGCGGCCAGCCAGCCGTCGGTCAGCACCACATCGGTGGCGCCATTCGCCCGCGCGACCTCGGCCTTCTCCTCGGTGCTGACCACCGCGATCACACGGCCCGCGCCGAGCGCCTGCGCCATGCGCAGCGTGGAGGTGCCGATGCCGCCCGCGGCGCCGTGCACGAGCACGGTCTCGCCCTCGGCCAGGCGGCCGCGGTTGCGCAGGCAGAAGTGCACGGTCAGATCGTTGAACAGCACGCCGGCACCGGATTCCAGCGAGACGTTGTCGGGCAGCTTGAACACCATGTCGACGGGAGCCACGGCCACTTCCGCGGCGGCATTGCCGAGCAGGGTCAGCGCGACCACGCGATCACCGGGGCGCACGTGTGCGTCCTCGGGGGCCTCACGCACGATGCCCGCGACCTCACAGCCGACGACATAGGGCAGCGGCGGCTTCATCTGGTAGAGACCGCGGGTCATCAGCACATCGGGGAAGGCGATACCGGCGGCGTGCACGTCGATGAGGACACCACCGGGATAGCTGGCGGGCTCGGGAACGTCGAGCACCTCGATGGATTCGGGGCCCTCTAGCTTGCTCACGACGGCTGCGCGCATTTCCCGATCAACTCCGATCAATCCACCTGCGATTACAGCCGAACGTAGCGGATGCACCGGGCCCCTGCCAATGATCATTCATCGGGCGCGAGGTTTTTCGTTGGATCGAGCTCAGCGGTGGGCGTATTCGATCATGGATTCGTTCGCGAGGGTCTCGCCACCCTTGGTGATGACCAGGCTGTAGGCGGTGATGCGGTATTTGGTGCCGTCCGTCGGATTGGTGACGGTGTAGCCGCCGGTGCCGTCGGGGACCGGGTCGTCGAGCTGGATACCCGCATTGTCGCTGATGCGCTGGCCCACGTAGTAGAAACGCCCGGTGGTGGTGCGGCACACGACCAGCCGGGACTTGTCGGTGCGGCCGATGGCCATGGCCGGATCGTCCGAATTGCAGCGCGCGCCCTGCCCGATGAAACCCTGTGTGTCCGTGCCGGATACGGAGCCGGACAGTGGCACGAGAGTCGTCGTCGGGGCCGTCGCGCCGGTGGTGCGGTAGACCGACGTGGTGGTCGGGCCGGGGACGTTGGCGCCGCCCTGCGAGTTGTCCTTGCCGGAATTGTTCTTGCTGCCGCTGCTGCCGGAACTGTTGGACAGCAGCGCCCAGCCGAGCACTCCGCCCAGGATCAGCACCACGCCGATGAGCGCGCCCACCAGCAACGGCAGCTTGCTACGCGGCTTCGGCGGCAAAGGCAATGGCGCGGACGGGTGTTCACGCGGATCGGTCCGGCTGGGCTGCCCGGCGACGTACTGCTGCCGCATCACCGTCGGATCGTTGCGGCCGGGCGCGGCGTAGATTGGCTGCCCCGTCACCCGCTCACCGCTGTCGTACGCGGCCCGACCGGGGATGTGCTGCGGCCCCGAAGGATCCGGCTGCCCGTACGGTTGGTGCGGCATCGAGGAGTCGGCCGATCCGGCGACGCGGGGCGCCCCGGAGTGATCGACCGGTCCTGAGACACGTTGCGGCCCTGGCTGGTTCATCGGTCCGGCGGGCTGCGGTCCGCGCCCGTAGTCGACCGGACCGGACGGATTGGTTCCCCCCGGCGGATTTCCGCCGTACGGCTGCGCCGGTCCCGACGGGTGATCCAGATACTGCGCCCCGGAGTGGTTCGGCGGCACCGCCGGGCTGGGGAGCGTCGGCGGCGCGGGCGGAATCGCGCGGGCGGGTTCCTGTGCGGCACGTTGCAGTGCGGCCCGGGCGGCCCGCGCGAGCTGGCCGGCACTCGCATACCGGCGGCTCGGTTCCTTGGCCATGCCGATGGCCACCACCTGGTCGAAGCCGACCGGCACGCCGGTGCGGACGCTGGGTCGCGGCGGCGGGGTCAGCATGTGCGCGCGAATGGTGGCCAGGTTGCCCTCGACCAGGAATGGCGGCAGGCCCGTGAGGGATTCGTAGAGCACGCATGCCAGCGCGTAGATATCCGCACCGGCCGACACCGACGCGCTGTGCTCGAAGCGTTCCGGGGCCATATAGGCGAAGGAGCCTATGGCACTGCCGGTCTGGGTGAGCTGCGCGTCGGATTCGGTGTGCGCGATGCCGAAATCGACCAGGTAGGCGAACATTTCGCCGGTGAGCAGAATATTGGCGGGCTTGATGTCGCGGTGCACCAGACCGCTCTCGTGGGCGGCGTCCAGCGCGGAGGCGATCTGCTCCACGACGGTGACCGCCTGCTCGGCCGTGAGCGGCCCCTCCTCGCGCAGGTAGGCCTTGAGGTCGCGGCCCTTGACCAGGCGCATGTCGATGTACAGGACACCGTCCACCTCACCCCAGTCGTGCACCGGAATGACGTGCGGTTCCTGCAGTTTGGCGGCGGTACGGGATTCGCGGCGGAAGCGTTCGACATAGCTGGGCTGCCGGGCCAGCTCGACATCCAGCAGCTTCACGGCGACCACTCGATCGCGAACCGTGTCGTAGGCCTCGTAGACCTCGCCCATGCCGCCGACTCCGAGCAGCCGCCGCAACTCGTACTGCCCGAACCGCGATCCGGCCCTCGACCCTGCGGCCACCCGCGTAGTCCTCCCTGCTGCTGGATGTACAACAGCAAAGGCTACGGCCCGTGGGGCGCAGTGTCATTACCCCCGAGGGTGCGCGGTCGCTCCCCCGCGAGCCGGATCGACCTGCGATTCAGAGAAACACCGGCGTTCCCATAACAGAAGTACAGGTGACTCGACGCGAGTGCGTCCCGCGCGCCCCGTAGAGTCATGTCACAGACTTCGGTCAGCAAGCACCTCACCCGGTGCTTATGGATAGACATGCGGCACGCTGGGTCCAAGCCAACCCGGTGTGCGGCGCGAGGAGCACCAGTGTCACTCGATGAGCCACTCGCCCCGCTTCCCGAGGAGGGCATGGGCTTCGCTTCCGCGTGGCCGGTCCGGGCCGGCGATGTGGATCCCTATCACCGGCTGCGATTCGATTCGGTCGCCCGCTACCTCCAGGACATCGCCTGGGAGGAAATGCAATCCGGGTTCTTCCACCGGACCGATCCGGCGTGGATCGTGCGCCGCACCGTGGTGGATGTGGTGCGGCCCATCCACTGGCCCGATCGGGTGGAGTTGCGGCGCTGGTGTTCGGCCATGTCCACGCGCTGGACGAACATGCGGGTGCGGGTCACCAGCGAGGCCGGCGGTCTGATCGAGACCGAGGGGTTCTGGATCAATATCAACGAGTTCACCAATATGCCGACCCGCATCAGCGACGAGGGCCTGGCCGAACTCGCCCGCACCACCGACGAGCACCGGCTGCGCTGGCGGCCCTGGCTCACCGATCCCACGCCGCCGGAATCGGATGTGGATCTGCCGTTCCCGGTGCGCGCCACCGATATCGACCAGTACAACCACGTCAACAACGCGGCCTACTGGCAGGCGCTGGAGCAGTACCTGATCGACTACCCGAAGCTGGTGGCCGGACCGCATCGCGCGGTCATCGAGTACATCGCGCCGGTGCTGGCGCGCCAGCACATCAGCGTGCGCAGCCGCTACGAGCCGGGTGACCGGACCGGGCATCCCTCGCTGCGGCTGTGGTTCGTGGTGGGCGGGGTGACGACGACGGCGGTGAAGATCGGGCCGCTGCCGGGCTGACATTTCCCGACAGCGTCGGCCCTTTCCCGACAGCCTCAGCGGGTCAACGCATTTGCTGACCGATTGCCTGCGAGACTGAGCCATGCGATTCGCCTCCCTCGCTCTGCTCGCGGCCACCCCGGCGCTGGTGGTCGGGCTCACCGCCTGCGGCCACTCCAAGGATTCCGCGAAGAACACCACCTCGACCACGGTCGCGGCGAGCAGCACCACCGCGCCCGCCACCGCGACGACCTCGCCGACCGGTCCGAAACCGCTGCCGCCCAACCCGACCCGGCCGCCGGTGCCGACCACCGTGCAACCCTCCGATGTCGATTGCGGACCGATTACCGGAGCCAATGGCCAGAGCGCGAATGTGATCGCCTACGCCAATCAGGCGGGCATTCCCGGCTGCACCGAGGCCATCACGGTGGCAACCCATTACGTCATGGGCACCAGCTCCGGCGAGGCCGTCCAGGTCGACGGCTGGACCTGTGAGGCCCAGCCCGACACCGCCGTCCCGCACATCTGCTTCAAGGACGGCTTCATCATCGGAATGCGCGGCGGGGCCGCCCCGAAGCCGCCCGCACCGCCGACCACCACGCCCCCGCCGACCACCACCACGCCCGCGGGCAATGTCAACTGCGGCACCGTGACCGACGCGGGCGGCGGGACCCGGACCGTGATCGCGGTGGCCACCTCGGCGGGGACGGTCGGGTGCACCGAGGCCATCAATGTGGCATCGGAGTACGCGCAGACGATCAGCACCAGCGATGTGGCGACCATCAACGGCTGGTCCTGCAATGCCCAGCCGGACCCGGCCTTCCCGTCCATGTGCGCCAAGGACGGGCTGCTCATCAACCTCGGCGCGCAGTAGGGCCCGGAAATACAATCGCGGCCCCATCCGGATTCGGATGGGGCCGCGATTGTTTCGAGTGTTCAGCCCTTGGCTGCCTTGAGCAGGTCCTCGATCTTCGTGAACTTCACGCGCGGCCGCCCACCGGCCTTGCCCGCCGTCTTCTCGGCCGCGTCGATGGCCTTCCAGCCCTCGCGCCCGACCTGGTCCGGCTGCCGCTCGGCCAGCAGCGCGTCCAAAGCGGCCCGGTTGCCCTGCGGGGCCGCCAGTTTGCCGCCGGTGAAGTCCTCGATCAGCTGATCGACGGTCTCCTGCGAATCCACCCGGTTGGAGCCGATGACGCCGCGCGGGCCGCGCTTGATCCAGCCCGAGACGTACACGCCCTGGACCGGGTTGCCGTCGGCCAGGACTCGGCCCTTCGCGTTCGGGATGACGCCGTTGGACTCGTCGAACGGCACATCCGCGACGGGCTCGCCCTTGTAGCCGATCGAGCGCAGCACCAGGGACGCTTCCAGGGAGCCCGTCCGGTCGGAGGCGCGGGCCACGCTGCGGCCGTTCTCCTCGACCAGCTCGTTGTGCACGTATTCGATGCCCTCGACCTTGCCCTCGCCGGTGATGGCGGTGGGCGAGACCAGGTAGCGGAACACGATTCGCTTGTGATCCGGGTTGCGCTTACCGGCCGCGTATTCCTCGGCGAGGGTGTACTTGAGCTTCAGCGACGGCTCGATGTCCGGATCGTCCAGCTGCGCCTGCGAGGCCGAGTCCAGCACCAGGTCCTCGGGATCGACGATGATGTCGACGCCCTTCAGATGCCCCAGCGCCAGGAATTCCGACGAGGTGTAGGCGGCCTGCAGCGGACCGCGGCGGCCCAGCACCACCACCTCCTTGATGTTGCTGCGGCGCAGCGCATCCAGGGCGTGGTCGGCGATATCGGTCTTGGCCAGCTCATCCGGGTTCACGGTGAGCACACGGGCCACGTCGAGGGCCACATTGCCGTTGCCGACGATGACGGCGCGCTCGCCGCTCAGGTCGAACTCGCGGTCGGCGAAGTCCGGATGGCCGTTGTACCAGGCCACGAACTCGGTGGCGGAGTGGCTGCCCGGCAGGTCCTCGCCGGGCACGCCGAGGCGGCGGTCGGTGGCCGCGCCCACGGCGTAGATGACCGCGTGGTGGTGTGCGAGGAGTTCCTCGTGCGAGATGTGCTTGCCGACTTCGACATTCAGCCGGTAGGCCAGCGCCTCGCGCCGGAAGGCCGATTCGAACAGGCCCGCCACCGACTTGGTGCCCGGGTGGTCGGGCGCGACACCGGCGCGCACCAGGCCGTACGGGGTGGGCAGCCGGTCGAACAGCTCCACCTCGACGTCGGCGCGGCGCAGCAGTTCCTCGGCGGCGTAGCAGGCCGCGGGGCCCGCGCCGACGACCGCGACGCGCAGCGTGCCCAGTTCCTTGGGCGCGCGGGTGGGCGCGACCAGCGGTTCGAAGTTGGACTCCAGCGGATGCCGCTCGAAGTACGCGGCATTGATGTCCTTGAACCGGGCCAGCGAGGCGAGCAGGTCGTCCTCGGAGAAGATCGCGTCGACCGGGCAGGCGTCGACGCAGGCGCCGCAGTCGATGCAGGTGTCCGGGTCGATGTAGAGCTGCTCGGTCGTGGCGAACTCGCGTTGCTCAGGGGTGGGACGAATGCAATCGACCGGACACTCGGGTACGCAGCTGGCGTCGTTGCAACAACGCTGCGTGATCACATAGGCCATATCTCGCAGATCCTCGAAACTGTCGCGTGGTGCTACTCCGCTCGGGGTTCGAGCGAGGTCGGTAGAACACGTTCTAATATAGGCGGCATTCCATCGGGTGTCGGCACGGCGATGTGACGCCACCTTCAGTGTGCCTCGAGTGTGAGCACTGTCTCGCGTCGGCACCGGGCGGTACCGCTGTGAGTCCGGTCTCGGGGCTGCACTCGAGGAGACCTACCGTAATACCTATGGTGCGGACTCTCATCCTGATGCGACACGGCAAATCCGGTTACCCCGAGGGCGTGCCCGACCACGAGCGTCCATTGGCCCCGCGCGGACGCCGCGAGGCGGGGCTGGCCGGGGACTGGCTGCGGGCCACCCAGCCGAGCATCGACGCCGTGCTCTGTTCCAGTTCCACGCGGACCCGGGAGACGCTGGCGGCCACCGGCATCACCGCGCCGGTGTCCTACGAGAAGTCGATCTACGAGGCGTCCCCGCACACCCTCATCGAATTGGTCCAGCTCACCGACGACTCGGTCGAGACGCTGCTGCTCATCGGCCACTCCCCCGGAATGCCCTGGACCGCATGGGAATTGGCGGCCAACCGCGATTCCGGACCGGCCGCGGAGCTGAGCGCGAAATTCCCCACCTCGGCGCTGGCGGTCATCGAATTCGACCGGCCGTGGGCAGACGCCGACCCGGGCACGGGCGAGCTGGTGCGCTTCCACGTGCCGCGGTAGAGCTCGGCTCAGCCGAGTAGCTTGCCCTTCCACACCACGACGCCGCCGACGACCAGCAGGAACAGCAGCGCCAGCCAGAAGTTGGTCAGCACCCACACCACACCGAACACGGCCAGCACGGGCAGTGCCGCGATGGCGGTGATCACCGGGTTCTCCTTGGCCGTCTCCAGGGCCGAGCGCGCCCTGATCCGATCCATGTCTTTTCCAGGCATGACCCCAGCGTAGGCCCGAAATCGCCCCGCGCCACGGCTGATCGAAACTTCGCACCCCCGTAGGCTTGCTTGGAGTGCACTCCAACCCGCTACCGTCGATGGTTGGGGAAGAGAGGGGCGAAACGATGAGCGCACCATCGGTACAGCGGGCAACCGCACCGCGGGACATGGCCGAGCACGAGCGGCCGCGCTATTCGATCGGCGAGGTGTCCGAACGCTGCGGCCTCACCCGCGACACCCTGCGCTGGTACGAGCGCATCGGGCTGATGGACTACGTGGGCCGCGATCACTCCGGTCAACGCCGGTTCAGCGACCGGGATCTGGACTGGCTCGCGTTCATCGGGAAACTGCGGCGCACCGGAATGTCGGTGGCGGACATGGTGAAATACGCCGAGTTGGTGCGCGCCGGGGAGCACACCTATCCGCAGCGACTGGAGATGTTCCGCCGCACCCGCGAAGAGGTGCTCACCCAGATCGAGGAACTACGGTCCACGCTCGTGGTCCTCGACTACAAGATCGAGCTCTACGAGGGCGGCCCGAAATGCGATCCGCCGCCGGTCAAGACGAACGGCAGTGCCCGCCGAACCGTTTGAGCACGAACGGTTTCAGCTGAGCGCGAACGGTTTCAGCCGACCAGGCGGATGGTGTGCCCCGTGTGGTCGGCCTTGGCGCGCAGGTAGCGCAGGTTGTCGGGATTGGCGTGGACGCCGGTCGGCAGGGTGTCGCGCACGCTCACGCCGAGCGCGGTCAGCTGGCGCACCTTGTCGGGATTGTTGGTGAGCAGGTCGAGTTCGGTGATGCCGAGCGCGGCCAGCATCTGGGCCGCGGCGGTGTAGTCGCGCGCGTCCTCGTCGAAGCCGAGTTCGGTATTGGCCTGGTAGGTGTCCAGGCCCGAATCCTGCAGGGCGTACGCGTCGAGCTTGTTGTAGAGCCCGATGTCGCGGCCCTCCTGACGCAGGTAGAGCAGCACGCCGCCGGCGTCGGCGATGCGTTCCACGGCCTCGCGCAGCTGGGGTCCGCAGTCGCAGCGGGCCGAGCCGAAGACATCACCCGTGAGGCATTCCGAGTGCAGCCGCACCAGCGGCGTCGCGCCGAGGTCCGGCTCACCCAGGACCAGAGCGAGATGCTCACGCCCGTCGGACAGGCCGTCGAAGGTGACCGCCTCCGCGGTGGTCGAGTAGCCGTCGGCGAAGCTCAGCGGGATCCGCACGCGGGTGCGGACGCTCGCGCCGACGAAGGTGCTGCTCATGCGTGCTCCTGAAGCCAGAGACCATTCCGTTCGAGCTGAACCCCGGCGATCGCGGGGTTATTCCAGCGCGAACGATCCGCGAGGTCCGGGACGGAAGGGTTCGGCCAGGACGGCCTCGCGCTGGCGGGCCAGCAGCTCGCGGCGGCGGGTGAGTTCGGCGATCTGGTCGTCGATGCGATCCAGGCCGTCACTCACCACCTTTCGCGAATGGTCGCAGTGCTGGAAGCCGGAATCGGTGGCGCAGGGCAGCAATTCGCGAATGTCCCGGGTGGGCAGTCCGGCATCGAGGAGGGCGCGGATGCGGGTGACGCGCTCGGGAGCGGAGTCGCCGTAGCTGCGGTAGCCGTTCGAATCGCGATGCGGGACAAGCAGTCCCTGCTCCTCGTAGTAGCGCAGCAGCCGCGGGGGCACTCCGGTGACCCGGGACAGTTCACCGATCAGCACTGTGACCTCCCGCACATCGCGTTGACCTTCACACCCATGTGAATCCCTAACGTCGCCGGCATGACGAACATTTCCTCGAGTGACATCGCCTTGACCACTCAGGTCGCCGGATCCGGACCCGCCATCGTGCTCGCGCACGGCGGAGGCGGCGGCATCGACGCCAACTTCGGCGGTCTGATTCCGCTGCTCGCCCGGGATCATCTGGTGATCGGCTCCGACTTCCCCGCCGACGACACCCCGCTCACCCTGGACGGCCTGGCCGACGCCCTGGTGGCCGAGGCGGTCGCGAACGGCGCCGAGACCTTCAGCATCGTCGGGTATTCGCTCGGCACCACGGTCGCCATCCGCGCGGCCGTCCGGCATCCCGAGCGGGTGCGGGGGCTGGTGCTCACCGGCGGCTTCGCCAAGCTCGACAACCGGGGTCTGATGAATGTCGACCTGTGGCAGCGGGCCCTGGCCGCCGGGGACCGCGAGTCGTTCGCGCGCTATGTCCTGTTGGCCGGGTTCAGCAAGGAGTTCGTGAACGCCATTCCGGCGGAGCAGCTTTCGGAGGTCCTGGCGCAGACCGCGGCCAATATCCCCGGCGGCACGGCGGCGCAGGCGGCGCTGATCGAGAAGATCGACGTGCGCGCGGAGCTGGCCCGGATCGCGGTGCCGACGCTCGTCATCGGACTCACCAACGATCTGCTGGCCGATCCCGCCAATGCCCGGGAGCAGGCGGCGGGCATTCCCGGCGCGAAGTACACCGAGATCGCCAGCGGGCATGTGGTGATGGTCGAGCAGCCGGACGCCTGGCACGCGGAGGTGGTCGACTTCTTCGCGACATCGTTCATCTGAACGACCCCCAGCCGGAACACCCAATTTTCAGACCGGAAGGCATGGTTCACGTTCTCGGCTTACGATGCAGCCACTATGCAGTCCGTAACTCACGACCGGGTGTGGATCGACAAGCAGACGCCCGGGGTCTTCCACGCACTCAACAGCGTCGCCCTCGCCATCCGCGAGGCCGCCACGGCCGCCGGATTGGACCGCGCCGTCATGGAACTGGTGAACGTGCGCGTCTCCCAATTGACCGGCTGCCCCTTCTGCCTGGACCTGCACTCCCGTTTCGCGCGCGAGGCCGGAATCACCCAGCAGCAATTGGATGTCCTGCCCGCCTGGGCGCGCAGCCCCTACCTGTTCACCGAAATCGAGCGGGCCGCGTTGCAGGTCGCCGAAACAGTGACTTCGTTGCCGGATGAAGAGAGCATGCAGCGTGAGTATGCTGCTGCGCGGCAACATTTGTCGGATGACCAGATGTCTGTTCTCATCTGGGCTGCCACCACTATCGGCGCGTTCAATCGCGTGTCGATTATGAGCAAACATCCGGTGCGGGTGCGGAAGGAGAACTGAACAATGAGCGAACAGGCCGTGGCGGCTACTGTCGTTCGCAACGACGCGCAACACCGGTACGAGGTGTGGTACGGGAATTCGCTGGCCGGATTCAGCGAGTACCGCGAGCGGGACGACAACGACACCACCTTCATTCACACCGAGGTGGATCAGGAATTCAGCGGTAAGGGCCTGGCGAATCTGCTCGCCCAGGAAGCGATCAAGGATGTGATCGCGCGCGGCCGCGTCATCGTGCCGCGCTGCCCGTTCATCAAGAGCTGGCTGGACAAGCACCCGGAATACGACGAGTACGTGGTAGGGAAGGGCATCAAACGATGAGTGACCTGGAGCCGAAACCGGAAGCGTCCCTGTGCGAATCCTCCGGGCGGCCCGGGCCGCGCGCGGAATTCTTCCCCGCGCGTGAGGTGCCGCTGGGCGGCGTGCGCGGTGTGACGGTCTTCCGGACCCTCCCGCAGCGTGACCTGCCCACCGTCGGCGCCTGGTGCTTCCTCGACCATTTCGGCTCCGGCTCGGCCGCCAATCCGACCGGGCACGATATCGACCCGCATCCGCACATCGGATTGCAGACGGTCACCTGGCCCCTGGACGGGCGCATCCGGCACCGCGACAGCGTGGGATCGGATGTGGAGATCGAGCCCGGCCAGCTGAACATCATGACCTCCGGGCACGGGATCGCGCATTCGGAATACCGGGTGCCGGGCCATGTCTCGGGGCACGGATTGCAGTTGTGGGTGGCGCTCCCGAATGAATCCCGGGATATCGCACCGCATTTCGAGCAGCACCGCGAGCTGCCGACATTCACGATCGCGGATGCCGTCTCGGGCACCGTGCTGATGGGGTCGCTCGGCGGGGTCACCTCGGCGGCCACCGCCTATACCCCGATCGTCGGCGCGGATCTGTCGGTCCGGGCCGGAACCGATGCCGAACTGCCGCTGAATCCCGAATTCGAGCACGCGGTTCTGGTGATCGAGGGCGCGCTGGCAATCGACGGCACGAAGGTCGAACCCGGCAGCCTGTTCTATCTGGGCAGCGACCGGTCCTCGATTCGATTGCACGACACCGACGGCGCGCATCTGCTGCTCCTCGGCGGCGAACCGTTCGGTGAGGATCTGGTCATGTGGTGGAACTTCGTGGCGCGCAGTCACGAAGAGATCGAGCAGGCCCGAAACGATTGGGAGAAGCACGATATCGGCCGTTTCGCCGATATCGCCGGGCATACGCCCGAACAGCGGATCCCGGCGCCGCCGTTGCCCGGCCTGCATTTGAAGCCGCGCAAACGACGGTGCGGAGTTCCGCACGAATGAATCAACGACTGCTCAGTGACTGAGTTCCGATGACGCGCAACAGATCCAATTTCTCTTGCGTATCGGTATTCGGCGCCGGGTAGTAGATCAGCACGTGACGGGTGGCGCTGGGCGTGAGCAGCGGTTCGCAGATCAGGTCCAGCACACCGACTTCCGGGTGGATGATGCGCTTGTTGTGCTCGCGCTCGGAACGCACCTCGTGCTCGTTCCACAGTTCCTCGAACTCCGGGCTCGCGGCCCGCAACCGGGCCACCAGTTCGGTCACATCGTCATCCCCGGCACGACGGGCGGCGGTGGCCCGCAGCGTGCCGACATGCATGTGGCTCAACCCTTCCCAGTCCGCCTCGGGGAAGATGCGCCGGGAATCCGGTCGGGTGAACCAGAGCCACGGAATGCAGCGGTCCAGGCCGCGCTGCTGCGAGTAGTCCCCGGACAGCAGGGTGTGCATGCGGTTCTGCACCAGCACCTCGCCCAGATCCGAGATCACCACGGCCGGAGTGTCATCCAGCTTCGAGAGCACGTGCAGGATGGCCGGACCCACATGCCCGTCCCCGCCGCGCGCCGGAGCCTGATGCCCGGCCAGGTAATACAGATGGTCCCGCTCCCCATCGGTCAACCGCAGTGCCCGCGCCAGCGAAGCCAGCACCTGCACCGACGGCCGCGGCCCGCGCGCCTGCTCCAGTCGCGTGTAGTAATCGGTCGACATGCCCGCGAGCATCGCCACCTCGTCACGACGCAGCCCCGGAGTACGTCTGCGCGCCCCCGGCGGCAACCCGACGGTCCCGGGTTGCAGCTGCTCACGACGGCGGCGCAGGAAGTCCGCGAGCTCGGTGCGATCCATGCCCCCACTCTCCCCCGTCCCCGCCCCGCTATCCAGGTACCAACGATCCCAGGCATGGGTGTTCGAGTAGCGCGGTACGCGTTCGCGCCGCTCACCTCGCTGTCACGCTGGTAAGCGGTTCGAAGAACCGGTCCAACAGGGGGGACTCACATGGAATTCACGCCGCGTCATATTTTTCTGAAGATCGAACCGCTGGCGGACTACAGTCCGCTGGCCCCGGAGATCTGCTCGCGCCGCTACGGCCGGGACTGCATGTACGGCATGGGACACGAGCTGGGCAGGGTCACGCCCGACGAGATCCGGGCGGCCGGGCTGGACGCCCTGGTCTTCCGCGAATACCTCGATCCGCATTACACGGTGCCCAATACCGCCGAGCTCGTGCCCGCCGATGCGAACGAGCCCGCCTGGAACCGCCGGGTGCCGGGTGCGGTGCTCTACGCCCAGCCTGGGGAACGGCTGTTCATTCACGTACTCAACGGCGATCCCGACGACTGCCACAGCTTCCACCTGCACGGGCTGCGGTACGGGATCGATTCCGACGGCGCGTGGCCGTTCGGGATCGCGGCCCGCGACGGGCGGCGCAGCGACGAGATCCGGCCGGGCGAGAGCTGGACCTACGTGTACGAGGTGACGCGGGAAACCATCGGCGCGTGGCCGTTTCACGATCACGCGCACAATATCGCGCGCAATGTGAATCGCGGATTGTTCGGCGGACTGATCGTGCGCGATCCGGACGCACCCCGCGCCGACCTGGAGATACCGGTGTTCGTGCACCAGATGCAGGCGGCGACCAAGTCGATGTCCTTCCGCAGCCCCTCGCTCGCCACCGGCCAGAAATGGCCGAACAGCCCGGCGGACAAGCTGGTTTTCGACCGTCCCGGCACCGTCGCCTATCACTGCCTCATTCACGGGACCGGCATGTCCGGCATGATCATGGTGGCGGCGCAGGATCCCAACCAGCCCCCGGCCACCGCGACGGTGCACATCAAGAACCTGTCGTTCGGACCGCCGATCACCATCCGCGTGGGCGACACGGTGGAGTGGGTCAACGACGACGGCGTCGACCACATCGTGTTCGCCTCCGGCGGCGGCCAGGCCACCTACTGTCTCAACGGCCGCGCCTACGTCGGCAATACCCCGACCGTCGAATGCGATGCCGGACAACGGCTCCGGTGGTACGTCTTCAATCTCGACGTGGCCTCGACCTGGCACAACTTCCATCCCCACGCCTCGCGCTGGCAGCTCCCGAACCCGCCGGGCGTGGCGGCCGACGTGCACAGCCTCAGCCCGGTCGAATCCTTCGTCACCGATACCGTCGCCCCGCCCGCGCTGCGGCTGCCGTGCGAACTGGAACGGCTGCAATGCGATCCGCCCGCGGATGCCTGCCGGGTGCGGGTCAAGGGCGAGTTCCTGTTCCACTGCCATATCGAGGACCACATGATGGCGGGGCTGGCCGGACTGGTTCGCAGCCGCGAATACCTCTGGGTGACAGCGGAAGCCGCCGATTGCCTGCCGTTCGAACTGCCCTACGACGACGGCTCGAATTCCTGCCCGCAGGTGGATCCCGCGCGCTGCGAGTCGCACGGCGGGATGGATATGGGTGATACGAAAGCCGATTCGGAGCATCCCGCGATGATGGGCGCCTGGGAGGTGCTGCCCTGCGACTCACAGGTGCTGGCCGTGCACGCGTCCCTGTTGCCCACCGGGAAGGTGCTTTTCACCGCCGGGTCCGGCAACAATGTCCCGAACTTCAAGGCGCACAAGTTCGAAGCCGTGGTCTGGGATTACGAGAACGGCGGCTTCAAGCACCTGAAGACTCCCACCGACGTCTTCTGCGGCGGGCACGCGCTGCTCCCGGACGGCCGTCTCGTCCACGCGGGCGGAACGCTGGCCTACCCGGACGCGTCCGTCGGCTTCCTCGGTGAGCGCACCACCTACCTGCTCGATCCGGCCCTGGAGGACTTCATCCGCGTCGCCGATATGCGCGACGGCCGCTGGTATCCCAGCCTGATCACCCTGCCGGACGGGCGCATCCTCGCCCTGTCCGGGCTGAACAGCGAGAACACCGGAATCAACCCGGACCTCGAGATCTACTCCTACGCCACCAACTGGTGCCACACTGGCACTCTCCACACCCCGCCGGGCACCGGATGGCCTTTGTACCCACACGTTTTCGTCGTGCAGCGGGGTCTGTTCTACACCGGCGGTCACGTATTCGGCAGCGGCGCACTACCTCCGGGGTTCCTCGACCTCGCCACCGGCGCCCTCGATCCCCTGGCCATGACCCCGGCCCAGACGGCCGACTTCGACCTCGAGCACCGGGACCAGTCGGCGAGCGTGCTGCTGCCGCCCGCACAGGATCAGCGCCTCATGGTGATGGGCGGCGGTGGCGGTGATCCGGAGGTCGCCACCGCCAAGGTCCACATCACGGACCTGACCGCGGCCCAGCCCACCTACACTGCCGCGAATCCCATGGCCAATGCCAGGATTCACCTCAACGCCGTGCTGCTGCCCGATCGCACGGTGCTGGTCAGCGGCGGCGAGCTGACACCGGAGAACGCCGCGACCGCGGCACTCGACGCCGAGATCTACGACCCGGCGACCGGTGACTGGCGCACGGTGGCGAAGGCGAGCATCCCGCGCATGTATCACTCGGTCGCGCTGCTGCTGCCGGACGCCCGCGTCATCACGGCGGGCTCCAACCCGGAGGCGGCCGATCCGGGCGGCGGCGAGCTGCGGCTCGAGCTGTACCACCCGCCCTACCTGTTCCGCGGCCCGCGCCCGCATATCGCGGACGTGCGCGGGCACATCCATCTCGGCGACACCTTCGAGATCGAGACGCCGCAGGCCCGGGACATCAAGTGGATCAGCCTGATTCGCACCATGTCGACCACGCACTCCTGGGATTCCAATCAGCGGCTGGTCGACATACCGTTCGAATCCTGCGGCTTCTGCACGCTGCGCGCCACCATGCCGGCCGATCCGTGCCTGGTGCCGCCGGGGTTCTACCTGCTGTTCCTGGTGAATTCCGACGGCGTCCCGTCGGTGGCGCGCATCGTCCAGGTGGCGCACCCGCACGCGCCGGAACCGCATCCGGGGCATTGACCGCGGGGCACGTTCATCCAGGGATCGCCGATCCCTGGATGAACGCTCCTCTCCCGGATCCCGTTCGCGGGGCGCAACGTTGTGGACATGACGCAGAACCTCAGCACAGTCCAGCTCGGCAAGACCGGGCCCGCCGTTTCCCGTATCGGCCTGGGGGCCATGGGGATGTCCGGGATGTACGGGGAGGCCGATGAGGCCACCTCGATCGCCACCGTGCACGCCGCGATCGATTCCGGCGCGAACCTCATCGATACCGGCGACTTCTACGGGATGGGGCACAACGAACTGCTCATCCGGCGGGCGCTGGCCGACCGGAAACGCGAAGATGTCGTGCTCAGCGTGAAGTACGGGGCGCTGCGTGGGCCCGACAACAGCTTCGGCGGCGTGGACACCCGGCCGGCCGCCACCAAGAACTTCCTCGCCTACTCGCTGCAGCGGCTGGGCACCGACTACATCGACATCTACCGGCCCGCGCGGCTGGATCCGAACGTGCCGATCGAGGAGACCATCGGCGGGCTCGCGGACATGGTGCAGGCCGGATACATCCGCCACATCGGCCTGTCCGAGGTGGGCGCGGAGACGCTGCGGCGGGCCGCGGCCGTGCATCCGATCGTGGACCTGCAGATCGAGTACGCGCTGATCACCCGCGGCATCGAGGCCGAAATCCTGCCCGTCGCACGGGAACTCGGCATCGGCATCACCGCGTACGGGGTGCTCTCGCGCGGTCTGCTCAGCGATTCCATGCGGACCGGACGGCAGTTCGCGCCCAGCGATTTCCGGGCGCACAGCCCGCGCTTCCAGGGCGAGAATTTCGACGCCAACCTGCGTCTTGTCGACGCGCTGGCGAAGATCGCGGCCGAACGCGACGTGACGGTGGCGCAGCTGGCCATCGCCTGGGTGCTGTCGCGCGGCGCGGACATCGTGCCGGTGATCGGCGCGCGGAAGCCTGAGCGCTGGGCGGAAGCCGCTGCGGCGGTGGACATCCGGCTCACCGATGCCGAGCTGGCGGCCATCGAGGCGGCCGTGCCCGCCGACCGAATCGCGGGCGGGCGCTACGCCCCGGAGCAGATGGCCATGCTCGACAGCGAGCGCTGAGAACTACTGCCGCCGTGGGCGAATGACCGCGGTGAAGGCCGCACTGGCCACGGGCTTGCCGGTGACGTCGGCGATCGTCACCGGCACCTCGAGCTCGATCTCGGTGCGGGACTGGATATTCGCGCGGGTCGTCGCGATCGTCTCCTCGGACAGTTCCGAGGTGGCGCTGAACGGGCCCGCCTCACCCTTGGCGCGGGCCAGGTATTCGATGCGGCCGTTGCGGGCGACGATGAAGGTCTCGCCGAGCAGGTCCACGATGCCGGAGATGGACGCGCCCATGGCGGCGGTCTCGGCCAGGCCGAAGAGCAGGGCGGCGTGGATGTCGCCATTGTGGTTGAAGTGCTCGGGACGCGCGGGCATGCGGACCACATTGCGGCCGGGCGCGTATTCGACGCCCTCGATGCCGGTGAACTGGATGAAGCCGAGCTTCTGGAAGCCCGCCATCACCAGCTCGCCCATAGCGGCGCTCTGTTCATCCTTGGTAGCGCTGGCCATCATGTCTCCCACCGATCAGAAATTGAAACGCGTTCTAATTTCATACCGGGCGGGACGCGACTTTGTCCACGGCAGCTTCCTGCCGCATCAACCCACGACGCGGCCCTCGAGGCCCAGCGCCTCGGACGTGCTGGCCATGGTCTGCCGCGCCAGCCGGGGATCCTTGGCCAGGCTCTGCCCCAGGGTCGGCATGAGCCGACGCAGGCGCGGCTCCCACAGCTGGGCATAGCGCGGGAAACAGCGCTCCAGCACCTCCATCATGATGACCGGGGCGGTCGAGGCGCCCGGTGTCGCGCCCAGCACCGCGGCGATCGAACCATCGTGCGAGGCAACGACTTCCGTGCCGAACTCCAGCACCCCGCCGCGCTCGGCATCCGGTTTCACGATCTGGGCGCGCTGGCCCGCGGTGATCATGGTCCAGTCCTCGGGGCGGGCGCCGGGCACGAAATCCCGCAGCACCGCGAACTTCTTCTTGCGCCGGGCCGCCACCTGCGAGACCAGCAGCCACGCCAGCTCCTTGTTATCCTTGAACATGGCGGTGAGCGGCGCGATATTGTCCGGGCGCAGCGACGCCGGGGCATCGAAGAGCGAACCCTGTTTCAGGAAGCGCGGATTCGCACCCGGATACGGGCCGAACAACAGCGCGCGCCTTCCGGCGATGACACGAGTATCCAAGTGCGGCATGGAAATGGACGGTGCGCCGACCGGTCCGCGGCCGTAGACCTTGGCGTCGTGCTCGGCCACCACCTCCGGATTGTCGCAGCGCAGGAATCGACCGCTCACCGGCAGCAAACCGTAGCCGTGCGCCTCCGGAATGCCCGCCCGCTGCAGGATCTTCAATGCCCAGCCGCCCGCGCCCGCGAATACGAAGCGGGCGTCCACCTTTCGGGTGAGTCGGTCGTTATCGGTGCGCCAGTCGACCCGCAACTGCCAGGTGCCGTCATTGTTGCGGCGCAGCCCGCGCACCTCGCAATTGCGGTGGATCTCGACATCGCGCCAGCGCAGCCAATGGAACAGCTGGGCGGTGAGCTCACCGAAATCGATATCGCTGCCGGTGATGTCGCGGGTGGCGGCGATCGGCTCGGAATCGTCGCGGCCCGCGGTCAGCAGCGGCGCCCATTCGCCGATCACCTTCGGATCATCACTGAATCGCATATTCGCGAAAAGATGGTGCGCGGAAAGGGTTTCGTGGCGGCGGCGCAGGAAATCCACTTCCTCGCGGCCGCGCGCGAGGGTCATGTGCGGAACCGCGTTGATGAAGGTCGACGGATCCCGCAGCACCTCGGTCTGCACCAGCGCTGCCAGCAGCTGCCGGGTGAGCTGGAACTGCTCGTTGAGCGCGATGGCGGGTTCGATATCGATCGAGCCGTCGGCCTGCTCGGTCGTGTAATCGAGTTCGCACAGGCCCGCGTGGCCGGTGCCCGCGTTGTTCCAGGCCGCCGACGCCTCCGACCCCACCTCGGGGAGTCGCTCGTAGACGGCGATCGTCCAGCTGGGTTCCAAATGTTTGAGCAGCACCGCGAGGGTGGCGCTCATGATGCCCCCGCCGATCAGAACGACATCGTAGGGTCGCAGGGGCACTTGTGTTCTCGTTGTCATTACCCGCTAGCACCATTCGCCGACCCGCCAGAACGCGCAGCAACCCTATCGCCCAACCCCGCATAACGCACGCGGGAGCTATCGCCCACACCACACTTCACGGACCCGGGGTTGCGCGCCCATTCGAAATCGTCCTATATTGGCCGCAATCCAAGAGATGCTCTCCGGAAGTTGTGCCGCAGAATGAGAGCATCCGCCTCCGATGAGGTGCGGAGTGGGCGGCAAGCAGTTTGTGCCCACTCATATCCTCATGGAGGCCATCCCATGCACATCGGTCTCGGACTCCCCATTTCCGATCCCATCGCCCTGCTCGACTGGGCGCGCCGTGCCGACGCCGGCCCCTTCTCCACCCTCGGTCTGCTCGACCGTCTCGTCTACGACAATCCCGAACCGCTGGTCGCCCTCGGCGTGCTCGCCGGTGCCACCGACCGCATTCGCCTGCAGACCGAGGTGCTCATCGCACCCCTGCGCGATCCCGCGCTGCTCGCCAAGCAGGCCGCCACGCTGGACGTGCTGTCCGGCGGCCGGTTCGTGCTCGGCCTCGGCGTCGGCGGTCGCGCCGACGATCACGAGGCCTCCGGCACCGAGCTGCGCACCCGCGGCCGCCGCCTCGATCAGCAGATCGAGCTCATGCGCGCGCTCTGGGCGGGCAAGCCGTTCAGCGATACCTGCGGCCCGATCGGCCCCGCGCCGCTCACCCCCGGCGGTCCTGAACTGCTCTTCGGCGGCTTCCAGCCCGCCGCGCTCGACCGCGTCGGCCGTTGGGGCGGTGGCTTTCTCGCGGCCGCCGCGCCCTCCTGGGCGGGTGGACTCTTCGACACCGTCCGCAAGTCCTGGTCCGATCACGGCCGCGCCGGCGCGCCGCGCATCGTCGCCCAGGTGAATGTCGCGCTCGGCTCGGACGACCTGGTCGACGACGCCCGCGCGTCCATGGGCGCGTACTACGAATTCTCCGGCCGCGCCGACTACATGGTCGCCGGCATGCTCACCACACCCGGCGAAATCCTCGACGCCGTCCGGCAATTCGACGATCTCGGCGCGGACGAGGTGATGTTCTACTGCTACGGCTGCGAAGCCGATCAGGTGGACCGCCTCGCCGACCTGCTGAGCTGACCGAACTGATCAGCCGACCGTCTTGCGCGCCCGATAGGCCGCCACCGCATTGCGATTGGTGCAGGCCGTGGAGCAGTAGCGCCGGGAACGATTGCGCGAGAGGTCCAGCACGATGCCCTCGCAGGTCTCGTCCGCGCACAGCGACAGGCGGGAGAGCTCGTCGGCGCGGATCAGGTCGATCATCGCCATGGCGGTCTCCACGGCAATGCGCACATCGAGCGGAGCCTCGGCCGGGACGGCGTGGATGTGGTAGTCGATGTCGTCGTGGCGGACCAGCCGCGGCACCGCCCGATGCTTGGCCAGCAGGCCGTTCACCAGCTCGACGGCGGTGTCGCGGTCGGCGGTGAGCAGGCGGCGCAGCGGGGCGCGCAGGGCACGCACCGCGGTCAGCTCGGCGGCGGTGCGGGCATGCGCGCCGGTGTAGCGGTGCTTGACGAAAAAGGCGTCCAGCTGCGGGATCTCGGTCAGGGTGTCCGGGTCTTCGGCCGAGTTCACCAGTTCGACCGCCGCGGCCATGGACGCCACCGTGTCATCAGCGAAAAGCACGTTGACATATTACATGCGCGAGCCTTAGCGTCATTAGTCATGGCGACTTTGACTCATGACAGCGTGGTGGTGTCGAACCGGCTCCGCACCGGGCTGCTCACCGCCGCGCTGTCGGCCTCCGCGTTCGGGCTCTCCGGACCGCTGGCACGCGGACTCATCGACGCGGGCTGGAGTCCGGCCGCCGTGGTCATCGTGCGCGTGCTGCTCGGCGCGGTGGTGTTGCTGCCGATCGCCGCCGTGCAGTTGCGTGGTGATTGGAACCTGTTGCGCCGCAATGCGGGTCTGCTCGCGGGCTACGGGCTGCTCGCGGTCGCCACCGCACAGCTGTCGTATTTCAATGCCGTCGCGCACATGGACGTCGGCGTGGCGCTGCTCATCGAATACACCGCGCCCATCGCGGTGGTCATCTACCTGTGGCTGCGGCATGCCCAGAAGCCCGGGCGCATAACCGTTCTCGGGGCGATCATCGGTGTGGTCGGGCTGATCCTGGTGCTGAACCTGCGGTCCGGTACCAATACCAGCTGGGTCGGCATCGCGTGGGCCAGCGGCGCGATGGTCGGCGCGGCCGCGTATTTCATCCTGTCCGCGCACGCCGGGGACGCGGTGCCGGGGACCGTGCTGGCCACCGGCGGACTGCTGGTCGGCGGGCTCGGCATTCTGGCGGGCGGGCTGGTCGGCATCGTGCCGCTGCACGCCACCACCGAATCCGTGGCGTTCGTGGGCTTCACCGTGCCGTGGTGGGTGCCGCTGCTGGCGCTCGGCGTGGTGACCGCGTCCATCGCCTATGTCACCGGCATTGCCGCGACCCGCATGCTGGGTTCACGATTGGCCTCCTTCGCCGCGCTCGGCGAGGTACTCGCGGCCATCCTCTTCTCCTGGGCGCTATTGGGCCAGACGCCCGCGCCCATCCAATTGCTCGGCGGCGCTTTGATTCTCATCGGCGTCGTGGTGGTGCGACTCGGCGAGCCCGCCGAAGAGATTCGGTGAGCCCGCCGAAGAGATTCTGTGAGCCTGCCGACGACCCGAATGCGCCATCGCTCTTCACATCTCGAGTTGATAACGGTAGTTTGACGCAAATGTCGGGGAATCAGTCCGCAACTCGAGAGAAGCCACAGTGCGTATAACCAAATACATTGCGCCCGCCCTGCTTTGCCTGACCACCGTCACCATTGCGGGCACCGCTACGGCCGAGCCGGTCCAGGCACCCGAAAAGCCCGCCCTGCAGATCAAGGGCACCGATCACAACATCGGCTACGACGTGGCACTCTCCACCGACCACCGCTCCGCGGTGAGCACCCTGCAGGCGGGGCACTTCCTCGCCACCTGGGACGGCGAGGCGGTCATCGTCACCAACGACGACGGCGTGCTGGTCTCCACGGTGCCGCTGAAGTACGACATCGACGGCAAGACAGCGGAATTCACGCCGAAGATCGATCAGGACAACCACCGCCTGACCCTCACCCCCGTCGCCGAAGTCGACGCGCCCGCCCGCGACGTCGACGCGCAACAGCACTTCTTCGACGTCGTCCAGGCCAATATGCCCGCCGTCGCCACCGGCGCGGCCATCGGCGCCACCATCGGCTTCATCGCCGGCTTCCCCCTCGGCCTGTTCGTCATCGACTTCATCACCGCTCCCCTGCTCGCCGTCGTCGGCGGCGTAATCGGCGGCGCCATCGGCCTCCAGATGTCCGGCGGCCAGCAGGCTTCCGACGCAGCCCTCGCCTACGTCGACACCCTCGCCCCCGGCGCCTCCAACGTCTTCCGCCCCCTCTTCGCCGCCGTCCCCGCTCCGGCGAACTGAGTTCTCACTCGAGGAAACTCACCGAGTCGATGCCCATGCTGTTGGGCCAGTGATACCACCACACGTTCATTTCGCTCGCCAGATCGAAGCGGAACGTGTGGCCGGTGCCCGGGCCATCCACGATCGTCCACAGCCCGTTGGGTTGTCCGATCACCTTGCTGACACTGCCGTCGTTCCAGGCGAATTGACCGAGCGACGGCGAAGTCAGGCTGTTCCACGGCAATTCGGCGCTGAAGTGACCCGACGCGATGCCGGGCAGGAACGGGCTGGCGCAGGCCCAGACGTCGGCGTCGCGGCGGATGCTCTGCCCGGCGCTGCCGGTACCCGGAATCATGGTGCCGCTCAACACGCCACCGCGGGCGCAGCCGCCCGGCGCACCGCCCGGATCGGCGGAGGCGGAGGGCATGGACAGGCACAGGGCCGCCGCGCAGAACACGGCCGGAACGACACCACGGCGAGCGGACACGTCAGCTCCTCCCCGACAGGGGCAGTTACATCGTCCGACTCAGCATAGACCCGGCAACTGGAACCGATAGTGGCTCTGCACAAGAAAATGAACGAGTTCGGCCCCCGCTCCGAATTGGAGCGGGGGCCGAATTCTATTGCCTGGCTACATGCTTAGCGGTAGTCGCTGAAGCCGTAGTCGTCCAGCGGCACCGCGGCACCGGTGGAGGTGCCGAAGCCGTCCGGGCTGTAGTAGCTGTCGTCGTAGGACGGGACAGCGTACGCGGCCTGACGCGCCTCTTCGGTCGGCTGCACCTGGATGTTGCGGTACCGGTTGATACCGGTACCGGCCGGGATCAGCTTACCGATGATCACGTTCTCCTTCAGGCCTATCAGCTTGTCGGAGCGGCAGTTGATCGCGGCGTCCGTGAGCACGCGGGTGGTCTCCTGGAAGGAGGCCGCCGACAGCCACGAATCCGTCGCGAGCGACGCCTTGGTGATACCCATGAGCACCGGACGACCCGAGGCGGGCTCGCCACCCTCCGCGACCACGCGGCGGTTGGCGGCCTCGAACTCGGCGCGCTCCACCAGCGAACCCGGGAGGAACTCGGTCGCACCCGAATCGATGATGGTGACGCGGCGCAGCATCTGGCGGACGATCACCTCGATGTGCTTGTCGTGGATGGACACACCCTGCGAGCGGTACACCTCCTGGACCTCGTGGACCAGGTGGACCTGCACCTGACGCGGACCCATCACGCGCAGCACCTCGTGCGGATCGGCCGAGCCCTCCAGCAGCTGCTGACCGACCTCGACGTGGTCACCGTCGGCGAGCAGACGCTCGGAGCCGTCGTCGTGCTTGAACACCCGCAGACGCTGACGCTTCGACAGCTTGTCGTACAGGACCTCGTCCGACCCGTCGTCCGGGATGATCGTGATCTTGTAGAAGCGGTCGTCGTCCTCGAGCCGCACGCGACCCGACACCTCGGCGATGGGGGCCTTGCCCTTGGGCACACGAGCCTCGAAGAGCTCCTGAACTCGGGGCAGACCACCCGTGATGTCATCACCCGCGACACCACCCTGGTGGAAGGTACGCATGGTCAGCTGGGTACCGGGCTCACCGATGGACTGGGCGGCGACGATACCGACGGCCTCACCGATGTCCACCAGCTTGCCGGTCGCCATGGAACGGCCGTAGCAGGTGGCGCACACGCCGGTGCCGGTGGTGCAGGTCAGCACGGAGCGGACCTTCACCTCGGTGATGCCGGCCTCGAGCAGCGCCTCCAGGGCGGGATCGCCCAGGTCGTGGCCCTTCTCGATGATGACATTGCCCTTGGCGTCGAGCGCGTCGGTGGCCAGCGTACGAGCGAAGGTGCTGGTCTCCACGTGGGCGTCCCGGATGAGCGAGCCGTCGGCCTGCTTCTCCGCGATCGGCACCACGATGCCGCGCTCGGTGCCACAGTCGGTCTCGCGCACGATGACGTCCTGCGACACGTCCACCAGACGACGGGTCAGGTAACCCGAGTCGGCGGTACGAAGCGCGGTGTCGGCCAGACCCTTTCGCGCACCGTGGGTGTTGATGAAGTACTCCAGAACCGTCAGGCCCTCACGGAAGGAGGACTTGATCGGCTGCGGGATGAACTCACCCTTCGGGTTGGTCACCAGACCCTTCATGCCCGCGAGGGTACGAGTCTGGGTGAAGTTACCCGTGGCGCCCGAGTCGACGATCGTGATGATCGGGTTGTCGGCCGGGTAGTGCGCGCGCAGCGCCTTACCGACCTCTTCGGTCGCTTCCTGCCAGATCTTGACCAGGGCGTTGTTGCGCTCCTGGTGGTCCAGAGCACCACGCTGGTACTTCTTCTCGATCTGATCGGCCTGCGCGTCGTAGCGCGCCATGATCTCCGCCTTCTCCGGCGGAACGAGCACGTCCGACATGGAGACGGTGACACCGGACCGGGTGGCCCAGTAGAAGCCGGCATCCTTCAGCTTGTCGACGGTCTGCGCGACGACGATCATCGGGTAGCGCTCGGCGAGATCGTTGATGATCGCGGCCTGGCGCTTCTTCGGCATCGGCTCGTCGATGAACGCGTAGTCCGCCGGGAGCAGATCGTTGAAGAGCACGCGGCCCAGGGTGGTCTTGCAGATCCACGCGTCGCCACGCTGCCAGCCGTCCGGGAACAGCTCGGCCTCGACGTCCTTGGGCGGACGCTGGTCGGTCAGACGGACCTTGATCAGCGAACGCACGGTCAGGTCACCGCGGTCGACGGCCATCTGCGCCTCGGCGGGCGAGGCGTAGACACCGAACTCGGCCGAATCCTTGGTGGCGGCCTTGTACTCGCCCTTCGCGCCCTCTTCCAGGCGGGTCAGGTAGTACAGACCGGTCACCATGTCCAGACGCGGCATGGCGAGCGGACGACCCGAGGCCGGCGACAGGATGTTGTTCGAGGACAGCATCAGGATGCGGGCCTCGGCCTGCGCCTCCGCCGACAGCGGCAGGTGCACGGCCATCTGGTCACCGTCGAAGTCGGCGTTGAACGCCTCACACACGAGCGGGTGCAGCTGGATGGCCTTGCCTTCGACCAGCAGCGGCTCGAAGGCCTGGATACCCAGGCGGTGCAGGGTGGGCGCACGGTTCAGCAGCACCGGGTGCTCGGAGATGACCTCTTCGAGGACATCCCACACCTGGGGACGCTGACGCTCGACCATCCGCTTGGCGGACTTGATGTTCTGCGCGTGGTTCAGGTCGACCAGACGCTTCATGACGAACGGCTTGAACAGCTCGAGCGCCATCAGCTTGGGCAGACCGCACTGGTGCAGCTTCAGCTGCGGGCCGACCACGATGACCGAACGGCCGGAGTAGTCGACACGCTTGCCGAGCAGGTTCTGACGGAAACGACCCTGCTTGCCCTTGAGCAGATCGCTCAGCGACTTCAGCGGGCGGTTACCCGGACCGGTGACCGGACGGCCGCGACGGCCGTTGTCGAACAGCGCGTCCACCGACTCCTGAAGCATGCGCTTCTCGTTGTTCACGATGATCTCGGGCGCACCCAGATCGATCAGTCGCTTCAAACGGTTGTTGCGGTTGATGACGCGGCGGTACAGGTCGTTCAGGTCGGAGGTCGCGAAGCGGCCACCGTCCAGCTGCACCATCGGGCGCAGCTCCGGCGGGATCACCGGCACGGCGTCGAGGACCATGCCCATCGGCGAGTTGCCGTTGGTCTGGAACGCGGCCACGACCTTCAGGCGCTTCAGCGCGCGCAGCTTCTTCTGGCCCTTGCCCGTGCGAATGGTCTCGCGCAGGTTCTCGGCCTCGGCCTCGATGTCGAAGGTCTCCATGAGCTTCTGGATCGCCTCGGCACCCATGGCACCGGTGAAGTACTCGCCGTAGCGGTCCTGCAGCTCGCGGTAGAGGACCTCGTCCACGATCAGCTGCTTGGAGGCCAGCTTGGTGAAGGTGGTCCAGATCTCGTCGAGCCGGTCCAGCTCACGCTGGGCGCGGTCGCGCAGCTGACGCATCTCGCGCTCGCCGCCGTCCTTGACCTTGCGGCGGACGTCGGACTTGGCGCCCTCGGCCTCCAGCTCGGCCAGGTCGGCTTCCAGCTTCTGGGCGCGGGCCTCGAGGTCGGCGTCGCGCTGATCGGCGACGGTCTTCTTCTCGACCTCCATCTCGGCCTCGAGCGTGGAGAGCTCGTTGTGACGCAGCTCGTCGTCGACGGCCGTGATCACGTACGCGGCGAAGTAGATGATCTTCTCGAGATCCTTCGGCGCGAGGTCGAGCAGGTAGCCCAGGCGCGACGGCACACCCTTGAAGTACCAGATGTGGGTGACCGGGGCGGCCAGCTCGATGTGGCCCATGCGCTCACGACGCACCTTGGCGCGAGTCACCTCGACGCCACAGCGCTCGCAGATGATGCCCTTGAAGCGGACGCGCTTGTACTTACCGCAGTAGCACTCCCAGTCCCGGGTGGGACCGAAGATCTTCTCGCAGAAGAGGCCGTCCTTCTCCGGCTTCAGCGTGCGGTAGTTGATGGTCTCCGGCTTCTTGACCTCGCCAAACGACCAGTTGCGAATGTCTTCGGCGGTCGCCAGGCCGATCCGGAGTTCATCGAAGAAGTTGACGTCTAGCACGTAACTTCCTTTCCCCTGTTCGGGTTGAGTATGAGCAAAAGTGCAAAATCGGTTGCCCTGGGGGATCTTTCAGTGCTTTGCACACCGTCGATCCACCCAGGACCAATCGCTCACTGCGCCAGGTCGTCGACCGTCGCAGCCTCGTTGCGGGACAGGTTGATACCCAGGTTCGCCGCGGCGCGCTCCAGGTCCTCGTCGTCGCCGTCGCGCATCTCGATGGCGGCGCCGTCCGAGGACAGCACCTCCACGTTCAGGCACAGCGACTGGAGCTCCTTGAGCAGAACCTTGAACGACTCCGGGATACCCGGCTCCGGAATGTTCTCGCCCTTGACGATGGCCTCGTACACCTTCACGCGGCCGACCACGTCATCCGACTTGATGGTGAGGAGTTCCTGCAGCGTGTAGGCCGCGCCGTAGGCCTGCATGGCCCAGCACTCCATCTCACCGAAGCGCTGACCACCGAACTGCGCCTTACCACCCAGCGGCTGCTGCGTGATCATCGAGTACGGACCGGTCGAACGCGCGTGGATCTTGTCGTCGACCAGGTGGTGCAGCTTCAGGATGTACATGTAGCCGACCGAGACCGGGTACGGGAACGGCTCGCCGGAGCGGCCGTCCAGCAGGATGGCCTTACCGTCGTCGTTGATCATCTTCTCGCCGTCGCGGTTCGGCAGCGTCGAGCCCAGCAGGCCGGTCAGCTCCTCCTCGCGCGCACCGTCGAACACCGGGGTGGCGATGTTCGTGTCGGCGGGCTGGCCGAGCATTTCCTCGGGCAGCTTCTTGGCCCAGTCGGGGGCGCCCTCGACCTGCCAGCCGGTCTTGGCGATGTAACCCAGGTGGGTTTCCAGCACCTGACCGATGTTCATACGACGCGGCACACCGTGGGTGTTCAGGATGATGTCGACCGGGGTGCCGTCGGGCAGGAACGGCATGTCCTCCTGCGGGAGGATCTTGCCGATGACGCCCTTGTTGCCGTGGCGGCCGGCCAGCTTGTCGCCGTCCTGGATCTTGCGCTTCTGCGCGACGTAGACGCGCACCAGCTCGTTCACGCCCGGGGGCAGATCGTCGTCGTCGTCACGCGAGAACACGCGCACGCCGATGACCTTGCCGGACTCACCGTGGGGCACCTTCAGGGAGGTGTCGCGGACCTCGCGGGCCTTCTCACCGAAGATGGCGCGCAGCAGGCGCTCCTCGGGGGTCAGCTCGGTCTCACCCTTCGGGGTGACCTTGCCGACCAGGATGTCGCCGTCACGGACCTCCGCGCCGATGCGCACGATACCGCGCTCGTCCAGGTCCGCCAGGACCTCGTCGGAGACGTTCGGGATGTCCCGGGTGATCTCCTCGGCACCGAGCTTGGTGTCGCGGGCGTCGATCTCGTGCTCCTCGATGTGGATCGAGGTGAGCACGTCGTCCTCCACGAGGCGCTGCGACAGGATGATCGCGTCCTCGTAGTTGTGGCCTTCCCACGGCATGATCGCCACGAGCAGGTTCTTGCCGAGGGCCATCTCACCGTTCTCGGTGCAGGGGCCGTCGGCGAGCACGTGCCCGGCCTCCACGCGCATGCCCTCGTCCACGATCGGACGCTGGTTGGCGCAGGTGCCCTGGTTCGAGCGCTCGAACTTGCGCAGGCGGTAGCTACGGCGGGTGCCGTCGTCGTGCATGACGGTGATGAAGTCGGCCGAGACCTCTTCCACCACACCGGCCTTCTGGTTCACGACCACGTCGCCGGCGTCGACCGCGGCACGCAGCTCCATACCGGTGCCGACCAGCGGCGACTCGGAACGGATCAGCGGCACGGCCTGACGCTGCATGTTCGCGCCCATGAGGGCACGGTTGGCGTCGTCGTGCTCGAGGAACGGAATCATGGCGGTCGCGACCGACACCATCTGGCGCGGCGAGACATCCATGTAGTCGATGTCCTTGGCCGGGACGTATTCCATTTCCTCGTTGCCGTGGCGGGCGAGGACGCGCTCCTCGAGGAAGTTGCCGTCCGCGTCGACCGGCGAGTTCGCCTGGGCGCGGATGTGGCGGTCCTCCTCGTCGGCGGTGAGGTACTTGACCTCATCGGTGACGCGGCCGTCGACGACCTTGCGGTACGGGGTTTCGATGAAACCGAAGGGGTTAACCCGGGCGTAGACCGAGAGCGAGCCGATCAGGCCGATGTTCGGGCCTTCCGGGGTCTCGATCGGGCACATGCGGCCGTAGTGCGACGGGTGGACGTCACGGACCTCCAGGCCGGCGCGCTCACGCGACAGACCACCCGGGCCCAGCGCCGACAGACGACGCTTGTGGGTCAGACCCGAGAGCGGGTTGTTCTGGTCCATGAACTGCGACAGCTGCGAGGTGCCGAAGAACTCCTTGATCGCCGCCACGACGGGACGGATGTTGATCAGGGTCTGCGGGGTGATGGCCTCGACGTCCTGGGTGGTCATGCGCTCACGCACGACGCGCTCCATACGCGAGAGACCCACGCGGATCTGGTTCTGGATCAGCTCGCCAACCGTCCGCAGACGACGGTTGCCGAAGTGGTCGATGTCATCGACCTCGACCGGAACCTCGACGCCGCCGGGGACGGTCATGAGCTTGTCGCCCTGGTGCAGGCGGACCAGGTACTCGATCGTCGCGACGATGTCTTCCTTGGTCAGCACCGAACCCTGGACGGGCACGCCGGCGTTGACGCCCAGCTTCTTGTTGACCTTGTAGCGGCCGACGCGGGCCAGGTCGTAGCGCTTCTCCTTGAAGAACAGGTTCTCCAGCAGGGTCTGCGCGGACTCCTTGGTCGGCGGCTCGCCCGGACGCAGCTTGCGGTAGATGTCCAGCAGCGCCTCGTCCTGACCCGGGGTGGAGTCCTTCTCGAGGGTGGACATCATGATCTCGGAGAAACCGAAACGCTCGGTGATCTCCTCGGTGGTCAGGCCCAGGGCCTTCAGCAGCACGGTGACCGGCTGCCGACGCTTGCGGTCGATACGCACGCCGACGGTGTCGCGCTTGTCGACGTCGAACTCCAGCCACGCGCCGCGCGACGGGATGACGCGCACCGAGTGCAGGGTCTTCTCGGTCGACTTGTCGATGGACTCGTCGAAGTACACACCCGGCGAACGCACGAGCTGCGACACGACGACGCGCTCGGTGCCGTTGATGATGAACGTGCCCTTGTCGGTCATCATCGGGAAATCACCCATGAAGACCGTCTGAGACTTGATCTCACCGGTGTTGTTGTTGATGAACTCCGCGGTCACGAAGAGCGGCGCCGCGTAGGTCATGTCCTTGTCCTTGCACTCCTCGATGGAGGCCTTGACCTCTTCGAAGCGCGGGTCGGAGAAGGACAGCGACATGGAGCCGGAGAAGTCCTCGATCGGAGACAGCTCCTCGAGCACCTCCTCGAGGCCCCCGGTGGGATTCGTGACGTCGCCGCGCGCGGTGGCACGCTCACGCCAGTCTGCTGAACCGACCAGCCAGGCGAACGATTCGGTTTGTAGATCGAGAAGTCCGGGAACCTCCAGGGGTTCGCGAATCTTCGCGAAAGACACCCGCTTCGGGGCTCCGGGGATACCGGCCTTGGTCTGGGTGGAGACTGCCAAGATGCGTCCTTCCAGCACCTCACGCGCGTCGCGTGGTGGTCCGCGACCGTCGCTTGTCTGCTACGAATTCCGCTGGTTACGACCCGAACGAAACCCGAACAGCAAACAGCGGAAGTAACACCGGAAGGTGGAACTTTCGTGATGCGATCGAGGTATGGACAGGAGGCAGCCAGCGCAACGTCCAAAACTACACCCAAACCTACGGGGGTGTCAAAGTACCACCCGTGGCGATCCGCGGGCGGCAACTTCGCCCCGGTGTGTCTGTGTCGATATCCGGCGATCAGAACGCCCCTACCAACACAGCGAAGTGACGGTCTTCACCCGGCTGGACCCTCGAGATCCACGAGAATCGGCCGGGCGCGGAGTCCGCTGGCTGCGTTCACAAGGCCCTGGCCGACGTCCTGTCCTTTGTGACAGCCGCCGCTGTTGTGAATAGCGTGACTGGTCGGACGAAACTCGTCAAGTGGCGGTCCGAGTTGACAAATCGCGAGATCGCCTGTCCCGCTACAAGATCACGTCACGACGTCGCACGATGCCGTAAAGACACCGGTCGGAGGTGCCTTACGCGCGATTACTTATCGGTGATCTCGGCGGCCAGCCAGTGGCCGTCGACCTTCTGCATACGCAGCACGATCGGGCCCGATGCGAGGGGTTCGGGCTTGCCGTCCTTGACGGCGGAGATGTTCAGGTTGACCAGCAGTTCGGCGTGGTCGCCGGTGAGCAGGGTCACGCCGATCGGATCGGTCTTGACCTGGGTGTCGGTCTGGGTCTGCCTGATGGTGTCGACCGTGGTGTCGACGTACTTGGCGAAGTCCTTCTGCATCTTGTCGGTGAGCACCGAGTTGACGGTGGACTTCCACTTGTCGATCTCCGCGGCCTTGTAGCCGTAGAGCGTGGTCAGGGCGTGGTCGGCGGCGGCCTTCACCTCGTCGGTGGCGCCGTTGTCGACATAGGCCAGATTGCCCGAGTCCGAATTCGGCTTGCTCACCCAGTGATTCACCGCGCCCGCGGCGGCGAAGGCGAGCAGCAGCACCGACAGTCCGGCACAGATTGTGGCGACACCCCAGTTACGCCAAAATGCGCCCGGCTCGGACGGCTTGGAATACTGTTGCCGGGCAGGGTTTTTGGACAGGCCTGGACCGCGCGGGGTGGAGCGCGACGCGGACCGGCCGGAACGCTCGGAGGTGGACCGGGCGTTACCGGAAGCCTGGGTGTTGCCGGCAGCCTTGGCCCCCTTGGCATTCACGTCCGCGGCGGTGGTGCGGGACGCGGTGCCGCGCTGCGCGGCCGGGCGGCGCGGGGTGGTGACACGGTTGACGGGGCGTTTGCGATCGGCCATGGGTCACTCCCTCCTAGTTGCCCGGTGCGGGGGTCTGCGGGGTCGAAGTCTGTTGTGGCGCCGAGGTGCCCAGGGGCACCGGCTCGCCCAGGTTCTGGGCCTTCTCGGCCTTCCAGGTGCTGCCGACCTTGACCAGGTCCAGCGTCCACAGCTGGCGGAAGGTGGCGGGCTGGCCGCCGGGCCAGCTGCGGGTGATCTTCAGCACGGCGAAGGCGGAGGCATGGTCGCGTTCGCTGTTGAGCGAGGTGAGCGTGATGCCCTCGACGTCGGCCTTGATCCGGGTCTTGGAGTCCTGGGCGGTCTGCTTGAGCTGATCCTGCCCGTCCTCCTGCTGCTTGAGCAGGTCACCGGTCATGGATGACCGGATATTTGCCAGCGATCCGTCGATATCGTCCGGATTGATGGACATGAGGTTGACGGCGGCCTGCCGGGCATCGGTGAGGGCGGCGTCGCGGGCTTCGGCCCGGGTCTCGTCCTTGTGATCACCGAACCACAGGAAGCCGAATACGGCCGCCGCGATGACGGATACGACCAGCAGACCTGCGGCACCCATGGTGATGAGTCTGCGGCTGTCCGACTGCTCCGGCCCGGCGGGCTGGTCCAGCACCACGGTCGGCTCCTCCGGGGTGTTTTCGGGAACCGACGGGGTCGTCGGCTTCTCGAGGTCTGCCCCCGATTCGCTGTCCTTGTGCTGGCTCACGCCGCCACCATACTTTCCTCTCTTCGCGCCCCAGCTGGGAGTTCGGTCACCATGTGCAGGTCACCGCTTGGGCGTGATGCCCATCAGGGTGGACAGCTGGGTCGCGACCGGGTTCAGGTTGAGCTTGTCCGGGTCGTACTTGGGCTTGTCGTCCCACGGCTGCGGGACGCTCGGGTCGGCCAGCTCGGCGCGCGCGCCGCCGCGCACGTCGGTCTCGCTGCCCTGGGGCACCGCGCAACCGGCCTGCGTATTGAACGGGAAGTCGTCGCGGCTGTCGTCGAAGTTCGGGTTCTGGGCCTTCATCTGTTCCAGAATCCGTTGCGTGCCTTCGTATCCCACCGTGCAGGCGGGCGGGTTGTTGGTCTCCAGCACCAGGCCGAAGTGGGTGGTGCCGTCGCCGGGCGCGGTGGAGGAGCCGCCGAGGGGCAGCAGCGGCAGCATCTGCAGGACCGGGCCGAGCGCGTAGAACTTCGGCGAGATGGCCAGCAGCAGGATGCGCAGGTTGGTCAGGTCCTTGGTGAGGGCCGGGCCGCTCTCGGTCAGCAGGCGCTGGATCGAGGAGGCCGCGTCGGTGCCGGTGCCGATGAGCCGGCGGATGTCCGGGTCATTGGACTTCAGCTGCGCGGTCAACTGGTCGAGGCCGTCGCTGAACCGCAGGATCGCCGGGGACTGCTCGGCCTGGGTGGCCAGCACGGTGTTGGCGGAGCGGATCAGCGCCAGGGTCTGCGGCAGGTTGTCGATGCCGGTGGCGGTGAACTTGTTGAGCGAGTCGACCAGGATCTTGAGGTTGTCGCCCTGACCGTCGAACGCCTTGCCCAGCTCGGTGATGGTGGCGGACAACGCCTTCAGGTCGGTGGTGTTGGCGAAGTGGTCGACGCTGGTGAGCAGGTCCTCGACATGGATGGGCGTGGTCGCGCCGTCGATGATCGAGCCGTCGTGCAGATACGGCGAGGTGTCACTGGTCGGCATCAGGTCCACGTACTGCTCACCGATGGCGGAGCGGTCGGCGATCGCGGCCTTGGCGTTGGCGGGGATCTTGGGCTTGCCCGAGTCCATCTCCAGGGTGATGAGGACGCCGTCCGGGGTGATGTCGAGGTCGCCGACGCGGCCCACGGGGACGCCGCGGTAGGTGACCTCGGCGCCCTTGGACAGGTTGCCGGTCTCCTTGGCCTGCACCTTCACCTTGTACAGCCCGAAGCCGAGCATGTTGTCCAGGTGAACGTATTTCGCGCCGACGAACACGACGCCGATCACGGCGATGATCGCGAAGGCGATCAGCTGATTGCGCACCAGACGTGTCATCGCGGACCACCCACTCCCAGCTGCTCGAGGATCGATCCCAGCGGATCGGTCGGTCCCGTCCCGCCGGTCGGCCGCGCCACGGTGGGCGGCAGCGGCAGCAGCGAGACGGTCGGCCAGCCGCCGCGCGGCCCGTTGCCGTTGTAGTACGGGTTGGTCGGATCCACGTTGACCTGGCGGCCCGAGGGCGGGATGTACACCGGATCCTGTTTGCCCACACCGAGATTCGACAGCAGGGTGCCGATCTGCAGGTCCACCGAGAGCCAGGTGTTGACCTGGCCGCCGAACGCGGACTTGATCGCCTCGTCCGGGAACGGGTACGTGGGGATCAGCGGGAACGCGGTCACCAGATCGTTGGCCGAGCCGCCCAGCGCCTGCAGCGTGGGCCGCAGCGAGGACAGGTCGGTGATCAGGTTGTCCTTGGAGTGGTTCAGCACGTCGAAACCGGCCTGCCCCACCCGATCCAGCTGCTGCAGCATCGAGATCAGCTGCGGCCGTTGCTCGTTGAGGATCTTGATGCCGGCGGGCAGCTCGTCGAGGATCTTGGAGATCTGGGTGGTCTGCTGCCCCACCCGGCTGCTCAGCGTGTCGAGGCTGTCCAGCGCGCGGGTGATATTGCCGACCTCGTCGTCGAGGCCCTTGATCAGGGTGTTGGCCTGGGTCAACAGATCCCGGACCTTGCCCTCGCGACCGCCCAGGGTCTTGTTGAGCTCCACCACGATCGGCTGCAGCTGCGCCACGCCACCGCCGTTGAGCAGCAGCGAGAGCGCGCCCAGCACCTGCTCCACCTCGGTGGCGGTGCGGGTGTTCTCGACCGGGATCTTCGCGCCGTCCTTCAGCTTGGCCGGATCGGAATCCTTTGCCGGAGCGGACAGTTCGATGTACTTCTCACCCAGCAGGTTGGTCTGCTTGACCTCGGCGCGGGCATTGGCGGGCAGGTTCACGTCATCGTTCACCAGCACCTGCACGCTGGCTTCCCAGGCGTTGTCGGGCGCGATGCGGATCTTGTCGACCCGGCCCACGGCCACGCCGTCCACCTTCACCGTCGACTGAGGGACCAGGTCCAGCACATCGGCGAAGCGGATGTCGAGGTGCATGGGGTGCTTGCCGACGTTCGGGCCGCCGGGCAGCGGAATGCTGTCCGCGCCACAGCCCGCGGCCACCAGGGTGACCGCACCGAGCGAGGTGGCCATCAGGGCGGCACGTTTCACTCGCCCGCCGCGAAT
>NZ_BAFX01000134.1 GCF_000308815.1 Nocardia concava NBRC 100430
TCGAAGAAGTCGTCGTCCGCGCCGACCCGGTCGATGCCGAGCAATTCCGCGAACACGCCCGCCACGATCTCCTCGATCGGGGTGGACGCGGCACGGAAGCCGCGGGCCTCGAAGGTCGGGGCGGGCAGGGCCTTGCGGTCCAGCTTGCCCGACGCGTTGAGCGGGAACTCGTCCAGGACCACGACGGCGGTCGGCACCATATAGGCCGGAAGTGCCTGCGCCACACCGACCTTCAGCGCCTCGGCGGCGACCTCCGGGCCCGCCACCACGTAGCCGACCAGCTGATCACCGGTGTGCGCGTCGGCGCGCACCACGACGACCGACTGCGAGACGCCAGGCTGCGCCAGCAGCGCGGCCTCGATCTCGCCCAGCTCGATGCGCAGGCCGCGCAGCTTCACCTGGAAGTCGGTGCGGCCCAGGTACTCCAGTTCACCGTCGGCGTTCCATTTCACGAGATCGCCGGTGCGGTACAGGCGTTCGCCCGTCCCGAACGGATCGGCGACGAAGCGGTCCGCGGTCAGGTCCAGACGCTCGACATAACCGCGCGCGAGCTGCGCGCCCGCCAGGTACAGCTCGCCCGCGACGCCGACCGGCACCGGGTTGAGGCGTGAATCCAGCACGTAGACACGGGTATTGAAGACCGGTCGGCCGATCGGCATGGAGACCGTGTCGGCGTCGGTCGCCTCGTGGTAGGTGACGTCGACCGCGGCCTCGGTGGGGCCGTACAGGTTGTGCAGGCGCGCACCGGTGAGCTCGCGCAGCTGTCGCGCGGTCGGCGCGGGCAAGGCTTCGCCCGACGCGAACACCTGCCGCAGCGGCCAGCCCTCGTCATCCCGGCATGCTTTTGGCCGGGATCCATCGGTGGATTCCGGCCAAAAGCGCGCCGGAATGACGGGGTTGGTGTCGCCCAGAGCGGAGACGAAAGCCGACAGCATGGACGGCACGAAATGCGCGGTGGTGATGCCGTGTTCCGCAATCAGCTCTGCCAGGTACACCGGATCGCGGTGCCCGTCCGGCTTGGCGACCACCAGGCGCGCCCCGGTCTGCAACGGCCAGAAGAACTCCCACACCGACACATCGAAGGTCGCCGGAGTCTTCTGCAGCACAGCGTCGTTCGCGTCGATCGGGTACTCGTGCTGCATCCACACCAGGCGGTTCACGATCGCGCCGTGCTCGACGGCCACACCCTTGGGTCGGCCGGTCGAACCGGAGGTGAAGATGACGTACGCGGTGTGCCCGGGCCGCAGCGGCCGGGTGCGGTCGGCGTCGGTGAGGATCGCGGCGCTGTAGGACTGCGCCGCCGCCTCGGTCCGTTCCATGGTGAAGGTCGTGATATCCCGTGCACCGGTGTCGAATTCGTCGCGCTCGGTGGTGAGCAGCAGGCGCGGTCGGGCGGTGTCGAGAATGTGGCCAATGCGGTCGAGCGGCTGATCCGGGTCCAGTGGCACGTACGCCGCACCGGTCTGCAGCACGGCGTACATGGCGACGACCAGCTCGGTCGAGCGGCGCATGGCCAGGGCGACCAGGGATTCCGGTCCGACACCCTGGGTGATGAGCAGCCGGGCCAGGCGGTTGGCCCGCTCGGACAGCTCCCGGTAGGTGAGCGTCTCGCCCTCGAAGACCAGCGCGACGGCGTCGGGTGTGGCCGCGACCTGGGCGTCGAAGCGCGAAACCAGGGTCGCCGCGGCGCCTTCCGGCAGCGTCGCCGCCACATCGAAGGCGGTGGCGTTCCAGTCGGTCAGCACCCGCTGCCGCTCCCCCGCCGAGAACAGTGCGAGATCGCCGACCGGCGCGTTCGGGGCGGCGGTCACCGCGGCCAGCACCCGCTGCAGGCGCGCGGCCAGCTCGGCGACCGTGGCCGGATCGAAAAGATCGGTGGCGTAGGAGAATTCGGCGGCCATACCGGTGGCATCGCCCTGCTCGTCGTGCGACTCCTGCAGGGTCAGCTGCAGGTCGAACTTGGCGAACGGGATCTCCAGATCCGCACCGGCGACCGTGAGCCCGGGCAGTTCCAGGCGGGTGGGCGCCATGTTCTGGAAGGTCAGCATGACCTGGAACAGCGGGTTGCGGGCCTGCGAGCGGGCCGGGTCCAGCAGTTCCACCAGGCGCTCGAACGGCACGTCGGCGTGGCCGAAGGCGCGCACATCGGTCTCGCGCACCCGTCCGACCAGGTCCTCGAAGGAGGCGGCCGGGTCGATATCGGTGCGCAGCACCAAGGTATTGACGAACATGCCGATCAGGTCGTCGAGTTCGGCCTCACCGCGTCCGGCCACCGGCGTGCCGATGGCGATGTCGCGGGTGCCGGACAGCCGGGCCAGCAGCAGCGCCAGCGCCGAGTGCATGACCATGAACAGCGTGGTGTTGTGCGTCTCGGCGAATCGCCGTGCGGCGGCGTAGATCTCGTCGTCGAGGCGGAAGGCGTGGGTGCCGCCGCGGTAGGAGGCCACGGCGGGCCGCGGGCGATCCCACAGCAGCACCAGTTCGTCGGGCAGATCGGCCAGTGCCTCGCGCCAGTAGGCGATCTGGCGGGCCAGCGGCGAGTCCGGATCGTCCTCGCTGCCCAGCGATTCCCGCTGCCACACCGCGTAATCCGCGTACTGCACCGGCAGCGGCGCCCACTGCGGGGCGGCACCGCGCACGCGCTCGGCGTAGGCGGACACCAGGTCGCGGGCCAGCACGCCGATCGAAACGCCGTCGGCGGCAATGTGATAGATCGAGGCCACCAGCACGTGCTCGTCGGCCGCGAGGCGCAGCAGGCACAGGCGCAGCGGCGGCGCGGCGGTCACGTCGAAACCGGCGCCGACCACCTCGGCCACGGCGGCCGCGATATCGGCCGCCTCGATGTCGACGACCGGCAGTTCCGGCAGCGCCCGCGGATCGTCGAGGGGCAGCACCTGCTGGAAGCCCTCGCCGTCCACCTCCGGGTAGACGGTGCGCAGGACCTCGTGGCGCGCAACCAGATCCGCGGCGGCGGCCCGCATGGCGTCCACGTCCAGCGTGCCGGTGAGGCGCACGGCCAGCGGCATATTGTCCACGGCGCTGTTCGGATCGAAGCGGTTGAGGAACCACATGCGCTGCT
>NZ_BAFX01000133.1 GCF_000308815.1 Nocardia concava NBRC 100430
GTGCTCTCGACCTGGCGGTTCATCGCACCGCCGAGCGCGTTCTTCGGCTCGATCGCAGTGAATGCCGACGGGCAGCGCATGATCGACGAATCCCGTTACGGCGCGGCACTGGGCCACAAGATCGCGACTAGCCCCGGCAATCGGGCCTGGCTACTGATCGACGCCAAGCTCGCCGCCGAGGCCCGCCGCCAGCTCGGCGGGCAGTCGGTGTGGTTCCAGCGCATGCAGGCCGAACGGCTGATGCGCATGGGCAGCGTGACCGGCCGGACCGTTGAGGAAGTCGCGGCCCGCGCCGGCATCGAACCGGCGGCACTGCGCGAAACCGTGGACGCGCACAACCGTGCCATCGAACAGAACCTGCCCGACCCGATGGGCAAGCCGGACGACCTGCGCCGCGCCCTGCACACGGGTCCCTTTGCGCTGCTGGATATCTCGTTCAAGGCGCGACTCACCTACCCCATGCCCATGCTGACCCTCGGCGGCCTGCTGGTGGACGAGGAGACCGGGGCGGTGCGCACGGAATCCGGCACCACCATCCCCGGCCTGTTCGCCGCCGGTCGCGCGGCCGTCGGCATCTGCTCGAACGGATATGTCAGCGGCCTGTCCCTGGCCGACTGCGTCTACTCCGGCCGCCGCGCGGGCTCGCACGCCGTGGAGTTGGCCGCCACCCACTGACGCGCCGGCCGCCCGGCCGAAAGTTCGCCACGTCGTTCCGGCGCGTTCCCGGCCGGAATCCAACCCGCCCCGGGAGAATCCCGGCCACGAACACACCGGGATGACGAAGGCGGCCCCGGCCCGACAACCCGGCGCCGGGGCGGGTCCCGGGTTCGCGCGGGATACCGCTTACGCTGCGACTATGGCCGATGACCACGTCACGACCGCCGCGCTGGGACCCTCGCCGTGGGGGTCCCGGCTACTGGGCCCGGCCGAGGAACAGGCCTGGATGCAGCGACTGCGGGTACAGACCCTGCTGACCGTCGGGTTGACGGTGGCGAATCTGACCGGCATGGCCGTGGCCACCCTGCTGATCACCTTCGTGCTGCCGGGGCCGCCGCTGCTGACCCGCGCGATGGTGCCGCTCAATTTCATCGCCGCGCCGGTGTATTCGTTCACCGCGCTGGCGGTCGGCTTGTGGTGGGGCTCGGTGGTCGGATTGCGGACGCTGCGCTGGTCGCGGGAACCGGATCGGGTGCCGACCGTCCCCGAGCAGGCGGCGACCGCGGCGCTGCCCCGCAAGCTGGTCTTCTCGCAGGCGCTGCTGTGGCTGGGCGGCCTGCTGGTGCTGACGCCGCTGTATGCCCGGGTGGATGTGTCGTTCGTGCCGAAGCTGGTGCTGGGCATCGTGTTCAGCGCGATCGTGGTGTGCGCCAACAGCTATCTGATCGCGGAGTTCGCGCTGCGCCCCATCACCGCGCGGGTGCTCGAGGCCGCGCCGTCGCGCCCGCGGCGCGGGCTGGGCCTGTTCGGACGGACCGTGGTGGTGTGGGTGCTCGGGACGGGTGTGCCGGTGGCGCTGATCATGTCGGTGGCGGCGCTGGCACTGGCCGGATGGCAGGCCGATCGACAGCGGCTCGGCATCGCGGTGCTCGCGCTCGGTGGAGCGACGTTGGTATTCGGCTTGCTGCTCATGATGTTGACGTTGTCGGCGGCGGTCGCGCCGATCCAGGCCGTGCGCACGGCCATGCGCCGCGTCGAGGAGGGCGACCTGCGGGTGGCCGTGACGGTCTACGACGGAACCGAATTGGGTGAATTGCAAAGCGGTTTCAACCACATGCTGACCGGGCTGCGCGAACGCGACAAGATGCGCGACCTGTTCGGCCGCCACGTCGGCCACGATGTCGCCGAGGTGGCGCTGACCCGCGATCCCGAACTCGGCGGCACCGAAACCGAGGCGGCCGCGCTGTTCATCGACATCATCGGCTCCACCACCATGACCGCCACCCGCCCGGCCGCCGAGGTCGTGGCCATCCTCAATGACTTCTTCACCCTCGTGGTCGACGAGGTGGAACGCTGCGGCGGCTTGATCAACAAGTTCGAGGGCGATGCCGCGCTGGCCGTATTCGGCGCTCCCGCAACGCATTCCGATGCCGCGGGGGCCGCGCTGATGGCGGCCCGCAGCATCCGCCGCCGGCTCGCGTACGCGGCGACCGAGTTCGACGCCGGGATCGGGGTGGCCGCGGGCCGGGTGATCGCGGGCAATGTCGGATCGCATCGCCGGTACGAGTTCACCGTCATCGGCGACGCGGTCAATGAGGCGGCGCGGTTGTGCGAGCTGGCCAAGAACGACGAGATGCGGGTGCTGACCTCCGCGACCACCATCGCCGCCGCGGGCACCCGCGAGCAGATCCATTGGCGGCTGGGCGAATCGGTGACCCTGCGCGGACGGACCCGGCCGACCCGGCTGGCCCGCCCGCGCGTGCCCGACCGGGTCTCGGGCGTGCGCACGCCCCGGTAACTGGAGCGAAGCCAATATCAGCCGTCTGCCCGATTCTGGAGGAAAATACGAATAGGGCCGGGGGCCACGCCGATACGGCTGGACAATCGAACAATCTGCTGCGGGACAGGTATTTCCTGCGCCATTATTCGGGTCGTGGCGCCGACCTGCCCAGGGTCGGAGTCCACGTGTTCCAGGAGGCTTCTCATGCAAATGCGCTTCTCGCGCCCCTCCCGCAAACCCGAAACCGGTGACGCGAACCCACCCCCGCCACGGCATCCCGTCGACGAAATCCCGCCGCCGCCACGGCTGGCGCTGCTCGGACTGCAGCACCTGGCGATCATGTACGCCGGCGCGGTCGCGGTACCGCTGCTGGTCGGCGGGGCGCTGAAGCTCTCGTCCCACACCATCGGACTGCTCGTCAATGCCGACCTGCTGGTGTCCGGCATCATCACCGTCATCCAGGCCGTCGGCATCGGCCGGATCCTCGGTGTCCGGCTGCCCGTAGTCGCGGGCGCCACCTTCACCGTGGTCTCGCCCATGATCCTGATCGCGCAGGAGTTCGGCGGCGGCGAGGCCGGGCTGCCGACCGTATATGGCGCGATCCTGGTATCGGGTGTGTTCGGCCTGATCATCGCGCGGTTCTTCGCCAGTGTGGTGCGGTTCTTCCCGCCACTGGTGTCGGGCTGCGTGATCTGCGTGATCGGATTGTCGCTGATCGGCGCGGATGCCGGGCTGATCGCCGGGGACGATCCGAAAGCGGCCGACTACGGCCAGATTTCGCATATCGCGCTGGCCGGTCTGGTGATCGCGCTGATCGTTGTCATCCACCGCTTCGGGCGCGGACTGATCAGCCAGCTCGCGGTGCTGATCAGCATGGCGATCGGCACCCTGGTGGCGGTGCCCATGCACCTGGTCGACATGTCGAATGTCGGGACCGCCGCGTGGTTCGGCATCTCCAAGCCGTTCACCTTCGGCGCGCCCGAATTCCATGTCGGAGCGATCATCTCGATGTGCGTGGTCATGCTGGTGACCTTCACCGAGTCCACCGCCGATATGGTCGCCGTCGCCGAAATGGTCGACAAGGAACTGGAACCCGCCGATCTGTCCCGCGGCCTGGCCGCCGACGGCCTGTCCGCGGTGCTGGCCGGATTCATGAACTCCTTCCCCGACACCGCCTTTGCCGAGAACGTCGGTCTGGTGGGCTTGACGGGTGTGCGCAGCCGCTGGGTGGTCGCGGCCTGCGGCGGCATGCTGGTGGCGCTGGGTCTGGTGCCCAAGGTCGGCAGCGTGGTCGCGGCGCTGCCGGGTCCGGTGGTCGGCGGCGCGGCCACGGTCATGTTCGCCATGGTGACCGCGGTGGGTTTGCGGGTGCTGCACAAGGTGCAGTTCGACGGGACCAACAACATGCTGATCATCGCGGTCACGTTGTCGGTGGCGCTGCTGCCGGCGGTGGCGCCGAGCATCTACACGAAGTTCCCGACCAACTTCCAGATGATCGCGGCCAGTCCGATCACCTCGGCGGTGATCGTGGTATTCGTGCTGAACCTGGTGTTCAACCACTGGGGTGCGGGTAAGCGCAGCGAGGTCACGGCCGGGACGCACTGACGATTCGCGGCCCAATCGGTCATTGACTGGGGCATGCTGTCTCACTACTTTGAGTGGGACAGCATGTCTCATAGTCATGACGGCAAGGGGGCCGCGCGATGGCCGAATCTTCGACAACCCTGTATCCGCCCAAGTGGGCGCCGACCTTTCTGCGCTGGCACGACACCCGAATCGGGTGGTGGGAATCCTGGCGGCTGGCGCTCGGTGTGATCCCCCGGGTTCGCGACCACACGGTGCTCGACTACGCGGCGGCGCTGCCCGGCGCGGACGATGTGATCGTGGCGCGGGTGCCGTTCGCGCGGTTCGTGGTGGTGCGCAGCCCCGAGCTGGTGCGCCAGGTGCTGGTGACCAATCAGAACAACTACGCCAAGAGCCCCGAGTACGACATGCTCGCTGTGGCGTTCGGGCGCGGACTGGTCACCGACTTCAATGAGGAACAGTGGCAACGCAATCGGCGGCTGGTGCAGCCGATCTTCGCCAAGCGCAATGTGGATGGGTTCGCTCCGGTGATGGTGGCGGCCGCGCAGGACGCGGTGGAGCGCATCCGGACTCTCGCCGAGACCGACGGGGTCGTCGATGTCGGAGCCGAAATGAACCGGCTCACTTTGGATGTCACCTCACGGACCATGTTCGGCACCGATATCACCGGGCCCATGTCCGAGGTGGTGCTGGAACGGCTGCTGCGGTTCTTCGGACGCGGGTTCATGACCAATCTCAGCCATCCGCTGCACAACATCTCGGCCTGGATATTGCAGCGGCGCGGCGGTGTCGATGCCGCCAATTCCCGTGTGCCCCTGAAGATAATGCGTGCCGCCGGATGGCTGATCGAGCCGCGAGCCATGCGGGATCTACGGCACGCCGAGCACGTGGTGGACGGCCTCATCGCCGATCATCGCGCCGGCCGCATCGCTCGCAAGGACAATCTGCTGGCCCTGCTGATCGATGCCGAGGATCCCGAAACCGGCTACCGCTACAGCGATCAGGAGATCCACGACGAGCTCATGACGTTCATCGGAGCCGGAATGGAAACCACCGCAACGGCTCTGGGCTGGGTGTGGCAGCTGCTGGCCGAGCATCCCGAGGCGCGGGAGCGGCTGCGGCAGGAGGTGCGCACGGTACTCGGCGACCGCCCCGCGACGGCCGCCGATCTCGAACAGCTGCCCTGGACCCAGGCCGTGGTCGCCGAGACCATGCGCGTGCTGCCGCCGGTCATCGGATTGGCCAGGACCGCAAAGGATTACGACACGCTGGGCGGCTATCAGATCAAGCCCGGCACCACGGTCGCCGTCATCCTGCACGCCCTGCACCACCATCAGCGGGTCTGGGAACGGCCCGACGAGTTCGATCCGAGCCGGTTCCTGCCCGAGAACCTCGCCCGCGAACAGAAGCGCGCCGCCATCCCGTTCGGCGCCGGCAAACGCATGTGCGTGGCCTCCGGTTTCGCGAGCATGGAGGCCGCCCTGGTGGTGGCGACCTTCGCCCAGCACCTGGAATTCGACGCGGCTTCCCCCGAGCGGGTCCGCCGCCAGATCTCCTTCACCGGCGGCCCCGACGGACCGCTACCCATGCGCCCGCGGTTCCTCCCGCCGGTTCACCCCGTGGACACCGCCGTATAGTCGAATCCCGTGAAACCGCCGCCCCATCTGCGCCCGCACCGCAGACGTTCGGGCGGTCAACGCTGGGACGAGCACAATACGGCCCGCCGCACCGCGATTCTCGAGGCGCTCATCGCCTTGATCGAGGAGAACGACCCCGGCGCGGAAATCTCCACCCAGCAGATCGCCGACCGAGCGGGCCTGGCCCGCTCGGTCGTCTACCGCCAGTTCCAGAACCGCGAGGACCTCGACGCCCGCGCCCGCGAACTCATCTTCGACCACTACCTGGCCGAGCTGGAAGACATCATGGTCCTCGACCCGTCGAAGACGGTCGAGGACATCATCTTCGACATCATGAGCACCGTCGTGCACTGGACCGGCAACCATCCCCACCTCTACCGCTTCGCCCAACTCGGCCCCCTCCCCGGCCACCCCGCCCCCGACACCCTCACCACCTTCCGCCAGCGCGTGGCCGACACCCTCTGGCACCGATTCTTCTCCTGGACAGCGGTTCTCGGCATAGACGTGACCGAATTCCACCCCCTCATCTACGGCCTGGTCGGCATGGTCGAGGGCGTAGTAACCCAATTCGTCACCGCCCCACCCGATTCCACCCGCCCCGACGAATCGACCCTGGCCCGCCTCCTCACCTCCTCCACCTGGCACCTCTTCGACGGCCACGCCCGAGACCTCGGCTACACCTTCGACCGCACCGCCCCCGTGGCCGCCACCCTCGCAACCCTCTTCGCCGCCGCCACCGACCACCCCGACCCCGCCTGATCCGTGAGAATGCACTGATGCACAACTCTTCTCGCGATTTGTGTCCAGGATTGCATTCTCACCGCCGGGGGCTGGTCGAAATGAGGTCGGCGGGTACGTAATAGAGGTCACCGGAGATGGGTGGTGGGGTTGTGATCGCGGCTACTGAGGGTGTGGGTGTTCCTCGTTAGCTTGGGGGCATGGGTACTCGACGTGATATTGGCGGTCGGGGGGATTTGGATGAGCTGTTGCGGCGGTTCTACGGGGAGGCGTTCGCGGATCCGCTGATCGGGCCTTTCTTTACCGAGATCGCGGGGACCGACCTCGAGGTGCACCTGCCCCGGATCGGGGACTTCTGGGAGCGGTCGCTGTTCCGGACCGCGGAGTACAAGCGCAATGCGATGGTCCCGCACAGCAAGTTGCATGCGGCGCGGCCACTCACGGCCGCCGACTTCGGGCGGTGGGTGCAGCTCTGGCATGCGGCGGTGGATGGCCGCTACGCGGGACCGAACGCGGAACGTGCCAAAGCTCAGGGTGAGCGGATTGCGGTGTCGATGTTGAAGCGGATGACCGGGGCCGACGGTTCGGCTGTCTCCGTCGGTCCCGGTTTCGTCCCGCTGGCGGCCGTGCGATTGCGTGCGGCCTGATAAGTCACATCGATTCGGTTGCGGCAGTGAGTATCTCGTCGAGCAGGGTGTCGATGTGTTCGGGTCCGGTGCGGTGGTTGCAGATACATGCGCGCAGTACGGTGTCGCCCTCGTAGTCGACGGTGGCGAGGTAGGCGCGGCCGCGGGACTGCACGACCTCGGCGAGTTCGGCGTGGGACGCCACGCCGAGGACCCGGAAGCAGACGACCGGGAGCGGCCCGCACGCAAGCAACTCCAGGCGCGGATGCGCGGTGATGCGCTGCCGCAGTTCGTCGGCCATCCGGTCGTAGTGCTGGAGGAGTGCGGCGACTCCGTTGCGGCCGAGTTGGTGCAGGGTGGCCCACAGGGCCAGGGCGCGGGTGCCGGGGCGGGTCAGCTCGAAGGTGTATTCCGACATCCACGGCAGGTTTTCGTCGCTGTCGAGGTAGGAGGCGCGGAAACCGAATGCGGAACGCAGCCGCTGTGGGTCGGTGACGAGTGCCGCGCCGCAACCTACGGGGACCGACAGGGTTTTGTGCGGATCGACTGTGAGCGAATCGATCTCGGCGATGCCGCGATAGGCCGGGGCCCAGCGCGGCACCTGGGTGCCGAGTCCGCCCCACGCGCCGTCGGCGTGATGCCACATCCCGTGGGCGCGGCAGACGGCCGTGATCGGCTCGGGAGTGTCGATGGCTCCGGTCGGGGTGCTGCCCAGATTCGACACCACGCAGAACGGCAGCAGCCCCGCGTCGAGGTCGGTGCGTACCGCCTCGTCCAGCGCGGTTACGTCCATGCAGCGGTCGGGGGTGGTGGCGATGACCCGCACCCGCGAGCGGGGAATGCCGATGACCGCGCACGCCTTGGCGACCGACATGTGCGCCTGCGCGCCGCAGTAGGCGACCAGATTGCCGTGTGCCGCATCGTATTCCGGGCCGTCGAGGGCGCCGCGCCGCTCGAGGAACCAGTGCCGGGCCGCCGCCAGGCACAGCAGATTCGCCATGGAGCCGCCGCTGGTCAGCACCCCGCCGGTGGTTTCGGCCATGCCCGCCAGCCCGGCCAGGTCGGCGATCACCCCGCGTTCGAGGTCCATCAACGCGTGCTCACCCATGCCGCAGGTCGCATTGATGGCGGTGGCCAGCAATTCGGCGATCACTCCCGCCGGCGACGGGGGCGAGTTGATCCAGGCGAAGAACGCCGGGTGACCATTGCCGGTCGGATACGGCGCCAACGACTGTTCGGCGAAATCCAGCACCTCGAAAAGATCGCCGCCCTGCTCGGCCAGCCCGCCGGAGCTCAAACGCTGACGTAATGCCGCCGGTAATGGCCTGACCACCGGCCCCTGCTCGAGTCGCTCGAGATACTCCGCCACCCACTGCGCACTCGACACCAGCTCATCCCGGAACGCCCGCGGATGCACCCCCAGCACCGAATCGCGACCCGCCCTAGCCGAAACCTGCCCCTCAATCCCCACCGAAGCCCCTGACACCATCGTCGCGCCACACCCTTGTTCGGAGTTGCCTGCTCAGGACCCCGGAATCGTAATTTCCCCCGCCCGCTTCCACCCCGCACGGCACGAACTTCTCGCGCATCAATTTGATCTTGTCCGCTCGCGGACGGCCCGACCGGTCACACCAATTCGGATGCGATGGTGGGCGATTCGAGAGGTGACGGTTCCGACTGCCGGGCGTAGCGCTGGGCCAACACCGCACAGGTGAAGAGCTGGATCTGGTGGAAGAGCATGAGGGGCAGGACGATCAGGCCGACGGGGTGGCCGGCGAAGAGGACCGAAGCCATCGGGAGGCCCGTGGCCAGGCTCTTCTTCGAGCCGCAGAAGGTGACCACGATTCGGTCCTCGCGGGAGAAGCCCAGTAGGCGGCTGGTTGTCGAGGTGATGGCCAGGACGACTGCCAGGAGGGCGGCGCAGATCAAGGCGGTGGAGATGAGGACTCGGGCGGAGAGGCCGTGCCAGATGCCTTCGGTCACACCGGCACTGAAGGCGGAGTAGACGACCAGGTAGACCGAGCCTCGGTCGACGGTTTTGGTGGCGGCGGGGTGGCCGAGGAGCCAGCCCAGGCGGGGGCGTAGGAGTTGGCCCGCCAGGAACGGGAGGAGGAGTTGGATCACGATGGCGCCGATCGCCGAGGGCGAAACCCGCACGCCCGCAGTGGTACTCATGCAGGCCATCACCAGCAGCGGGGTGGCGAAGACGCCGATCAGGTTGGACAGCGAGGCGCTGACCACGGCGCCGGCGACATTGCCGCGGGCCATGGAGGTGAAGGCGATGGAGGACTGGACGGTCGACGGGACCAGGCAGAGGAACAGGACGCCGGTGTAGAGGTCGGGGGTGAGGACCGAGGGGACCAGCAGCCGCAGGGCCAGGCCGAGCAGCGGGAAGACGATGAAGGTGGCGGACAGAACGGTGACGTGCAGTCGCCAGTGCTTCAGCCCGGCCAGGGCCTCGCGGGGTTCCAGGCGGGCGCCGTAGAGCAGGAACAGTACGGCTATGGCGATCTTGGTGGCCCAATCGAGTACATCAGCCGCCGTGCCGCGCGCGGGGACGACGGCGGCCAGCGCCACGGTGGCGAGGATGCCGAGCATGAACGAGTCGATGCGGAGTTTGGCCAGTAGCTGCACTCATTCGACGGTAGGGTGCTGGACATAGATCGCGATAGGCGTTGGATCCGATATCTCTCATCGCGATGCGTGATAATTAGCTCGTGTTCGAACCCGAGCTGCTACAAACCTTCCTCGCCGTCGAGCGGGCCGGTGGCTTCACCGCCGCGGGCCGCCAGCTGGGCCTGCGCCAGTCCACCGTGAGCGGTCATATCGCCCGCCTCGAACAGGCCGCCGGGCGTGAGCTGTTCCGCCGCGACACCCGCAATCTGGCGCTCACCGCCGACGGCGCGGCCATGATCGGCTTCGCCCGCACCATCCTCGACGCGCAGGCCCAGGCCGAGGCGTACTTCTCCGGCTCCACCCTCACCGGCCTCGTCCGCCTCGGCGCGTCCGACGATGTGATGGCCAGCGAGCTGCCCGACATCCTGGTGGAGTTCCAGCGCTCGCATCCCGGCGTCGATCTCGAGCTCACCGTGGGCCTGAGCGAGAACCTCAAAACCCGCATGACCGCGGGCGAACTGGACCTGGTCTTCGGCAAGCGGCTGCCCGGCGAGCGGCACGGCACGCTGCTGTGGCGGGATCGGCTGGTGTGGGCGGGTCGCAGCGCCACAACGGAATTCGACGACCCTGTGCCCTTGATCACCTACCCGAAGCCGAGCCTGACCCGGCAACTGGCCCTGAGAGCACTCAAGCACGCGGGCCGCACCTGCCGCGTCACCTGCGTCAGCGACAGCCTGCTGGGTCTGCGCGCGGCCGCCCTGGCGGGACTCGGCGTCATCGTCCACGCCGAGGGTGTTCTGCCCGACGGACTGGTATCACTGAACGACCCTCGACTGCCGGAATTGGGCGATCTGGATTTCGTCCTCATGCAGCGCCGCACCCGCCTGTCCGAGCCGGAACAGGCCCTCGCCGATGCCATCACCGCCAATACCCGCCGCCTATCACTCCAGACCACACGGTCGGGCATGTGACGGGAGCGCCGCCGCAGCGTTGTAGGGTGCTGGGCGGGCAGGCTGGAGCCTTACGTGTTCAGCGGTTTGGAGAGCTCGACAGGGTGGTATCGCACAGCTGAGGTGGGTTGCTCTTGATCGGTGCAAGAACGAAAGACCGTGCGGTGGTTGCCGACTCCCGCGTGTCACCGCCGACCACCAGCCGGACGACGTGGTTGGTGCTGGGCTTCGGCGCGGTGATGTCGATGGTCCTGATCTTCCTGACGGTGGATCCGTGGCTGGACGAGGTGGGTTTTCTCGCGGGCGGTTTCGACGTCCACGTCTACCGCGACGGCGCGTGGAAGATCTACAACGGTCATCCGCTCTACACCGAGACCACCCATCGCGGCCTGTCCTACACCTACACGCCGTTCTCCACCCTCATCTTCCTGCCGATCCTCGCGATCCCGTGGGCCGCGGTCACGAATACCTGGCTGGCACTGAACATCTGCGTGCTCTTCGCGTGTGTCCTGTTGTGCTGGCGCGTACTCGGCTACCGGCTCACCTGGCGGCTGGCGGCGATCAGCGTGCTGCTGACCGCCACCTGCATGTTCCTGGAGCCGGTGCGCACCACGCTGTACTACGGCCAGATCAATCTGGTCCTGATGGCCTTGATCCTCTGGGATTTCACGCGCTCGGAGCGCAGCCGGTTACGCGGTATCGGCGTCGGATTGGCCGCCGGTATCAAACTGGTGCCGCTGTATTTCGTGGCGCAGTTCCTGGTGCTGCGGCAGTGGCGGGCGGCGGTGACCGCGTCGGCCACCTTCGTGCTGACCATCCTGATCGCCTGGGCCGCACTGCCGTCGGACTCCAAGCAGTACTGGACCAAGACGTTCTTCCAATCCGACCGGATCGCCCCGGATACCCAGCCCGCCAATCAATCCCTGCGCGGCGCCATCGCCCATCTCTCGGGTCATCAAGTGCCGCAGTGGCTGTGGCTGCTGGTCGCGGTGCCGGTGGCGATCGGCGGCCTGCTGCTGGCCGCCACGCTCTACAACCGCGGCGAGAAACTGCTCACCGTGACGCTCGCGGGCCTGACCTCGTGCATGGTGTCGCCGTTCTCCTGGAACCACCATTGGGTCTGGTTCCTGCCGCTGTTCGTCTATCTGGTGCATCGCGCCGAAACCGAAACGCGCTGGTGGTCGGCCGTGGGACTGCTGTATCTGGCCACCGGGGCCTGGTCCTACCACTGGAACGACACCTGGGTGGTGGTCGGCTGGTTCCTGTTCCCGCCGTCGTGGCCCATTTCGCAGATTCTGTTGAACTGCTACGTGATTGTTTACCTGATCATCATCGGATGCGTGGTGGTACGGCTGCGACGGCAACCGGTTCACGGTACCTTGTAAACCAGGCTCGATTCTCACCCAACCGACCGGTCGGCTATCCGACCGCATCCGTTATGGAAGAGTTCCAGAACCTATATCCGATTCGAGCCTTCAATGGGAATCCCTCTCTCGCATACCTTTCGCGAGCGATAAACCGAGGAGGACGCCATGGCTGAGCCGGTGTGCATCGATTGCTGGCGGCGTGAGAACCTCACGTTCGCGCAGCGCCTGGATCCCGCCTTCATCAAACCGGGGCCGAAGTACCGGTGCGCGACCCATCGCGCCATGTACGAAGCCGATGTCCCGGGTTGGGATCGCACGGATCGGGGCGAGGCCGAAGCCGCCTGATGTCACTGGGTCTCGATGGCGAGACCCATTCGGGCACCGCGCTTCTCACCCCATTCGTAGAGCGCGGTCAGCACCGGTACGAGGCTCCAGCCCTCGTCGGTGAGGTCGTATTCGACCTGGGGCGGGACGGTCGGAAAAGCCGTGCGCCGCACCAGGCCATCGGATTCCAGTTCCCGCAACTGCTGGACGAGCATCTTCTCGCTGGTATCCGGCATGAGCCTGCGCAATTCGCCGTAGCGGCGCACGCCCTCCTTGAGGTGCGCCAGGATCACCGGCTTCCATTTGCCGCCGATCAGTTCCACGGTCACCTCGACCGGGCAGTTGTAGCGCTTCGCGGCCACATTCCCTCCGGGTACTTACCGAAAAGTGCGTTCTTGTAACACTGTAATCATGGGGCTTTCATGAATTCCCATGAAGGTCATTACATTCGATCGTTTCAAGCCCGGCGTCACCCTCGAGACCATCACCCCGTTCCTGCCCGAAGAGGTCGCCAATGTGTGGCGGCTGTGGAAGGCCGGGATCGTGCGGGAGAACTACGCCCGCGCCGACGAGCCCGGGGTGGTCATCGTCTTCGAGGTCGAGAGCGTCGAGGAGGCCAAGCGCTACATCGACGATTTCCCGCTCACCAAGAAGGGATTCCTGGAATGGACCTACGTCCCGGTCACCGCGCCGCTGCCGCTCGAGGCGCTGATGGACGCGTCGGTGGATGTCGCCGAACCCTACGACCGCACCCGCTGAGGACGCCATGCGACAAGCCTACGGCCTGACCATTCCCCAAACCGTCGAGGACGCTTGCGATCCCGGGCGCATGGCGCTGCTGATCTATGACATGCAGGCGGGCATCGTGGGACAGATCCCCGACGGGGACCGGATTGTGAAGTCGTGCCTGCGGCTGCGGGATGCCGCGCGCGCGAACGGCTTCCGGGTGTTCTATACCCGGCACATGTCGATTCCCACGGCCGCCGCGGGGATTTCGCAGCTGCGCACGGCCATGGAGTGGCAGCACGTGGACGATCCGGCGCAGGTGCGGGCTTCGTTTCCACAGGGCTCGCCGCAGTATCAACTGGTTCCCGAGCTGTCCCCCGACCCTGACGAGGTCGTCTTCGACAAGATCACCATGTCGGCCTTCGCAGGCACACCGCTCGATATCGCGCTGCGCGACTTGGGCATCAGCGCCTTCGCGATTGCCGGTATCGCCATGGAGGTGGGCATCGAACCCACCGTTCGCCACGCCACCGATCTCGGCTACCTGCCGATCACGGTGACCGACGCCTGCGGTGCCGGACACTCCGAGGCGGCGGCACGCGCGCACGCCACGCTGGCGTTCGCTGGGGGTTCGCGGACCGTCGATACGGAGACGCTGGTCGAGCTCATGCATCGAAAATAGCGATTGCCCAGCGCCTATCCGGGGATTCTCGGGGTAGTTCCCGATGGCCCTCGGGGCGAATCTTCGACACACTGGTAGCCGTGAATCGGGTATCGCACGAACAGGTCCGCCGCGACCTGCAGGGGGCACGGTGACGACGCTCGCCCGCGGGGAGAATCGCCCCGCACCCGCCGACCGGATGACCGTTACCGTGCGATGCTCGGCCGCCGTCGACGTATCGGCGCTGCTGCTCAATGCCGATGGGCGGGTGCGGTCCGACGGCGACTTCGTGTTCTTCAATCAGCCGGTCGCGCCCGGCGTCGTGTACCGGCACGGGCGCGGGGCCGGGGACATGGTCGATGTTCAGACCTCCGCGCTACCCGCCGATGTGGACAAGGTCGCCATCACCGCGAGCCTGGACGGCAGCGGGCCCGCCACCTTCGCCGGGGTGGGCTCGCTGACCGCCACCATCGGATCCGACGCGGGCACACTGGAGTTCGCCATGGATCGGCTCAGCACCGAGGCGGCGGTGGTGTGCGTCGAGATCTACCGGCGCGGCGACGCCTGGAAGGTGCGCGCGGTCGGGCAGGGCTACGACAACGGACTGGCCGGTCTGGCCTCGGCCTTCGGCGTCAATATCGACGACGACCCGGAGCCCGCCGCCGCACCGCAATCCACGCCGCCGCAGTCCGTCCCGCCGCTCCCACCGTCGCAGTTCGCCCCACCGCCCCCGCCTCCCGGGTCATCGAGAACGGCTGATACCCAGGCTTACTCGCCGCCCCCGCCCGCACCGGGCCACCCAGCGCCGGGTCAGCCCCAACCGTACGGCTCGGGCCAGCCGCAGCCGTTCGGCTCGGGCCAGCCCTACAACCCGGCTCAGTCCGGACAGCCCTATGCGCCGGGCCAGCCTCCGATGCCGGGCCAGCCTTACGCCCCTGGTCAGCCTCAGCCCTACGGCTCGGGCCAGCCGCAACCGCCCGGCCAGCCCTATAACCCGGCTCAGCCCGGCCAGCCTTATGCGCCGGGCCAACCTCCGACGCCGGGTCAGCCGCCCGCGCCCGGGCAGTCCTATCCGCCCGCGGCCCCGATGCCGAATTTCCCCGCACCACAAGGAGTCCCGTCCGTGCAGAGCGAGCTGTTCAACCCGAGCCACGCCGAGGTCAGCGGCGCCGGCATTCAGAAGCAGGGCGGCAAGATGATCCGGGTCTCGGTGAACGGGGAGACCCTGGCGCGGGCCGGATCGATGGTGGCCTATCAGGGCGATCTGCATTTCAAGGCGCTCGGTTCCGGCGGTATCGGCCGCGCGATCCAGCAGCGGCTCACCGGTGAGGGCGTGCCGCTCATGCAGGTGTCCGGGCGCGGTGATCTGTTCCTGGCCAATGCCGCGGCCGATGTGCACACCGTGGATCTGGACGGGACAGATGGTCTGACCATCAATGGAGCAAACGTGCTCGCCTTCGATTCCTCGCTGTCCTACAACATCCAGCGGGTGCAGGGCGCGGCCGGTGTCGCGAGCAATGCGGGCTTCTTCAACTGCGTCTTCACCGGCCGCGGTCGCATCGCCATCACGACGCACGGTCAGCCGGTGGTCCTCAATGTCGACCAGCCGACCTACGCCGATCCGCAGGCCGCGGTCGCATGGTCGTCGAGCCTGCGGACCGGGATCAAGCGCAATGACTCGTTCGGTTTCAGCCGATTGATCGGCCGCAGCACGGGCGAGGGTCTGACGCTGTCGTTCTCGGGTCAGGGTTTCGTCATCGTGCAGCCCTCCGAGCTGCCGCCGGGCGGTTTCATCGGCGGCACCGGCGGCGGCCAGGAGGCCGGGCAGTCCGGCGGCCTGCTGGGCGGCCTGCTCGGCTAGCGCTTGACCGCAGTCACGAATTGCACGGCGCCGGAGGACTTCCGGCCGGTGATCTCGCAGCCCGCCGCGGTCAACAGCTCCGGCACCACGTGATAGCCGAGGCTGCGCGCGCCGCCGATCGCGTAGACCCGGCGGAAGAGCGGGAAGTCGACCACGTCCGGGTGGGCCAGCGCGGTCACCGCGATCCGCCCGCCCGGCGCGGCCACCCGCGCGATCTCGGCCAGCGCACCCTCGGCGTCGGGGAAGAAGTGCAGCGCGAAGAAGCAGGCCACGGCATCGAAGGCCTTGTCCCGGAACGGCAGCCGCCCGGCATCCCCACGCACGAATCCGACCGGTCCGACCGCATTGGTGCGCGCCGCTTCGGCCAGCATCGACGGCGACGCGTCCAGCCCGATGGCCAGCCCCGACTCCCCCGCCGCCCGGCCGAACGCCCGCGTGAACAACCCCGGCCCACACCCGACATCGAGCACCCGAGAGCCCTCGGTGATCCCCAGCGAGTCCACGGCCCGCTGCTTCTCCCGCCGCACCCCGACGGCATTGCTGCCCATGGCGAGCCGGAAGAAATTCCGCCAGATGGGCTCATAGATTCGGGACACGAACGGCACCCGCATGGCCGCCTGCCCGATCCCCTTGGCGGGCGGCGTGTCCGCCCCGAGCACATCGAGATACCCGTCGACAACGGTAGATTCGGGAACGAGCAGCTCCACGATGCGCTGCCGCGTCACCTCGTTCGCGATCATGATGCGCAGCCTACGCACAGTTCCAACCCAGCGAAAGGATTGTCTGGGACAGAAAAACGGTGTTAGGTTCGATCTGCACGTCTCGTTCTGATGGAGGGGTTTTGCGCACTGTCACCCGCGTCCTGCTCATGCTGGTCACGCTCGTTTTCGGCCTGGCCCTCATGCCCGCCCAGGCGATCGCCACCCCCGCCGAACCGAATCTGGACGGCTCCACCTCCCAGCAGCTGGATGACCTCCTGGCCCTGCGGAACTCCCTGTCCGGCCCGCGCACCGACGCCATCGCACAGCTCTCCGCCCGCTTCCTCGGCACCCCGTACGGCGCGAACATGCTCATCGGCTCGGCCTCCCAGCCCGAACAGCTGGTGATCGACTTCCGCCGCGTCGACTGCTTCACCTACCTCGACTACGTGGAGGCGTTGAGCCGCTCCACCAACCGCGGCGAATTCGTGCAGAACCTCATCACGACCCGATACGCCGACGGCCAGGTCGAATTCCCGCGCCGCAAGCACTTCTTCACCGACTGGGCCTACGTCAACCGCGCGGCCGCGAACGACATCACCGCGACCCTCACCCCCGGCGCGGTCACCGTCACCAAGCACCTGAACGCGAAAGCCGATGGCGGCAACTATCTTCCGGGCCTGCCCGTGGTGGACCGCGACATCACCTTCATCCCCAGCGCGGCCGTGGACAACGCGGTCATCTCCCAGCTCCACACCGGCGACTTCCTCGGCGCGTACACCGATCAGGCCGGTCTGGACGTCTCCCACGTGGGCATCTTCATCAACACCCCCAACGGACCCATGTTCCGCAACGCGTCGTCCCTGGCGGCCAACAACCAGGTCGTCGACAGCCCCCTCACCCAGTACCTGAACACGGTGCCGGGCCTGGTGGTGTTGCGCCCCAACTAGTCTCCAAACAGGCTGAACATGGTGTCAGCGGGCGTGTCAGTGCGGTGTCAGTCCGGTATCAGCCGGACCGGTGAAAGTAGTTCTCACACCGACCGAAACACTCACACAGGAGACACACCATGAACGCCTTCCAGACCCCCGCCGCCATCACCGTCGCCCTCGACCTGGCCGTCGCCAACGTCACCGTCATCGCCTCCAACCGCACGGACACCACCGTCGAGGTCAAGCCGACCGATGCGAACAAGAAGGCCGACGTGCAGGCCGTCGAGCAGACCCAGGTTTCCTTCGCCGACAACACGCTGTCGGTGCAGACCCCGAAGGGCTGGCGCACCTCGCTCAAGGGCAAGTCCTCGATCGAGGTCACCGTGCAGGTGCCGTCCGGCTCCCAGGTGAACGGCACCGTAGCCGCCGGCGCGCTGCTGGGCAGCGGCCCGCTCGGCTACTCGAATGTCGAACTCTCGCTGGGCGATATCACCATCGCGCAGCCGCAGGGATCGGTGACCGCGAAGGTCGCCCAGGGCAACATCACCATCGGCGAGGCCGTGCGCGGCCTGCTCGAGCTCGAGACCGCCGTCGGCGCGATCGAGGTCGGCATCCACCCCGGCAGCGCCGCGGTCCTGAAGACCAACACCCCCAACGGCGCGGTCAGCAACCAGCTCGGCCCGGTCGCCCAGACCGGCGACACCGTCGAGGTCCACGCCAAGACCTCGACCGGCAACATCACCCTCCACAACACCACCGCGGTGTAGCGGTTGCGGGAGTCAGCGCGAGCTGGCCGTGGAGGCGATGGATACGACCATGGAGGTCAGCCACGCGAAGGCTTGTCCCAGCGTGGTCATCCAGTCGCCGACATTGAAGGAGCCCATGAGATTCGGCCTTTCGAAGAGGAGAGGTCAGTGCCCAGCGTCGGGACGAATCTCGTCGCCGGTGGCGGTCAGGTCGCAGGACGTGTCGCTGCCGAGATTGGCTCCGGTGGAAATGATCTGGGCGAACACCTTCTTGCAGTTCTGTTCGCCCAGGCCCGAAGTGTTCGCCGCGACGGTGGTGCCGCGCAGGATCAAGGTGCCCAGCGCCGGATCGAAGACATCCGTGAGCTGATACGGCAGGGTGTCGAGGTAGGCGGGGGCGATATTGATGCCCCCGCCGCCATCGGTGGAGGAGTTGCCCGTGACGATCGAATCGATCAGCACGACCTGCCCGATGCCGCGAATGTCGAGCCCACCGCCGCGACCCGCGAATCCGCCTGGGCGGTACCACCTTCCGGGGTTGACCACATGGTTGTCCGTGATCGCGGTGCGGGTGAAGGCACACGTGTTGTCACAGCGGATGCCACCCGCTTCCCCGGAGTAATTCCCGGTGATGATGCTGTCGGTCATCACGAGATCGGCAATGGGGATATTGAAGATGCCGCCGCCGTAGTCCGCGGCATTACCGGTGACGGTCACGTGATCCAGGCGCAGCTTCCCGGAATTGGCGATGCCACCGCCTCCGGTGTCGTAGAAGGGGATTTCGTGCTCGGCGGCATTGCCACCGGTGACCGTCAGCCCGCTGATAGACACATGCGCGGTGGTGACCAGCACTCGGTCTCGATGCCCTGCGTCGACGACCGTCTCCCCCTGTCCCGCACCGACAATCGTGGTGTCGGCGGTGACATCCAGATCACCGGTCGTCGGATCCACCAGCGGCCCTTCGCTATTCAGCAGATTGGGTGGAATGGTCAGCACGTAGCGCCCCGGCGGCACGACGACGGTGCTCCCCGGCCGCACATCGGCCGCCTGGATAGCGGCCCGCAGCGTGCATTCACCGGCGCGAGTCCGACATTCACCCGCGACCGGATCCGCGGCCGGCGCGTCCGCGGTGGTCGTCACTACGAAGGTCGCCGCCGCGACCGGATCGGGTTGTGCCGCAGCGGGACCGGCGAACAGCCCACCGCTCACCGCGGCGGTTCCGAGAATTGCGAGACGCGATATCCACATCGGTGTGCCCCCACGAGAACCGGGAGTAGGTAACTACACCGATCGTTCTAGCAAGGGCGGACGGGCGGCCGGAAGAGAATCGCCGTCCCCTTGTGAACTGCACAAACAGCTTGGCCGGCCGCACAATTCATTACCTCGGCTCAGACCAGATGAACTTCCACCCCCGCGTCGCGGATGGCGGCCAATGCGGCCGGATCGGCATCGCGGTCGATGACCAGGATGCGCAGGGAGTCGATCGGGCAGATGCGGGCCAGCGCGGTGCGATTCAGCTTGTCGGCCGTGGCCACGCCGATGACACGGCGGGCGCGACGGACCATTTCGGCATTGATGCCCGCCTCGTCGAGGTGGCGACATTGGGCTCCGCCCTCGGCGGAGAATGCCTCGGCACCGAGAATCAGGGTGTCCAAACGCAATTCGTTCAGAGACGAGGCTGCCAGCGGGCCGTGGAGTTCATAGGACTCGCGGCGGGCCATGCCGCCCAGGCAGATCGTGCGCAGATGCGGGCGCAGCACGAGTTCGGCCGCGATATTGAGCGCGTTGGTGACGATGGTGAGCTCGTGATCGGCGGACGTGGGCAGATCCGTGCGTCCCGCGATGGCGCGGGCCACGGCCGTGGTGGTCGTCCCGCCGTTCATGGCCACCACCTCGGCCGGATCCACCAGGGCCGCAGCGTGTTCCGCCACCCGCTGCTTGGCCTCGTCACCGCTGCCGCGGTAGCGCGCGGGCAGGTCGTAGGCGACCGCGGTGGCGACGATGCCGCCGTGTGTGCGGGTGGCCAGCCCCTGGTCGGCGAGTGCGGTGAAGTCGCGGCGGATGGTGGCGGGTGACGCGCCCAGCCGCTCCGACGCCTCCTCGACGGTGAGCCGCCCCGTGCCGGCGAGCAGTTCCAGCAGGCGATTCCACCGCTGGGACCGGTCGGTGGGAGCGGTCATTTCACGCTGCCGGCGGTGAGGCCGGCGACCAGGCGCTTCTCGATGAGCGCGAACAGGATGACTACGGGCACGATGCCGACCGTAGAGATGGCGAAGACATATTGCCAAGCCACGTCGTACTGCCCGACGAACTTGGTCAGCGCCACCGACAGCGGCTGGTTCTCCGGCGTGGTGAGAATGACCAGGCTGGCGGCGAATTCGTTCCAGCAGGACACGAAAGCGAACACTGTCGCGGTGACGATGCCCGGCCACACCAGCGGCAGGCTCACCCGGGTCAGGATCTGCCAGCGGTTGAGCCCGTCCAGCTGCGCGGCCTCCTCCACCTCGATCGGCACCCCGGCGAAGAAACTGTGCAGGATCCACACCGCGAACGAGAGATTGAACGCGCCGTTCACCAGGATCATGGCCAGCCAGGTGTCATTGATGCCGAGCGTGAAGAACTCCCGCAGCAGGCCGGTGACCAGCACGGTCGGCTGCAGCATCTGGGTGACCAGCACCAGGCCCAGGAACAGCGCCTTGCCCGGGAAGCGCCGCCGCGCGGTGTAGTACGCGGCCGGGATGGCCACGATCAGCACCAGCAGGGTGCCGAACACCGAGATCACCACGGTACTCACCAGATTGAACGGCAGCGGCGTCTCGGGCGTGTGCCACATGGTCGAGTAGTTGTCCGGACGCCACTGCTCGGGAATGTAGGTCGGCGGGATCCGCAGGATCTCCGAGCGCGGCTTGAGCGAGCCCAGCAGCATCACCAGATACGGCAGCAGGAACAGCGCCGCGAGCACGGCACCGACGGCCGTCAGGCCCCACCGTCGCCGCGAGGTCATCGCGCCTCCTCACCGGCGGGCCGGATGAGCTTCACATAGATCGCGATGATCACCAGGATCAGCACGAAGTTCAGGACGCTCATGGCCGCGGCCGTGGCGACCTGCTGATTCTGCCGAATCAGCTTGAAGGTCAGGGTCGTTGTGGTGTCGGCCGAGAAGCCCGCGATGCTGCCGGTCAGCACCTGCAGGATCGGCAGCGAGTTGAACGAGTTGATGATGTTGATGACCGTCGCCACCGCCATGGCCGGACGCAGTTGCGGCAGCGTCAGATACAGGTACCGCTGCCAGGAGCTGGCGCCGTCCACTTTCCCGGCCTCGTCCATATCCGCCGGAATCGATTGCAGCCCGGCCAGAATCGTGTAGGTCGTGAACGGGATGGACACGAACACCGCCACCCCGATGGCCACCAGGAACGCCGGTCCCGGCTGCTTGGTGAACCCGAATCCCCGGTCCAGCACCCCGATATCGACCAGGAACCGATTGGCGATGCCCACGTCCGGGTCCAGCATGTAGTCGAAGATGGTGGTCGTCATGACCACCGACGCCGCCCACGGCACCAGGATCGCCAGCCGCACGGCCGTCCGTCCCGGGAAGTCCTTGTTCAGGAACTGTGCCAGTCCGGCCGAGAGCACCAGCGTGATCACCACGACCGCGGCCACCCACACCAGCGTGTGCAGCAGGATCGAGGGCAGCTCCTCGATCCGGAAAAGCCTTCGGAAATTGGCGAATCCGGCCGGCCCGCGATCCTGGCCATAGGCGCTCAGATCACGGGTCGAGGTCCAGAACATGTACGCGGCGGGGAAGGCCACCACCGCCGCGATGAGGATGAGCACAGGGCCGATCCACGGCAACGCGCGCAACGTGGCCGTGGATCGATGGGAGGCGACGCCCCTCAACTCGCCGCCTGCTGAATCTTCTGCAGCACCGAGGCGGGATCACTGCCCTGTGCGATGGTCCCCATCTGCTGCCGGATGGCGCCCTGCGCCGCACCCCACTTGGGGTTGTTGCTGGGGTAGAACTTGGCCACCGGCAGGGTCGCCGCGAACGCCTTGGTCACCGGATCGTCGGCCAGCGCGGCCGCGGCGCTATTGGTGATCGGAATGAAGTGCTCGCTGCTCACGAACTTCGAATACACCGTGGCGGAATAGAAGTAGGTGAGGAACTTCTTGATGGCCGGGGCCTTGTTGCCGTCCTTCTTGAACGCCATCAGGTGATCGGCCACGCCGAGGGTGACCGGGTCGCCGGTCTTGGTCGGCGAGGGCGCGGTGGCGTACTTCAGGCCCGGGTTCTTGGTCGCGATCTGGCTGATGGTCGGCGGCAGGCCCTCGATCATGCCGATCTTGCCCTGGATGAAGGCGTTGATGACGTCGAGCCGGTTGGTCGCGCCCGGATTCGGTTCGGTCACACCGGCTTCCGCGATGGCCTTCATGGCCTTCACGCCCTCCAGGTTGGCGGGGGTATCGACGGTGACCTTGTCGCCGTCGGACCAGCCGCCGCCCGCGCCGAAGGTCCAGATGGAGGTCTCGCCCTGGGCTTCCTCGCTGCCGAGCGGCAGCCCGTACCCGGAGACGCCGCCGAGCGCCTGGATCTTCTTGGCGTCCTCGGTGAGGTCGGCCCAGGTCTTGGGCGGTGCGGCGATACCGGCCTTGGCGAACAGGTCGGTGTTGTAGAACAGCGTGCGGGTGGAGGCGAAAAGCGGTAGCGCCCACTGGGTTCCGTTGATGGAGGCGTTCTTGGCGAAGCCCGGCTGGATATCGGTGATGACCGAGGGCTCCACGATGTCGGTCGCGGGGTACAGCTGCCCGTCGGTGGCGAAGGTCGAGTAGGCGTCGATGTTCAGGATGTCGGGCGTGGTGCCCTTGGACTGCAGCTTGGTGCGGACCACATCATTGATCGAGTCCCACGACTCCATCGAGAGTTTGACCTTGATATCCGGATTGGCCTTCTGGAAGTCGGCGATGATGCCGTCCCATTCGGCCTTGGTGCCGTCGCTGTAGGTGGGGGCCAGGAAGGTGAGCGTGTTGGGGTCCGAGTCGTCAGACTTGCTGCCGCCGAAACCGCAGGCGGACACCGTCAGAACCAGGCCGGTCAGCAGCGCGACGGAGGAAAGCGCTCCGGGCAGTGGACGTTTCACGACAAGGGCCTCTCAATCTGCACACCCCGCGACACGAATCGCGGATGATGTAGCGAACGATTCGTATTGTCTGAATCTAACGTGAATGCTGCTCGAATGTGATCGTTTGGACTGTAAAATTGACATGAACGATCACTGGGTTGATCCTGGGTAGGTGCCGCCCGATGCGAATCGAATCTCTGCCCCCGCAACCCATCTGGCTGCCGAAGTGGCCACCCAACCCGAGGATTGGACGCGCGCCGCCGATACCGCCGCCGCCCATCGGAATCTGCTGCCGGTCTCGGGCGAACGGGTGGCGGTGCTCGGTTGTGGCACCTCATTGTTCATGGCCCGGGCCTTCGCGTCTCTTCGAGAGTCGGCGGGGCAGGGGTTGACCGACGCCTGGCCCGCGAGCGCGATGCCGTCCGGGCGCGAGTACGACCGGTACCTGGTGATCTGCCGGTCCGGCACCACGACCGAGGTACTGGACGCCATCTCCGCACTGCCCGAGGCGGTTCCGCGGACGGTGATCAGCTCCAGTCCGGGAACGCCGGCGCTGTCCCTGGCCGATCCGATTCTCATCCCCGAGGTGGATGAGCGGTCGGTGGTTCAAACACGGTTTGCCACAACGACGCTGGCGATCCTCCGCTGGCACCTGGGCGAGGACCTGTCTCCGGCGATCGTGCAGGCCCGCACCGTGCTGGCCGAGACCGACACCGAGGCGCTGGGAAATGTCCGGCAGGCCGAGCAGATCGGTTTCGTGGGAATGGGTTTCGCCGCCGCGCTCGCCGACGAGGCGGCCCTGAAACTGCGTGAGTCCTGCCGCTCCTGGACCGACTCCTATCTGGCCACCGAGTACCGGCACGGCCCGATCAGCCTCGCCGGACCGGGTCGTGCGGTGTGGGCGTTCGGTCCGCTGATCCCGGGCCTCGCCGACGAGATTCGGTCCACCGGAGCACATTTCGAGCATCGCGATATCGACCCCCTGGCCGAGCTGGTCCGAGTGCACCGGCTGTGTCTGTTGCGGGCCGCTGACCTGGGATTGGATCCCGATCGCCCACGCAACCTGAGCCGATCGGTCATATTGGGCTGATGGTGTGCCGTGATAGCTGACGCAGCAACGGATCTGGTGCTCGCCGTGGACGTCGGGGGCGGCACCACGAAGGGCGAGATCACCGACGTCGACGGAGTCGTGCTGTGTGCGGCGACCGTCGAGACGCCCCACGGTGAGGCCGCGTTCGAGGCGATCGAGGCGTTGGGCACGGGGCTGTTGGAGCAGCTGGCGGTGGATCAGCGTGATCGGGTCGTGCGGGCCGCGGTGATCCTGCCCGGGCTGGTCGATCCGGAGCGATCCATCGCCGTGTTCAGCAGCAACCTCGGCTGGCGGAATGTGAAGGTGGGCAGCCGGTTCGCGGATCGGTGGGGCATGCCGGTGCTGATCGATCACGATGTGACCGTCGCCGGGTGGGCGGAGTGGCGCTACGGTGCGGGGCGCGGCGTCGACGACGTGTGCGTTCTCGTCCTGGGGACCGGGATCAGCGGAATCCTTTCCGTGGGTGGGCGATTGGTGCGGGCGCCCGCCGGGGCGGCCGGTGGCGCGCAGGCCGGGGAGTACGGGCATATCCCGGTGCGGTATCGCGATGGGCTGCCTTGCCCGTGCGGCAATACCGGCTGCGTCGAGACCGTCGCCTCGGGTCCGGCCATCGCCCGCGCCTACGCAGCCCGTACCGGACGTGAAATCACCGGTGCCGATGTGGTTTTCGCGGCCATCGCTACCGACCCCGAGGCTCGCACGGTCATCGATGATGCGGTCGACGCCCTGGCCGCGGGACTGCTCGGCGTCATTCACGCCAGCTGCCCGGAACTGATCGTCATCGGCGGCGGGCTGGCCCGTGCGGGCACCGTTCTCACCGAGGCCCTGCATGCCCGCCTCGCCGAGTTGCTGCGAGTGGCTCCCGTCCCCCGGATAGTGCTGGGCGAGTTCGGCATTCGAGCGGGCCTGATCGGCGCGGCCCATCTGGCCAGATCGGGGTCGCTGCGGTGAAGCGCGGGCTCGAGCTACGCGGCCGGGTGGTGACTCGCTCCGGGGTGCTGGAGGACGCCGTGGTCACCGTGCAGGGCGAGCGCGTCGCCTCGGTGCGACTGGCGACCGAATGGGCCACGGCCTACCGGGAATTGCCTCCCGAGTACGCGGGAACGGTGATTCCGGGACTCGTCGACATCCACACGCACGGCGGATTCGGTCATCGGTTCGACACGGAGGATCCGGCGGAGGCTCGCGCCGCCGCGGCCTTCCATCACCGGAACGGCTCGACCAGCGTGCTCGCCAGCATCGTGACGGCCGCGCCCGACGCTATGGTGGCCCAGGTCGGCACCCTACGAAACCTGGTCGCCGACGGCGTGCTCGCCGGAATACACGTCGAAGGCCCGTTTCTCTCCCACATACGTTGTGGCGCACACAATCTCGACTATCTGACAGACCCGGATACCGCCCTCATCGATCGCCTCCTGCGCGCCGCCGGCGGACGGCTGCGGGTGATGACCCTCGCTCCCGAGCGTTCCGGTTTCGACACCGCCGCCAAACAACTCGCCGATGGCGGCGTGGTGGTCGCCGTCGGCCACAGCGATTCGACCTTCGCCCGCTTCCGGTCGGCGCTGAGCCCCGAGGGCTGCGGCACCCTGGTCACGCATCTGGCCAATGGCATGCCGCCGCTGCATCATCGCGAGCCCGGTCCGGTGGCGGCGGCCCTGGTCGCGGCGGCGCACCGGCACGCGTTCGTGGAACTCATCGGTGACGGCGTGCACGTCGATTCCGGTTTCGGCGCATTGGTTTTCGCGGCCGCCCCGGGGCGCGTCGCACTGGTCACCGATGCCATGCAGGCCGCGGGCATGCCGGACGGCGAGTATCGCCTGGGCCCGCAGACGGTCACCGTCACCGAGGGCGTGGCGCGAGCGCCCGGCGGCTCGCTCGCGGGCGGCACCTCGACTCTGCTGCAGGGTCTGCGCTGGGCGATCCGGGAGTGCGGCGTACCCCTGGCGGAGGCCGTCGCCGCGGTCACCGCGACACCCGCCGACGCGGCCGGACTCGACGAGGTCGGCGACCTGCGCCCCGGCATGTACGCCGACGCCGTGGTCCTCGACGACGAACTCACCCTGCGACGCGTACTGAGACGAGGACGGTGGCTGGCGTGATCCTCACCGTGACCATGAATCCCGCCTACGACATGACCTACCGCCTGGAACGCCTCGAACGCGGGCGCGCGCAACGGGTGCTGTCGGTCGAACAACGGCTGGGCGGCAAGGGCATCAATGTCACGCGCATCCTGGGCCAGCTCGGCAGCTCGACCTGCGCCACCGGATTCGCCGACCATCAGTTCGCGGCCGCGGCCGCCGCGGAGTTTCCCGCCGACTTCGTGCCTGCGCTGCCGTGGGTGCGGCGCACGGTGGTGATCAGCGAATCCCGCGACGGCACCGCGACCGGACTGTGGGAGCCCGGCGCGTACGTGCACGAATTGCACGCCGTCGACCGGCTGCGGGATCGCATCGAATTCCTGCTGCCCGACCTGCGTGGCCTGGTCGTCTCCGGTTCGCTGCCCGGCGGAGTCGACGAGACTGTCCCCGCCGAATTGGCGCGCGCCGCCGTCGCGGCGGGTGTCCCGACCGTGTGCGATGTCGACGGTCCCGCGCTGAAGGCCGCGGCCACGGTTCCGGGCATTGTTCTCATGCCCAATCAGGATGAGCTGGAACGCCTCACCGGCATTGTCGCCGAACGCCCCGACGCCGTCGTTGCCGCCGCCATCCCGTTGCTCGAAGCGGGGGTCCGCGCCGTGATCGCCACCCGCGGCGCGGACGGCATGGTGGCCGTGACCGAGTCGGGTGCCTGGTCGGCCACCCTGCCGGAACCCTTGGCGGGCAATCCGACCGGCGCGGGTGACGCGGCCACGGCGGCGGTGATCCGCGCCCTGGCCACCGACCGCGCCCCGGACTGGCCGATGGTGCTGACCGAGGCGGTCGCGACCTCCGCCGCGGCCGTCGTCATCCCCGTCGCGGGCGAGATCGACCTGACCCTGCGCGAACGCCTCACCCCGAGCGTCCGCGTCACCGCGCTCGACGCGCCGGCCCTGGAGTATCGCGAGTGACGCTGTTCCCCATGCCCGAACTCCTCGCCGCCGCCCGTCCCGGCGGGCTGGGGGCGTTCAATGTCATCACGCTGGAGCATGCCGAAGCCATCGCCGCGGCTGCCACGTCCGCGAATCGACCTGCGGTGCTCCAGATTTCGGAGAACACCGTCCACTACCACGGCGGCCTGAAGCCCCTCGCCCGCGCCTGCCTGCAACTGGCCGCCGACAGCCCCACCGCCCTGGCCGTCCATCTGGACCACGCCACCTCCCGCGAATTGATCACGGAGGCAGTGGAACTCGGCATCACCTCGGTCATGTACGACGGCTCGACTCTCGACTACGCGCGCAATGTCGAATCCACCGCGGCCATCACGCGTTGGTGCCATGACCGGGGTGTCCACGTCGAAGCCGAACTCGGCGCGATCGGCGGCAAGGACGGCGCGCACGCGCCGGGCGTCCGCACCGATCCCGACGAGGCGGCCGCGTTCGTCTCCGCGACCGCCGTCGACGCCCTCGCCGTGGCCGTGGGCTCCTCCCACGCCATGCACACCCGCGACGCCCGCCTCGACAACGAGTTGATCGCGCGACTATCGGCGAAACTGCCTGTCCCCCTGGTTCTTCACGGCTCCTCGGGCGTCTCCGACGACGGCCTGCGCTCGGCCGTCCACCACGGCATGGCGAAGATCAATATCGCGACCAGGCTGAATATCGGCCTCACCGAGGCGATCCGAACCGCCCTCGCGAGCCAGCCCGAGCTGTCCGACCCGCGCAAGTATCTCGGCCCGGGACGAGCCGCCATACAACGCGAGGTCGAGCATTTCCTGGAAGTCCTCCGCGGCCATTGAATGGCAAGATCAACTCCGTGAGCGATATCGCGCTGGTGACCGGCGGCAACCGCGGAATCGGCAGGGAGGTCTGCCGACAACTGGCCGAGCGCGGCTTCACCGTGCTCCTGACCGCCCGATCCGAGGATGCCGCGAAGACCGCCGCGGCGGAGATCGGCGCGCTGCCCTTGCAACTGGATGTCACCGACAACGCGAGCGTGCAGGCGGCCGCCGAAGCCGTCCAGCGCCAACACGGCCGCCTGGACGTGCTGATCAACAATGCCGCAATCACTTACGACACCTGGCAGCGCGCCGCGACCGCCGACCTGGCTGTCGTCCACGAGGCCGCCGAAACCAACCTCTACGGCCCCTGGCGCATGGTCCAGGCCTTCCTCCCGCTACTCCGCAAGAGCGCCCACCCCCGCATAGTGAATGTCTCCAGCGAGGCGGCCTCTCTCACCAGCATGGGCGCGGGCACCCCCGCCTACAACACCACCAAGGTCGCCCTCAACGCCCTGACCCGCATGCTCGCCGCCGAACTACGCCCGGACCGCATCCTGGTCAACTCCATCTGCCCCGGCTGGGTGGCCACCGACATGGGCGGCCCCGGCGGACGACCGGTCGCCGAGGGCGCGGCCGGAATCGTCTGGGCCGCAACCCTCCCCGACTCCGGCCCCACCGGCGGCTTCTTCCGCGACGGCCAGCCCCTCCCCTGGTAACGAATTCCCGAGCACCACAGGAGTTTCCATGAAGTACCTCGTTATCGGCGGCACCGGTCGAACCGGCCGACTGGCCGTCGAACTACTACGCGCAGAGGGCCATGAGGCGGTGGTGGGCACCCGTCGTCCGCGAGACGGCCACAGCATCGCGGTCGACCTCGCGAATCAACCGGACCCCCACTTGCTGGATGGGTTCGACGGCGTCATGGTCTCGGTCGAACCACCCGTCGATGACGCGGGAGCCGATGCGGTCATGAACAAAGGCGTTGCCGGGCTGGCCGAATTGGCTGCCGCACAAAAGATCCCGGTCGTTCTCGTCTCTCAGATCTACATCACCCGCGCCTCGGAGCACCCCGACATGGCCGGCATCATCAACGCGCGCGGGGCTGGCGAGAGGGCTCTCCGACACAGCGGAGCGCCGTACGCGATCGTCCGGCCCAGCTGGCTGACCAATTCGGCCGCCAGCGGGGCTCGACTCGAACAAGGAGATCGGGGTGACGGCCAAGTCAGTCGCGAAACCGTGGCCCGGGCCGCGGTGGCGGCGCTTCTTCATTCCGAATCCCATGGCAAGACATTCGAGCTCTACGATGCGCCGAAGGCCGTCGACTGGGGGTCCGCATTCTCCGCATTGATGCCCGACTGAATTCTCGAATTACGTTGTAATACAGGACATTTCGGGTTCCCAGGGGATCTGCGTGGGCGTAGAATTAGCACATGGGTTCGAAAGGAGTGACATTCGAGGGCTGCGGCCTCACCGACATGGTGACCGCGGTACAGGCCTTCGCCGACCGCATCCTGGGCGGCGAGCTGACAGCGTTCTCCGACGAGGAGATCGTGGAGATGATGCAGCAGGTCGAGACCAGCAAACGGCGATTGTCGTCGCTGGATTCGAAACTGATCATCGAGGCGACCGATCGCTCGCTGCCCGAAACCTCCGGTGCCGGAAGCCCGGTGGCGTTCCTGCGTCACACCCTGCACTTGACCCGCCACGACGCCTCCACCCGCATCAAGATCGCTGCGCAGGTCGGGGAATTCCACCAGGCGAACGGACGCCTCGCGCCGCCGGTGCTGGAAGTGACCGCGGAAGCCTATGAGGCAGGCGATATCTCGCGTGATCATGTCCGCAACATCGTCGACGTGATGAACCATCTGCCCGCCGATGTGCCGGTCGAAACCCGTGCGGAGACCGAGCAGATCCTGGTCAACTACTGCTGCGAGGGCTGGCCTGATGACCTGCCCCGCATGGGCCGGGAAATCCTGGCTCGGTTGGATCCGGAAGGGACGGTGGTCAGTGACGCTGATCGTCACCGTCGTCGCGGAATCAAGGTGGGCCGCCCGGGTATTGACGGGATGTCTTGGATCGAGGGGTGGATCACCCCGCAGTTGCGGGCGTTGTTGGATGCGTTCTTCGCCAAGTACGCCCGCCCCGGCATGTGCAACAGCGACGACGCCGACAGCCCGCACGTGTCGGATGCTTTGATCGACTCGAAGGTGTTGGACGCGGCCGCGCGCCGCGACCGCCGTGATGCCGGGCAGCGGGTGCATGATGCGTTCATCGCCCTGTTGCAGCCCGATTTGGATCTGCGCAAGCTCGGCTCCCATCGCGGCATGCCGGTGCAGGTGACGTTGCAGATGAATCTGGCGGATTTGGAGCGGGGTTCGGGTCTGGCGACCACCGCCTCCGGTGTGCAGCTGTCGATCAACGAAGCGTTGAAGATGGCGGGCGGTACTCGTCCGGTGTTGATCGTGAACGATGACAAGGGGATTCCGCTGTACCTGGGTTACGGGCAGCGCATCGCGTCCTGCGGGCAGCGGTGGGGATTGCTGGCGCGTGATCGTGGCTGCACCTTCCCGGGCTGCGATGCTCCGGCGGATATGTGCGCCGCGCACCACGTCACCGACTGGGTCAAGGGCGGGCCGACCGATCTGGACAACCTCGCCTTGGTCTGCGATCACCACCACGCGTTGGTGAACGACAGCGTGAACGGCTGGAAGACGGTGATGTTGGGTAAGGGGTCCGAGCATCGCGGGCGGATCGGGTGGATCGCGCCGAAGGCGTTGGATCCGAGCGGTGTTGCTCGAGTCAACGAGAAACATCACGCGGGGCAGGTGGTCGCCGGTGCGGTGGAGTCCAGTTGCCGGGAGTGGGGTTCAACGGCTGCGTGAGGCCCGGCTGCTCGTCTACGTCTGGTGTGCGCAGGGACGGGGAAGTGTGGTCACCTCGCCTGCCCTACCGGACTTGGGCTGACGCCGGGTTGGGAGCCGCCCCCGCCGATCCCGGCCCACGGACTGCACGGATCACCTTCACGAGACAACAGAACAAGAACCAAAACCCCAAGCACCAGTGATCATTGACAACTCCACAGGGTTTCTCACCCCGTCTTTTCGTCGAGCGGCACATCCTGGAGGGCCTTTGTCCGGTTCCTCCCTAATCCGGCCTCCAAAATGTGCCGCTCGATGACAGCAACCGGGCGAATCGGACACGCTGTGGGCGTCTTTGAGTGTTCTTCCCCGGGCCGCTGCGCGCCCGAGCCTCGAGGAGGCTGGTCCCGCCACCGAGGCGCCCAACCCAGCCCCCTCCCCACCCCTCCTCCTGGCGTCTTTTGTCTTTGTTTCTCTTCTCTCTTTATCTTTTCTTCTTTTATCTCTTGTCTTTCGTCTTCAACCGGACCGGCAGTCGCTTCATCGCATGGATGACCGCATTGGGGTACCAGCGCAACTCGGAGTCATCCACTGCCAGCTCGATCTCCGGGAATCGTTGCAGCAGTTGAGCGAAGGCAATGCGGGCTTCCAGGCGAGCCAACGGGGCACCGACGCAGTAGTGGATACCGTGTCCGAAGCCCAGATGGCCGACACGGTCCGCGGTGAAGTCGAGCCGGTGCGGTTCGGTGAACTGGCGCGGATCACGGTTGCCCGCCGCCAAAGCGACCAACACCAGTTCGCCTTCGGGAATGACGGTGTCGCCCACAGTGATCGGCTCGCTGGTGAATCGCATCGTGGCCATGTCGACCGGGCCGTCGAAGCGGAGGAATTCCTCCACGGCGGCGGGGATCAGGTCGGGGTTCGCGCACAGTTGTTCCAGGCGCGGCCGGTCTCGCAGCAGCGCCAGCATGCCGTTGCCGATCAGATTCACCGTGGTCTCGTGCCCGGCGACCAGCAACAGCAACGCCATCCCGATGAGCTCGCCCTCGTCCAGCCGCGCATCCACGTCGTTGACCAGCGCCGACAGCATGTCCTCGCCTGGCTCGTCACGCTTGTGGCGCAACATCTTCCGCAGGAAGGCCACCATCTCGCCGTGCGCCTTGACCCGGTCCACGTCCGGCTCGAGCGTCCCGACCAGCGCCTTGGTCCACTCCCGGAACGTCCCGCGATCCGCGATGTCGACATCCAGTAGATGGCAGATCACCGTGACCGGCAGCGGCACTGCGAAGGCCTGGAGCAGATCCACCTCGTCCTGCTCGGCCATCGCGTCGAGGAGTTCCCCGGCGGTCCGCTCGATCACCCCGCGCAATGCCGCCACTCGCCGCGCGGTGAAGGCCTGCGACACCGCCTTGCGCAATCGGGTGTGATCCGGCGGATCGGCATTGAGCATGTGCCGCAAGCCATCGTGGGTTCGCGGTCCGTCCCAATTCCCGCCGTACTTGCGCTCGATCACCGCTTCGAGGCGGTCGATGTCCTTGCACAGTCGGGGATCCGCGAGGGCTGCCCGCGCTTCCTCGTAGCCGATGATGACCCACCGGTCCACGCCGTCGCCGAAGTGCACCCGGTGCACCGGTCCCTCGTCGTGCCAAAGCCGGTAGTACGCATGCGGATTGGCGAAGAAATGATCGCCGAGCAGCTCGGTCACCCTTCCGACGGTACGGGAATTCAGCGCTTGGCGGCGGCGCGATCCCGTATGCGGTTGAGGGTCAGGCGCCACATCGCGGTGGCGATGTCGACGGGGAGGCGCGGCGTGGCCGCACGCTTGGTCATGTCCAGGCGGGCCTTGCGCATCACGGTGGCGGAGGCCTTGTCGGGGTGGCCCATATCGAAGGGCGGGTGCGGGTCGTATTCGATACCGAGCTGGGTGATCTGGGCGAACTCCTCGCCCGCGATCTCGCCGACCAGCCACAGCCCGAGATCGATGCCCGCGGAAACGCCCGCGGCGGTGACGGTCTTGCCGCTGCGCACGATGCGGTCGTGCGGACGCGATTCGGCGCCGAAGGCGGCGAGGGCGGGCTGGGCGGCCCAGTGGGTGGTGGCGGGGTGGCCGCGCAGGATGTCGGCGGCGGCCAGGATGAGGGCGCCGCTGCACACCGAGGTCGTCCACTGGGTGTTCGGGTGCACGGCCCGCAGCCATTCGATGAGTTCCTTGTTCGCCATCGCCTCGGCGGTCGAGGCCTCGGAGCCGCCGACCAGCACCAGGTCGGGCGACGGCGTCTCGGCGAAGGTGTGGGTCGCGCCCAGTGCCAGCACGCCGCTGTCGGAGATGATCGGGCCGACTTCATTGGAGACGAATCGCAATTCACTGTCGGGCAGTGTGCGTAGGACCTCGTAGGGGCCGATCGCGTCCAGCACGGTCATGCCGTTGTAGAGGACGATGGCGATCTGGAATGTCATGGGACACTCTCCCTTTCAGAACTTCGTGAACCGTGCGCGATATTCGCCCGGCGGTATTCCCAAGTGACGGTGGAAGATTCGATAGAGAGTCTCGGGGCTGCCGAGGCCGACGGCGGCGGCGACCCGATCCATCGGCTGGTCACCGGTCTCCAGCAGCCGCCGCGCCGCCGCGACCCGGACCTGCTCGACATAGCGGGCGGGCGTGGTGCCGGTCTCGCTCGCGAAGACCCGGGAGAAGTGCCGGGTGCTCATGCCCACCTGGGTCGCCAGTGCGGGCAGGGACAGATCGGATTCCAGGTTTTCCTCCATCCAGACCTGCAGCGCCCGAAGCGAACTGCGCTTCGGCGGGTTGGCGGCCAGCGGAGCGCTGAACTGACTCTGTCCCCCGGGGCGGTGCAGATACACCACCATCCAGCGCGCCACCTCGCGGGCCAGCTCGGGACCGTGATCGGCGGCCACGATGGCCAGCGCCAGATCGATGCCCGCGGTGACGCCGGCCGAGGTCCACATGTGGCCGTCGCGCACGTAGATGCGATCGGGTTCGGTGGTGATGGCCGGGAACTGGCGGGCCAGCAGTTCGCCCCCGGCCCAGTGCGTGGTGGCGCGGCGGCCGTCGAGCAGTCCGGCCTGCGCGAGCAGGAAGGTACCCGAGCAGACCGAGCCCACCCGTGTCGCGTCCACGGCCAGCCGCTGGATGCCGGTCACGAGGCCGTTCTGCTCGGCAGCTGTCCAGACGGTCAGACCACCGACCACCAGCAGCGTGTCGACCGGACCCTCCCAGGAGTCGAGCCCGTGGGTGGCCGTCACCTCGATTCCGCACGCGGACCGCACCGGCCCGGCCGTGGCCGCGGCCACCTCGACCCGGTACCCCGGATCCGCGCCCAAGGCGGCGGCACCGGCGAAGACGTCGGCCGGACCGGCCAGATCCGTCAACTGGAAGCCGTCGAACACGACGATCAGCACCACCCGCATGTCTCCAGCCTGCGGCCCGAGCCGGATGGCGTCAATGACACGACTCTTGCAGATTCGGCCATCGGAGAGGTGGCCGGACGGTAGCGGTAAGCGCGCGCTTGATAGAAAGACCCCGTGGCCCGACATCTTTTCCTCTGCCCCCTGCGCTGGTCCGATATGGACGCCGACGGGCATGTGCACAATGCCGCGCACCTGCGCTACCTGGAGGAATCCCGGATCGACCTGTTCTGGACGCGCGGCTTCGGCGGCTCGAACGTGGTCGCGCAGATGGATATCGACTACCTGACGCCGCTGCGCTATCGGGCCGAGCCGGTGCGGGTGGAGACCTGGGTGACGAAGGTCGGCAACTCCTCGTTCGCGCTGCGGCAGGAGATCCGCGACGAGGACGTGGTCTACTCGCAGGCCGTGTGCACCATGGTCGCCTTCGACCAGGAGACCCAGAAGTCGCGCCCGCTACCCGAGGACCAGCGTGTCCTGCTGAAGGATCTGGAAGCCTGATGCACACCTACGAGATCCAGCTGCGCCGCACCGATATCGACGCGCAGAACCATTTGAACAATGTGGTTTTCGCCCAGTTCCTGGACGAGGCCCGCGCGGATCTGCTCGACGGGCACGAATCCGGCGGAGTGCGTTGGCGAGTGGTGGTCGCGGGTCAGCGGCTGAGCTACCGGGTGCCGCTGATCTACCGCACCGCGCCGGTCACCGTGACCTCCGCGGTGGAGCGCATCGGCACCACCTCGTTCACCCTCGCACACGAGGTGCGTGATCATGAAAACCTGTATCTGTCGGCCACTTCCACCCTGGTCGCCATCGAGGATGGCGCGCCACGCCCGCTCACAGATAGCGAACGGATATATCTGATGACCTTGGCGGCCCCGCGCACGTAGAATTGCTGGCATCGCCTGGTCAGCGTTGCAAGGGGTACATCATGGCCAAGATGACCATTGTCGAGTTGCTCGACGTGTTCAAAGAGATGACGCTGCTGGAGCTTTCGGAGTTCCTCAAGGCGTTCGAGGAAGAGTTCGGTGTCACCGCCGCGGCGCCGGTCGCCGTCCAGACGGTGACCGATGCCGCCCCGGTCGAGACGGCCGACGAGCAGAGCGAGTTCGATCTGATACTGGAATCCTTCGGAGACAAGAAGATTCAGGTCATCAAGGCCATGCGGGAGATCATCCCCGGCCTCGGCCTGAAGGAAGCCAAGGACCTCGTCGAGGCCGCCCCGAAGGCAGTCCTGGAAAAGGTCGACAAGGACGCCGCCGAAGCCGCCCGCATCAAACTCGAGGCCGCCGGAGCCAAAGCAGCTCTACGCTGACCCTCCCGCGCCGCGGCCCTGACCGTTCGACGCCTGCTGCTGCCGGGCCAGCGATTCGCCCGGCAGCAGTGCGGCGTAGATGGTGTCGTGCACCGGTGTCGGCACTCCCGCCGCCCGCCCGAACCGCACCACCGCGCCGTTCTGGTACTCCAGTTCGGAGGGCCGACCGGCGGCGAGGTCACGTTGCATGGAAGACGTTGTGTCGGAACTGAATCCGAGATACACGCCAATTATCTGATCGATGTCGGACTCACCGAGCGCGATGCCGTGCGCCTGCGCCACGGCCACCACCTCACGCATGCCCGCGCGGATCAGTTCGACCGTTTCCGGTTGGGCGCGGGTGACGCCGACCGGCTGTCGTGCCAGCGCGCCCACGCCGCCGTACGAGGCGATGAGCATCAGCTTGCGCCACAGCGTGGCTTGGATATCCGCCGATCGCATGACTCCGATCCCGGCCTCCGACAGCATCGCGGCGACGCTGTCGACCAGATCCGGCGCGAGGGCGGCGGCGGACCGTGGCCGCGTCCCGGGCACAGAGCGATGACCGTCCGCCTCCGAATCCCGCACCAACGCTCCGATTTCCACGGTGGCGTGCGCGCCCAGGCACCGCACGTGCCACGGGCCGACGCGCTGTGCGATCACCACACAGGTGCAGCCGAGAACGTGTCGCGCACCCAGCACCTCGGCCAGGTCGGCACCGGCCTCGACCCCGTTCTGCACCGGCAGCACCGCGGTGCGCGGCCCGACGATGGACCGCAGCATCGGCGCCACCTCGACCACCTGCCATGCCTTCACCGTCACCACGATCAGATCGGCCGGCTCGGCATCGGCCGGGATCGCTGTCACCGCGCGCACCCCGGGCACCGAAATCTCCACTCCCCCATGGTCGAGAATCAGGGGATCGGCCGCGGCCGCGACCGTATCCGCGCGCCCGACTACGGTGACCCCGTGCCCCGCCCGCCTCAACATGGCGGCGAAATACAGACCCATCGCGCCCCCGCCGATAACCGTGACATTCATCGAATGACCCCCTCGCACATCGACTTCCGCACTCCGAAACCGGCCATCCGATCAACGGAATGTTGAAATCGATCATAGAACCGGCCTTGGCAGGGGTCCACCGCTCACGGCCTGAGCACCTCGGCGGACCCTACGCCGTCTTCCCGGCGTGCTTTGGTCTACCCAGTCATCCCGGAATGACGAGGGGAAGTTTCGACCAGGCGGGCAGCCGGTGTGCGGTCACGCTCGGTGCCCGCGCGCCGGCGCTCAGTCCTGGGCTCGTTGGCGCGCGGCGGTTTCCAGGTAAGCGCTCAGTTCGGCTCGGAGGACCTTGTCGAGGGCTTGGTCGAGGCTGTCGCGGACCGAGCGGAGGCCGAGATCGCGCATGTGGTTGAGCATTTCGGTGGTGGCGGCGATCTCAGGGTCGGTGTCGGGGAGCCAGCCGGGGCCGTGGTCGTCGACTATGCGGTCCTTGGCCGCTACCACCATGAGGCGGGCTATGTCCTCGAGGCGGGTGACGACGCCGGAGTAGAGGTCGATCAGTTCCGGGAGGCGGAAGCCGTAATTGTTGAGGGCGGCGAAGGTTTCGACCAGGTCGGGGCGCGTGAGTTCGGCGGTGTCGCCGTGCAGGCGGACCAAGCCGAGTTCCTCGAGGCGGGCCAGTTGGGTGCTGTCGACCTGGTGGTCCTCGCCCTCGCCGAAGAAGGTGTCGATGAGTTCGCGTGGAATCTCCACCGGCTCTTCGGGTTTGCCCCAGGTGGCGGTGACGGCGCTCTGCAGGCCGAGGATTTCGGTGAGGTCCTTGCCGGTTTCCCAGCTGGTGATGAAGTCGGCGATGTGCGCGATGGTGAAGCCGCGCTGCAGCAGCGCGTCGATGATCCGCAGGCGCGCCAGGTGCGTCTCGTCGTAGATGAGGGCCCGCCCGCTGCGCCGGGTCGGCGTGGGGAGCAGGCCCTTCTCCTGGTACGCCCGCACATTGCGGGTGGTGGTGCCGGCGGCCTGGGCGAGATCGTCGATGCGGTACTCCGCCATCCGTGTCGCACCCACCCTTTCCGCCGGCCACCCGAGCATGGAATCAATCACCGCCGGTCACGACATTAGCGCAGGTGGAAGTCGTCCAAGCGCACCGTGGCCAGCTGCCGGGCGTACTGGGTGCCGAAACCGGGGTACATGGTGGCGTTGAAGCCGTCCTCGGTCAGGTACCAGCTGCGGCAGCCGGAGTTCCAGGTGGTGGAGGTCAACCGGCGCTGCAGGCGGCGGTTGTAGCGGTCCTGGCGATCCTGCCGGGGCTCCAGCGCGACGCCACGATCCAGGGCGATCTTGATGGCATCGGTGAGGTACTCGATCTGGGCCTCCATGTACACCAGCGCCGAATTGTGGCCCGGTCCGGAGTTCGGGCCGAAGGTGAGGAACAGGTTGGGATACCCGGCCACCGTCACGCTCTTGAACGCGTAAGCGCCACCGCGCCATTCGTCGGCGAGCACCCGCCCGTCCCGGCCGGTCACCGGAATCGGCGTGCCCTGCTTGGACACCTCGAACCCGGTGGCGAAGACGATGCAGTCGACCTGATGCTCGATCCCCTCCGCGGTGCGGATCCCCCGCGGCGAGATCCCCGCGATGGGCCAGGTGATGAGCTTGCAGTTCTCGCGCTGCAGCGCCGGGTAGTACTCGCTGCTCATCAGCAGCCGCTTGCAGCCCGCCCGGAAATCCGGGGTGAGCTGCCGCCGCAGCCACGGATCGCGCACCTGGGACCGCAAGTGCAGCAGCGCCACCGATTCCACCACTCGCGTCAGCGGCGTATTCCACACCACACCCAGCGCCACCGACTCATGACCCCAGAACCAGGCTTCCCGCGCCAGCGACTGCGTCACCGGCAGCTGCCGGTACACCTGCTTGGTGAGCCCGTTGGTGCGCCGGTTCACCCGCGGCAGCACCCAGCCCGGCGTCCGCTGGAAGACCTTCACCGACGCGGCCTGCTTCACCAGCTCCGGAATGATCTGCACCGCACTGGCTCCGGTGCCGACCACCGCCACCTTCTTGCCGGTGAAGTCGTAGTCGTGATCCCAGCGGGCACTGTGGATCTTGTGCCCCTCGTAGTCGTCGATCCCGTCGATATTCGGGAACCCGGCATTGGCCAGCGGCCCGGAGGCCAGAACGACGTTGCGCGCCCGAACCTTTCGCCGTCCATCGGTGAACGACAGAACCCAGAGCGCGGCCTCTTCGTCGTACACGATCCCGGTGACGTTGTGCCCGAACCGGATATACGGCCGGATCCCGAACTCCTCCACCATGGAGTCGATGTAGCCGAGGATTTCCCCACTGCCGGAATAGGTCTGGGACCAGTTCGGATTCGGCGCGAAACTGTAGGAGTACAGCCGCGACGGAATATCGCATGCCGCACCGGGATAGGTGTTGTCCCGCCAGGTGCCGCCCACCCGATCCCCGCGCTCGAAGATCGCGAAGTCGCCGATCCCCTTCTGCCGCAGTCGAATGGCCGCGCCGATTCCCGCGAATCCGGCTCCGATGATCGCCACGTCCAGTGGCTTGCTCCCGGCGCTCATGCGACCGGCTCGTAGGTGAGTTCCTTGGACCAGCTCGGCTGCGACGGCAGCAGCCGGTCCGGAATCGCCCCGGTCAGCTTGACCATGGCGTCCGCGAACAGGTGATACGGATGCTCGCGGTTGATGACCCACCCCGCGTGCATCTTCACGATCCGGTACATGGGCACCCGGTTGGCGATCGGCGCGCGCTCCCCGACCTGCTTGAACCTCGCCATGGCCGAGTAGAGCTTCTCCTCGTTCACGCCCATCTCGACAATGTTGTCGCGCATCTTGTTCAGCAGCGGCACATAGCTGAGCACCCCGATCATGAGCGACGGCTTGACCCACCCGCCGACCAGATCGATGGCGAGCTTGCGCACGCTCGAATGCCCGAGCAGCTCCATGACCGCGTAATCGGTGGCCAGATGCCGGGATTCGTCATTGTTGATCTTCTTGAAGACCTCCTGCGCGACCGGATCGGGCACCTCGTCGGTGATGAACTTGATCAGCGCGCCGTCCAGCGCCACCTCGAGCATGGGGATGACCGTGCCCAGGAACGACAGCGACATGCCGTCGGAGTACTTGTCCAGGAAGTCGATCACCAGCTTGACATTGATATTGGGCTCGGGGATCTCGTCCCCGTCGAGCATGCCCCAGCGGCGCATGAGCGCCAGTTCGGCATTGGCGTGCCGCTGCTCCTCGGCGTGGAAGTAGCGGTAGATCTCGGCCAGCGTCTGGGTCGGGGCCTTCTTGGCCATGGCCGCGAACCCGCGCGCGCCGACGTTCTCGATCCACATGAGATCGGCCATGAACGGCTTCAGCTTGGCGTGCAATTCCGGGTCGATGAGCTCGGCTCCCGGTGCGTCCCAGTCGATATCGGCCAGCGCCCACTGCTTGGACTTGATTTTTGTCAGCATGTTGTCGAAGTCGAAGGACATGTCAGACTCCTGTCTTCTGGATGGTCTTGTCGGGCGTCGTCGAGTCCTCTTGCGGCAGGACGCGATTCAGGACGCCGAGGGCTTGGGTGTAGAGCGCGGGGAAATGCCGCTTGAGATGCCAGACCACCCGCGCGTCCAGCTGCGGCAGCACGTACAGCCCGCCCCGGTCGTGTGCGTCGAGGGTCATGCGGGCCACGCGTTCGGGCGAGAACCCGGACAGCCGCATGAGCCCGTCCGCCAGCCGCGAGGATCCGGACGTGATCCGCCCGTCCGCAACGACATTGGTCTTCACGAAGGTCGGGCACAGCGCCGTGACGGCCACCCCGCTGCCCGCCAGCTCGGCCGCCATGGTCTCCGACAGCGACACCACCGCGGCCTTGGACACGTTGTAGGCGGCCATCCCGGGCGCGGCTGCGAATCCGGCCGCCGAGGCCACATTGATGATCCCGCCCCGCCCGGCGGCCCGCAGTCGCGGCGCGAAGATCTCGCACCCGTAGACCACGCCCCACAGGTTGATGCCCAGTGCCCATTCCCAGTCCTGGAATCCGATGTCTCCCACCGGCTTCCCGCCGATGCCCACACCGGCGTTATTGATCACCAGCGTCGGCGCACCGCCGAACAGCAGTTCCGCGTGCAGGGCGAGGCTCTCGACATCCTCACGCCGGGACACATCGCAGAAGATCGCATGCGCCGTGCGCCCGTACCGCTGCTCGATCATCCGCACGGTCTCGTCGGCGCGGTCCTTGTCGATATCCGCGCACACCACTTCGCCGCCGCGCGCGGCGATTTCGAGCGCGAAGGCCCGCCCGATCCCGCTGCCCGCACCGGTCACCACGGCCTTGGCGGCATGCGAGCGGCGCTTGCCGCCCAACGCGAAGACCAGTTCATCGATCGGCCACATTTCAGCTCACCCGCTCTCGAACCGGCGAGTCCGACTGCGCCAGTGTGGAAGTCACGAATCGCGCGGTCCGCCGCAGGGCGGCGGCCGCCTCGGGGACCAGCAGCGGCAACGCCTGGAAGACGTGGATGCGCCCCGGCCACAGCTCCAGCTCGCACGAAACCCCGGCCGCCGCGGCCATATCCCGCAGATGCCGGGCATCGTCGGCGAGCATCTCCCCCGCGCTGGCCTGCACGAACAGCGGCGGCAGCGTGACATTCGCCGGAATCCGCAACCGCAGCCGTGGCGAATCCTCGGGTTCCGCGGCGGTATACAGCTCGATGAGCCGCCGCCCGACCCACGCCGGGGCCATCGGATCCGGCAGGACGCGGTCGCGCCGCTCGGCCAGCGTCAGCGTGGGATCCATGAGCGGCGAGAACATGAACGCCCCGGCGGGCTGCGTCACCCCGTTGATCGCGTTCTGCAGCAACAGATCCAGCGTCAGATGGCATCCCGCCGAATCCCCGCCGATCACCAGATCCTTTGCCCGGTAACCGTGTTCGAGCAGCCACCGGTATCCCGCGGCCGCATCCTCGGCGGCCGCCGGGAACGGATGCTCGGGTGCGAGCCGGTAGTCGACCACGAAGACCGGCAGCCCGGTCGCCTTCGACAGCCGCGAGGCCAGTCCCCGATGCGTGCGCGCCGAGCACACCACGTACCCGCTGCCGTGCAGGTAGTAGATGGCCCGATCGCCGTGCCGCACCCCGGCCGCGCGCACCCATTCGCCGCGCACCCCGCCCGATCGCACCGGCATGACCGAGGTCCCCGGCAGTGTCGGCCCGAAGGCCGCCATGATTCCGGCGATGAGCCCGCGACCGGCCTCGATCCCGATCCGATTGTTCGGCAACAACCCATTGACCTGCCGCAATCCCACCACCGACGCCGCGGCCGCGATTCGCGTGCGCGCCGCGGCCCGGGTGGGAACCGACTCGGACGGGAAGGTCGCCATTGACCTTGTCTTCATGCCCCCAGCATCGCCAGCGAATGTGCCAGTTGTCAATGGCACAGTTGTAACAACCTAGAAAGGCTTCATTCCGAATCGGGTGAGCCGGGTCACATGGAATGGGTCATGACCTGGTATTTTTCGGGCCATGACGGTCGATTGGGTGTCGACGGGTGGTGAGCCGGGGAGTGCGCGGACGAAACCGCTGGCCTGGTTGCGGGCTCCGGTGGAACCCGCCGCGGACAACGGATTCTTCGGGCCGGGATCGGTGACCTGGAAGGTCTGGGGATATCCGACCGGGTTGTCGGTGGGATTCCAGCGGGCGGTGGTGATCGAGGAGCTGGATCCGTTCCTGGTCGCCTCGGTCCAGCACACCGGAAAGGTGTACAGCCAGGCCAGAACTCGCTACGACCACACCCTCGCCTACTTCTCGACGGTGCTGTTCGGCGACACCGAGACCGCGACCAAGGCGTCGGCAGTGCTCATGAAGATCCATGCCAAGACCGGCGTGGGCACCGAGCCGGTGTCGGGCTTGACCTACGACGCCAACGATCCCGACTCACAGCTGTGGATCCATCTCACCGCGTGGCATTCGATCCTCTACGTCTACGAGCAGTTCGGGCCCGGCCCGCTCTCCGACGCCGAGGAACACCAGTTCTGGAACGAGTGCGCGATCGCGGCGGAACTGCAGACCTGCGATCCGGCCAAGGTGCCGCGCACCCGCGAGGGCATTCGCGCCTACTTCGAGGACATCCGGCCGCGATTGGCGGCCAGCGAGGTCACCCAGCAGATGATGGATCACCTGCTCAATGCGCGGGTCATGTATCCGCCGCTGCTGGGCAAGCTGGGCCCGTTCGCCTGGGTGGCCAACAAGTTCCTGCGCATGGCCACCATCGCGACGCTGCCGCACTGGCAGCGGGACCTGGCCGCCATCCGTCAGTCCCGGCTGTCGGATCTGGCGGTGCGGCTACTGGCCAAACCGGTCTTCTGGATCCTCTCCAAGAGCGGACGACTCCAATTGACCTTGCTCGCTTGGCTTTCGCCGTCGACGGCCCCAATCGCCGCGCCGTTCCTGCGCGGGGTGCCGGCGCGGGAGAATCGCACCCTCACGCCGGCGGAGGCGTTCAGCCGATGGAACGTGAAGACCCCGGCCGAGCTGTACGCCGGGTTGCATCGGCCCGCGGAATAGGGTCGGCCTGGGCCCGGGAGCGCCGCGGCGCATCGCCGAGCACCGACAGAACGGTGAGTGGATTACGGGAGAAGTTGATGAAAGCCATGACAGCCCTCCTTCAGTGGTCGGGCCGGCTCACCGTGCTACAGAACAGCTGCTCCGCAACGGTGGTCCGGGGAAAATGAGAGGTCGTGAATCGGTCTCGGACACGGACAGTCGCCGTGGTTCATTCGTCCCTCACCTCCTCGCATCGCCATGACACCGATTACAAGCGCCGCGGTCGAGCGGCGCAGATCGGCCATTATTACCCAGAATCGACCGACCAGTCAAATTCTGTTCACTTTCCGTTCACCTTGATGCGCTTGTGAGCGAGGCGCGCAGACCCACCGCGGCGGCCAGGCGGCGGTGGGATTCGAGGCGGGCGGCGCGGTCGTAGGTGCTGGTGTGGACCAGGAATTCGTCAGCGTCGGTGCGGCGGACGAGGCGGTCGAGTTCGGTGCGGACCTCGGCCTCGGTGCCGTGGATATGACCGCGCAGGGCGTCGGTGAACAGCTCGCGCTGACGGTCGGTCATCGGTTCACGCTCGATCACCTCGGGCGGGAGCAGGGGCGGGAATTCGCCGCGGGTGCGGGACCAGGCGGACGACCAGGCCTCGGGGAGCAGCAGCCGATGGGCCAGCTCGGCGGTGTCGGCGATGACCACCGAACCCGATACGACGACATAGGGAGTCTCCCCGCCGGGACCCGGACGGAACTCGGCGCGGTACCGCTCGATCGACTCGACCATGGCGTCCTCCCCCGCAGCGGCCGCGATGACCAGCGGCAGGCCGAACCGCGCGGCACGTTCCGCGCCCGAGCCGATGGCGAGCAGGAACGCGGGCACGCGCAATCCCTCGGCGGGCCAGGCGTGGACGCCCTGCCGTCCGTCGGTGAAATAGTCCAGCAGCTCGGTCAATTGGGCGTCGAAGTCCTCGGCGTCGCGCTTGTCGTGGCCGAGGGCGCGGCGCACGCCGCCGGTGAAGCCGACCGAGCGGCCCAGGCCCATATCGATGCGGCCCGGGTACAGCGATTCCAGGACGCCGAACTGTTCGGCCACGACCAGCGGCTGATGATTGGGCAGCATGACGCCGCCGGTGCCGACCCGGATGCGAGAGGTGCCGGCCGCGATGGCGGCGGCCAGCACGGTCGGGGCGGAGCCGGCGACGCCGGGCACGCTGTGGTGCTCGGAGACCCAGAAGCGGTGATAGCCCCACTCCTCGGCCAGGCGGGCGAATTCGACGGTCTCGCGCAGCGCCTCCGGGTGCGGCTGGCCCTGACGGACCCGGGAGCGGTCCAGGATCGAGAAGGGAATCGCCTGCAATGCCGGAGTCATGCACAATGCCAACGCCGGTGCCGGGGTTTGATTCCGGGCGGGCGATTCAGGTCACAGGGGCGGGCAGGAAGCCGATGTCGATGTAGTAGTCGATATAGCGGGCGAGAATCGCGCAATCGACTCCGGGACAGGCGGATTCGGGGTCACCGGGGGTCACGCCGGTCACCTCGGCGGAATAGTTGATGCTGAGCGCGGCCGCGCGGATCAGCAGGTCGTCGGCTCCGGGCCGTTCGGCCGCGCGCAGCAGGGCCGCGGCGAAGTCCTGCGGGTCGGCAAGGTCGAGGCGGTAGCTGCGGCGCAGGATCTCGTCCCGGATGGATTTCAGGGAGACCGTCCGGCGGGGCAGCAGGGCGCGTGAACCGGAGTGGCCGGTGCCGCCGACCACGGCCGCGGCCACCTGGTCGACGGGCAGCATGGCGACCTCGCCGTCGGGGAGGTCGGGGGCCAGGCCCAGGACCAGCATGGCGCGCAGCATGGTCCACCAGGCGTCGTCGGTGCCGGCCGCGCCCGTAACGGAGTCGCCGGTGATCAGGCCGGGGCGGTGGATGCGGACGGGGACGCCGCGGTCGGCGGCGGACCGGACCAGTTGTTCGCCAACCCATTTCGTGAGGACGTAGCCGGGCAGGTGGTCCAGCGGCGGGCCGTCGGGGACCGAGGCGGTCGAGATGTAGTGGATCGGGGTGAGGGGGCCGGTGGTGGCCAGGCGCAGGACTTCCCCGGTGCCGGTGACATTCGCGGCGCGCATGCGGGCGTAGGGCTCGAGATGGTTGACCTGCGCGCCGTTGTGGTAGATCGCGTCGATGCGCTCGGCGAGCTCGGCGAAGCGCTCGGGGGTGAGGCCGAGGGCGGGACGGGCGAGATCGCCTGGGACGGGGACGATTCGGTTGTCGTACTCGGCGAGGTCGAGGCGGTACCGGGTGGCGGTGTCGGCAATGCGCTGCCGGGCGGCGGATTCGTCGGCGGCCCGGGTCAGGCAGTAGACAGTGGCGGAGGTGCGCTCGAGCAGTTCGCGCAGGAGGAAGATGCCGAGGAAACCCGTTGCGCCGGTGAGGAGTACGGCGGTGGTTCGGCCCGTGCGCCGTGCGCGTCCGGCGGCAGTGATCTCCGGGTCCAGGACCGCATCGGCCAGCGGGCCGGGTCCCGCGCTCGCGGTGGTCGACTCCGACCGGAGCGCGGCGGCCAGGTCCGCCACCTGGGAGTGGTCGAACAGATGACGCAACGGCACCTCGATGGCGAGGCGGTCCGCCAGGGCGGCTCGAACCCGGATGGCGGACAGGGAGTTTCCGCCCAGCGCGAAGAAGTCGTCCTCGCGGCCGATCCGGTCGATGCCGAGTTCCGAGCCGAAGACGTCGGCGATGATCTGTTCGTCCGGAGTCGCCGGGGCGTGGTATTCACGCACCGGGAGTTCGGGATCGGGCAGTGCGGCGCGGTCGAGCTTGCCCGTCGAGCCCAGCGGGAAGGTGTCGAGCAGCGTCAGGTGACCGGGAACCATGTAGCTCGGCAGGCGCTTTCGGGCCGTGTCGAGGATTTCGGTGAGATCCGGAGCGGCGCCCGCGACCGCACGCACATAGCCGACCAGGCGCTCGCGCCGAACCTCGACGACCGCTTCCGCGACGGCCGGATGAGCGCGCAGCGCGGCCTCCACCTCACCGGGTTCGATGCGCTGGCCGCGCAGCTTGAGCTGGAAGTCGGTGCGGCCCAGGTATTCCAATCCCCCGTCGCGCAGCCGCCGCACCAGATCGCCGGTGCGGTACATGCGCGCACCGGCCGGGCCGAAGGGGTCGGCGAGGAAGCGGTCCGCCGTGCGGGCGGGTTGACCCAGGTAGCCGCGGGCCAGTTGCGCGCCCGCGACGTACAGCTCACCGGGTGTGCCGGGCGGCACCGGGTGCAGGCGGGCATCGAGGACGTAGGCGCGGGAATTCCCGTGCGGCGCACCGATGGACACCGGATTGTCGCCGAGGTCGGTGACCTCGGTGCCGGTGACGGAGATGGTCGCCTCGGTGGGTCCGTACAGGTTGTGCAGGCGGGCCGGGCTCGCGGCGGTGAAGCGCGCGATCAGCTCGGACGGCAGCGCCTCGCCGCCGACCCATACGACTCGCAGTGCGGAGAGGGCCTGGGCCGGAGCGTGTTCCAGGAGTGCGCGCAGCAGGGACGGCACCGCGAGGAAGCAGGTCACCCGGTGGCGGGCGATGGCATCGGCCAGGTAGTCCGGGTCGGTGCGTCCGGCGGACGTGGGGATCACCAGGTGTCCGCCCACGGCGAGCGGGATGGTGTAGCCGATGAGGGAGGCGTCGAAGCTGGTGGGCACCAGCTGGAGATAGGTATCGCGCTCGGTCAGTTCGTATTCGGCGGTGAGGAAGGCGATGTGATTGGCGATGGCCGCGTGCGGGATGCCGACGGCCTTGGGGCGCCCGGTGGAACCGGACGTGAAGATCACGTAGGCGAGATCCTGGTCGCGAAGCGGGCGGAGACGGTCGCCATCCTCTATCGGATCCGGCGAGAATGCGTGCAGCTCATCGGAATTCACCAGTTCTGCGGTGACCACGCAGACCGGTTCGGCGGTGTCCATCAGATCCGCTACGCGGTCGGCGGGCAGGCCGGGATCGATCGGCACGTACGCGCCACCGGCCTGCACGATGGCGTAGAGACCGATCGCCAGATCGGGGCCGGGCGGGAGGGTGAGGCCGACCATAGTGCCGGGCGCGACACCCATGCTGATCAGCTTGCGCGCCAGTCGATTCGATCGATCCGAGAGCTCCCGGTAGGTCAGGGACGATCCCTCGCCGGTGACCGCTGTCGCGTCCGGGTTTCGCCGCACCTGGTCACGGAAGGCGTCGAAGAGGAAACGTTGCGGCACGGCCTGATTCGGCCCGCTGGTCGGGAATTCCGCCAGCTCGGCCGCACCCGTGAGGGGTAGATCGCCGACCGGACGCGCCGGATCTCCGGCGACGGCGGCCAGCAGCGCACCCAATCGCCGTCCGAAGGTCTCGATCGTCGCCTCGTCGAACAGGTCGGTGGCATACCGCCACGAACAGTTCAGTCCCGCGGGCTCTTCCGCGTCGGTACGCGGGACGACGGTCAATTGCAGATCCATGGGCGAGACGGATTCACCCAGGTCGATCGCCGACACGGTCAGGTCGGGTAGTCGGAACTGCCGTTCGCCGAAATCCTGGAAGGACAGCGCGACCTGGAACAGCGGGTGATGGGCCTGGGTTCGGAGCGGGTCGAGGTCGGCCACCAGCCGTTCGAAGGGCAGCTCGGCGTGGGCGAAGGCTCCGAGATCGGTTTCCCGGACTCGGCTCAGCAGCCCGGTGACGCTCTCCGCGGTGTCGACGCGGGTGCGCAGAACGAGGGTGTTGACGAACATGCCGACGAGATCATCGAGTTCGGGCTCGCCGCGACCGGCCACGGGTGCGCCGACGGCGATGTCGTCGGTCGCCGCGAGCCGGGCCAGCAGGACGGCCAGCGCCGCGTGCACCACCATGAACAGCGAGACGCCCTGTGCGCGAGCCAGTTCCTCGAGCGCCCGGTGCACGTCGGCGTCCACCTGGAAATGCCGGGCGGCACCGCGATGCGAGGCCACCGGCGGGCGTGGGCGGTCCGTATGGAGTTCCAGCAGCGACGGCAGACCGGCCAGCGCCGCACGCCAATACCGCAGCTGTGTCGACACCAGAGATTCGGAATCGTTTGTCGCGCCGATCAATTCATGCTGCCACAGGGCGTAGTCGGCGTATTGCACCGGCAGCGGCGTCCAGTCGGGTGCCGTCCCCCGCGTCCGGGCGCGATAGGCGATCATGAGGTCGCGGGTCAGCGGCATCATGGAGAAACCGTCCGCGGCCAGGTGGTGGATCACGACACCGAGTACGAAGTCGCCCTCGGCGATGCGGTACAGCCGGATCCGCAGCGGGATCTCGGCGGTCACCTCGAATCCCTTGCCCGCCAGAGCGATCAGCTCCGAACGCAGCCCTTCCTCCGCCAGTTCCATCGGTGTCAGGTCCAGTGACACCTCGGCGACAGGCCGGATGTCCTGGTAGCCACCGCCCTCATGCTCGGGATAGACCGTGCGCAGGATCTCGTGCCGTTCGAGGAGATCGCGCACGGCGAGACCGAAGGCGGCCACATCCAATTCGCCGGTCAGCCGCAGCGCGAACGGAATGTTGTAGGCCGCCGACCGCGGGTCCAGGCGGGCCAGGAACCACATGCGCTGCTGGGCCGGTGCGAGCGGCGGCCGTTCCCCGCGCTCGGGCCGCGCGACCAGCGGTAGCCGGCGCATCGAATCCGTCGTGGCCGCGAGCTGGTCCACGGCGGCGGCGAGCGCGGCCACCGTGGGGTGCTCGAACACCAGCAGCGCGGGCACCCGCAGGTCGAGCGCGACCCGGAGGCGGCCCGCCAAACGCGTTGCCAGCAGCGAGTTTCCGCCGATCTCGAAGAAGTCGTCGTCGCGGCCGACGCGGCCGGTGAGGAGTTCGGTGAAGGCGGCGGCCACCGTCCGCTCGGTGGCGGTCGCGGGCGGCCGGTACCGGCGCGGACCGAATTCCGAGGCGGGCAATGCGGCCCGATCCAGCTTGCCGACCGGCGTCATGGGAATGCGGTCGAGCACCGTGATGGCGGCCGGCACCGCATGGCGCGGAAGTTGCTGGCGCGCATGCTCGATCAGGGCGGCGGTATCGATGACGGCACCGGGCGCGGGCAGCACATAGGAGACCGGGGCATCGACACCGCTGGGTAGTCGATGCACGACAGTCGTTGCGAAGGACACGGATTCGTGCGCGGCCAGCACCGCGTCGATCTCGCCGAGCTCCACCCGGAATCCCCGGATCTGTACCTGGGTGTCGCTGCGGGCCAGGTACTGCAGGACGGGCACACTGTCCCCGCCCCAGATCCATCGCACCACGTCACCGGTGCGATAGACGCGCTCCCCCTTGCCATTCGGGTGCGCGATGAACCGCGCGGCGGTCAGCCCGGCCTGCCCGTGATAGCCGCGCGCCAGTCCCGGACCGGCCAGATACAGCTCACCGGCCACCGACATGGACACCGGGCGCAGCCGGGCATCGAGCACCATTGCCGCCACCCCGGGGATGGGTCCGCCGATGGTGACGGTCTCGGCGGGCGTCAGCGCGTGGCTGATGGTCGCGGCGACAGTCGTTTCCGTGGGTCCGTAGAGATTGAAGAAGGAGCGTCCCGGCGACCATCGGGCAACAAGATCGGGCGGGCACTCCTCACCGCCCGCGACCACCACCCGGAGGTCGGGCAGATCCGCGGTGTCCAGACCCGCCAGCGCGGCCGGGGTGATGAAGGCGTGCGTCACCCGCTCGGCGCGCAGCAGCTCGGTGAGTTCGCCGCCGCCGTAGCAGTCGGCGGGGGCGATGACCATGGTGGCGGCCGACCCGACGGCCAGCAGCAGTTCGAGCACGGCCGCGTCGAAGCTCGGGGACGCGAAGTGCAGGGTGCGGGCGTCCGCGGTGATGCCGAAGCGGCGGGTCTGTTCGCGGCAGAGCCCGGCCAGACCGGTGTGGGTGACCGCGACACCCTTGGGGCGGCCGGTCGAGCCGGAGGTGTAGATCACGTACGCGATGTCCTCGCCGTACAGGCGACGGGTGCGCTCGGTGAAGTGCACGGGTTCGGGTGAGGCGTCGGCCATCGCCTCGGCGCAGTCGGGGGCATCGAGTTCGAGCCAGTCGAGGACGTCACCCAGGCCCTCACGGGTGGCGGCGAGGGTCAGACCGCAGACCGCGCCGGCGTCGGCCAGCATGTAGGCGACCCGGTCCGCCGGGTAGCGCGGGTCGACGGGCACGAATGCCGCACCGGATTTGGCGACCGCCCAGACCGCGACCACGGCCTCGATCGAGCGCGGCAACGCCAGCACCACCCGGTCACCAGGTCCGAGACCACGACCGATGAGGACCCGGGCCAGGCGGGTGGAGCGCTCGTCGAGTTCGGCGTAGGTCACGGCCCGCGCACCGGAACGCAGGGCGATTCCGGTGGGATTGCACTCCGCCGCCGCGGTCAGCAGTCGCGGCAGGGTCGCTGTTCTCGTGCGGCCGCGCGGCTGTCGTACCCGGCGTGCCGCAGAAACTTCGGCGGTCACCGGTTTCCTATCTTCGGCCTCGATTCACGTTCCTCACACGAGCGAAACGATTACCCGGTCCGAAGCGGGTAGGCAACATGCCGCTCATGTCCCCCGCAGGGAGGCTACCAGTGCAAATGTCAAGCAAACTTGAAAGGTTTGACTCAGGCCCCGCGGCTGGCGCACGCGATCCGGGACTGGCCGCCCCCGGACGCCAGCTCCGGAATCGGGGCCTCGAGATATTCGTGGATCAGCTCGGACAGCGTCCATTGTTCGACCGTGTCGAAGCCGATCACACGCAGCAGTTCGGCGAACTCGTCGGGTTCGAGATAACTCAGAAAGGGCTCGTTGATCGCGGCAATTCGTTCGGCGCGCTTGCGCAGTGTTTCGCGTTCCTCGGAAGTGGTTCCGGGACAGAGGTAATCGGCGACCACCCGCACCGGTTGCGCCTGGCCCGCGATGAATCGCAGTGTCTCCGTGATGGCGTCGCGGGTCAGATACATGATCACGCCCAGCCACACGAAGACGGCCGGTTCGTCGCGACGGAACCCGGCGTGGGCCAAACCCGCTGCCAGCGTGTCGGTTTCGAAATCGACGGGGACGAAGGTGACCGAATCGGGAATCTCGATTCCGGCGGCCGCCAGCATTTCCCGCTTCCATTCCTGGGTATCGGGATGATCGACCTCGAACACGGTCACCCCGGCATAGGGATTCCGATATCCGAAGGTGTCCAGCCCCGCCCCGAGAATCACCACCTGCCGCGTCCCCTCGGCCACGGCCCGGGCCACGACCTCCTCCGCGAACCGGGCCCGCGCGGCCAGAAAATACCGCCGCCCCCGCCGCCGCGGATCGTTGCCGCCCGGCTGATCCAGTGTCGCGGTGTCGAGATCCTCGATCCGATCCGCCGTCACCCCGAGAATCGGCGCGGCCAGCGGATCGGTGAATATTCGCGGCTCTCCCGAAAGCTGGTGATACGCACGCGCGTACGCGGTCGCCAAAGCAGTCCGACTGGCTCGCCCGGTCTCCATTCCGCCAGCCTAATTCCGTGCCCGGCCCTAGGAGTATGAGAAACAACTCAGCCCATTTCCGCCCGGCCGATGGGTACGGTCTGTGCGTGATCAAGGCGTTGCTGTTCGACGTCCAGGGGACGGCGACCGATTTCCATTCCACCATCCGGCGCGCGGCCGAGGCCATCGCCGGACCGCTCGCGCCCGGGCACGACTGGTCCGAATTCGTGAACCGGTGGCGGGCCGCGTATTTCACCGAGACCTCACAGCGGCCCGAGCAAGGGCCGTGGGTGAGCGTGGCGTCGGTCTATCGCGGGACGCTGGATCCGCTGCTCGATGCCGACGGGATCGACCTGAAGCCGGAAGAGCGAGACGAACTCACGCGGGCCTGGACACGACTGGAACCGTGGCCCGACACCGTGGCGGGATTGACGCGATTGCGGGAGCGCTTCACGCTGGCCACCCTGTCGAACGCCGATGTCAGTGCCGTGGTGGAGATTTCACGGCGCGGCGACCTGCCCTGGCACGCGATTTTCGCCGCGGAGATGGTGGGCGTGTTCAAGCCGGATCCGCGGACCTATCACCTCGCGGCGCGCTATCTGGGTTTCGAGCCCGGCGAGATCATGATGGTGGCCAGCCACAAGTACGACATTCGCGCCGCGAAAGCGCTGGGATTTCGGACGGCGTTCATCGCCCGGCCACTGGAATACGGCGACCCGGCACTGGCCGATGCCGAGTTCTCCGACGAGTTCGATATCAATGCAGTGGATTTCCTGGATCTTGCCGATCAGCTCGGGTGCTGAGCGGCACCGAGGCTCCTACAGTGGCAGGGGGACGTTTTCGATACGGGAGGGTCGGCCTTGTCCACATCGCTAGTCAAGGGTCAGAACGGGGCATTGAACGCCGCGGAGGTGGTGGTCTCCGTTCGGGTGGCGGCGGCCGCCGAATTGTCGGCGCTGCTGGTGACCGAGCAGGGGAAGGTGCGCTCGGACGCGGATTTCGTGTTCTACAACCAACCTTCGGGGCCGGGGGTGCGGCTGCGGAACGGGGTGTCGGGGCAGCCCGCGGAACTGGTGGTGTCGCTGGCGCAGGTGCCGGCGGAGATCGCGCAGATCCGTGCGGTGATCACACTCGACGGAACCGGTGCGACATTCGGGCGGATCGCGCCGCCGGTCGCGGTGGTCGCGGATCAGGGCGGGAACGCGCTGTACGAGTACAAGATCGAGGATCTGCAGAGCGAATCGATCGTCATCGCGGTGGAGTTGTATCGGCGGTTCGGGAATTGGAAGGTCCGCGCGGTCGGGCAGGGCTATGCGGGCGGGTTCGCGGCACTGGTCACCGATCACGGGGTCACGGTCGATGATGCGCCGCGGCCTGTACGCACGCAGACCCCTCCCCCTCCGCCGCCTCCACCCACGGCCTATCCCGCGCCGGTCGAGCCGACCTACGTGACGCCGAGTTCGCCGTATCCGACTCAGCCCCCACCGCCGTCGCCGTATCCCACTGCGCCACCGCCGAATTCGGGCTACGCCACCCAGCCGCCCGTCGCGCCCGCTCCCCAGACTCCGCACGAGGGTGAGCTGTCACGCGGACGTCCGGTCAACCTCTCCAAGGGCCAGCGCGTCACGCTGCGCAAGGAAGGCGGGGTGGCGCTCACCCGGATCCGCATGGGGCTGGGCTGGGCTCCGGCCAGTAAGAGCGGGCTTTTCGGGCGGCGCGCGGTCAATATCGATCTGGATGCCTGGGTGGCGATGTTCGCGGACCGGCACCTGGTGGACGTCGCCTACTACGGGCAGCTGACCTCGAAGGACGGCTCGATCCAGCATTCGGGCGACAATCTCGTCGGTGGCGGCGGGGCCGGCGACGACGAGCAGATCACGGTGGACCTGACTCGTATTCCGCGCCAGGTCAATACGCTGCTGTTCATCGTCACCTCGTATCAGGGGCAGACCTTCGCGCAGGTCAACAATGCCTACTGCCGGTTGGTGGACGACACCACGCAGGCCGAGCTGGCCCGCTACGCGCTCGCGGGCGGGATGCCGTTCACGGCGATCGCCATGGCGAAGGTGTTCCGCTCCGGCGGGGAGTGGCGGCTCGAGGCCATCGGGGAGGGATTCCAGGCAAAGCATCCCGGTGAGGCGGTGCCGCAGCTGGGGCGGTTCATTACATTGGACTGAGCATCACCGTGGAGTGAGCCGGACTCAGAGGAACTGGCCGACCTGCGCCGCCGCCTCGACCGGATGTCCGGCCTGGATCGGGTGGCCGAGCGCCTGCACCTTCCAGATGCCGTCCTCGCGATGCACTTTCGCCACCACCATGCCAGTGTGCGGACCGCCCGCGCTCAGATTCGAGCGGGTCAGCTCCGAGCTGGTGGTGCCGTCGATCAAGCGCCAGAACGCATTGCGCACGCGCTCGAAGGTGTGCCCGGCGTAGGAGGTGATCACGAAGACGATGGCGGTCACGTGCGGCCCGACGCGGGTGAGGTCGACGGTGATGACCTCGTCGTCGCCCTTGCCCTCACCGGTGAGGTTGTCGCCGGAATGCCGGATGGCCCCGTCCTTGGTGACCAGCTGCCCGTAGTAGGCGGCGTCCACGAGATCGTTCCCGGCGTACACCAGCGCCGAGGCGTCCAGATCGATCTCAACCGGCTTGGAACCCCATTTGTGCTGCACATGAACGGGATCCCAGCCCAGCGCCATCTTCACGAAGGTGAGATCCGTGCCCTGGCGCCGCAGCGCCACGGTGTCGCCCGCGCGCAGCACCGGCGCGATGGCGGGCGCGGTCGGGCGTACCGGCTGGTTCGAATTGCTGATGGAGACCCCGTGATCGGCGAGCAGCGCCGGGAATCCGCGCGGATGCCCGAATCCGACCGCGCGGGCGTACCACCCGTCGCTGCCCCGGTCCAGGTCCACGGCCGCCACTGTGTTCTCATTGCCGAGGCCATCGATCACGTACTCGTACAACGGATTTCCGCGATCGTCGGCGATCGCGATATGCGGTGCCGGGTAGTCCCCGAGCCGCCCGTTGCGATCGTCGAGGGCAACCACGATGCGAATGTGCGCCACCCCCTGCGGCACCGACCGCAGACTCACGGCAACGGCGTTCTGCCCGGGCACCAGGTGCACGCCGGGCCCGGCGGGTTGGTTGTAGAAGATCAGATCGGCGTCGTCGCGCACCGCACCGCGGTCGGTGAGCAACAGCGCGGCGAGATCGATGCCCGCGCTGAAGTGCACCGTCACGGTGATATCCGCGACGCCCAGTTCACCGGTCTGCCCTTGGGTGAGAAGTGCGGCCACGCTCCCACTCTATGGGAATGCCGGATCACCCGGATGAAACGAAGCCATATCGCTTTCGCGCACGCGCACTTCAGAATGCGTGCCCGCTCCGGAGTGGGCGGAATGCGAACACCGCCCACAGTGCCAGGCCCAGAGCCGTTGCGGCCGCGCCGATCTCGCACACCCGAGTCCAACCGCCCGCTTGGTAGGCAATGCCGGCCGTCACCGAGCCGGTCACGCCACCCAGGAAGTAGGTCACCATGTAGGCGGTGGTGAGCCTGCTGCGGGCGGCCGGGTCGAGGGAGTAGATGGCGCTCTGGTTCGTCAGATGCGAACCCTGGACGCCGAAATCGAACACCACCAGCGCGATGATCAGCGCGAACACCGAGTGCCCGCCCCAGGCCAGCAGCGCCCAGCTCGCCAGCAGCACCAGCCAGGTCAGCGTGGTCATGCGACGCAGGTGGCCGCGGTCGGCCAGGCGCCCCACCACCGGCGCGCCGAGCGCACCCGCCACACCCGCCAGGCCGAACGCGCCGATGACGAATTCGGAATAGTGGTAACCACTCCCGTGCGATCCGGCCAGCAGGAAGGCCAGCGAGGTCCACACCACCGAGAACGACGCCATGCTGAGAAAGCCCAATGTCATCCGGTGCCGTAGCACGGGATGCCGCCGGATCAGCGTCAGCACCGAAACCAGCACCTCCGGGTAGCGTTCCCCGGTCGCGGCGGGCGGCGTATCGGGGGCGAGCACGTACACGCTGATGGCCATCACCACCTGCATGGCCGCCGCGACGAACAGCACCGTGCGCCAGCCGCCCAGCTGCGCCACCGCGCCGGACATGACCCGCGACAACAGGATTCCGAGCAGCAGGCCACTCATGACGGTGCCCACCACCTGTCCGCGCCGCGCCGGATCGGCCAGCGCCGAGGCCCACGGCACCACCACCTGCGCCGCCGACGAGGTGACGCCGGTCGCGACCGCGCCGACGGCCAGCACCGCGAAATTCGGAGCCAGTCCCGAAACCAGCAGCGCCAGCACCGAAGTCAGCAGCAGCGCCGGGACCATGCGGTGGCGCCGCAGGAAGTCGCCGAGCGGGACCAGCAGGGCCAGGCCGCAGAGATAGCCGATCTGCGCGGCGCTCACCAGCAGCGCGGCGGTGGCCGTCGAGATGCGCAGATCGCCCGCGACATCGTGCAGCAGCGGTTGCAAGTAGTAGTTCCCGGCCACGGACGAGCCGGCCGTGGCGGCGAAGACGAGGACGGTGCTCCGGCCGAGCCGGGGTGTGGACGAGCCCGCCGCCGCATCGGCCTGCTCGGCCGGGGTCTCGGGGCCGTCCGGCTCCAGCTCGGCGCGCCCGGTGTTCTGCACGGGCTCGGTAGTCGAATGTGTCACCACTCGATGGTCTGCCTCGCGATGGATCAATGGAAGCGATGCTTTTTGATACCGCCATCTATGAAATCGATGGCGAGGCGTAGCCTCGGGGCATGGAGTTGCGGCAGATCGAATGCTTCCTGGCCTGCTGTGATCAGCATTCCTTCACCGCCGCCGCGCGTTCGCTGAATCTCGTGCAATCCGCGGTCTCGACCAGCGTCGCCAAGCTCGAGCACGAACTGGGTGTCCGGTTGTTCGACCGCACACCCCGCGCGCTGGAGCTGACCGAGGCGGGCGCGGCCATGGTCGGCCCGGCCCGGGCGCTGCTGCGCGCCCGCCTCGACATCGTCGACGCGATCGCCGCGGCGCGGGGCCAGATCAGCGGCGAGGTGGTGATCGGCAATCTGATGAACATCCACAATCTCGGCCTGGCGGAGGCCATCGCCACCCTGCACCGACGCTTTCCGGGCGTGAGACTGCAAATGCGCCAGAGCATCTCGGGCATGGCGGGCAATCTGGCCGGGCTGCTCGACAATTCCCTCGAGCTGGCGCTGGTGGCCGGGTTGAGCGACGAATTCCCGGGCATCACCACGCATCTCATCAACGAGGAGACCCTGGTGCTGTGCACCGCGCCCGGACATCCGCTGGCGGGCAGGCCGTTTCGCACCGAGGATCTGCGCGATGCTCGCTTCATCGACTTTCCGCCCGGCTGGGGCATTCGCGGTATCGTCGACGACCTGTTCCCGGCCCGCCGCCCGGTCATCGAGGTCGCCGACCAGGACTTCGCGGTCGAATTGGCCGCCAAGGACTTCGGCGTGGCCCTGGTTCCGCTCTCGGTCGCCCGGCTCTCCCCCGGCGTGCCCTATTCCGACTTCGCGCCGCGCCCGCTCCCGTGGAAGTTGAGCGTCGGTCACGCCGCCGGGCGCACGCCGTCCAATGCGGCTCGGACCGTCATCGAGGTCCTCACCGCCGGCGGGGTCAGGACTCCGCGATCGCGGGCGGACCGAGGACGGTGAGCGGCGGTAGGTCGGCGGTGTAGCGCTCGATCTCGACCAGGGACAGCTGGCCGGTGCAGCCTTGGCTCAGGCGGGAGGTGCCGCGGTCCTTGGTTACCGCGTTGGGGTTTCCGTGGCGGCAGAAGGTGGGGTCGGTGGGGTCGGGGTCGTACCAGGCTCCGGTGGAGAGTTGGGCTACGCCGGGGCGGACGGCGTCGGTGATGGACAGGCCGGCCAGGCAGCTGCCTCGGTCGTTGAAGATGCGGACGATGTCGCCCTCTGTCAGGCCGCGGGCGGTGGCTTCGTCGGGGTGTAGCCGGACCGGTTCTCGGCCTTGGATTTTCGTGGATTGACTGTGTGCGCCGACGTCGAGCTGGCTGTGCAGCTTGGTGCGGGGCTGGTTGGCCACCAGTTGCAGGGGGAATTGGGCCGCGAGGGGGCTGCCGAGCCATTCGTCGGGTTCGAGCCAGACCGGGTGACCGGGGCAGTCGTCGTAGCCGAAGCCGGCGATGGTTTCGGAGAAGATCTCGATGCGGCCGCTGGGGGTGTGCAGCGGGTGGGCCGAGGGGTCGGCTCGGAAGTCGGCGAAGGCGATGTGCTCTTCGGCTTCCAGCGGGAGCTGCGTCGGCTCCCCGGCCCAGAAGGCGTCGAAGTCGGGCATCTCGTAGCCGCGGGCGCCCAGCCGTTCGCGCCATTCGTCGTAGAGGTGGCGCAGCCATTCCTGCGCGGTGCGGCCCTCGGTGAATTCCTTTCCGATGCCGAGTCTTTCGGCCAGTTCGCCGAACATCCAGTAGTCGTCGCGGGCCTGGCCGTGCGGGCGGGTCAGGGCGGGCATCGGGAAGAAGAAGCGGTCGCCCTCGCCCGAGCCGTAGTCGTCGCGTTCGATGGTCATGGTCGACGGGAGCACGATGTCGGCGTGCCGGGCCGTCGCCGACCAGAACGGGTCGTGCACCACCACCGTGTCGGGGCGGCCGAAGGCGGTGCGCAGGCGGGCCAGGTTCTGGTGGTGATGGAAGGGATTGCCGCCCGCCCAGTAGACCAGCTTGATGTCGGGGTAGGTGCGGTGCTCACCGTTGTATTCATAGGGCGCACCGGGATTCAGCAGCATGTCCGCGATGCGCGCTACCGGGATGAAGTCGTCGACTCCATTGGTCCCCTGCGGCAGCCTGGGCGGCGAGGTGACCCGCACCGCCAGACCGACATTCGCGGCCGAGCCGTAGCCGTGCCCGAATCCGCCACCGGGCAAACCGATCTGGCCGAGCATGGCCGCGAGCACCACGCCCAGCCACAGCGGCTGTTCGCCGTAGTGGGCGCGCTGCAGCGACCAGCTCACCGAGATCAGGGTGCGGGTGGCGGCCATCTCGCGGGCCAGGGTTCGAATCCGTTCCGCGGCAATGCCGGTGATCGGCTCGGCCCACTCCGGGCTCTTGAGGATGCCGTCGGTACTGCCACGCAGATAGTCCGCGAAACGCTCGTACCCGACGGTGTAGCGGTCGAGGAAGGTCTTGTCCGCCAACCCTTCCGCGTCCAGCACCTGCGCCAACGCCAGCATCAGGGCGGCATCGCTGCCGGGCCGGGACGCTATCCATTCCGCCTGCGCCTCGGCCGGAATATCGTCGCGCAGCGGGCTCACGGTGACGAACTTGCAGCCGTTCTCGCGCGCCGTCTCGATCCAGCCGCGGCCATTGTGCCGCGACACCCCGCCCGGTGAGACGGCCGAATTCTTGGGTGACAGACCACCGAACGCGACCACCAGCTTCGAATGCTCGGCCAGCACCGACTTGGTGGTGGCCCGCGCCATGATGGTGCCCATATCGGCGAGGATGTGCGGCAGCAACACGGTTGACGCGCCCAGGCTGTAGCTGTTGCGGTGGGAAACATAGCCGCCCAGGCAGTTCAGGAAGCGGTGGACCTGGCTCTGCGCGTGATGGAAGCGCCCGGCGCTGGCCCAGCCGTAGGAGCCGCCGTACACGGCCTGTGCGCCGAATTCGCGGTACACCCTGGACAATTCACCGGCCAGCAGGTCCAGCGCGGTCTCCCACGACACCGGCACGAACTCCTCGGCTCCGCGCGGCCCGGGCCCGGGCCCGTTCTCCAGCCAGCCTTTTCGCACATACGGCCGGTCGATGCGCGCGGGATGGTGCTGGGCCGAGGCGACATTGTCGATCAACGGCATGGGTTCCGGATCGCCGCGCCAGGGGCGCACCGCGGTAAGCCGATCGCCGTCACTGTCCGCCTCGAAAACGCCCCAGTGGGTGAGATGCGTGCCCATGGGACCAACGTACTCCGGGTCAGTGACATCATGACCTTGCGAATTCGGTAACCCGGAGTACGCTCATTTTTGAGTCCACTCAGTTTTCCAATTCGATTCGGAGGTGTCCGATGGCGGTTCGATCCGGATCGGAGCACGTCGGGCGCAGGCAGCGGAAGATGCATGATAAGCAGTCCCGCATCTTCGAGGCCGCGGCCGCGATGTTTGCCGAGCACGGATTCGAAGGCACGACAACCCAGCAGATCTCCGATCGCGCGGATATCGCCGCCGGGACACTGTTCCGGTACGCGGCTTCCAAAGGCGAACTGCTGCTCATGGTTTACAACGAGGAGCTGCGCAGCGCGCTCGAGGACGGCGCGGCCGCGGCGCGGGCGCACACCGAGACCCGCGAGGCGGTGTTCGGCATGGTCGGGCCGCTGCTGCGAGCCGCCGAGCAGCGACCCGAGAACACCATCGTCTATCAGCGCGAGCTGCTGTTCGGCTCGGCGACCGACAAGTACCGCTCCGAAGGACTCGCGCTGGTGGCGCGGCTGGAATCGATGATCGCCGAGCGGCTCGTCGCCGACGCGCGACGCGACGGATTTGCTTCGGACAGCGCCGAAATCGACTCGGAGCAATTGGAAGAGCGGGCCGCGTTGGCCGGGCGCAGCATCTTCGCGGTGCTGCACCTGGCACTCGTGCAACCGTCCACCGGGGCGCATTCCGGTCAGGACGCCATGGCGGATCTGCGGGCACAGATCGCGCAGATCATCGCCGGTTACTTCACATCCCTAGGGAGGCAATGACAATGAGCATCGAAATCCGTAAGGTCACCGTGCTCGGAACCGGCGTGCTCGGTTCCCAGATCGCGTTCCAGACCGCGTTCCACGGCTTCGACGTCACCGCCTACGACATCGACGACGAGGCGCTGACCGCCGCGCGCGGGCGCTTCGACAAACTGGCGGCCGTCTATCGCGAGCAGGTGGCGGGCGGTGGCGACGGCAAGGCCGAGACCACCGCGGCGGGCATCGCGCTGACTTCCGATCTGGCGCAGGCGGTTTCCGATGCGGACCTGGTCATCGAGGCGGTGCCGGAGGTGCTGTCCATCAAGCAGGACACCTACGAGAAGCTGGGCAAGCTCGCGCCCGAGCGCACCATCTTCGCCACCAACTCCTCCACGCTGCTACCCAGCGCCATGAAGGATTTCACCGGGCGGCCGGACCGGTTCCTGGCGCTGCACTTCGCGAATCAGGTGTGGCACTTCAATACCGCCGAGATCATGGGCACCACCGAGACCGATCCGGCCGTGTATCAGGCGGTGGTGGACTTCGCGTCCGCGATCGGGATGGTGCCGATCGAAATCCACAAGGAGAAGGCCGGATACGTCCTCAACTCGCTGCTGGTGCCGTTGCTGAACGCGGCCATGAATCTGGCCGAGGGCGGCTACGCGAGTCCGGAGGACGTGGACAAGACCTGGACCATCGGCACCGGCGCACCGGCCGGGCCTTTCCGGATTCTCGACATCGTCGGCCTCACCACGCCTTACAACATCCTGGTCAACAACCCCGACGAGACCGCGCAGCGAATCGCCAAGTGGCTCAAGACCAATTACATCGACCAGGGCAAGCTCGGGATCGCCACCGGAGAGGGGTTCTACAAGTACTGAGCCGTCATCCCGGCGTGCTTTTGGCCGGGATCCACTCCAGCTCAATAGATTCCGGCCAAAAAACATGCCGGAATGACGACGGAAGGGAGTTCTCATGTACTACAGCAGTGGCAATTACGAGGCTTTCGCTCGGCCGCGCAAGCCCGCCGGGGTGGACGGCAAGACGGCGTGGTTCGTCGGATCGGGTCTGGCCTCGCTCTCGGGCGCGGCGTTCCTCATCCGCGACGGGCAGCTGCCGGGCAGCAAGATCACCATCCTGGAGGAGCTTAAGCTGCCGGGCGGTGCGCTCGACGGCATCAAGGAACCCAAGAAGGGCTTCGTCATTCGCGGCGGCCGCGAGATGGAGAACCACTTCGAATGTCTGTGGGACCTCTACCGGACCATTCCGTCCATGGAGGTCGAGGGCAGTGTGCTCGACGAGTTCTACTGGCTGAACAAGGACGACCCGAACTTCTCCCTGGAGCGCGCCACGGTCAATCGCGGTGAGAGCGCGCAGACCAAGGACCTCTTCACGCTGAACGACAAGGCGCAGAAGGACATCACCAAGATCTTCCTCGCCACCCGTGAGGAGATGGAGGGCAAGCGCATCAACGAGGTGTTCTCGAAGGACTTCTTCGAGAGCAACTTCTGGATGTACTGGCGCACCATGTTCGCCTTCGAGGACTGGCATTCCGCGCTGGAGATGAAGTTGTACCTACACCGGTTCATCCACCACATCGGCGGGCTACCGGACTTCTCGGCGCTGAAGTTCACCAAGTACAACCAGTACGAGTCGCTGGTGCTGCCGCTCTACCGCTGGCTGCTGGATCAGGGCGTCACCTTCAAGTTCGATACCACGGTGACCGATGTGGACTTCGATATCACCGCGGATCGCAAGCAGGCCACCAGGATTCACTGGGTCTCCGAAGGTGTCGAGGGCGGTGTCGACCTGGGGCCGGACGATCTGCTGCTGATGACCATCGGCTCGCTCACCGAGAATTCGGACGAGGGCGACCAACACACGCCCGCCAAGCTGAACGAGGGCCCCGCACCCGCCTGGGATCTGTGGCGTCGAATCGCCGCCAAGGACAAGGTCTTCGGCAATCCGGACGTCTTCGGCGGGCACATCCCCGAGACCAAGTGGGAGTCGGCCACCGTCACCACGCTGGATCAGCGCATCCCCGAATACATTCAGAAGATCTGCAAGCGGGATCCCTTCAGCGGCAAGGTGGTTACCGGCGGCATCGTCACCGTCAAGGACTCCAGCTGGCTGATGAGCTGGACGGTCAACCGCCAGCCGCACTTCAAGCAGCAGCCCAAGGATCAGATCGTGGTTTGGGTCTACTCGCTGTTCGTCGACAAGCCCGGCGACTACGTGAAGAAGACCATGCAGGAGTGCACCGGCGAGGAAATCACCCAGGAGTGGCTGTACCACATGGGAGTTCCCGAATCCGAGATTCCGGAACTGGCCGCCAACGCCGCCAAGTGCGTGCCGGTCATGATGCCCTACGTCACCGCCTTCTTCATGCCCCGCAAGGCCGGCGACCGCCCGAACGTGGTCCCCGAGGGCGCGGTGAACTTCGCCTTCATCGGCCAGTTCGCCGAAACCAGCCGGGACTGCATCTTCACCACCGAATACTCGGTCCGCACCGGCATGGAAGCCGCCTACCAGCTCCTCGACATCGAACGCGGCGTCCCCGAGGTCTTCAACTCCACCTACGACGTCCGCACCCTCCTCGCCGCCATGACCCGCCTCCGCGACGGCGACCCGGTAACCCTCCCCGGCCCCGACCTCCTCTGGCGCGGCCTTGCAAAACGCCTCGGCAACAACGAAATCGGCGAACTCCTCACCGAATACGGCGTAATCGGCAAGTAGCCCCGGGCGCAGCCCGTAATCAAGATCAGGGAGCTCTCGGCGTCGGAATTCGCCCGAATTACCGGCCTGGGAGCTCCCTGATCTTGATTAGGATCGTGGGATGGAGAGGCGTTCGGTGGTTTTGGGTGGGGGCGGGGTTCCCGGGGCGGCGTGGATGGCGGGACTGGCCGCTGGATTAGGCAGTCGGGGTATCGATTTGGGGGCGGCCGACTCGATCGTGGGCACGTCCGCGGGTGCGATTGTCGGGGCCGCGCTGGCAGTGGGGCGTGATCTGGATTCGTTCGCCGAGGTTCCCCTTCCCCCCGGCAGCAGTGCACCGCCGCCGGCGGCGGTGAATCCCGAGCTGATCGCCGCCGCCTCCGCGGTGCTATTCGACCTCGCACCGGACCGAGATGCGGCCCGGCGCGAGGTGGGTCGGATGGCGATGGCCGAGGAGCCCGCGCAACCGGAGCACATCGCACCTCTCGAGTGGCTGGTCGGCGGCAACGACTGGCCGGACCATCGGCTGCGAGTCGTCGTCGTGGAGGCGGCCACCGGCGAGCGCCGGGTCTGGGACGGCACCAGCGGCGTACCTCTAGCCACGGCCGTCACCGCGAGCCGCTCCTTCCCTGGAGCCTTCCCACCCGTCGTAGTCGAAGACCGCTACTACATCGATGGCGGTATCTGGTCCCCCACCAACGCCGATCTCGCCGCCGACTCGAACCTGCTCCTGGTCATCGAGCCACTGGCCCACCGCACTCCGCGCGACCAACTCCGAGCCGAACTCGCCTCGACGGGTACTGATTCCGTCGTGCATTTCAGCCCAGACGCCCCCACGATCGACATCCTCGACGCACCCGCGACCGCCCGGAATCCACTCGCAAGCTGGCCGCAAGCCTTCCAAGCGGGAATTCGCCAGGCACCCGACCTGGCGAAGCAACTGACCGACGCAGATTGGTAATCCCAACGCTCCCCGTGTATTCGGGGGTGGGGTGGGCAATCTAGTGTAGGTGGGCGTGGCTGGGACAGTATTGGGGGAAATCGGGCCAGGTTACAGTTTGCGGGGGTGAATGTTTCTGGACTGCCCAATGACCGGGGGTGTCGGGGCTGGTCAGGATGCTGCTGTGAGAACTTCAGCGGTGTGGGGGACGGTTGCGGTGGCGGTGGGGACCGTCGGGGCGTTGATGTCGCCGTTGACGCCTCGAGCGGAGGCCAGTGCACCCGTCAGTGTGGCTGTCGATCGGCAGGAGCAGGTGCTCGGGACTCGGGACGGGGTGGTCGTGTCGCAGGTCAGTTTTCTGTTGCCGTTGCCGGCGAACGCGCCCGCGCATGCACCGGAGTGTGATCGGGCCGGGTTCCTGCGGTATCGGGCGGTGGATGGGCCGGGTGATTCCGCCGAGGCGGACTCGGTGGTGGTGCAGCAGCAGGGATTCAATGGCGGGGCAATGAATTCCGACAGTGTGGCCGCGAATACGGTGCGGTCCGCCGCGCAGTTGGGGCGCAAGGTGGAGTTCTGGGCGATGGCTCGGCGGAGCAGTTGCCTGGATGAGACGGCGGGGTTCGATTACGCGCTGCGGACCGGGAATTATCTGGATGCCGTGGATTACTACTTCAATGGGATGCCCATCGACGGGCGGGTGTTCCCGGGGTTCCGGAATTCGCAGGATCTGGCGCTGTTGGATTCCATGGGGCTCGAGCGGGTGCTGCGGGACCAGTACGAGATCATGCTGCACGAGATTCCGGATCAGGTTGTGCGGCAACGGAAGTACGTGTGCACCGGGATCTCGATGGGCGGGCTGGTCACGGGATTCTTCGCGGACTGGGACTTCGGCAACGGCGACCCGGACACCAGCGGCGCGGCCCAGTGCGCGGCCTTCGTGGCGCAGGACTCCATGGTCTCCTCGGATCCGGTCGCGATTCAGAACACGCCGTTCCTGCACGACCTCACCAATGCCCTCATCTCGCCCGTCAACGACGTGCTGAAGGCGACGCAGAACGTCGGTCTGCTGCCCAGGATTCTGGGTGCGACACCGGTCATCGGGACCAAGGCGTTCCTGCTCTACCGTCTGGCGGGGCTGGCCGCCTATCTCGATCCGGACGGCGAAAGCCAACTGCTGGCGCATCTTCCGCACGATTTCGAGATCGACTCGACTCTCAACTTCCTGTTCGCCACCACCTGGGCCGACTTCGCCACCAATGGCGCGGACGGCACCGGCACCCTGCGCGACTACCGCTTCACCAATACCGCCCTGCTGGGTGAGCTGCTGGACAACAACTCCTGCAACTTCGAACTGCTGCAACAGGGCATGGGCGTGCTCGATGGCGGCCCGGTGCAAGCCCGGAGCTTCCCGAATCCCGGTTCGGCGACGCAGATTCCGCTGCTGGGCAACTATCTGCGCCTTAGTGCGGGCCCGCAGGAACGCTTCGCACCATCCGACCGGTCGGTGCTCTACACCTGGCGAAACTACGACAACGTCCAGGGCGTTCCCTACACCTCCCCCGGCCACGAGGTCGCCGACATCCGTGACGTCGCAAGGCAATTGGGCTCCGGCGGTCCCTACGCCTACTGGGAGACCTACTTCCCCCTGCGCGTCGTCCTCGACATCGCCGCGGGCTACGGCGGCGCGCGCACCGCGGACATGACCAACCTGCGCTACCACGGCCTGGAACGCCTCAAGCCGAACCTGGTCCTCTGGGCCGGTGACAGCGTCGTGCAATTCGGCCCCGGCCTGGTGTTCCCGGTCCCGCAGACCGCCATCGTGCAGACCCTGCCGGGCTACAACCACGTCGACACCATCGGCGCGGCCGCGGTCCAGAACAACGGCCTCACCGACTACAGCGGGCGTTATCTGGCGGAGTTCCTGAGATCGCTCGGATAACCCTGCCGCACCCTCCGCCGCCAAAACCGAGCGGTTCACCGCCAATTCGGTGGCCGCCGCGCCGCGCTGCGAGGACGATTGGGCGTGGATGTACCCATCGCGGAGGGAAGGTATTTCGATGAGTGTCAGCCTGGCCAAGGGCGGCAATGTCTCACTGTCCAAGCAGGCGCCGAATCTGACGAAGGTGGCCGTCGCGCTGGGCTGGGACGTGCGCAGCACCACCGGAGCCGATTTCGATCTGGACGCCAGCGCCATGGCGTGCGGACCCGACCAGCGCGTCGTGTCCGACAAGCATTTCGTGTTCTACAACAACCTGCGGTCCCCCGAGGGCACCATCGAGCACACCGGCGACAACCTGACCGGTGAGGGCGAGGGCGACGACGAGGTGATCAATGTCGACCTGGCCGCCATGCCGCCGAGCATCACCAATATCTTCTTCCCCGTATCGATCTACGACGCCGAGAACCGGCGGCAGGCCTTCGGGCAGGTGCGCAATGCCTACATCCGGGTGATCGACGCCGTCACCGGCACCGAGCTCACCCGTTTCGACCTCACCGAGGACGCCTCGACCGAGACGGCCATGGTGTTCGGCGAGCTTTACCGGCACGGCCCGGAGTGGAAGTTCCGCGCCATCGGGCAGGGGTACGCGTCCGGATTGGCCGGTATCGCAAGGGATTACGGCGTCAACGTCTGATCCTCGCGCCGGAACACGGGGGTGCTCAGATACTTCAGGCCCGAGTCGACCAGCACGGTGACCACGCGCGCCCCCGGACCCAGCCGCCGCCCGATCTCGATGGCGGCCAGCACATTCGCGCCCGAGGAGGTGCCCGCGCACAGGCCCTCCTCGCGCGCGAGCCTGCGAGCCATGGCCTCGGCGTTCGCGGTCGAGACCGCCACCACCTCGTCCACCAGGCTGGCATCCCACATGGGCGGCGGATAGCCGATGCCGATCCCCTCGATGCGATGCGCCCCGGGCGCGCCGCCCGACAATATCGCCGATTCGGCGGGTTCCACAGCGACCACCAGCATTCGCCGCTGCTTGTGATACCGCAGCAGCGATGCCGCGCCCCGCAATGACGCCGCGGTGCCGACGGCCTGCACGAACGCGTCCAAACGCCCCTCGGTCTGCGCCCAGATCTCCTGGCCCATCGAGTGATAGCCGGTAATGCTGTCGGTGTTGTGCAGCTGGTCGGTCCAGAAGGTGTCCGGTTCGCGGCTGAGCCGTTCGGCCGTCTCGATCATGGCCCGGAACAGCGGTTCGGTGAACATGCCGTCCGGGCTCGGGATCAGGGTCAGCTCCGCACCGAAAGCGGCCATCTGCGTGAGCTTCTCGGCGCTGAAGGCCGTCGAGCTGACAATTCGCAGCCGATAGCCCTTGGTCGCGCAGACCATCGCCAGCGCCGCGCCCGTGCTGCCGCCGGTGTATTCGACCACGGTGCCGCCGGGTTTCAGCCGGCCGTCGCGTTCGGCCACGCCGATCATGGCCCGCGCCATGCGGTCCTTCATACTGCCGGTCGGATTCTGGCCCTCCACCTTCACCAGAATCTCCGCGCAATCCCGCGGCACGACGCGGTGCAGGCGCACCAGCGGAGTATTGCCGATCGCCGCCAAGGCATCGTCGCCAATGAACATGGTCCACACCGACCTTCCCGCCCCCCACTGGGCTCAGGGTCGATTGTCCGGCAGCGGAAGCGGTTCCGGTGCCGGATCGGCGCGGCTACGGGGTTGCCGCTACAGGGCGAGGACGGGCAGCGGGTCCGGGCGCTTGGCGGAGCGATTGTCGCCGGAGGACAGGCCGCGCAGCCGGCGCATCAGCCACGGTCCCAAGGCGACTGCGGCCCAATGCAATTCGTTGGCCATCGAGCGCAGCGGGCCCGGTTCGGGCAGGGCCGGAATGAGCGGGCGGGTCCAGGCGTCGTCCGCGCCGGGCAGGCGCAGCGCCTCGGCCATGGCGTCGGCGATCCGCTGGTGACCCAGCGGACTGCAGTGCAGGCGGTCCGAATTCCACATGCGCGGATCGGAAACCACGGCGTGGTTACCGGTTTCGGCCACGATCACGCCGTGCCGCGCGGCGGCGGCCCGAATGCGGTCGTTGAGCACCGCGATCCGGCCGCGAATCGGCCGGGCCAGCGGAATGGTGTTGGCGATATCGGGAAAGGTGAGGGTCCCGACCACCGCACCGGCCGCCCTGCAGGCCGCGAACATGGCCTCGACGTGACCGGCGATCACGTCGGGTTCGAAATTGGGGCGCAGCAAATCGTTCATGCCCGCCAGCACGGTGACCAGATCCGGGCGCAGCGACAGCGCCACGTCCAACTGGTCGGTCCGGATCTGGTGGGCCAGCTTGCCGCGCACCGCCAGATTCGCGTAGCGCAGTTCGGGATTGGTGACCGCGAGGCGCTCGGCCAGCCGGTCCGCCCATCCGCGCAGGCCGGTCAGGTCGTCGCCGTCGCCGACACCCTCGGTCTGACTGTCGCCGATGGCGACATAGCGGGTGTAGTTGCCATTGGTCATGGCGGATCGGCCTTTCGTGACTGTTCGTGGATCATCCCAAAGAAAGCGGCTCCCTTGCGGGCCGCCGCGAGTCATTTCACGAGCCCGCCGCTTCCCGTTCGATTTGCGCTACGGCTTCCTTTTGAATCCGGTCGAACTGCGCGGCCATCGCCTCCGCGAGCGCCTGGGCTCCGGACAGCGGGCGCACCATCACCATGAATTCGTCGATCTTGCCGTCGGCGTCGAAGTGCAGGAAATCGCAGCCGGTGAGGCGCTTGCCCGCGACGGTGGTCTCGAAGACGAGGGCGTGGTCGGCGGCATTCTCGTCACCGATCTCCTTGATGTAGCGGAAGTCCTCGAACACGCGCAGGACGCCGCGCAGGATGGCGGCCGTGATCGCCTTGCCCGGGTAGGGCTTGAAGGCGACGGGGCTGGTGAAGACCACGTTGTCGGCCAGCAGGGCCTCGATGGCCGCTTCGTCGCGAGCCTCTACGGCCTTCCGGAAGGGGTGCATGACGCCTCGATTCCCTAGTCAACTCATTGCATACCCGTCAGCACCGTAGCGCGATGACTCAGTAGATGTCCAGAGCCTGGATAGTCAACAAATTGAGTAGGTATCACCCGGTCAATAGACTGGTCGGGTGCGACATAGGCCGGCCGATGGTGCGATGGACCTGGCTCAACTGCGGACATTCCTGGCCGTCTACCGCGCCGGATCCATTACCGCGGCCGCCGGGCACGTCGGCCTCTCGCAGCCGACGGTGACCACCCAGCTGCAGGCGCTGGAACGCCAATTGGGCCGACCGCTCTTCGAACGTCTGCCACGCGGAGTGGCGCCGACCGCCGCCGCCCACGATCTCGCCGCGCGGGTGGCCGCGCCCCTGGACGCTCTCGAATCGGTGACCGGCAACGGCTCCGACAGCCGCCCGGTCGCGGAACCGCCGGTCCTGCTCGGTGGCCCGACCGAATTGCTGGCCACCAAGGTGCTGCCCGCGCTGGCGCCGCTCATCGCCGACGGCGTCCGGCTCACGGTGAGCACCGGTCTGGCCGACGACCTGCTCGCCGACCTCCGAGTCGGCACCTTGGATCTGGCCCTGTCCACTATCCGCCCCCGCGGCCGGTCCGTGCTCGCCGAGACCCTCGCCGACGAGGAGTTCATCCTCGTCGCCGCCCCGGAGCTGGCCGCCCGCGCGGACCTGAACCGGCTGCGCGCCAACGACTTCACCGCCACGCCCTTGGTCGCCTACGCCGCCGACCTCCCGATCGTCCGCCGCTACTGGCGACACGTCTTCGGCACCCGCCTGGAAGCCGAACCCGCCCTGGTGATCCCGGACCTCCGCGCCGTCCTCGCCGCAGTCGTCGCCGGCGCAGGCATCTCGGTCCTGCCCAGCTACCTGTGCACAGGCGAATTATCCTCGGGCACACTGCAACTCCTGCACACCCCCGAAGACGCCCCGATCAACACCATCTACCTCGCCCGCCGCGTAGGCGGCCCCACCCGCCCCGACGTAGACCGCGTGCGCACGCGATTGCAAGAGGCAGCCCGTGAGTGGCGGACCTGCGAGGACTGACACAACAGGTTGATTGTCGGTGTCGCGGCGTAGGGTTCGCCGTCGTGCAACCTGCCACCGCTGTTGTCGCGGATATTGTCGCGGGCATCGATCCCCACGATGAGCTCGAGCAACGCCATATCGCACAGACATTGGAGTGGCTGGGCTCCACCGACGACATCTTCCGCCGCGCCAAACCGGCCACTCCGTCACCGCACCTGGTGTCCTACGTGGTGTTGGTCGATCCCACCGAGCGTGGGATCTTCCTGGGTCAGCATCGGCTGGCGGGCCTGCATCTACCGATGGGCGGCCACGTGGAGCCCGGCGAGCACCCACTGACGACCGCACGCCGCGAGGCCGTCGAGGAACTTCGCATCGACCCCAATTTCGATGTGGTGGGCGAGGATCCACTCTTCCTCACCCGCACAACCACCGTCGGCCGCACCGCCGGCCACATCGACATATCCCTCTGGTACCTGATCCGCGGCACCCGCACCCACCAATACCCCCTCGACCCAACCGAATTCGACGGCGGCCAATGGTGGGACCTCAACCCGGAAGGATTCCCGGAGACCGACCCCCACCTGCCCCGCTTCGTCCGCAAACTCAATCGCGTCCTGCAGTAGCGGGCGAACCGATGAGCCTTTTGTCGCGGGTTGAACTTTGGTTACTTGCTCGGGTCGGTTACTTCCTTGGGGAAGTCGCGGTCTGGGGTGACGGTGTGGCCGTCTGCGCCCAGGGTGAGGGTGATGGTGGTTGGGCCGCCGGAGGGGCAGCAGCTGGGGTCGTTGGTTGCTAGCCAGCGGTATTGGATTTGGACGGTGCGGTCGGCGGAGCCGACTACCTGGGTGTAGGAGGTTGCCTTCTTGGTGGCGGTACCGAGGTATCCGGCGTTGTTGAAGAGGAGGACGTGCCAGGGGGAGCTGGCGGTGCCGTGGGGGGTGGCGGCCAGGACCCAGAGGAGGGAGGGGCAGGAGCCTACGGCGGCTTCGGTGGCGGATTCGGGGGTGTAGTTTTCGCCGCCTACGCCGGGGCCGAGTTTGGCGAGAGCGGCGGTGACTACGGGGGATTTCAGGTCTACGCATTTGCCGTTTCCGGCGGTGGCGGGGGCGGTGTCGCCGGTGGGGCGGGTAGGAGTCGGCGACTGCTGGGTGGCGGGGGGTTGGGTTGATTCCGGTGGGGCCAGAGTCGCCGAGGTTTGCGGCGAGGAGGCTGGGGCCTTGGTCGATCCGTCGTCCTGGCAGGCCGCTACCAGTGACAGTGCGGCGACTGCGCTGACGATGCCGAAGATCCTCTTCATGGAATGTCCCTTCCCCTGACAGACAACTACCGGATCTTTCGTTTTGCGGACTCTATTCGTTAAACCCGGCCCAGAAGGCGCAGCGATGGTCGGTGGCGAAGGTGTCGGAGAGTTGGTTGCCGGTGGGGCGGAGGGAGAGGTGGGTCGGGGCTGATGGGGAGTATCGCGGGATGGGTTGTAGGCCTTGGGGATCGGGGGTGTTGGAGACGATGAAGCGGGTCCAGTAGCGGCGCATTTCGGAGGCGAGGCGTTGCTGGTCGGGGGTCATGACGGTGGGGAGGAGGGTGCCCAGTTGGGTCAGGTCGAACAGGGAGGGGAGTTCGGCGGCGTGGTAGGCGCCCATGGGGAAGGTGCTGGGTGGGGCGAGCGGGGCGGGGTCGTCGAATTGGTAGGCGTAGGTGGGGTTTTGGCGGCTGAAGTCGGCGATCTGGTCGATGACGTTGCAGACGACCTTGTCGGTCCAGGCTCGGGTCAGGGCCAGGGCGGGCTGGGCGTAGGCGGAGAGGGGGTACTCCTGGAGGACGCGGTCGACCTCACTTCGACCGAGGCTCAGTTGGGTCTCGAGGACGGCGGGGTAGGCCGAGGCTTCGAGTCGGGCGCCGAGCGGGTTGCCGTATCGCATCCAGACCCATAGAGCCATTTCGTCGTGGTTCGAGCCGATGAAGGTGGGAACCTGCATCATTCGACCGGCTTTCAGCTCCGCCACCGGACTCCTGGGGAGAAAGCTGTTGCCGTACACCACACTCGCCGATTCCGGCGCGCGGTCCACCAGCACGTCGGGTGAGAGGCCGCGCAGGCAGTCGGCGGAATCCGGTCCGGCGCAACCGACTCCGGCCGCCCAGGCATCGCCCGCCGCCTTGGCCTCTGGCAGCGACTGCGCGAGGCACGGGCCGCTCTGGAGCATGGCGGCCTGGAACAACCCGGCCGAACTCGGCGTGGCCATGTGGGCGCAGATCGAAATGCCGCCCGCCGATTCACCATCCACGGTCACCCGGTTCGGGTCACCGCCGAAGGCCGCGATATTGCGCTGCACCCAGCGCAGTGCGGCCTGCTGGTCCATCAGCCCGTAATCGCCCGCCCCCTCCCCCTCGTCCAGCGCCGAGGCGGCCAGGAACCCGAGCGCGCCGAGCCGGTAGTTGAGGGTGACCACGATGGCGTCGCCGTCCGGCTGCGACACCAAAGGCGCTGCGCCGTACATGCTTCCGGCGCCGACCTGCAGACTGCCGCCGTGAATCCACACCATGACCGGCAGCCCGCGGCCGTCGGCGGGCAGGGTGGGCGGGGTCCAGACATTCAGGTAGAGGCAGTCCTCGGTGGTCGAGCGCAGGCCGCCCAGACCGGTCGCTTGCGGGCAGTTCGGGCCCGCGTCGCGAGCCTCCCGGACACCGGGCCACGGCGGCACGGGTTGCGGCGCACGCCAGCGCAGCGATCCGACGGGCGGTGCGGCATAAGGGATTCCGTTGAACAGTCGGTAGTTCCGCGTCACGACGCCGTGCAGACCGCCACTGTCGATGGCGACGATATCGGGCGCCGCGGCATACGCGGGCGAGCCGCCCACCGCGAAAGCCATGACCAGCATGGCCACCAGCGCGATCACCGCTCCGGCCCCTCGTCCCGCCCACTTCCGGTTGCGCACGATCACCCGAGCCTCCTGAGGCCAGCAGCGTTTCGCGTAGGCGTTCGATACTAGTCGGCCGGTTCTGAGCACGGTCCGGAGTCTCGCCACGGGCGCGAAACCGCAGCATAGGCATGAGGCGGAAGCCGAATACTGTCTCACCGTGAGACGGTCGTTGACAGTCGATTCAGCGCCGGAAACCGTGGGCCCACGAGACCTTCCACAGTTGGGATCCCGCGATGACGCTGCACTCACCCGATGCCCTCGACCTCTTCGATCCCGCACACCTCGACGACCCCTACCCGCTGTATCGCAGGCTGCGCGAGCACGCGCCCGTGTACCGCCTCCCGGGCACCGACTTCTACCTGGTGACATCGTGGGATCTGGTGACCGAGGCGGTGACTCGGGTCGAAGACTTCTCCTCGCATCTCACTGGCGCGCTGCAACGGCGGCCGGATAGCCCGCCCGCCACCTTCGATATGGACGGCGGCGGACAGGCCATCCACGTGCTGGCCACCGCGGACGATCCGAGCCATCAGGCGCAGCGCAAACTCGTACAGCCGCTGCTGGCCAGGCGGATTCGCGAGCTCGGCCCGACCGCCCGCGACCTGGTGGACCGGCTCTGGGCACAGGAGCTGCACGGCGACCGCATCGAATGGGCGAAGGGCATGGCCGACCGGCTCCCCCTGGCCCTGGTCGCCGACATCATCGGTCTGCCGGATGCCGATGTGCCGCAACTGCTTTCCTGGGCCTACGACAGCACCGAGATGCTGGGCGGCCTGGCGGATGCCGACCGGTTCGCACAGCTCGCGGCGACCACCACCGATCTGGCGGCGTACCTGTTCACCAAACTCCGTGAGGCTCACCAGAACCCGAGCGAAGACCTGCTGGGCGTACTGTCGCAGGCCTGCCGCACCGGCGAGATCACCGATCCCGTCGCGGTGCTCATCCTGCTCCAACTCGTCGGCGCGGGCGGCGAATCCACCGCCGGCCTGATCGCCAACGCCGCCCGTCTGCTCGCCACTCACCCGGATCTCCAGGACGAATTGCGCCGTGAACCCGGACTGCTACCCGCCTTCCTCGACGAGGCCCTGCGCCTGGAATCACCCTTCCGCGGCCATCATCGGCACGTCACCACCGATACCGTGCTGGGCGACACCGCGATTCCCGCGGGAAGCCATCTCCTGCTGTCGTGGGGCGCGGCCAATCGGGACCCGGCCCGCTTCACCGATCCCGACGCCCTCGATCTGGACCGCCGCAGCGGCGCGAACAATCTCGCCTTCGGCCGCGGTATCCACTTCTGCATCGGCTCGGCCCTGGCCAAGCTGGAGGCCACCGCCGCCCTGACCGCCCTGCTCGACCGCACCACGACGTTCACCCTCGTCGAAGACGCCCCGCCGCAGTGGTTTCCGAGCATCCTGGTGCGCCGCCACCGCAACCTGCCGCTCCGGGTGCGCTGACCGTGGCATGATCGTCGTCGATCGGGGGGTCTCTACAGCCGTGACCATAGGAAAGGGGTTTGTTCGTGAAGACCGTGTATCTCCGCCGTGCCGCCCTGGCCGCGCTCGCGTGTGCCGTGTCCGGTGGCCTCGCCGCACCCGCGTCCGCCGCCGACGCGGGCTCGCAGAAGATCACGCTCGACTACGCCAAGGGCAAGTGCGGCCAGACCACGCTGATGGCGCACTCGTTCACGCCCACCACGCTGGAGATCACCACCTCCAACAACTTCACCGACGACGCCAAGATCGATATGAACGGGCAGCGCACGCCGCTGCCGGATACCTATGGCGCCCAGACCACCAGGATCGATCTGGGCAGCCCGATGCCGGGCGCCATCCCGTTCGAGGTGTCGGGATCGGAGTGGCCGGGCAGCGCCGGAACCGGCTGCAAGGGCTGGATCATCGTCGCCTGAGTGGTCACGACAACGACTGAGCCCCGGGACTTCTCCCGGGGCTCGATCATTTCAACGCGCCGTGCGCATCGAAAACGCTGTGTGCCGCAGGCTCACTTGCCGTGGGCGCGCAGCTGGTACAGCCCCTCGGTCTCGACGACGACCACACCGTTGGCGTCGGTCACGACGGCCTTGAGCGTGTAGTCGGCCTTCCCCTTGGCCTCGGCCTCGTCGGCGATCCGCGCGATCTCCTCGGCCGACAGCGACGCCTCGGCCCGCACATCGGTGGCCGCGGGCTTGCGGAAGGTGATCCGCAGATCCTTCACCAGCGGGAAGTACTTGCTGGTGTCGAAGCTCGCGATGGCCAGCGCGCCGCCGAGCACCTCGGCGACGGTGAACAGCACCCCGGCGTACATCACGCCGAAGTGATTGCCATTGCCCTCGATCGGCACCGAGGTGGCCGCGAAGCCGGGGCGCACCTCTTCGGCGCGCACGCCCATCTTGTGCGCCACCGGAATCGTGAATTCCAATCCACCGTTCACGACCTCGTTCAGCGGCGGGGCGTCGTTCGCCATGCGGACCTCCATGTCCTTCGATAGGCAGAGCCTGGATACGGCCTACTTACTGACGTAGTGCCAACAAGATGAATCATTGCGGTTGAGAGGGTTGTGGCGCAACTCCCTCAGCGCTTCTTTCGAAATTGACAGAGCGCGTGAACCCGGCCACATCCGAGCAAATCATCCTACGACCCATCTAGTATGCAAGTTGTGTCCAAGACGTATTCGGCTGCCGAGCGGGCCTACCACGAGATCAAGGAACGCATCCTCAGCGGCGACCTGCCGGGCGGCGAGCTGGTCAGCGAGAACGAGATTGCCGGCGAACTCGGCACCTCCCGCACCCCCGTGCGCGAGGCGTTCCTGCGCCTGGAAACCGAGGGCTGGATGCGGCTGTACCCCAAGCGCGGCGCGCTCGTGGTGCCCGTCCCCTCGCACGAGGCCGAGCATGTGATCCATGCCCGCTACATCGTGGAGACCGGTGCGGTCGACGCACTCACCCGCATCGCCCGGGCGGGGCTGATCCCCCGGCTGCGCGAATCCCTCGACCGCCAGCGCGATCTCGCCGACGCGGGCGATCTCGACGAATTCGCCATCGTGGACGCCGATTTCCATCGCGAGTACGTGGTGGCCGCCGACAACCCGCTGCTGACCGGCTTCTACGACTCGCTGCGCGAGCGCCAGCGCCGCATGAACAGCGTTGCGCTGCACCGGGGCGAGACCAACCCGGAGCGAATCATCGAGCAGCACACCCGACTCACGAACCTGATCGAAGCCGCCGACGCCGCCGGTTTCGCCGAAGCACTCGCCGAGCACCTGACCCACGTGCACGGCGTGACCCTGAGAGGACTGTGATGGCGACGCTGACATCGGTCGGCACCCCGCTACGAAGCATCGGCACCCATCCCAAGGCGTGGCTGGGCGTCTCGGCCGCGATCTTCGCGATCGCCTGGGGCGGAAACGAATTCACTCCCCTGCTGGTGATGTACAAGCGCGACGGCCTGTCCGTCGCCACCGTGGACCTGCTGCTGTTCGAATACGTGCTGGGCATCATCCCGGCGCTGCTCATCGGCGGACCGCTGTCCGACCGCTTCGGCCGCCGCCCGCTCATGCGCCCCGCACCGGTGATCGCGGCGCTCGGCTCGACCCTGCTGGCCTTCGGATCCGCTTCGGTCCCCATGCTTTCCGCGGGACGCGTGCTCTGCGGCATCGCCCTGGGCCTGGCCATGGCGGTGGGCTCGAGCTGGCTCAAGGAACTCTCGCAGCCGCCCTACACCGGAGAAACCGTGTCCGGCACCGGCGCTCGCCGCTCGGCCATGAGCCTCACCGGCGGCTTCGGCATCGGCGCGGGCGTGGCCGGAGTGCTGGCGCAGTGGGCGCCGTGGCCCGACACCTTCGCCTATCTGATCAATGTGACCCTGTGCGTGCTGGCCGCGGTCTGGCTCTTCCGAGCCCCGGAAACCACTGCCCCGCAGCCGAACCCGGGCCGCCTGCTGGACGATCTGAAGGTTCCGGCCGCCGCGCACCATCGCTTCCGCACCGTGGCCCTGCCGGTGTGCCTGTGGCTGTTCACCTCGTCGGCCGTCGCCTACGCGATCATGCCCACCCTGATGATGCCCAAGGTACACGGCGCACCGATCGCCTTCTCCGCCTTCATCACCGTCGTCACCCTGGGTTGCGGCTTCGGCATCCAGTCGGTCGCGCGCCGCATCGACCGGCCCGGCTCGCTGCGCCTGCCCGCCCTCTCGCTGACCCTGGTCATCACCGGAATGCTCCTGGCCGCCGCCGCGGCCGCCACCCTGACCATGTGGCTGACCGTGCTCACCGCCATCGCCCTGGGCATGGGCTTCGGCAGCGGCCTGGTCGCGGGCCTGCTGGAGATCGAGCGCATGGCCCGCCCCGACGATCTCGCCGGCCTGACCGCCGTCTTCTACGCGGTCAGCTACCTGGGCTTCGGCGTCCCGGCCGTCATGGCGGTCTGCCACGACGGAACCGGCATCGGCTATCCGGCCATGTTCGGTGTGCTGGCCGCCGCGTGCGCGCTGTGCCTGGGCATCGTCGGCCGGTCCCGTCCGGTCGAGCCATAGAATCGGCGGATCGAACGAACTGAGGGGCGATGCTGAATCCACGGGCCACCAATGAGGACCTGACCGCGAAGGCGCGCATTCGCAATGCGGCAATGGACCTCTTCGCCCAGTACGGCGACTCCCGGGTCTCGCTGCGCGCGGTCGCCGCCGAGGCCGGCGTCACCCTCGGTCTGGTCCAGCACCACTTCAAGACCAAGGACGGGCTGCGCGACGCGGTCGACAAGCTGGTCGTGGACTACTTCGCCACCACCGTCGCCTCGGTTCCCCCGACCGGCACTCCCGCCGAGGTGGCCGCGGCCCGCGACGAGGCGGTTCGCAAGATGCTGCAGGAGAATCCGGCGGTCGTGAACTACATCCGCCGCTCGCTGCTCGAACCGTCCGAGACCCGCCTCCACCTGCTCGACGCCGTGGTGGAGTTGACCCGCAACGAGGTCGCCGGACTCCGCGAGGCCGGCCTCGCCTCCACCGACAAACCCGAATCCGCCCAGATCGTCGCGGTCCTCCTGCGCCAATTCGGCGAACTCCTCCTCGCCCCCATGCTCGACGCGGTCTGGGAGCGGGTCTCCCCCGACAACCCCACCCGCCCCCGCCTCTCGATCACGGTCCGCGACTGAGTACCTGATACCCGGCGCGGACCGCGACAGGGAGCGGCTCGCCCGCGATCAGTTCTCGATCGGCAGGCCCGCTTCGGTCCAATCCTGGATGCCCTCACGGTATTTGCGGACGTTCGTGTAGCCGAGCTGCTCGAGCTTGGTGGCGACGAACTGGCTGTTGGCGCAGGCCGGGTTGGAGCAGTAGGTGACGATGGCCGCGTTCAGGTCCGGGAGCAGTTGGGGGGCTCGGGTTTCCACGTCGGCTTCGACCAGGGCGAGGGCGCCGGGGAGGTGCGCCTTGGCGTAGTAGTCGCCGCCGAGGGTGTCGAGCACGATCACCGATCCGGCTTCGATTTCCTTGGCGAGCTCGTCGCGGGTGATGAGTGCGGTCATGGGATTTCCCTTCGGAACATCAGATCGAACAGATAGCGCACAAAAATGTGTGCGTGTGCACGCTACTACTTACGTGCGCGCGCACGCAACTGGTTATGATGGGGCGGTGTCCGCATCCCGATCCCATCCGGCCGTCCACGCCTGGGCCGCCCTGCTGCAGGTCCACGCCAAACTCGTGCCCGAACTCGACGCCGAATTGCGCCGGACCACCGGACTGCCGCTGAGCTGGTACGACGTCCTGCTGGAACTCGATGGGCCGCACCGGCTCCGGATGAGCGACCTGGGCGAGCGCGTGGTGCTCAGCCGCACGCGGGTCAGCCGGCTGGTCACCGAGATGGAGTCGCACGGTTTGGTGCGGCGTGAATCCAATCCCGATGACGGGCGGTCGGCGTTCGTGAGAATTACCGATACGGGCCGGCGTCGGCTCCGGGAGGCCGCGCCGCACTATCTCGCGGGCATCGAGGCGCGCTTCGGGGGCAGACTGGACAGGGCCGAACTCGAGACCGTGGCCGCTGCGCTGCGCAAGGTGCTCGGCCCGGCCGACCTCGGCCAGGTGACCACACCGAACTCGAACAGAGGAGACATCTAGTGCGTTTCGGCATCTTCGTCCCGCAGGGCTGGCGGCTCGATCTGGTCGGCATCGACCCGGCGGCGCAATGGGGAGTGATGCGAGACCTGGCCCGGCGGGCCGACTCCGGCGACGCGTGGGAATCACTGTGGGTCTACGACCACTTCCACACCGTGCCGGTGCCGACCGAGGAGGCCACCCACGAGGCATGGTCGCTCATGTCCGCGTTCGCGGCGAGCACCTCGCGAATTCGCCTGGGACAGATGTGCACCGCCATGAGCTACCGCGATCCGGCCTACCTGGCCAAGGTCGCGGCCACCGTGGATCTCATCTCCGGCGGGCGCGTGGAAATGGGCATCGGCGGCGGCTGGTACGAGCACGAGTGGCGGGCCTACGGGTACGGATTCCCCTCCGCCGGTGTGCGATTGGGCCGACTCGACGAGGGCGTGCAGATCTTCAAGCAGGCCTGGACCACCGGCAAGGCCACCCTCGACGGCAAGTACTACCAGGTCGACGGCGCGATCGTGCGCCCGCTTCCCTTGCAGGAGGGCGGGATTCCGATCTGGATCGCGGGCGGCGGCGAGAAGGTGACGCTGCGGATCGCGGCGAAGTACGCGCAGTACACCAACTTCGCGGGCGATCCGGAGACCTTCGCGCAGAAGTCGGAGCTGCTGCGCGGCCACTGTGCCGCGGTCGGAACCGATTTCGACGCCATCACCCGCAGCTCGAACTTCAATACGCTGGTCGGCGCGACCGAGGGTGAGGTGCAGGAGCGGCTGACCGAGCTCGAGGCGCGGCTGACCCCGTTCACCGGGGCCGAGGGCGCGGCTCAGCATGTCAAGGATCTGTTCCGCAACTCCCCCGCCGTCGGCACGCCCGAGCAGATCGTCGAACGGCTCTCGCAGGTCAAGGATCTGGGGCTGGGGTACTCCATCCACTACTTCCCCGAGACCGCCTACGACACTTCCGGCGTGGAGCTGTTCGAGCGCGAGGTCATCCCCGCGCTGCGCTGAGCGCCCGGCCGCACACACGCGAAATCCGCCCGCCGACACCGGTTTCCGGAGTCGGCGGGCGGATTTTGTGCTTACCAGCCCAGATCGGTGAAGAACTGGTAGCCGGTGGGATCACCGGTCATCTTCCAGTGCAGACCCTGCAGGAAGAAGCAGGCGATCAGGTTGGTGGCGGCGAAGGTGAGCAACACGGCCGGGGTGATCCCGGCGGCCCGGCGCAGGGCGGTCGAGGTGGCGCTCACCCGGCCGGGTTCGCTGAAAGCGGCCAGGAAGAGCACGATTCCGGCGGCGAGCACGGCCATCACGAAGGTGATGAAGGCCCAGGTGTAGAGGTGCAGGCCGAACAGGGCGCCGGCGTAGCCGGGATCCGGGGGCACGATGTGCATGAGCACCTGGGCTCCGGAGACGAAGCTGCCGAGGATGGCGGCCATGACGGCCCAGCCCCAGCCGGAGGCGAACTCCCGGGTGGTCACCGACCCGGTCCGCGAGCGGACGATGATGTAGGCGGGGCCGATGGCGCTGAGCAGGAAGAACATTCGCTGCAGCAGGCACATGGGGCAGGGGTACTCCCACAGCGCGAACTGGAAGGTGTAGGCGCCGAGCAGGGTGGCGCACATGCCGAGCACGTAGGCGTGGGCGAACCAGAGGCCGAGCTTGTTCGAGAGTGCGGGGGCATCGGTGGTGACCCGGGTGGAGGCGGTGAGGGTGGTCATGAGATCAGCTCCTGAGGTGGTGGTCACAGGTCGAGGACGAACGAGTGATCGATGACGTGGGGGAGGAAAGCGAGCACCGACAGGGCCAGGGTCGCCGAGCACAAACCCATCGCATAGCCCCGCGGCCAGCCGCGTACCACCGCCACCACACACAGCAGGATGAGAGCGAAGAGGAGGGTGTACATGGTGTCCTGATTTCGTCGGGGATTCGGTCACCCCTTACTTTTCACCCGACGAGAAGACGCTGGTAGACACCCCATTCCAATGCACCCATAGAACCGGACTATGACCACGCCCGGAGGAGTCGCCCGCCGGATCGGGCCGCAGTGGGACGACGCCCGATACGCGGGATCGGGTGTTCGAGGGGAAGCTCTCGAACACCCCGGGCGTCCTGCGGGCCGATCCGGCGGGCCGCCGGGTGGTCTAGCGGGGCACGGTCACCGGGTCGGTGCAGCTGGCCAGGGCGTCGACGAGGGAGCACGGCTTCGGGTCGCGGGTCGGACGGTAATCGGCCGGGACGCCGCCGTCGCGGGTGATGTCGGTGTAGGCCGGGACGGCGTCGGTGGGGCGGCGGGTGAGGGTGGGGTCGGTCAGAACGTCGACCGTGTAGAGCCCGAAACGCGGTGTGTAGGAGCCCCATTCGTAGTTGTCGGTGAGGCTCCAGTAGTTGTAGCCGATGACGTTCATGCCGTCGGCCTTGGCGCGCTGCACCCAGTAGACGGTGTCGCGCAGGTCGTCGGCGCGGGTGTAGCCGTCGGCGCGGGGCTTGCCGTTCTCGGTGGGCATGCCGTTCTCGACAATGTAGAGCGGCTTACCGGGGAAGGCGCGCGAATAGTGGTCCAGCGCATAGTAGATGCCCTCGGCCTGCAAGGGGTTGTTCCACATGTCGGTGACGCTGAACGAGCGCGGGGCGTCGGGGGAAGCCCCGTAGTAGTAGTCGATGCCGATGTAATCCAGCTTGGCCGCGATCTTTCCGATGAGCGGACCGTTCACCACGTCATCGGCGGTCGGAACGTAGGCGACATTGCTGGTCACCATCGCGCCCGGCTGCACCTGGTGGATGTAGTCGTAAATGGCATTGTGCGCCTGCGCGATTCGATCCTGCATGACCGGCACCGCGGTGGCGGGGAGATCGCCGAGCCGGACCTCGTTGACCATGTAGGCGGCCGGCTCGTTGAACGTGACCCACAGCGGATTGCCGGCGGCGAAGCGGTCCACGATCTTGCGGGCATTGGCCAGCCAGTCGTCGACCATTCCCGCGTTGTTCCATCCGCCCCGATCGACTTCCCAGCCCGGGAAGACCCAGTGATCCAGGGTAAGCATGGGCCGCATGCCCGCGGCCTCGATCGCACCGATCACCTTGTCGTAGAAGCGCAGTCCGTCCTCGTCCCACACACCGGGCTGTGGCTGCACGCGCGCCCACTCGATGCCGATCCGGTACACCTTCACACCCAGCCCCTTGGCCAGCTGGATATCCGAGAGGTACCGGTCATAGAAGTCGATCGAATCCCGGTACGGATCCTGGGTTTTCCCCGAGGCGACGTACCGCGACCAATTGCTGTCCGGCGCATGCCCTTCGGACTGGAAACCCGAGGCCGCCACACCCCAGAGGAAATCCGGTCCCATCGGATCGATCCGCGCGGGCGGTTCCGGGCGGGCGAGGGCGGGGGCGGCGGTCGCGGTCAGGGCGGCGGCAGCGGCCAGCACGGCCAGGCTGAGGTTACGGCGGCGGGATCCCATGACGAAAACCGTACAGTCCACGGTTTTGGAGGACAAGCAACTCTCAGAGGAGCCTTAGACTTTCCCAGTGGCGAAACGCGGACCCTACGGAAAAGGCATCGAGCGGCGGGAGCAGATCCTCGAGGCCGCCCTGCGCACGATTTCCGAACGCGGCTTCCTCGCGACCTCGGTGGCCGAACTGGCCGAGGCGGTGGGACTGAGCCAGAGCGGGCTGCTGCACTATTTCGGCTCCAAGGAGGAGCTGTTCGTCGCGGTGCTGCGCAAGCGCAACGAGATCGACGCGGCCGTCCTCGACAACCCCGGTCCCGAAATCCTGGTCGAGATCATTCGCCGCAATACCCGGGTGCCGGGCCTGATCGAGTTGTTCACCCATATGCAGGCCGCCGCCGCCGACACCCGCCATCCCGCCCACGAGTTCATGCGCGAGCACTACGAACGCGGCACCGCCGGATTCGCCGAACTGCTGCGCGGCATGCAGCGCGGCGGCCACGTCCCCGAGAGCGTCGATCCCGAGGTCATGGCCACCGCCTTCATGGCCCTGGCCGACGGCCTGCAGTCGCGTTGGCTCATCGATCCGTCCATCGATATGGAGTTCTATCTCGCGCAGTGCTGGACCCAGTTCACCGGAAGGAAGTTTCCCGGCACCTAACCGATCCACGCCGCGACGGCCAGGAACACGCAGATCAGCACGAACAGGATCGCCATCAGCGGGGCGATGAACTTCACGTAGCGGTCGTAGCGCACCTTGGCCAGGGCGATACCACCGGTGACCACCGCGGTGGTCGGAGTGACCAGGTTCGCCCAGCCCGACGCCGACTGCCAGCCCGTCACCACCAAAGACCTTGGCACATGGGCGAAGTCGGCCAGCGGAGCCATGATCGGCATCGCCAGTGTGGCATGCCCGGAGGTGGACGGGATGAGGAACGCCAGCGGCACGTTCACCAGGAAGACGCCGACCGCGAACACCGCCGACGAGGTACCCGACACCACGCCCTCCAGCGCGTGCAGCACCGTGCTGGTGATCTGGGTGTTGTTCATGATGACCGTGACGCCGCGGGCCAGCACGATCACGATGCCCGCGCCGACGAAATCACTGAACCCCTTGCCGATGTTCTCCGACATCTTCCCCTCGCCCAGCCCACCGGCCAGGCCCACCACCACCGCGCCCACCAGGAACAGCGCCGTCAGCTCGGAGAAGCTCCAACCCAGTTCCCACGCGAAGGGTTTCGCGCCCTGCCCGTTGACGACCGTGCCCCACGGAATGACCGCGAAGATCATGAACGCGAAGGTGAGGCCGACCAGCCACACCACCGCGATCTGCCGCGAGGTCATCGGATCCGGTTCGTGCTCATCGGCTTTCACATCGCGGTCCCCGGGTTGCCAACCGGACCAGGACTTGTCGGGATCGGCCTTGACGCGGCGGGCGTACCAGACCACGTACGCGACCGTCACCGCGGTCAGCACCACCAGCATGGCCAGCCGCAGCACGATGCCGTCACCGAGCGCCACCCCTGCCGCCGACGACGCCGTGCCCGTGGCGAAGGGGTTCACGGTCGAACACAGCACACCGATGCCCGCACCGGCGATGATCGCACCCACCGCCGTCATCCGGTCGTAGCCCAGCGCCAGGGTCAAGGGCACCAGCAGGGCGTAGAAGCCCAGCGTCTCCTCGGCGAAACCCTCCACGGTGCCCGCGATGGCGAACACCACCATGATGCCGACGATCAGCAGATACGACTTGTTGCGCAGCTTGAACGCCAGCCGCCCGATGCCGCTGTCGAGCGCGCCGGTCGCGAAGGCGACGGTGATGAAGGCGCCCACCGCGAGCACGAACAGGAACACCGCGGCCGCACCGTAGAGCGAGCCCGACACATCGGGGGCGACCTGTCCGGTCTTGTCGTCCTGAATGCCGTACAGGCCGTTGACCGGAGCCAGGAACAGATCCCGCACCCGCGCACCGAAGCTCTTCGCATCCTCGATGCGGTGGTACGAGCCCGCGATCGGATGCCCGTCGGCGTCCGAATCGTAGGCGCCCGGCGGAATCACGAAGGCCGCCAGCCACACCGCGAGGGTGACGCCCGCGAGAATCGTGTAGGTGGACGGGAACGCCCGCTTCTTCTTGTGCGGTGCGGGTTTCGGCTCGGCGTCGATCGTCCCGGCGTCGGTCACTTGCGCATCCTGTCCGCGAAGAGTTGGAAGAATTCGGCCTCGGCGAGCGCCACATTCCGCAGTTCGCTCACCAGCACCCGCTCGTTGAAGCCGTGCATATTGCACTTGGAATCCTCGACGCCGAGCATGAGCACCTCGGAGTTCGGATTGGCCGCGGCCATCGAATTGGTGAGCGGAATGGATCCGCCCATGGCCGAGTCGATGGCATCGACACCCCACGCCTTCTTCATCGCCTCCCCCATGGCCGCGTACGCGGGACCGCTGGTGCCGGCGGCGAATCCGGCGCCGACATCACCGCCGGTCACCTCCAGCTCGATCCCGTACGGCTTGACCTTCTTCAGATGCTCGATGACCGCCCGCTGTCCCTCGGCCGGATCCTGTTCCGGATGCACGCGCACGTTCAGATACGCCTTCGCGTACGGAACCACCGCCGAGGCAGCGGTTTTCGTCGGCGGCGCGTCCAAGCCGATGACGGTGATGGCGGGGCCGTACCAGATGCGCTCGCCGATGGGTCCGGTGCCGAGCAGCGGCATGCCGGGCGCCATGCCGGTCACCTCGGCGAATTCCTTGTCGGTGTAGTTCGCGCCCTGCCACTTGTCGCGCCGCAGCCCCGGCACCGCCACGTTTCCGTCGGCGTCGTGCAGCGTGGACAGCGCGGAGATCAAGGCCAGCAACGCATCCGGCGCGGCGCCGCCGAACTGCCCGGAATGCACCGGCGCGGCCAGCGTGCGCACCTCCACGAACACATCCGCCACCCCGCGCAGCGCGGTCACCAGCGTCGGCTGTCCCGCCCGGATATTGCCCGCGTCGCAGATGAGCAGCGCATCGGCCTGGAATAGTTCCGGCTTCTCCGCCGGATAGTCGTCGAAGACCGACCCGTACTCCTCCTGGCCTTCGATCACCACCGTCACGCCCACCGGCGGCTTCCCGCCGAAGGCCCGCAGCGCGCCGATGTGCGCCACCACATTGGCCTTGCAGTCCGCGGCCCCGCGGCCGTAGATCGCGCCATCCTTCTCGGTGGCCGTGAACGGTGGTGTGTTCCAAAGCTTTTCGTCCCCGGAGGGCTGCACGTCGTAATGCCCGTAGAGCAGTACCGTCGGCGCGCCGTCGGGAGCCGGGATCCGCCCGTAGATCACCGGCGAGGTATCCGGCAGATTCAATACCTGAATCTCCCCCACACCCGACTTCCGCAACTCCTCGGCGACCAGGTCGTGGGCGCGCTGGACGTTCTCCTTCGGATAGTCCGGGAACGCGATGGATGGTATCCCCACCAGCTGCTCGAGCAGCCCCTTCAACTCGGGCATCAGCCCGTCGACAGTCCCACCCAGATCCTGGCGCAGTTCCATGTCCCCATCGAACCACCTCCGGGCCCGAATCCAGCGAATCTCAGGCGACACGCGCGGTCAGCAGGGCCGCCAGCACGAAGGACAGCGAGGGCAGGATCACGACGGCGTAGAGGGTGCGGGCCAGCATGGCCGAGACCGTGGCGCAGAAGAGCAGAAACCATTGTGGGACACCGTCTCTCGTGCGCCTCGGGCCGTGGCGGCGCGGACCGCGGGTGCGCCGGGTCGAACGCCGGTCCCGCTCGACCGCCCGGGTGTAGAGCCGGACCAGCACATCGGCCAGTTCCATGCCCAGGGAGTTCGCGTACACCGCCGCCGCACTCGCCACCGTGGTGGCGTCGGCGCGCGGATCGCTGAGCAGTTCGTCCAGGGTCATGCCGTCGATGGCCTGCTCGCGGGTCAGGAGCCGGTCCGGAAACCAGGTCAGCAACCACTTCCCACCGCCGCCGGGGTCCGGCACGAAGTACGCGGCCTCCGGGGTGAGATCGCTGGTGATGGATCGGTCGGTTATGTGGAGTGCCATCGCTCTGCCTTGTCGCCCGCTCGAATTCCGGTGTGATACCGAAAGTTTGCGGATCACCGCGTGTGGCATCCACCGAGCTGCGCACTGTCCCTTGCCATTTGCTGCGGGTAAGCGACCGCGCTCTGTCCCTGCCGCGAATCGTCGGATGTCTGGTCGGTGGCACGGCCACGAACTAAGCTTTCGTGACACACTGGGAGCATCGGTGTCGGCGCAGGGGGCCGGAATGACGCGCATGCATCCGGTCGGGGAACCGATCGGTGACCTGATCCGCCGACTGCGCAAGGAACGGGGTCTGACCCAGAAGTCCCTCGCCGACCGGGTGAGCTGCTCCCGCAGTCAGATCCAGCAGATCGAGAGCGGCGCGCGCATCCCCCAGCGTCCACTGCGGGAGAGCCTGAGCGCCGTGCTCGGCGTCGCCCTGCCCGCCACCGGCCGCACGGTCTCCACCGCGGAGACCGCCGATGCCCGGGCCGACAACCTGCGCATGGCCTTCAATGTGCTGCTGGGTCAGGATCCGCACGCGGCCGAACACGCCCTGCGCATCACGCGCCGCCTCGTCGCGGCGTCCGCCGCCGGGCCGGACCTGGCTCCCCTGCAGACCATCGCGCTACGACAGCTGGATCGCGCCGAAAACCTACTGGCGCAGGTGCCTTCGCGAATCGCGCGCGTCCCGGAATGGAATACCGTCACCGACTGGTGCACGGTGCTGGAGCAGGCCACCCGCTCGGTCCGGATGGTGCATGTCGCCGGCTTCGCGGCGATCGGCGGCGAGGCGGGCGAGGAGTACCACGCCGCCATGATGCGTCTCGCGGCCCGCACCGGGGCAGCCAAACTGGATATGCGCCGGATCTATGTAATCGACGCGATCGCGGACCTATGGCCGTACGTCGATCGCCTATGGGGGCTGACCCGCGCCGGCATCACCAACCTGGTGGTCAACCGCGCACACGCACCCAACGCCCAGGGGCTCCTGGTCGTAGACGAAAGACTCGCCGTCTCAGGCGAATACGACAACTTCCGCGAGGGCCGGCTAGCCACCCGAATCTCAGCACTCGAACCGGATATCGAGTTCCAACTGGACCGCTTCGACAAACTCGCCGCCCTGCGCCGACGCCGAAAGGCCATCCGGGTCAACGAACTGATCGCGGCCGAACCACTCTCACAGTTCGCCCACCTCGATGCGAGCAACTGCCGCCAACTGTTCCGCGACGCGCTCGAACAAGCATGGGAAGAGCTGCCGCCCCTATGAATCACCCGCCTGCGCAGCGCTGTACCGGAGAATCGCGGCCGTCGCGGCCGCGCCGTACGCGCGGCTCGCGAGCGTAGGACGCGCGGAGGGGAAGTTGGAGCGGTGGAGCACCGTGATGTCATTGGCCAGCGTCACGGTGCCATCGGCGCGCGTCACCGCGCTGTTGCCGCCGGACTTGGCGGTCAGATCGACCACCACCGCACCGGGTGGCAGCGCGGCCAGAGCGGGCAGGTCCAGCAGCACAGGTGCGGGCGTACCCCGTTGTCCCGCAGCACATATCACCAGATTCGGCCGCACCGCGGCAATGTACTCGGCGACCTGGTCCGGGCCCAGATCGAGCAGGAACTCGCCCGCTCCATGCGTCAAGGCGGCGGCTCGATGTCCGATTCGGCTGCCGATCGCGGTGGGGGGCGCGTCACCGCAGGCGGACGCGGCATCGAGGGCCGCCAGCCCGGCCTGCCCGCAACCGATGACCAAGGCGCGCACCGGGCAATCCGGCTGTCGCGCACGCAGGAGCTGCCGGCCCTCCCGATACGCCACGCCACCGGCGATGCGGCTCATGGCCGTCAACGGATCCGGTTCGGCCTCACTGACACCCGAGGCCACGCGCTCGAGGGTCGCAGCCGGGTGCGCGAGCGTCGGGGCCGTGTAGGCAAGAGCCGAGGGCGTATACGCACGGGCTTGGGCCGGGGGCGCAAGAGCCTTAGGCGTGTGTCCCAGGGCCGGGTGCGTGTACGCATCGGCTTGGGCCGGGGGCGCATCGGCTTGGGCCGGGGGCGTGTGTGTAAGGGTCTGGGGCGCAAGGACTTGGGCCGGGGGCGCGAGTGCCGAGGCCGGGGGCGCGGAGGTCGGGGCCAGGTGCTCGAACGCCACTGCCTCCACCCCCTGCCTGCCCAGCCGGTGGATCTCACGGCTGCGCTGCACCGGATCCTGGAACCCGAACAACAGCTGGCCGCTGCGGATCGGCATCGAATCCAGTTCGTACGCCGGTGGTTTCACCCATGCCACCAGGTCGGACGCGGTGAAGACCGATTCCGGGCCCGACACCACGCAGGCGCCCGCGGCGCGATACGCGGCATCGGTGAAATCGGCTCGCCAGCCCGCGCCCTGCTCCACGACTACCCGCAGTCCGCGCCGGATCAAGGTCGCCACATCTTCGGGTGTGGCGGCGACGCGTAGTTCGCCCGCGGCGGTCTCGCGCAGCACGCCTACCGTTGTGACCTGTGGGGTTCGGGCCGGGATGCGGCGTTCCAGTAGTGCGCCGGAGTAGGTCAGGCCGCTGTCGATGCGTTGCAGCAGGCGCTCGATGCGGTCGAAGAGCTCCGAGACCAGGTCGGTGCCCGCGTCGCCGGAGGCGCGCCGGGGCGTGGTCACATTGAGCCGCACGCCCATTCGCGGCGAGCCGGTGCGGTCCAGGGCGACGCAGTCGACTCCCGCGGCCATGAGCAGCAGGTCCTCGAGGTCCGCGCTGGAGCGCACGGCGGCCGCGGACATGACCTCGGTGTCGAATTCGAGTGTGAGGAACATGCCGTCGCTGCTGCCCAGCGGGCGCAGCAGCGCGGTGCCGAATCGGGCGTTGACCCCGGCCACCCGCTCGCGCGCGAATTCCATTCGCTCCCTGAGGATCTTGCGGTTCTGGATCAGGTAGTCCTCGGAGGTGCCCTCGATGGTGGCACGGGCCAGATGCGTGGACTCGCGCTGGAACGCCACCCGCAGCCGCGACCGGATCGCGGCCAGCCACTGTCTGTCCCCGGAGCACGCCGCACCCAGTTTGCACGGGCCGAAAGCGTTGAAGGCCTTGGAGTTTCCGGTGATGGTCAGTACCCGGTCGTAGAGCCGGACCGGGCCCTCTTCGGTCGGGACCACGATCGAAGCGATCGGAATATGCCCGTCCACCAGCAGATCGAACGACATATCGCAGATCACCGGCACCTCGGCGGCCACGAGCACCCGGCCGATCTCGACCAGCTGCTCGACCGTGTAGTCGGCGACCACCGGATTGCCGGGCAGCGTCAGCAACACCCCGCACAGATCACCCTGTGCCGCATGGTGTTCCAGGGTGCGTGCCAGGGCCTCCGGGTCGATCCGGAAGTCGTCGTCGGCGGTCACCGGGCTGATCGCCATGCGCAGGCCGTATTTGGTGATGTGCCCGGCCACGCTCTTGTAGTAGCCCTCCGGGCAGACCAGCACCCCGCCCGGGCGGGCGAGCGTGGCGATCGCCTCCTCCAGCAGCACCATGCTCGAGTACGGGCTGACGATCACGTCCGCGAGATCGATATCGACGCCGGGCATTTCGGGTGCGGGCTGCGCGATCCGCGCGAACAACCGCTCCGCCGCCAGCCGTCGCAGGATCAGCGGCTGCTTCTTGTCGTAGGGCAGCCCGTCTTCCTGATCGGCGAACATTCCCCCCGACGCCGCGCCATGACCCGTCATCACCTCCGCCCACGCCGAATTGAGCGCGGCCGCGGCGTTCTCGGCCATAGGCAGCCCGGTCTCGCCGTGGTAGGCGTCGATGATCCCGTGATGGATCCGGCCCTCGGTCCCCGGAAACCGGCTGGCATTGTCGAGATGGACCCGCGCGGTTCGCTTCCGCTGATCGGAGCGGTCCGCCACGTCGAGCGGGTTCAGCGGTACGGCCGGTCGGCTCACCTGGGTTCGCTCTCGGTGCCCGGATCCTCGTCGTTCCACGCGCGGTGCAGGGCCGCGTGGAATCGGGGACGGCAGTCCTGCTGGTCCAGGCGCTCGAACGCGACCAAACCCGTACTCTCCACGAGATCGTTGACGACCAGCGCCATTCCGTAACTCCGGAGTTCCCGCAGGTGGTTGAACTTGCGGTGGGCGGCCTGCACATCATGCCGCAGTGTGGAGAAGCGGCTGGAGTCGCGCTCGCGGCGGCGGAAGTCATAGTCACCGGCCAGCACGTAGCTTTCGTCGACGATGAGCATGCCCTGCGCGTTGGGCGCGAAGTCCCGCTTCACCAGGATCGTCTCGACTCCCGCCTTGACCTGCTGCCAGAGTTTGTCCGCGTACGGCACCACATTGTCGACGTCGTCGAGCACGTAGACACGTTGCACCGACACCCCGGAGCGTGCCTTGCTGAGAATCGCGCGGTGGTATTCGTCGCCGATGTCGCCGCCGATGGCGCCCAGTTCGGCGGAGTGGATGGCGCAGATCGACTGCTGCGCCCGGACCAGCACGGAAAGCCAGTCGTTGACCGTATTCCACTCCCGCACAACGACACTGCCCGACGGAATCTGGGTCACGACCTCCTCGGCCCGGTCCAGCTGCCGATCGGCGATCTCCCGGAGCGGAATGAGTTCGTCGCCGGTGTCCTCGAGCGCGACCAGGCTCTGCCCGAGGCCGATGACGCGATCGGCGATGTCCGGGCTTCGGCCGAGCAGCTGTTCGAATCGGAACCGCAGATCGCGCAGCGCCTCGTCGGCATCGGTCTCGTCGTCGACGCCGGGGAGCCGCTCCCCCAGCGCCCAGCTCAGCTTCTCGCGCTGCGCGGACGGTGGCACACGTTTACCGTTCTCGATCTGTTGAATCAGGCTGCGCGAGCACCCGACCCGCAGGGCCAGCGCCTCCTGGGTGAGGCCACGCTGCCGGCGCAGTCGCTTGACCGTCGCGCCGATAACCTCGTCGTCCGAAGCCGAGCCAGACATGCTCGTCTCCCATCATGTTCCGCTTTTGCCCCGACGTGTCATGCGATGCCCATCCTAAGCACGGTGTGTCATTTTCGCCATCGCAGGACTTGCAAGAGTCGCCGGAATCTTTTACAAGCCAGGCTAAACGGGCGAAAGGGCCATAGCTGGCTTGTGGAACCGCGACCGGTTCGGCATCGAACTCGACAATCGAACGCCCGTCGACGGCCAAAGTGCTTGCTATCTACGATATCCAGCCCTCTCGCGATCGATACCGCTTAGTTGTAAGCATAATTCGCTTACCAAGTATCTCCAATGAGCAAATCTTCTGACTTTTTGCCATCGATGCCCTGAAGTATCGTTAGTGCTACAACCAGATTTGAGGAGGTGTCCGACCTCATGGCCCTCGACATCACCCCCGAGACCGTCCGCAGCGACAAGACGCCCGAGATCGCGGTTCGCACAACACTCCCCACGGACACCTGGGTGCTCTCCTGGCTCCCGAACCGGTTACTCACCTTCGAGCAGGCCCGCAGCGGCATGGTGCTCGACGAAATCCTCAGCGATCCCGCGCCCGCCGATCCCGAGCAGGCCCTCGAATTCGCCGAGCTGCGCGCCGCCGAACTCGGCCTCACCCTCCCCGAAGTCGTTGTGCTGCTGTGGGATCGATACGACCAGCGACCAACCCCGCGCCGATGCGCCGCCACCGGACACCCCCGGTGCCGGCCCGATCGGCGACCTCCCTGGTGCTGCCGCCCTCCGGGGCGGCACGGGCGGTGACGGCCGGAGGGGTGCCGTCACCGTCCGGGGACCACCGCCGGATCGGAAAGGATTGCGCGCCGGGCGAAGCCGAGCGCACCGGCCACGATGCCGTCCTCGCCGAGAGTGGACGGTGAGATCCGGAGATCGAGACCCGGGGCGAGGGCCCGGCGGCCGCCGAGATCGGCGTCCATCGTCGGGGCCAGCCACGGATACCATTCGGCGAGCAGCCCGCCGAGCACGACCTCGTCGGCGTCGAGCAGGGCGGTGATGGACAGGATGGCCGCGGCCAGGGCGCGGGCGGCGGTCGTCAGAGCGGCCGTGGCGCGCGGGTCGTCGCGGTGCAGCCGGGCCAGCAGTTCCGTTTCGGCGCTCCGTAATCCCCGCTGCCGCAATAGATCGGCGAGACCCGCCGCCTCGAACACGGACTCCGGGCCCGCGTAGCAGACCAGGCAGCCGCGGGCGCCGCAGACGCAGTCCGGGCCGTCCATCGCGACCGGGAGGTGGCCGGGTTCTCCCGCGATGCCATGACTGCCGGTGTGGATGCGACCGTCGAGCACCACGCCGCCGCCGATCCCGGTGCCGGCCTCGATGAGCACCAGGCCGCGCGAATCCCGTTCCAGGGCGTGGAATTCCGCCAGGGCGGCGGCGTTCGCGTCATTGACCACGTCGACCACCGGGGACACCTCGGGCAGGCGCGCGGTGATCAGTTCACGCAGGCGGACGGGTTCCATCCAGCCGAAATCCGGTGCCACCACGACGGTTTGGGCCGCATCGTCGCGTACCGGACCGGCCATCGCCACCACGACCCGGGCGAGCACCGGACCGTCCGCGAGCCGGGCGATCACACCCGCTATGCGGTCGGCCATGGCCTCGGGAGTGCCCGGGGCGAGATCGTGCGCCACGGTTTCGCGCCGCGTCACATCGCCTGCCAAGTCGGCGACGGCGATGCGCAGGTGTTCGGAGGTGATCTGGATGGCGGCGACGGCCGCACGGTCGGGGACCAGGCGCAGCGGGCGGCCGGGGCGGCCGCGGGTGCCGGAACGCAGGGCGTCGTCCTCGCGGAGCAGACCGCGGTCGGTGAGGTCGGCGACGAGGGCGGTGACGGATCCGTGGGCCAGGCCGGTGGCGGCGGCCACCTCGGTGCGGGCGCAGGGGCCGTGGTCGGCGATGTGACGTAGGACCAGACCTAGGTTGCGGCGGCGGATGGCGGCCGAGTCGGTGGGCGGGGGTGCGGGATCCACGGGCTCGAGATTAGGCTGTCGGATAATTATTTCAAGCATTGACGTTAATGGTGGATCAGGGGTTTGGCATGGCCGCGGGACAGATCGGACGACGGACGCTACTGATGGGGGCGGGGGTGCTGGCCCTGACCGCGGCATGCTCGAACGCGAAGTCCGGCTCGGACACGACACGCCAGGACACGGTCGGCACTGCTTACGGACCGGTGCGGGGCGAGCGGCGCGAGACCGGGGTCGCGTTCCTCGGGATTCCCTTCGCGCAGCCGCCGGTGGGTGATCTCCGTTTCGCCGCGCCCAAGCCGCCGATCCCCTGGGTCGAAACCCTCGACTGCACCAAGTACGGCCCGACCGCGCAGGTCAAACAGCTGGCCGAGGTCACCGCCATCCCCGAGCCCTCGATTCCGGGCGACAACATCCTCACCGTCAACGTCTTCACCCCGAAGGCGGACAAGACAGCGAAACTGCCTGTCCTGGTGTGGATTCACGGCGGCGGCTTCGTGGCGGGCAGCCCGGCCAGCCCGTGGTACGACGGCGCGGCCTTCAATCGCGACGGCGTGGTGCTGGTGTCGGTCGGCTACCGGCTGGGCATCGAGGGCTTCCTGCACCTGGACGACGCGCCGGACAATCGCGGCGTGCTGGACTGGATCGCGGCGCTGAGCTGGGTCCGCGACAATATCGCGACCTTCGGCGGCGACCCGGCCAAGGTGACCGTCGCCGGGCAGTCGGCGGGCGGCGGCGCGGTCTGGGCGCTGATGAACACCCCGTCCGCGAAAGGCCTTTTCCGCGCGGGCATTTCGGAATCCGGCGCGGTCACCCAGCCCAATGACCGGGCCACCGCACTGGCCGTGTCCGCGCTGTTCACCAAGCGGAACGGCCTGCCCGCCACCGCCGCCGCACTGCGCGACGTGAGCAAGATGCAGCTGCAGGACATGGAGGACAAACTGCGCGCCCCCGGCCCGGACAGCGGCGCCGCCGCCCTGCTCGGCCTGGCGCCCTGGGCGGACGGCACGCTGATTCCGGCGACCAGCGCCGAGGTGCTGAAATCCGGTGCGGACCAGGATATTCCGCTGATGATCGGCTTCACCGCGCACGAGTTCAATGCCGCCTCGCTGAGCGGCGAGACACCGGAGATCACCGACGCGACCCTCCCCGTGGCATTGGGCGCGCTCGGCTTCGCGCCCTCGACCACCGAGGGCTTCCGCCTCGCCTACCCGGGCCTGACCGCGAATCAGATTGCGGGACAGGCACAGAGCGATGCCATCATCCGGATGCCGTCCTTCCAGGTCGCCGAGATGCGCGCCGGGCGCAACCAGCCCACGTGGCTCTACGAGTTCACCTGGACCTCGAATGCGCCCAAGTTCCAAGGACAGTCGTTCCACTGCCTGGACGTCCCCTTCGCCTTCGACGTCTTGCGGAAGCAGGGCGTGACCGCCGTCGCGGGCGACAATCCCCCGCAGTCGCTGGCCGATGCGGTCCACCGGGCGTGGGTGGCGTTCGTGAGCAACGGGGACCCGGGTCCGGCCTGGCCCCGCTACACTCTCGACCGGCGCGAGACCATGATCTGGTCCGCAGCACCGCACGTCCAGTCCGATCCGTTCGCCGCACAGCGACCGATCTGGCTGCGCTGATCCGAAGGGGACGGTTTATCTCCGCCGCCGCGGGCTACCGTGTAGCTAAGGACATCGAGTCGGATGGATGGTAGGGCATGCAGGTGGCGCAGCGCTGGATCGCACCGGCCGCGGTAATCGTGGCCTGCGGATTCGCTGCCGCGCCCGCAGCCCACGCCGATCCCGGAGACACGCAGGCGGCGCTCGGCGGCGGGTCGGGGCTGGTGCTGGGCCGGTCCACCAAGTGCAGCCTGACCACCATCGGCTACGACTCGGCCGGCCGCCTGGTCGGCTTCACCGCCGGGCACTGCGCCGAGGCCGGGACGCCGGTGCGCGGGGAGCAGTTCCCCGATGCCGGGGTGGTCGGCGTGGTGCGCGACTCGGACGCTCAGCTCGATTACGCGGTGATCGAATTCGATCCGAGCGTGGTGACGCCGCTGCGCACGGTCAATGGCGGCACCATCGCCGGACTCGCGGCCGCGCCGCCCGCCTGGAGCATCGTGTGCCAGAACGGGCGGACCAGCGGCGTCGGCTGCGGCGTGGTCTGGGCGTCGAGCCCGGTCGGTTTCATGGAGCAGGCGTGCTCGAGTTACGGCGACTCGGGTGCCCCGGTCACCGCTGGTGACCAGCTGGTCGGGATCGTGTCCGCTCCGCTCATCAGTGACACCCGGGTCCTCCGCTTCAGCTGCACCGACGCGAACAATCCGATCCACACACCCGTCATCGCGGTCGCCTTCGACACCGTGCGGGCGGCGGTCGACGCGGGCAAGGGCGTGGGCAGCGGCTTCCAGCCGATCTAGTCCGGCTCAGTCGACGAGTGCATCGAGGGCGCGGTCCACGTCCTCCTCGGTGTTGTAGAGGTGGCACGCCAGCCGCAGCCGCCCGGCCCGCACGGCACCGACAATGCGCGCGGCACGCACCCGCTCCAACGTCTGCTCCGACACCTCGATCGACACCACGGCCGAATTGCCCTCGGGCAGACCGAGTCCCTTGCGCAGCCGATCCGCCAACGCCACATCGTGACGGTGAATCGACTCGACGCCGATCTGCTCGATGAGTTCGAGGCTGCGCCGCTGCCCGATCCACGCGGGCCACACCGGGCCGACATCGAAGCGGCGCGCGTTCTCGGCCAGGCGCAGCGGGCCGTCGTAGCAGGTCTCCCACGGGTTGTATCCGGCGTACCAGCCCGCGGCGGTCGGGGTCAGAGTGTCCAGAGCCGCAGGCGTTCCCGCGAGGAATACCGTGCCCTTGGGAGCGCACAGCCACTTGTAACCGGCGCCGATGATCCAGTCGGCCCCGGTGTCGTGCAGTGGCAGCCAGCCCACCGCCTGGCTCACATCGAACAGCACGCGCACACCGTGGGCCCGCGCCGCGGCGACCGTCGCGGCGATGTCCAGCACCGCGCCGTCGGCCGATTGCACCACCGCGGCGGCGACCACATCGTCGCCGGGCCGGATCGCCGCGGGGATCTCCGCCAGCGGGACCACCCGCACATTCAGATCGGGCCGCACCAGGAAAGGCCAGAGCACGGAATTGAATTCGTGCTCTGGCACCAGCACATTCGCCCCCGGCCGCAGGCTCTGCGCCACCAGCCCGACCATCTGCGACACCTGCGACCCGACCGCCACCTGGGAGGCAGCGAACCCGGTCAGCCGCCCGAACGCGGCCCGGCAGTCGTCGATCACCGAGTCCACACCCGGGATATCGAACTCACCGTGCATGCGCTGCTCTTCGGCCGCGACCACCGCGGCCAGGGTGGACCGAGGCAACAACCCGGTGCTGGCCGCGTTCAAATAGATGGTGGTGGGCGCGAACTCATCTCGCACCAGGGTCTCGAACGCGGATGGAGTAGTCATCTCTCCATCCTGCGACCGTGCCCGGCGTGCCGAAAGATCCAGCCGACCGATCACTGGCATGATCGCCGCGCGCTCGAACGAGACGACCCGGCCGTGCGCGGGGCACGGCCGGGTCGGGTGGGAGTCGGTCAGGCCGAGCGGGTTTCGACGGGGGCCGCGGTGGCCTTGCTCGTCGTGCGGCGGAAGCGGAGGATGCCGTCTTCCAGGGGAGCCTTGCGGAGCATGGCGCGGTCGCGGAAGTAGTTGTTGATGACCTGCCACGGACCGCGGGTGCCCTGGCGGGGCATGACGCCATCGCCGCGCTGGATGTAGCCGGAGGTGAGAGCGCCGCCCATGAGGGACGCCTCGGAGCGGTCGCCTTCCTCCGGGATGGCGACGACCTCGGTGTACCCGTTGTCGCGCATGTGGTTCAGCAGGCGGCAGAAGTACTCCGCGGCCAGGTCGGCCTTGAGGGTCCAGGAGGCGTTCGTGTAGCCGAGGATCACCATCATGTTGGGGACGGTGCCGAGCAGGGCGCCCTTGTAGGCCACCAGGTCTCGGGTGGCGAGGGTTTCGCCGTCGACCTCGAGGGTCGCGCCGCCGAGCATCTGGACGGTGAGACCCGTTGCGCTGACGATGATGTCGGCCTCGATCTCCTCGCCGGAGGAGACCCGGATGCCCTTCTCGGTGAAGGTCTCGATGGTGTCGGTGACGATGGACGCCTCGCCCTTGCGCAGGATCCGGAACAGGTCGCCGTTGGGGACCACGCACAGCCGCTGATCCCACGGGTTGTAGCTCGGGGTGAAGTGCTTCATGTCGACGTTGGGGCCGACCTGCGCGCGCACCGCGGCCAGCATGAGCTTGGCCGAGAGCTTCGGATTCGTCCGCGACAGTTGGTAACTCGCGCGCTGCAGCGCGATATTGCGCGCCCGGCCCGCCTTGTAGGCCAGGGCCGCGGGCACTTTCGCGAACTTGAAGCCGACCGCGACCGGGTCGTCGGCGGGCAGCGCGGCGATGTAGGTGGGCGAGCGCTGCAGCATGGTGACGTGCTCGGCATCCTTGCTCATCGCCGGGATGAGCGTGATAGCGGTTGCGCCGGAACCGATTACGACGACCTTCTTGCCCCGGTAGTCGAGGTCCTCGGGCCAGTGCTGCGGGTGCACGATCTGCCCGCCGAAATTCTCCTCGCCGGGGAACTTCGGCCGGTAGCCGTTGTCGTAGTCGTAGTAGCCGGTGCAGCCGACCAGGAAGTCGCTGGTGTAGGACTCGGTCTTGCCGCTGCGCTCGTCGAGGACCTCAACGCTCCACACGCCCTGCTCACTGGACCAGGCAGCCTTGGTGACCTTGCGGCCGAAGCGGATGTGATCGGTGACGCCGTACTCGCGCGCGGTGTCCTCGATGTACTGGCGGATGTGCGGTCCGTCGGCGAGCACCTTGGTGCCGTGCCAGGGCCGGAAGCCGTAGCCGAAGGTGTACATGTCCGAGTCGGAGCGAATGCCGGGGTACTTGAACAGGTCCCAGGTGCCGCCGATGGCGGTCCGCCGCTCCAGGATCAGGTAGCTGCGCCCGGTCTTCTCCCTGGTCAGATGGGCAGCCATGCCGATACCGGACAGGCCAGCGCCGATGATCAGAACGTCGACATGCCGCGTCATTGAAGTACTCGCTTCTGGTCGCGCCCGGACACCGGCGTCCGGGCGCACCGAGTATTACATGTTATTTCTAGTTACGTCTACCGACGGGCCGCAGGAGAGGACCAAGGTCCTCAGGCCGCGCGGACCTGACCCGGCCGATCCGGCTCCGAGCGGTAGCGGGTGGTCGGGCCGTCGATGCCGAGCACCTTCCAGACCCGCTTGGACACCGGATTCATGAGCCCGATCCGCTTGGCCAGCGCGCGGACGTCACCGAAGAAGCCCGCGAAGGCCTCCTTGGACTCCTCGGACCCGAAGAACACCTCCTTGCGGACGGAGCGCGGGATGTCGAACTCCCGGAAGAAGGCGCGCGGCGGGATCACGATGGCGCGCCCGCCGATCCACATGACGATCGGGAAGGCCAGCGACAGCACGAACTTGCTGAGCGGATCCGACTGCGGCACATGGTGCTCCAGGAACTCGTGCGCGAAGGAGATGTGCCGCGCCTCCTCGGCGATGTGAATCGCCATGACGCCGCGCATGATCGGGTGCACCTCCTCGCCGGCGCGCAGGATCGCCTTCTGCACATGGTCGATCGGCTCCTCGCCCGAGAGCACGGCGATGAAGAACAGATTCGGGAACAGCGAGGCCAGCGCCGGGACGACATAGGTGAGCTGCTTGAGGATCGGCCCCATGCCGGGTACGTCGATCCCGATGCGGTTCACCATCTCCTGGAACATGAGGGTGTGATTGCACTCCTCGATGACCTCGTGGGTGCAGTAGCGGAACTCCGGCGAGCCGTTGCGCAGCTTGAAGGTGTGCTGCACCATGCCGCCGATGAGCAGGGTCTCGAACTGCAGGCCCACCTTGGCGATATTGGCCTGCCGCCACAGCCCGATGGCGATCTTGCGGGCCTCGGACTGCGCCTGATACCAGGGATGGCGGGCGAACATGTCGCCGGAGACGGGCAGGATCCAGCGCTTGTCGTCCGGGGTGACCGCGAAATCGGGGTTGTCCCAATCGATATCGGTGAAAGGATCGAAGTGCTTGTCGACCGAACCCTGCGACAGCAGCAGGAGCTTGTCGGCGTACTGCCGCGCGATTTCGACCGTCGGGTCGGCCTTGACGGGTGCTGACGTCATTGTCAGAGCCTCTCGAAGAGTGACCTAAGTAACTGTTACCCATAGTTACACCGACGCTGGCAGGTCGTCAATAAAAGATCAGGACCAGAATCGCGGCCGCAGACCCCAGGATTCGAATTCGTCGGTGACGTAGTCGCGCAGAGCGGCCCGGGTCGGGAAACGGTCGGGATCCGCGCCGGTGATGGCGAGGGTGACGGTCTCGCCGTCGCTGGACCAGGACAGATTCAGGCCGATCTCGACGCGGCGGAAGAGTTCGGTCTCGCCCGTGCAGACCACCGGGCGCATGAGCACCGAGCGGGCGCGCACGCCCGCGATGGTCGCCACGCCCTGCCCGGTCTCGCCGAGGTTGGTGCACAGGCATTCGGGGGCCTTGGCGGTGCGGGAGAAATAGCCGAGCACGAACTTCGGCAGCATCTGCTGGATCGGTTGCAGGTGTTGCAGGGCGGGAGTGGTGGCCGGATCGGCATAGGCGAGGGCGGCCTGTTTGATGGCGGTGCGGATGTGGCGCAGGTCGGTGCGTTCGCCCTTGCGGTAGGGGACCGCGATGGGCAGGCCGGTGGTGGCATTGCCGCGCGGGTCGTCGTGGCCGCGCATGGAGTGCGGGATGTCGACGCGGGCGGAGGCGCCGTCGGCGACGCGGCCGCTGCGGCCGAGAATGCCGACCGCCACGCCGACCAGCAGGCCATTGGCGGTGCCGTCGTGGGCCGCCGCGACGGAATTCCATTCGGCCGCATCGACTTCCACGACGATGTCGGCGGCGGAATAGGTGTCCGGCAGCAGTCGCCGGGGCTCCTCCGGGCGCGGATTGCGTTCGGGCTCGGTGACACCGCGGGACTCGAAGGCGGCACGCAGGCTCGAGGCGGCGGCCCGCAGCTGGCCGAGCCCGTCGGCGAGGTGGGTGCACAGCAGGCCGGTCGTGGGGAGCGAGCCCACGAGCCGCCCCGAACTGGTCGCGGTATCGGGTGCCAGGCCGGAGTCCAGCCGCCGCAGTGCGTCGCCGACCGCGTAGAGCACCGCGCCGCCGTCCGAGCTCACGTGCGAGGTGACCAGGGACAGTAGCGTGCCGCCCGCGGTGGTCGGCGCGGCCGAGAGCCGCCAGACCCGCCCGGCGATCGGATCGAATTCGACCCGGCTCTGCGCGAAAAACCAGTCCAGGACGCCGATCTCGGGCACCGTCTCGTACTGATAGGCGAGCGGTTCCGAATGCTCGGCCGCGACCCACCAAGGGCGGGCGAAGGGCACGGCGGTCGTCATCACCCGCCGGGCCAGGAACCCGCGCGCCAGATGCGCGTGAAAGCGTTGCAGCACAGCGGGATCCAGTGGATCGTCGAACCGCCAGGCCAGCTGGTTGACCAGGGCGTTGCCGTACAGGTCGTGCAGTTTCAGGAACAGATCGTCGTCGGCGGTGAGCCGGTTCAGGACCGCGGTCATGGCTTCTCCGGATCAGCGGGCACGCAGGGTGCGAACGGTCAAGGGCGCGAACACGATCGCGACGACCAGCGCCGCACCCACCGACCAGGCGAAGTCGGAACCCACCGACCCGGAGTCGGCGAGGGTGCGCACGGCCGCCACCAGATGCGAGACGGGGTTGTAGTCGGAGACGTGACGCAGCCAGGCGGGCATGGCGTCCACCGGGACCAGGGCATTGGAGGCGAAGCTGACGAAGGTCAGCACCAGCATCGACATGCCCTGTACCGCGGCCGGTTTGGCCACGGTGACGCCGATGAAGGCGAACAGCCAGCTCATCGCGGTGGTGGCGAAGACCACCAGGGCCGCGCCCGCGATCAGGCCGAGGGGATGGTCGGGCCGGTAGCCCATGCCGAAGCCGACCAGCAGCACCATGAGCGCGGCGATCACATAGCGGGTCGCACCCGCCAGCAGTCCACCGGCCACCGGCGCGTAGCGGGCGATGGGCATGGAGACGAAGCGGTCGAAGACGCCGGAGCGGATGTCCTCGGAGAGTTGGACTCCCATGGCGACCGAGGAGGTGAGCACGATCTGCACCAGCACGCCCGGGATGAGGGTGGGCAGGTAGGCGTCGAGGCTGCCCGCGATGGCCTTGCCGAAGACATTCCCGAACAGCAGCGGGCCGACGATCGGCAGCAGGACTGCGTCGTAGAGCAGTTGCGGGCTGTGCCGGAAGGTCAGCATGCCGCGTTGCGCCATGAACAGCGACTGCGCCAGCGAGGCGCGCAGGCCGACGTGGGTGAGGCGCGGCTGCCGCACGACGCGGGCGGTCGGGTGCACGAGCACCTGGGTATCGGAGACGACGGTCATGCGCTCGCCCTTTCGGCCGGAAGCGGGGTGCGGGCCGGGCGCCGGGTCAGCGCCAGGAACACCGAATTGAGGTCGGGGCGTTCGACGCCGAAGCCGCGCAGGCGGATTCCGCTGTCGCGGCAGGCGGTGATCACATCGGCGGCGGTGCCGATATCGTCGAGCGGGACGGTCAGGGTGGCCGGATTGTCGCCATGCAATGGCGTTGTGCCGGTGAGCCTTTCGACCGCGGCATCGGCCAGCGCGCGCTGCGCGGGATCGACCAGATCGATGCGCAGCATCTCCTCACCGATCGAGGACTTCAGCTCCCCCGCCGTCCCCTCGGCCACCACGGTCCCGTGGTCGATGACGGCGATCCGGTCGGCCAGCGCGTCGGCCTCCTCGAGGTACTGCGTGGTGAGCAGGATCGTCGCGCCGCGCCCGACCAGGCCCCGCACCACACCCCACATGCGTTCGCGGGTATGCGGATCCAGCCCGGTCGTCGGCTCGTCCAGAAAGATCAAGGGCGGCACCGTGATCAGCGTCGCCGCCAGATCCAGCCGCCGTCGCATGCCGCCGGAGAACGAGCTCACCCGCCGCTGCGCGGCACCGGTCAGCTCGAACTCCTCCAGCAGTTCCGCCGCCCGATCCTGCGCGCCGCGCCGGCTCAATCCGAGCAGCCGCCCGAACAACCGCAGGTTCTCCCACGCGGTCAGGTTCTCGTCCACGGCCGCGTACTGCCCGGTGAGCCCGATCATCGACCGCACCGCCGTCGCCTGCCCGACCACGTCGTAGTCGAAAACCGTTGCCGCACCGCGTGAAGGCTTCAGCAGTGTCGCCAGCATGCGCACCGTCGTTGTCTTCCCCGCCCCGTTCGGACCGAGCAGCGCGAATACCGTCCCGGCCTCGACGCTCAGATCCACGGCCTCCACCGCGCTCATGGACCCGAAACTCTTGCCCAGCCCCCGGGTTTCGATTGCGATCTCCGTACTCATCGCACACCTCCGATCGTCGTCGGAATCTCGCGAACGGCCCTGTCCGGAGTAATGGATTCAATGACATCGGCGGCCCGCCGGACCCCGTCGTCCCGGAAGCCCGCCCCGAAGGCGGCCGCCCACGCGATCACGTCCGGTTCGGTCGCCCGAATCAGCAAACGCTCCAGCCGATTCGCAGTCAGTCCGGCGAACGACGCGGTCGCTCCCAGACCGAGCGCCTCTAGCTGCCGACCCCAGTAGGGCTGATCGGCCTGCACAGAGCAGATCACCGACGGCACACCGGCCCGCAAGGCCGCGGCGGTGGTACCCGCCCCGCCGTGATGCACGGCCACGACGCACGACGGCAGCACGGCGCCGTGGTCCACCTGATCGACCACCGCCAGACCGTCGCCGATCCGATGACGAAACATGGGTCCCACCAGCAGTATTCGCCGCCCCACTCGCCGACCGGCCTCCCGCACCATCGATTCCGTCGCCACCGGATCGGTGACCGGCATCGATCCGAAACCGACGTAGACCGGAGCCGGTCCCGCGCGCAGCCATTCGGACAGCTCATCGCCCAGGTCCGGGCTGTCGGTGGGTACCGGGAACCCGGTGAAGGGCAGGCCCGGCAGCTCGTCCGCGAGGCCGGGGAACAATGCGGGGTCGTATGCCTGGATCGCGGTGTATGCCCGGAGTCCTCGGTCCGCGATCCGGCCCGGCGTCACGGAGGTCGCCCCGGCTCGGCGGAACGCCGCGATCTCGGGAGCCAGCGCCCGGGCGCGCGCCATGGTCAGCGCGCGCCAGCCGAGCCGGTTGAGTTCCGCGGGCAGATGCCGCGCCCAGTCCGTCGGCAGCACCGGGACACTGCGGCTGGGCCGGATGGGGAAGAAATGCACGGCGGCCAGCGGGATGGCGTGGTGGCGGGCGACTTCGACGCCGACCTCCTCGCACGCCATCCCGGTGACGAGGACTTCGCTGTCCCCGGCGAGGGCGCGCAGATCGCGAGCCGCCTCCGCGAATCCGCGCCGCTGCAGATCCAGCACCGCCCGGACCCGCTGGGCCGGATTGGGGTGACGGAACCGCCGGTTGTCACGCTGGGCCCGCAGCAGCTCGCCGCTGTCGAGGCCGAGCGGTACGGCCGAAACCCCGTGCCGTTCAGCGAATTCGACCAGATTCGGCGAGACCGCCACCGTGACCTCATGCCCGCGCGCCGCGAGTTCCCGGCCGATCAGCACGCTCGGCTGCGCGTCACCGCGGCTGCCCGCGAAGGCGAGCAGGACCTTCATCGCACGCCTCCGCTCCGGAAGGCGATGCAGCGCCGGGGCGTCGAGTACGCGGTCGTGGCCGACAAGCGGTGAGTGCCGCCCGAGTGGTCGCGGCCGAGCAGGTCGGCCAGCCGGTTATCGCGTGGAGCGCCCGGGACTTTCGACAGCGCGCGCATGGCTCACACCCGAGCCGGGGTGGGTTCGGCCGCAGCGGTCACGGGCGGGTGGCCCGCGGCCTCGCCCGGGACGCCGAACGGTGCGAGCGCGGCGGCGCTACGGCCGCTGTCACTCTCCGCGGACCCTGCTCGATCGCCGCCGGACTCGGAAGTACTCGGCGTTGCCGGTACGGGTGCCGGTTCGGTTCGTGCGCCGTGGGCGAATTCGGCCATGGCCTTGGTGAATTCGGCGAGGAAGCGGTCCATTTCCACCGCGGGGAAGGAGGCGGGGAAGCGGGTGGAGAGGCGGAGGCCGTCGGCGGCTCGGACTATCCAGAAGAAGACTTCGTCGCCGGAGTAGGACTCGGCTCGGAGGGTGTGGCCGCGCAGGGATTCGACGAGTTGGTAATCGGGGAGAGCTCGGATGTCCAGGAAGGAGATGCCGAATCGGGGGCGGTCGGTGCAGTCGAGGAGTTCGAGGACGCGGGTCCAGGTGGCGTCGTTGGCGACCTTGCTGCGGCGCAGCGTGGTTCGGGTGGTTTCGAGGGCACTGTCCGGGTCGAGGTCGGGGGCGAGGGTGATGTCGATGGGGACGACGTTCACGAACCAGCCCATGGATTCCAGCCAGCGCAGGTCGGGGCGGGTGGCGATGGGCATGATGGCGCGCAGCGAGATGTAGCCGAAGGTGCGGCGGTAGGCGATGGCGAGGGCGGTGAAGACGGCGACCGAGAGGCGGTGCCCCCGGTTGGTGACGGCCTGCTCGACGCGCTCGAGATCGCTGAGCGACATGAGCTTTCGCGAGACGCTGGCCTGGGCGCGCTCCGATGTCTCGTTGCTCGCCGGGGTGATCGCCGGTTCGAAGCGCGGCAGCATGCCGCCGGAGCCGTCGAGGAAGCGCCGCCAGTAGCGGACGGGTTCGCATTCGGTGGTGAGCGAAGCCGCGGCGCCGCGCTCCCATTCCGCGAAGTCGGCCGAGCTGCCGAAGGTCGGGGATTCGCGCACCGGCTCGCCCTGGGCCACCGCCCGGTACAGCGCGCGCAGCTCCAGAATGACGATGGCCTGCGAGTAGGCATCCATGACCGAGTGGTCGGCGGCCACCAGCACGGTGAAGTCGCCGGTCTCGGCGTGCTCCACGGTGGCCAGCAGGCAGTGCGGCCAGCGCAGCGGGGAGAGCCGCGATTCCAGTGTGCCGGTGAGGTATTCGTTGATCTGCTCGGATCCGGTGACGCCGGGCACCGGCTCGTCGGCGACGGTGACATCGGCGGCCGCGCAGACCAGCCGCTGCGGTTCGGGAACGGTATGCGAGGCGAGGGTGGTGCGCAGGCCCTCGTGTCGCGCGTGCCACAGCCGCACCGTCTCGCGCCAGTGCGCGGCGTCGAGGGGCGCGTCCATTTCGAAGATGGTGCCGATCCAGCGGCCCCGGCCCGGCCGCGGGTCGGCGGCATCGGCGTTCCGGCAATGTCGCACGTGCACGCTGGTGAAGGGTCGCTCGTCGGTGGCCCAGTCGGATCCGGCGGCCAGTTCGGCCCGCCACAGGGTGAGTGCGCCTGGGCGCACGGCGAATTCGGACAGATGGGTGTAATCCATGACCGTCTCCCTCATCTAATTCCGCCGCGACGGCCACCGTTAGAAATCCGTAAATAAATCACGGGGAGCGAAACCCTCGCTCCGAAAACGGTTTATAAGCCGTCTGGCGAATGGAAAGCTAATGCCCCTACTTACCGGAGGATCCAGCGCCCGCGGCGGCGCTGCCGGTGCCCAATGCCTGTGCGGCCGTACCACCGGCCTGCGCCGAACCGCTGGCGGCGCCGCTGCCGGTGCCGAGCAGTCCCAGTACCGAACCCGGGCCGGGGAACAGCGAGGCGAGACTGCCCGCCGCGGCGCTTCCGGTGCCGAGCGCGCCGGCCAGCCCGGCGGCGGTGGAGCTGCCGGTGCCGACCGCGGCGCTACCGGTTCCCAGCTGCGGCAATACCGACGGCTGCGAGACGGGCGGGGCACCCGCACCGGCGGACGGATCGCCGTCCGCCGGTGCGGCGGTAGCCAGGGCAGGCGCGAGAAGGGGCACTGCGAGGCCCGCGAGAATGACGGCCGCACGGGCCAATCGGGGTGCGTTCATGGCCTGTATTCCTTTCACCTTCATCAGGACAAGCGCCGAGGACGGCGACTTGGTGGTCGCAGATCGAATGTGCGGCGGCGACACTGCCGAAGAAATGGCACCCGACGGGTAATTGTCTCTTCGTCCATCGGTGGGGGTCTGAATCGACCTGCGCACCAAGAAAAACACCAACATTCCAACCGCGCAACCCATAGATGCGCAAACAATTGGTTAACGAAATGTTCCCAAACGCTTCCACTGTGCTTCAGGACACTGCACAGGAGAAATTGGCCTCCACTTCACTTTTCCCGTCGCACACCCGGCGAGCCGAGATCGAAATTGAGTTGCTCGCCGGTCCCCCACATCTGGGATCCTGGGCTGGTGAACGCAGGGGAAATCGCCGTCGAGTTCGCGCCGGAGCTGCGCGTGTTCGTCGGTCAGCGGGCCGGCACACCGGTTCGCATCGACGGCACCTCGACGCTGGGCCATGTGGTGGAGTCGCTCGGAGTGCCGCTCACCGAGGTGGGCGCACTGCTGGTGAACGGGAAATCCGTTGCGGCCGGGCATATTCCGTCCGTCGGCGACTCCGTCACTGTATCGGCGGTGGCCCGCCCGCAGCCGAGTTCGGAGCCGCTGCGTTTCCTGCTCGACATCCACCTGGGCACCCTCACCCGGCGGCTGCGACTGCTGGGAATCGATGCGGCATACGAGAATCCGGATATCGGCGATGCCGCGCTGGCCGCGCGATCGGCCGCCGAGCGCCGGGTGCTGCTCTCGCGCGATCGCGGTCTGCTGCGTCGTCGCGAGATCTATTCCGGCGCTTACGTTTACAGCCACCAGCCCGCCGAGCAGCTGGATGACGTGCTGTCCCGCTTCGCGCCTCGGCTCGCGCCGTGGACCCGCTGCACCTCCTGCAACGGACAGCTGCGCGCCGCCGCGCGCGAGGCCGTGCGCGACCGGCTGCCGGACAATACCGGCCAGAGCTACGACTCCTTCGCCGAGTGCCTCGACTGCGGCCAGACCTATTGGAAGGGCGCGCACCACGCGCGGCTGGACGCCATCGTGGCGGAGGCATTGGCCAAATTCGCCTGATTCACGCGTGCATATTGTGTGCGGCGCCACTCTCCCTTACGCTCCTGTGACACCACTCGGTCTCACAACCGGCCGGGCGGCCAGGGAATGGAGGGACCTCGATGGTGAGGGTTCGGGCGGGCCGACGCGTGCTCATGGCGGCGCTGACGGTGGCCATGATGGCCGGGGGATCATGGATGGCGCCAACGGCGTTCGCCGACGACACGGCGATCGCCCCGCCCGGCGCTTCGGGCGCACCGGACGTCACCGCCCAAACCTTGTACGGCGGCATGGGTTCGCATCCGGTCGCGACCAATGCCCAGGTCGGGCCCTGCCAGGCCTCGATCGTCGGTTTCGTCCAGAACATGGCCGTCCACATCTTCGGCAATACCGAGGACCTGACCTGCACCGCGGCCTTCCCCAACGGCCTGGACTCCCCCATCGGCGTGAACACCTACTTCCCCGCCGATATCGCCGACCTGACCAGCGCGCCGCTCATCGTCCTGACCGGCGGCATCGACTCCAATCCGGGCATGTACGACCGGCTCGCGCGGCAGTGGGCGAGCAATGGCTTCGTGGTGACGATCCCCTACGACTGGTTCAACTCGCTGGCCTATGTGCCCGCGGCCGGTCTGGCCCTGGCGATCTGGCAGAACCGGGACGCGGGCTCGCCGCTCTTCGGCAAGGTGGATCTGTCGCGCACCATCTTCGCGGGCCATTCGGCGGGTGGTCAGTCCACTCAGCAGATCGTGTCGGTACTGCCGGGGGTGGCCGGGCTCATCGACCCGGATCTCCATGTGGCGGGCGCACTCGCGATCGAGCCCGGTCCGCTGGCGCTCGGCCCGCTGCTCGGGGTGCCGACGCTGTATCTCACCGGCATGAACGATTTCGTGGTGCCCGACTTCGCATGGGTGCGCTGGTGGCAGTACAACCTGACCTGGAATGCCCCCGCCTGGATCGCCAATGCCCGTGGGGTGAGCCACTTCTCGCCGGTCGACGACACCGAGGACTACCGCTCGTCCGGGACCGCGGTGGCCTGGCTGCGGTATCTGGGCTTCGAGGACGAGACCGCCAAGCAGTTCTTCGTCGGCCCGAATTGGGCACTGCGCCAGGACAAGACGTACTTCAGCGTGGAACGCAACGCGCTCGCCAACGCGGTGCGGTAAGGGGCTTCGATGAGATCGCATCGTCATTGGTTCGGCACGGCCCTGATCGGCGCGACGCTGGCCGCCGGGTCAGTCCTGGCACCCGTCGCCGTGGCGGAGCCCGCCGCGAACGCCTGCGCCGACCCCGCATCGGCCGGAATGGATCCCGCCGCGCTGGCCGACGCCATCGACTTCGGTACGCGCGGTGGCGGATTCGCCATCCAGGTGTACCGACACGGCTGCCTGGTCGGGGATCGCACCGGTACCGGGAACCTCCCCTACCCTCTGGCCAGCTCCAGCAAGGGCGTCACCTCGGTGGCGATCGGGCGCGCGATCACCATGGGCTACTTCGGCCTCGACGATCCGCTGGGCAAGTTCTTCCCGCAGGCCGATGCCGCGCATGCCGCGCTCACGGTGCGGCAGGTCCTCACCCAGACCACGGGTCTGCGCTTCACCTGGGCGGCCGATGTCGCGGGCATCGCCACCGACGAGGTGCTCCAAACCCTGGAAACGCCTTTCGCTTTCGAGCCGGGGACGACGTTCCAGTATGCGCAGGCGGCGCTGGTGCTGCTGCCGCGGATCGTGGAAATCACCACCGGGCTGGACTTCCAGGAGTTCGTGCAGCGGGAACTCATGTCCCCGTTGGGAATCAACCGCGACCACTGGGTGTGGCTGCGCGACCGCAGCGGGAACACCGCGGTCAACGGTGGGTTGGCCATGCGCGCCGATGACGTCGCGCGCCTCGGTCAGTTGATGCTGAACGAAGGCCGCTGGGGTGAGCGGCAACTCATCGATCCCGGCTACATCCGCGAGGCCCAGCACGGCACCACCGGCAACCCAGGCTACGGATTCATGTTCTGGCTCAACTCCGGTGACTCGTACAAGTCGGCGACCGTGCCCGTCGCCAAGACCTTCGACCACCCGATGTTCCCCGGCGCGCCCCGCGACCTCTACTCCTTCGTCGGCGCGCTCGGCCAGTTCGTCGCCATCATTCCCAGCCGCGACATGGTGATCGTGCGCCTCGGCGTCCCCGGCCGCATCGACCCGGCCAATCTCCAGACCTCGCTGGCCGCCGAGACAAATCCGGACAACAAGGAGTTCCTGCGCCGCGTCACCGCCGCGGTCACCGACCTCCCCGCCGAGCCCTACGACGACCCCTACCGCTACGACAACAGCCTCGGCCCGGTCATCGGCAATCTCGACGATCTCGCCTTCTGGACCGACCCGGTCACCGTCACCCAGATCCTGCTCGGCGTCGGCCCCTACGCCTCGGGCAACTGCAACATCCTCTGGTGCAACGGCAAACTCGTCCCGCAGGACATCTTCGCCGCGATGCTGGATTCGGGCGGCCAGCTCGCGGCGGCCCTGCTCGCCCTGGGACAAGGACAGCGCTGAGCAGGTAGAACCCTTGTCATCCCGGCGTGCTTTTGGCCGGGATCCACACCTTGGTCAATGGATGCCGGCCAAATACACGCCGGAATGACGAGGCTGGTCCGTCAGCGGGCGCGGGCGGCGGCCGCGGCCGCGTCGAGGCGCGCACCCAGCGCCTTGACCTGGTCGCGGAGAGTTTCGATGTCCTCGACCGGGACGCCGACGAGGTCCAGCACGGTTTGGATCATCTGCTGTGCGCCGTGCTGCAATTCACGGCTGGAGTCGGTGGCGTGCAATACGACCGCCCGGCCGTCGGTGGCGCTGCGGACGCTCTCGACCAGGCCGCGCGACTGTAGCCGCTGGACCAGGGGCGAGAGGGTGCCGTAGTCGAGGTGGACCTGTTCGCCCAGGTCCTTCATGGTGATGCCCGGGCGTTCCCACAGCGCCAGCAGCACCAGGTACTGCGGGTAGGTGAGGTTCATATCGTCCAGGAACGGCCGGTAGGCAGCGGTCATGGATCGTGACGTGGAGTACAGCGCGAAGCACAGCTGGGCATTGAGCGAGAGCAGCGCGTAGTCGATCTCCTCGTCCGCTCCGGCCCGGTGCCCTTCGGGTGCGGAAGGCGGATGTTCGTGCATTACTGCACTGTACTGCGGACGCCGGGGAGCACTGTGTCACGGACAGTCGCCAGCACCGCATCGGTGGCCACGCGATCGCCGACCGTGATGCGGATACCGGTGGGATAGGTCTTGACGTGGATGTCCGCGCCCGCCAGCGCGGTTGCCACGCGGTCGGCGTCCGGGCCGGGCAGGGTGAGGTAGGAGAAGTTGGCGTAGCTGTCGGGGACGCACAGGCCGAGCTCGCGCAGTCCGGTGGTGAGGCGGGTGCGGTGCTCGCCGAGCACCGCGATGCGCGCCTCGATCTCGGCCTCCGCCTCGTAGCAGGCGCGCACCGCGACCTCGGCCAGGGCGGTCATGCCGAAGGGCAACTGCCAGCGCGAGATTCGCTCGATCAGCTCCGGATCGCCGATGGCGTAGCCGACCCGCAGTGCGGCCAGGCCGTATGCCTTCGAAAAGGTGCGCAACACAAGCAGATTCGGATGACGATCGAGCAGTGCGAAGACATCGGCCCGCTCGGACTCGGCGACGAAATCCACGTACGCCTCGTCCAGGACGACGGTGATCGCGGCGGGGATCTCCCGCAGGAAGGCCTCGAATTCGACCGGCGGCACCAGGGTTCCGGTGGGATTGTGCGGACTGCACACCACCACCAGCCGGGTCCGCTCGGTCACCGCGGCGGCCAGCGCCGCCAAGTCCTGGCGGCCGGCGCCGGTGAGCGGCACCGCGACCGGCCGCCCGCCGGCCATGCTGGTGAGGATCGGGAAGCCGTCGAAGGTGGGCGTGGCCATCACGACTTCCGCTCCGCCGGAACCGAATTCCTGGACGATGTGCATGATCACGCCGGTCGCGCCCGCGCCCACCGCGATGGCGTCCGGCGCGCAGCCGAGCCGTTCGGCGATCAGGCGCGGCAGCCGCTGGGGCAGGAATTCGGGGTAGCGATTGGCCGAGGCGAGCGCGCGGCTCAGCGCCGCCCGCACCGAGGCGGGCGGGCCGTAGGGAATCTCGTTGAGCTGCAGCCGATGTCCGGCCGATATCAGCGGGGTCAAGGCGGTCACCCCCTTTCAGCGCCCGCCCCACCGGACCGCGGCGGCCGCGGCGAAATCGCCCGCGTGCGCGAAGCCCGCGAACATCACCAGCGAGCCCGTCGGCACCCGGCCCTCGTCGACGGCGCGATCGAAGGTGACGGGAATGCCCGCGCCGAAGAGGTTTCCGCAGTCATCGAAGGTGTCGGGGTGCTTGTCCTGCGGCAGTTGCAGGGCGTCGCGCCAGTTGCGCAGGAAGGCGCGGTTGGGCTGATTGGTGACCAGCAGATCCAGCTCCTGCGACTTGACCCCGATGCGCTTGCACACCGCGTCGGCCACCTCCGGCACCAGCCGGTTGCCGCGCTGCAGCACCTTGGCGATCTTGGATTCGGTGAAGCCGACATGCATCTGGCCGCTCCCGGCCTCCCAGTAGCGGCGAGGCGGCTCGGCGATGGCCGTCATCTGCCCGGCGAACTCCGGCAGGTGCCGGGTCTCGATATCGAGGATCGGCGAATCACCGGACTTCACAATCAATCCCGCGCCCGCGCCGTCACCCGGAATGGCGGCCTGCGCCTTGCCGCGGACCTGTTCCTGGGTGAAGATCTGGCCCGCCGCGTTCTGCACGGTGACCACCAACGCGGAACGCGCCTCGGAGGAGAGCAGGATCTGGCGGGCCAGCTTCATGCCGTGCACGAACGACGCGCAGCCGCCATTGTGCAGATCGATCAGCCATTCCGGCGAGATGCCCAGGCGGGCGGCCACTTCGCCGCCATTGCCGACGATGGCGACCTCGGGCAGCTGGGTGTGGACGATGAGAATGTCGATGCTGCGCAACACATCCCGGCCCTGGCGTTCGAGGATCGGGGCGACCGCGCGTTCGGCCATATCGGCGGGCGTCTCGCCCGGGGCGATGTGGCGGCGGAACTTGGGCGCCTTGAACATGAGGTTCGAGGTGACCTCGTCGGGATCCGCGTACTGCACGAAATAGTCTGCGGGGACGATGTTCTCGGGCAGGTACCCGGCGACGTCGATCAGGCTGACGGTACTCATGCTCAGTTCATCCATTCCGGCTTGATCGGCTGTCCGTTGGCGTGGCGGTGTTCGCAGATGGCCTTGAGATTGCGCAGTTCCAGCAGGTGTCCGGCGGCGAAGAGGTGCCAGAAGTCGCCGACCCAGACCGGGCGGCCCTCGGGCTCGGTCTCGGGGTAGCCGTTGTTCTCGTAGAACGGGTGGTGGCAATTGGTCCAGGTGACAACGCATCCCGGCTTGTCGAGCACCAGTTGCGCGTCGACGACCCGCATCAGGTAGATCATCCACAGGTGGTCGGCCTGATCCCAGGCGCAGTGGTAGTCGACGGTGCGGGCCTGGGCATTGGACACCGTGCGGGTGTAGATGCGGGTGTGCGAACCGATCCGGTCGTCCGACACCCAGATCTCGGGATCGGCCTCGGTGCGCTCGAAACCCCGCATGCTGTAGGTCCATTCGCACAGGCTGCGGGTGTCGGCGAGGTAGTCGAACACCTCGTCCGGCGGGGCGTCGATGAATTCGGTGACGGTGCAGTACTGGCCGTAGATCTCGTCGTGCGGGTAGACGGAGCGGGTCATGTCCAGCACCAGCGGCATGCCCTCCTTGAGGGCCATGGACTCGATGCGATACACACCCGGCACATTCACATCCGGTACCTCGATGGGCTCGGCTTTGACGGTCTCGGTCATGCGAGGGGCTCCTTCAGAAACGGTGCGAACGGTGGGATCTCGTCCGGGTCACACTGCAGTTCGATGAACGCGGGCCCCGGTATTGCCCGCGCCTTCTCCAAGGCGTTCTCGAATTCGGTCAGGGTGCGCGCGGTCCACGCGGGCAGATCCGGGAACATCGCGGCCACCCCGGCCCCGATCTCCGCCGCCCGGAACCGGTTGAAGCTGTACGCGCCGGAGTAATAGACCTGCTCCCGCGTCACGCACATGCCGTGCGCGTTGTTGTTGAACACCACGAACGTGACCGGCACCTGATACTCGACCGCCGTATGCACCTCGTGCCCGTGCATGAAATACGCACCGTCCCCGGCGATCACCACGGCCCGCCGCCCCCGCCCCAACGCACACCCGACCCCCGCCCCGAACGCATACCCCATCCCGCCCATCCCCAGCGCGATGAGAAACCGCCCGCCCGCGGGAACCCGCAAATGATGCACCACGGCCGCCCCGGTATTCCCGGCATCGACAACCACATCAGCCCCCGGCTCCAGCGCATCCTCGAGCGCGGCCACCGCCGCCCGATACCGCACGCCAGGCCCGGAAGCCTCCGGCACAACGGAATCCGGCAATCGCCGACTCGCTACCGGGTGTGCCGGTACGGGGTCCATCTGCCCGGCAAGTTCACTCAGACTGGCGGCCAATGGCCCTCGCACGACGGTGTGCGCAGGGACGAACGGCTCCTCCGCCCCCAGATACACCACGTGCGGGCAGACCTCCAGCGCCGCATCCAATCCCGCTCGCGCGGTCACCGGAAGCGCCGCTCCCACCAGCAAGCACAGGTCCGCGTCGGCGACGAGCTCCGGCGCCCGCGGATGCCCCATCACACCGGTGACGCCGGCGAACAACGGATCCCGATTCGGGAAGGCGTCCTTGGCATCCGGCGTGACCAGCACCGACGCACCCAGCGCACGCACCACCGCCGCCAGTTCGTCCCGGGCATCCGCGAGCCCGACCTCCGGTCCGGCGATCACGACCACCCGAGACCCGTCGAGTGGCACATCAGGAAGGGAGATTGAGGCAAATCCCGTCGCCGAGGTGCCATTCGACGGGCCGGTGGGTGTTGCCGGCACTGCGGCGGCTTGAATGCTCTTGGGTAGTAATAGGACTGAGGGGCCGCCTTCGAGGGCTGCGGCGATTGCCCGGTCCAATGCGGCGGAAATATCTTGTGGATCAGTGACTTTCACGCAGTAGCGGGAGACCGCGCCGAAGATCGTCTCGGCGTCGAGGCGGCCGGGGAGGCCGCTGGTGTCTTGGAAGGCGCCTCGGCCTTCGAGGGTGGTGGGTGGCTGGCCGACCAAGGCGAGGATCGGGACTCGGGAGTCGAAGGATTCGGTCAGGGCGGCAAGGAGATTCATGGCTCCGCCGCCGGAGGTGGCGGCCACGACGCCGAGGCGGTGGGTGGCGCGGGAGTAGCCGTCCGCCATGGTGGCGGCGCCGAATTCGTGTTTGGCGAGGATGCCGGTGACGGCCGGGTGGCGGTGGAGGGCGTCGTAGAGGTCCTCGATATTGGCGCCGCCGACGCCGAAGACGTGGTCGGTGTGGGCCGCGATGCGGTCGACGATCAGGTCGGCCACGGTCTGCGTTTCGGGTTCGGTCTCGGACACGATCCCCCATTTCGTACTGCCTTGTCCGCGATACATCGCACACAAGGTATCCATGGGGAGCGAGTTCGATCAACGTGTCACAGGTCACAGTAGGGACCGAAATGCGCTGTTAGCCAGGGCAATTAGCCAAGCGAAGACCCCGCCGGGGGGCGGCCCCGGCGGGGTCCCGGTCCGGCTGCAGGGGAACCGGACCGCGGGGTGAACCGCTACCGGCTCAGGGCCGGTACACAGGTATCAACGAGCGGCGGCCCGGCGCGGTTCACCGCGCACGCCCGATCGGCGTGTCGAATGTCCGAAAACCGCGCGGGACAGCCGCAGGCAGCGATTGTCGCCATTGAGGGTGAGGCCGAGACGATTGGGGACGTAGGCGAAGGACAGACCGGTATGCGGATCGGCGAATCCGAGCGAGCCGCCCAGGCCGGGCGTGCCGTACGCGCGATGATCGGCCGAGCCGAACGGGAAAGTGGGACAAGACTTTCGGAACCCGAGATGGAATCGCGTGGTGGTCTTCACGACCGCATCGGGCGCGGGCACCGGACCGGCGTCGGCCAGCCGGGCGCGCACCGAGCCGGAGATCGGCAGTTCCCCGGTGAGACCCGCCGCGTAGATGCGCGCCAGCCCGCGCGCCGAGCCGACGCCATTGCTGCCGGGCAGTTCCACCGACATGACCTCCGGCCGCACGAAATCCTCGGGCATGCCCAGATCCGGCACGGCCAGCGCGCGGAAGAGCTGGCCGCGCCGCAGCAGCGCCGGAATCGCTTGATTCCAGGGCAGATTCCGTTCGTAGCGCAGCTCGAGCCCATTGGTGCGGACCAACCGCGCGATGCGGTCGCCGCCGAGGTCCGCGTCCAGTCCCAGGGTGAAATCGACGCCGAGCGGTCCGGCGATCTCCTCGGCGAGGAAGTGCCGAATGCTGCGCCCGGCCGGGTCGGCGCGGCGCACCAGCTCATTGATGAACAGTCCGATACTCACGGGGTGATAGCCCTGCCGGGTACCCGGCGTCCACGCGGGCCGCTGCGCCGCCAGCACCCCGGCGACCCGGTCCAGATCGTGCAGATCGGCCAGGGTCATCCGGGTCCCGCGCAATATATGCAAGCCCACTTGATGATCGATGAGCTGGCGGACGGTCACCTCGCCCTTGCCGCGCGCCGCGAACTCGGGCCAGTAGCGCGCCACCGGCTCGTCGTAGTCGAGCTGTCCGCGGGTCACCAGCATGGCGAGGATCAGTGCCGCAACGCCTTTGGTGGAGGAGAAGACCGGCGCGATGGTGTCGCGCTCCCACGGCAGCCGCCGCTCCCGATCGCGCAGCCCGCCCCAGAGATCGACCACGGGCGTGTCCCCGTCGAAGACCGCGACCGCCGCGCCGATCTCACCGTGGTGTGCGAAGTTCCGCCGGAAGGCGTCGGCGACCCGGCCGTACCCCTCGGCGACATACCCGTGCGTCATGATCTCGGTCATCGAGAGCGAGCCTAACGAAGCCGGATTTCCGGGTCGCGGCCCCAGACGTCGAATGGGATATGCCCCACCGCGCGGCCACGCGGGCTGAGGCTCCGGCCCATGCGCTTGAGCGTGCGCAGGGTCAATTGGCGCTCGGTGATCCGCAACTCCGGAAACTCGCGCTGCAGGCGGGTTTCCAGCAGCACGCCCTCGCGCGGGCCGCGCAGCCAGGCGATGAGCATGACATTGCTGTCATCGGCGGTGGAGACGCAGAGCCGGATCTCCGGCCAGGACGCCAGGGCCGCGCCGAGCCGGTCGAGGGCTGACGCGGGGAGTTGCGCCCAGTAGTTGGCGGTGACGGTCCAGCCCGCGGCCTGTTCGGCGAAATCGCAGCGGAACACCAACCGGCCCGAGCGCGTCATCTCGGAGATGCGGCGGCGCACCGTGGTTTCGGTGAGGCCGGTGTCGCGGGCCAGGTCCGCGATGCTGCGGCGGCCGTCGGCGGACAGCGCCAGGATGAGGGCCGCGTCGCCGGGCCGGATGCGCGAATGGGTCGGCGCGGGGCCGCGCGGATCGGTCAGCAGCGTGCGCTGGCTCGGATCGAGGGCCTGCGGCCGCCAATGGCTGCCCTCGACGTACACGTGCTGGTTGACCGCGGTGCGGATCTCCTCGACACCGGGCAGGGCGGCCAGCTCCCGCGCGGTGAGATCGTCCAGGGCGGCGAGGTTTTCGACGGCCACCGAGAGTTGCACGGGAAAGCTGCCGGTGACGCGTTCGACGCTGAAGACGCACGGCATGGCGGCGAGCCGGTCGCAGAGCTCGGTCAGCTTCTCGGCGCGGCACCGCAGCCGCAGGTAGGCGACGGTAGCCAACTCCGGTGCGTAGGCCGTGATCCACGCCAGCCCGGAGGCGGTGAGCTGCTGCCAGCGCCGGGCGGCGGTGGTGGCGTCCACGCCGAGCGAGGCCCCGATCCGCGTCCAGGACGCCCGCGGATTGATTTGCAGCGCATTAACCAAATCCAGGTCGCGCTCATCGAAGGCGGTCAGGGCGGCGGATTCCGGCACACTGCTCGCCGCGATGGCGGTATCCGGCGATTCGGCCGTATCCTCGGACATGGGGCCCAGTGTGGCAGTTCAGCCACTCCTCCCGCCGCGAAGGGGCTTGGATGCCACGCACCACCCGGATAACCATCGCGCTGCTGTTCGCGGCCTGGGTTGTCGACTACATCGATCGGACCGTGATCAATTTCGCGCTGCCGGCCATCGGTGACGACCTCGGTCTCGATCACACGCAACAGGGTCTGCTGGTGTCGATGTTCTTCGTCTCCTACGCGCTGATCCAGATTCCCGGAGGGTTGCTGGCGGACCGCTACGGGGCCTTGAAGGTCGGGATCGCGGGGTTGACGGCGTGGTCGGTCTTCACCGGATTGACCGCCATCGCTTGGTCTTTCGCGGTGCTGCTGGCCATCCGGTTCCTGTTCGGATTGGTACAGGGCGTGTTTCCGGCCGCCGCCATCAAGGCGCTCGCCGAACGCAGTCGGCCCGAGGAGCGTACGACCGCCGCGGGGTGGACGAACTCCTCCAATGCGGCGGGACTGCTGCTGGCGGCGGTGATCGCGGGGGTCTTGCTGCCCACGGTCGGCTGGCGGGTGATGTTCGCGGTGATCTCGGTGCTCGGGGTGGCGGTCATCCTGGCGTGGCGGCGGTGGATGCCGGAACCGCTGGTGCAGGACGATATTCCGATCGCGAACGTAGGCACCAAGGCCGAACGGCGCGCGGTGCTGTTCTCGCCCACGCTGCTGGGGTTCGCCGTCATCTTCTTCGGCTACGACGTGCTGGTGTGGGGTGTCACCGCGTGGACGCCGACCTTCCTGAAGGAGCAGCACCATATCTCCCAGAGCGGCATCGCCTTCGCCGCGGTGCCGACCACGCTGGCCGCGGCGGCCGGGGTGGTGCTCGGGGCGCGGCTGTCGGATCGGATCGGCGGACGGCCGCGGGTGATCGTGGTGCCGGCCATGGCGTTCACCGCCGCCATGCTCTTCGTACTGCCGCGCATGGCATCGTTCGCGGGGTTCGTGCTGGTGGGCACGGTGATGAGTCTGGTCGCCGGAATGGCGTACATGCCCGCGTTCGCGGTGCCGCTGCGCGCGCTGCCCAGCGCGTACATCGGTGCGGCCACCGGGGTGATCATTTTCGGCGGTCAGCTGGCCGGTGTGCTGAGCCCGCTGGCGTTCGGTGTGGTCACCGATCATCTCTCGTACACAACGGCTTTCGAAACAATGGCCGCCGGTCCGCTGCTGGCCCTGGTGGCGGCGACCGTGGTACCGCAAACCGCCGAGGCGTTCCGGGCGCTGCTGTCCCGCCGCGGCTCGGCGACCGTCCCGAAGGAGAGTCTCACATGACCGAGCAGTCCACCGCCGCAGCGCTTTCCGAGCACTGGCAGCAGGTCTACCGCCAGTTGCACGCGCACCCGGAGCTGTCGGGCGAAGAGCACGCGACCGCGGCCCTGGTGGCCGAGGAGCTGCGGGCGCTGCCGGGCTGGGAGGTGACCGAGAATGTCGGCGGCACCGGCGTTGTCGGCGTGCTGCACAGCGGTCCCGGACCGGTGATCTGGCTGCGCGCCGATATGGACGGGCTGCCGGTGCGGGAGGAGACCGGCCTCGACTACGCCTCCACCGTGCCCGGTGTCATGCACGCCTGCGGCCACGATGTGCATGTCACGGCGCTGCTCGGCGTCTGCGCCGAACTGGCGGCGAATCCGTTGCCCGGCACCGTGGTCGCGCTGTTCCAGCCCGCCGAGGAGACCGGTTCGGGTGCGCAGGGGATGCTCAATGACGGCCTGCTGGAACGCTTTCCGCATCCGCGCATCGTCCTCGGCCAGCATGTGAGCCCGCTGCCCGCCGGAATCATCCTGAGCAAGCCCGGCACCCTGATGGCCGCCTCCGATTCGGTGCGCGTCACCTTCCTCGGCAAGGGCGGGCACGCCTCCCAGCCGCACACCGCCATCGACCCGCTGCTCATGGCGGCCTCGCTGGTGGTGCGCCTGCAATCGCTGGCCGCGCGCCAGACCGCGACCGCCTTCAGTCCGGTGCTCACCGCCGGAGCGCTGCACGCGGGCACCCGGCCCAACATCATCGCCGACACCTCCGAGGTGCTGCTCAGCCTGCGCACCTTCACCGACAGCTCGCGCAACCGCATGGTGGAGGGCATCCAGCGCATGGCCGAGGCCGAGGCGGCGGCCGCCGGTGCGCCCCAGGAGCCGAAAGTCGAGTTCTACGACCACTTCCCGGTCACCGAGAACACCCCCGGCGACACCGAACGCGTCCTCGCCTCCCTCACCGCGGCCAACCTCCCCGTCCTGCCCATGGACCACCCCATCACCGGCAGCGAGGATTTCGGCGCCTTCGGCACCGCCGCCAAGGCCCCCTCGGTCTTCTGGCACATCGGCGGCATCGACCCCGCCCGCTTCACCGAGGCAGACCAGATCCACATGCTCACCGAAGGCGCCCTCCCCGAACACTTCCCCTCCAACCACTCCCCCCACTTCGCCCCCGACCCCGCCCAGGCCCTCCCCACCGCCATCACCACCATGCTCACCGCCGCCCGCGCCGAACTCACCCGCCCCTGAGTTCGGACCCCACGTCCGTGATCCGCGCACGACCTACCATGGCTGAATGAGCGGATCCGGCAAGTGGGAAGTCGAAGATCTCGCCCTCCGAGCCCGCCGGGCGAGATCCTTCGGCGCGGCAGCCGACGCCTACGACGCCCACCGCCCGGACTACCCCCTGGCCGGGATGCGGTGGGCGCTGGAACCGCTGGGCTCCACCGATGTCCGCGTACTCGACCTCGGTGCGGGCACCGGCAAACTCACCGGGGTAGCGCTGGCGGCGGGCGCGCGGGTCACCGCCGTCGAACCCGACGAAGGCATGCGCACGGTCTTACGTGACCGCCACCCTCGGGTGCCCGTGCTGGCCGGAGCGGCCGAATCCATTCCGCTCCCGGACAATTCGATGGACGCGATCATCGTGGGCCAGGCCTTCCACTGGTTCGACCTCCCCCGGTCCTTCCCCGAATTCGCCCGGGTCCTGCGCCCCGGCGGCGTCCTCGCCGCCTTCTGGAACGACCACGACGATTCCGTCGAATGGGTGGCCGCCTTCGACCGCCTACGCCACTCCTCGGCCTCCTTCCCGCCCGCGAACCCGGAACCGGACCTACCCACCCATCCCCTCTTCACCTCCTTCGCCCAATCCGTCTTCCCCCACTCACAGCTCCGCACGGCCGAATCCCTCACGGCCACGATCGCCACCCACTCCCACGCCCTGGTGATCCCGGAAGCCGAGCGCGAGGCCATTCTGGGTCGGCTCACCGAATTCCTCCGCTCCCGTCCCGAAACCTCCAGCGGCACATTCGAAATGCCGCTTCGCACTACGGTCATTCGCGCCACCGCGATCTAGGCCACCCGGAGGGTTTCGCCCCTTCTGACGATCACGACGCCGATCAGGATGAGCAGACCGCCGAGAAGCTGTATGGGGCGGGGCGTTTCGCCGAGCAGATACCACGCGAACACCAGTCCCGTCAGGACTTCCAGGAGCGCGGCGAACGCGGCCAGGCGAGGACCGAGCAGGCGGGTGGCGGCGATGCCGGAGACATAGGCGAGGGCGGCGGTCACCGTGCCCAGCACCAGCGCCGGCGGCCACCAGGGGACGGTGAAGTCTTGGAAGGCAATGCTGTTCGCGGTGGCGCGCAGTGGGACGATGCCCACGATCCCCGCGGCCAGCAGGATCAGGCCGCCTATGAGGAGGCCCGAGGTGGCGAGCACGGTGCCCGGCAGCGCGGTGTCGGTACGGGACGACAGCAGGACGAACGCGACCCCGCCGAGCATCGAGGCGAGCGCCCATCCGATGCCGACCCAGCCGATGCCCGCCTCGGAATGCAGGCCGACCACGAGCGGTAGCCCGGCGAGACCGAGAGCAGCGCCCACCACCGTCATCCCGGGTGGCCGTTGCCGATGCCTCGACCACAGCCAGCCGGTCACGGCGATCGGCGCGGTGTTCTGGATGAGCAGCGCCACCGCGACTTCCATGTGGGATACGGCGTTGAAGTAGGTCAGCTGAACTCCGGCGACCGCGAACAAGCCGTAGTGGGTGAGCAGACGTGCGTTGCGGCGCAGGAGATTCCACCGACCGCGCAGTTGAACCAGCGCGATCGGCAGCAGCACCAGCCCGGCCGTCAGCACCCGCACCACGGTCGCCGCCGCCGAACTCCACCCGGCCGCCATCAACCCGTGCGCCAACGGGCCCGACAGGGAGAACGACGCCGTCGACACGACCGCGTAGCCCAGCCCCAACCCCATCTCAGTGCCGGGTTTCGGTGGTGAGGTAATGGATGAGATCACGTGGGAGTCCATGGGTGTCGTGGAGGTAGTGGTAGTCGTCGTCGGTCAAAGTGCCACTGAAACGGCTGCGGGACAACAATTGTCGTCCGCGTTCGAGTAGCTGACCGAACTTGCGTTCCTCGTCGAGCAGGGCGGTACGTATGTCGTGTGGCGATCCGAGCTGCCCGAAATGATCGAGGGTGTGCTCGATGAGGTCCATCGGCAGATCGGAAAGGGTGCCGGCGGGATCGTTGCGCCACAGCGTGGTCAGCACCCGGCGGATCAAGCGGCGCAGGACATAGCCGCGGCCGTTGGGGGACGGGGTGATTCGATCGCCGAGAAGTACGACGACAGAACGGAGGTGGTCGATGACCAGATTACGAGAGGAGCCGTCCAGGCCCGGCCACAAGCGGGGCAGCGTCGAACGCCAAGGCTCGAAAAGATCTGTCTCATAAATCGATTGGGCACCCTGAAGAATGCTCACCAGGCGTTCCAGCCCCATACCGGTATCGATATTGGGTTGGGGCAATGGTTCGAGAGTGCCGTCGGGGTGACGGTGGTAGCGCATCATGACGTGATTCCAGACCTCGACCCACCGGTCGTCGGTTGTCGGTGTGCCCCGGGGGATTTCGGGACCGGTCCAGACGAAGATCTCGGAGTCGGGGCCGCACAGACCGGTGGGCCCGTTGGACCACCAGTTGTCGTCGGTGGTGGGCTCGATCGGGACGCCGAGATCGGTCCAGGTCTGCCAGGAGTCGTGGTCGGGGTCGACCTTGTGGTCTCCGCCGAAGACGGTGACGTGCATTCGCGACGGGTCGAGGCCGAAGCCGTCGCGGAGGAGTTCGTAGCCCCAGCGCAGGCTTTGCGGGCCCTGATAGTCGCCCAGCGACCAGGAGCCGAGCATTTCGAACACCGTCAAATGGGTGTCATCGCCGACCTCGTCGAGATCGGTGGTGCGCAAACAACGTTGGAGACCGACCAGGCGGCGACCCCGCGGGTGCGGGCGGCCCATCAGGTATCGGGTCAGCGGGTGCATGCCGGAGGTGGTGAACAGCACCGGATCGCCCGGTGGCGGGACGAGCGATTCGCTCGGTATGAGTTCGTGGCCGCGGTCGCGGAAGAATTCGAGGAAGGTCTGGATGATGCGGTCGGTGGTGAACATGGCGGTTGCTCCATCGAGTGAAATCGACTGGAAGCGACCACGAGTGGCAGTGGAGACCGACACGCACCGGCGGACCGCTTCCGGTCGCCGGCTGGGAAAAGAGGTCAGAGGGCCGCGACCGACGAGCTGTAAGCTCGCGGGCTCGCGGGTGCGATTGGTGAACAGACCTCCATGCGCCTCACGGTAGCAACGAGGCCGAGGGGAGCACGAGCGATTATTCGGCGGGTGCGATCCGGTCGAAGATGAGGTCGAAGTCCTTGCGCCAGGTCGCGCCCTGATCGTCGGAGGCCTCGGCGCGGGCCGCGATCTGGAGCGGGCCGACGTCGGCGACGAAGCGCTGGAACATGTCCGAGTCCTCGCGGGTCATGACCCAGTGGAGGCCGTCGAAGGACATGTCGAAGACCCGGGCTACGCCTCGTTCGTCGTGGTAGAGGGCGGTGTAGGACTTGCGGGGGTCGCTGTAGCCGAGCACCAGCACCATTTCGCTGGTGGCCGGGGCGACCTCGCCGGTCATGGTCCAGCGGAAGACCACGAACGCGTCCCCGAGCCACTCCCCCACCGCCGACCCGGGCTCCTCACGGTCGGCGGGTTCCAGGAACCACGCGTTCCGCATTGTCGCCCGCCACGACCCGACCAGGACGTCCAAACGATCTATAGCCTCGTTGCGCATGACTTCCTCCTCGAAGGGCTGACACCTCCATCCTCCGCCGCCGGCCTCGCGGACGGGGTGGATCAGCGCCAGGTCGGCCCGCCGTCGAAGTGGACGTCGAACTGGTCGTGGAGGTCGTCCATGCTGTCCCAGTCCGCTTCGCCGCGGGCGATTCGGCCGAGTTGGCGGAAGTACTCGAACCGCGGGATGCCGGGGGTGAGGACCGCGAAGAATTCCGCCGGAGCCTCCGAGGACGCGCCGAAGGCGTGGGTGACGCCGGGCGGGACGACTACCAGGCCGCCCTTGTCGACGCGGTGGAGTTCGCCGTCGACAAGGAATTCCATTGTGCCGCCGAGGATGTAGAAGATCTCGGTGGAGCGGGTGTGATGGTGGGGGCGGGTGCCGTCCGCACCGGCGGGGAGCGCCAGGCGGTTCGCGCCGAACAGGCCGTCGGAGTTCTGGCTGTCCTCGAGCAGCCAGAAGGCGCCGTCACCGGGGAGCTGGACCGCTTCGACATCGCGTTCGTTGACGATGAAAGGCTTTGTCATAGCAATCACAACCGGACCACGGCCCGTTTTATTCGTCTATTGGTCGAAGGCGATGTGGAGGTCGTCGGATTCGGGGAGGGTTTGGCAGGCGAGGGTCAGGCCTTGAGCGAGTTCCTCCTCGATCAGCGATTCGTTCTGGAGCATGCGGGTGCGGCCGTGTTTGACGGTGCATACGCAGGTGGCGCAGGCGGATTCGCGGCAGACGTAGGGGGCGTCGATGCCGTGGTCGAGGAGGACGTCGAGGAGCTTCCTGGTTCGAGGCCAGGGCAGGGTGTGGGTTTCGCCGTCGATGTCGACTCGGACGGTCGCGGTGTCGGCGGTGGGGGTGTCGGCCGGGGGTTCGGCCGCGGTCGGGGCGTGGTGTTCGAAGGGGTTGTCGGTCAGGGAGCGGTATTGCTCCTGGTGGATGGACCGGTCGGGGATGCGGAGCTGGTTCAGGCCCAGTTTGATCGTCGAGGCGAATCCTGCTGGGCCGCAGAGGTATACGTCATGCCGCCGATAGGGCCGAGCCCAGCTCGAGATGGCACGCGGGGTCGGAAGCCCGCGCTCGGATTCCAGCCAATGCGTCACGGTCAGGCGGCGCGGATGACGACGCAGCAACTGCTCGAGCTCGGTGGCGAAGATGACGGACGGACGATCGCGGTTGGCATAGAGCAGCGCGATATTCCTACGCCCCAGGGCCAGCGCCGATTTGAGGATCGACATGATCGGAGTGATGCCGCTCCCGGCCGCGCAGAGCAGGAGGTCATTGCTCCAAGTACGCGGGGTGAAGTTCCCGGCGGGCTCCAGAACGGTGAGGATGTCCCCCGCGGAGACGTTGTCGCACAACCAGTTCGAGCCATACCCGCCGGGCGTCCGCTTGACGGTGACGGTGGGCCGTTCATCGCAGTGCGGACTCGACGACAGCGAATAGCACCGGGCCACGGAACCGGTCCGGTCGCTGGGCACCCGCAGGGTCAGGTACTGCCCCGGCGAGTAGGTGAAACGACCGGTCAGATCGGTGGGGATATCGAAGATCAGCGAGACCGTGTCGGCGGTCTCGCTGATTACTTCGCGCACCTTGAGTTCGTGGGCGCGAGCATTCACCGGGTACCCCCTCCCCTGCCCAGCACCAGCTCACCGAGCGACTGGATCCGCTCCATCGAAAGCGGTTGCGTGATCCGGCGATTCACCCCGGGCGCGATCCGCAGCATGAAGTAGCCGAGCCACGCCTCCGCCCGAACCGGCACGACGGCCAGGTCGTAGCGGATGGAGCGAACCACCGCGCGCGCCACCAGATCAGGGCTCAATGGCGAGAACGGCAGCCGCTCGGCCAGCTCCTGGAGCTGGGTGGCGATCTGCTGCCCACGAGCGAGCAGGGCCGGATCGACACCGACCGCGATGGCGTGCTGAGCGATATTGGTGTTGATAACCCCCGGGCAGATCGCGCTCACCCCAACGCCTTTGGGCGCGAGCTCCAACCGCAGGCATTCGGTGAGCATCTTCACCCCGGCCTTGGACACCGAGTACGCCGACATGACCGGCGTCGGCGTGAACGCCGCCGCGGACGCGATGTTCACGATGTGCCCGCGCTTGCCCTCGTCGATCATGAGCCGCCCGAACGCCCGGCACCCGTACACGACCCCGAGCAGATTCACGCCCAGCTGCTGCTCCCAGTCCTCGGGCTCGAGATCCAGGAACGCGCCGCTGACCAGGATTCCGGCATTGTTGACCAGCACGTCCGGCACCCCGTGATCGGCGTGCACGTCGCGGGCGAAGGCCGCCCAGGCGTGCGGATCGGTCACATCGAGCTGCATGGCGACCGCCCGCTGCCCCTTCGACTGGATGATGGCCACCGTGGACAGCGCCGCATCCTTGTCGATATCGGAGACGATGACCTGAGATCCCATGCGCGCGAACCGAAGTGCCGTCGCTCGCCCGATGCCGCTGCCCGCACCGGTGACCACGACCAGCCGCGGATCGATACCGTTGATTTTCACGAGGCCTCCTCGGAGAGCGCGACCGGCTCCGACGCCACCGGAGCTCCGATGGTGTAGCGGTACACGTCGAGATCGAAATGGCGGTTCTGCCAATACATCTCGCCGTGCGTGGACGGGCGGAACGGCGAATCGCCGTGATTGTCGATGTAGTAGGTGTTGGAGCCGTCGCAGACCGGGGTGAACAGGAAGTTCTTCTCCTGCCGCCGCAGGCAGCGCCGGAAGTACTCGTCGTGCACCTCCTGCCGGATCTCGGCCTCGGTGGCGCCGCGCGCCTTCGATTCCGCGATGACCCGCGCCAGATGCGCCGAGGTGGCCTCGATCATCCAGATATAGGAGCCCAGCACGAACCCGTAGGGCCCGGTGATGGTGAAGGCGTTCGGGAAGCCGGGCACCGAAACGCCCTGGTAGGACTGGTAGCGGTGCTCGTCCCAGAACTTCTCGAGGTCCTTGCCGCCGCGTCCGTACACCGGGAACGGCGGCACCGAGCCCTTGTCCCACAGCTTGAATCCGGTGGCGCAGATGAGCACATCGATCTCGTGCTCGGTGCCGTCGACGGTGACCACGCCGTGTTCGGTGATCCGTGCGATGGAATCGGTGACCAGGCTGACGTCGGAGCGGTTGAACGTCTTCAGGTAGTCGTTGGACATGGACGGCCGCTTGCAGCCCAATCCGTAACGGGGCATGAGCTTTTCCCGCAGCTCCGGATCGTTGACCTGGGAGCGCATCCACCGGCGGATCGGCACCTCGGCGAGCCGCCGCCCGGTATCGGTGAGCCAGCTCGGTCCGACCACCATGCCGCTCATGGCGAGTTCGGTGCCGGCATTGCCGACCAGCCGCAGCGCCGACCTGATCCGCTTGTTCCCCAGGACCTGACGCCCGAGCCATCCGACCTCGGCGTCGTTCTTGGGAAACACCCAGATCGGTGTCCGCTGGAACACGGTCAGATGCTCGGTCTCGTCCACGATGGCCGGAATCAACTGCAGCGCAGTAGCTCCCGTCCCGATCACGGCCACCCGCTTCCCGGCCAGCGACACATCGTGATCCCACAGCGCCGTATGCATCAGGATCCCGCCGAAGTCGTCGATCCCCTCGATATCCGGCATCTTGGGCCGCTCCAGCCCGCCGATGGCCAGCACCACATACCGCGCGGTGAAGCACTGTCCGCCGTCGGTGGTCAAGCGCCACAGGCTGTTCCGTTCATCGAACTCGGCGGCCACGATGGTGGTGTTCAGCCGCAGCCGGTCCCGCAGCCCGTACTTGTCGACCATGCTCTCGGCATACTCGCGCAGTTCGGTGCCGGGCGCGAAGACCCGCGACCAGTCACCGCGCTGCTCATAGGAGAAGCTGTAGATGAACGACGGAATGTCCACCGCCACCCCGGGATAGGTGTTGGCATGCCAGGTGCCGCCCACCCGATCCCACTTGTCCACGATCACGAAGTCGTGAATACCTTTGCGCTGCAGTGCGATACCGGTGCCGATTCCCCCGAACCCGGCCCCGACCACGATGACCTCGTGGTCGGGGCGGGCATCAGTGGGCACACCACTGCCACCGTCTGTTCCCATTGCTGAAAGTCCTTCCGGCTCAGCCGATGCGATCCAGCAGTTCGCCGTCCGCCCCGAACAGCTCCCGCCGCCACTGCTCGAGCAGCGCGTTGGTGTCGATGTCGTCGGGGTGGAAGCCCGGCCGCATGTAGGGCCGCATCTCCTTGAGCAGGCCCTTCACGATCGGGCCGCGATACAGCCGGATCGATTGCCGCACCACCTTCAAGGGCCGCCAGCTGCGCGGGTCGCTCAGGATGGAGGCCAACACGCCGAGCGACACCACCGGGATGGTGAAGACGTACATCCCCGCCATCACGCCGATCCGCACCACCTCGGCCCCTCCGGCATTCCGGAAGACATCGAAGGCCACGGACTTGTGCTCGAGTTCCTCGAATGCGTGCCAGTTCAACAGGTTCCACACCTCGGCGTCGCCGGGGATGTCCTGAATCTCCCGGGTGCCCAGCACCCGTTTGGCGAGCGTGGCCGTGTAATGCTCGGCCGCCGCGGTCACCGCCAGGTGCACCTGCCGCGGCACCGCGTTCTCGACCGCGATCACGCCCTTCTCGCGCACCGCGCCGGGGTCGAAGGTGAAGATGCGGACGATCGGGAAGCCCATCTCGATGAGCTGCTCGTTGAGCCGCCGATGCTGCTGCCCGTGCACCGCCTCCTGACCGATGAATCCGGCCACCCGCTTCTTGAGGACGGGATCGGTGATCTCACCGGAGAATTTGCGCACCGAGCGGATGAAGGATTCCTCGCCCGGCGGGAAGGCCGCGGAGAGCACGGCGATCAGATGGGTGAGTGGGATATCGCCCTGCACGAAGTGATGCGCCATGGGCTCGGGCTCGCCGAACCGGAATCGCATGCGCCGCACCTTCGGATAGGGCATGGGGGACGTGGTTTCCTGCCGACCGATCGCCATTGGTCGGTCCTTTCTAGCGATGGAATTGTGGTTACTTCAGGTGGTCGACGAGCTGACCGTCTTTGCCGAAAAGCTCCTGCTGCCAACGGGACAGCAGCGCCGAGGTGTCGATATCGTCGGGATGGAAGCCGGGGCGCAGATACTTGCCCAGCTCCGGCATGAGGCCGCGGAAGACCGGCCCGGTGAACAGCCGGTATGCCTCGCGCGCCACCCGCACCGGCTGCCGCCGCGCGTTCTCGTCCCGCCCGACGGCCAGCGCCAGACTCAGATAGGTCAGCGGCAGTGTGAGCGAGTACATGGCGAGCATGACCCCGATGCGGGTGCGCTCACTGCCGCCGACGGCGCGGAAGACGTCGAAGGCCACCGACTTGTGCTCGAGTTCTTCCAGCGCATGCCAATTCAGCAGATTCCACACCTCGGGATCGCCCGGGATGCTCTGGATCTCGTCGCTGGCCAGCACCCGCTGCGCCAGCACCGCGGTGTAGTGCTCGGCCGCCGCGGTCATGGCCAGATGCACCTCGGGTGAGAGCCGCTGCTCGAGCCACAACGCCCGTTCCTTGGCCTTCTCCGAATCCAGCCATTGAATGGGATAGCCGAGTTCCACGAGCTTTTCATTGAGTCTGCGGTGCTCGTGGCCGTGCATGGCCTCCTGCCCGACGAAGCCGGTCACCCGCTTCTTGAGCACCGGATCGGTGACCCGGTCGGCCACGCGCCGGACCGAGCGGATGAAGGATTCCTCGCCGGCCGGGAAGCCGCCGGACATGCCGGCCACGAAATGGCTGTAGACCATGTCGTTTTCGACGAAGTACTTGTCGTTCGAAGCGCGTTGATCGAATCGGAACTTGATGCGACGGGCCTTGGGATAGGCCTGCGCCGGAAGGGTATTCGCCATCTGGACCATCCTTGGTGCAACACAAAGTACCTAGTACTACGTGTTCGATGTGATGCCCAGTGTAGGATTGTCCCAGACACCACACAAGGGGGTGCGCCCTAACGAATCGAATTACAATCTGCCCCATGGCCTCCCACCCGAATCGCGACCGCCCGGGCGAGCGGAAGGGTGATGCCCGCTACGACCGCTGGCACACGCACCGCACCTCGGTCCGGGCCGAACTCATCGAGGCCACCATCCGCGCCATCGACGCCCACGGGCCCGATCTGTCCATCGACGATGTGGTGAAAACCGCTGGTATACCGCGTCCCAAGCTGTATCGCTTCTTCGGCGACAAGGTGGAACTGCTGGCCGCGGTGAGCGGGCGCGTGCAGGAACTCATCGTCGAACGCGTGACCCCGCACCTGGACCCCACCGGACCGGTGCGCGAGGCCCTGCGCACCGCCCTGTCCGCCTATATCGACCTGGTCGCCGAGCGCCCCAATCTGTTTCGCTTCATCGTCAGCTCACACGTGGTGGCGGCCTTCGGCGCGGCCCGCCTGATCGACGATGGCCGTCCACTGTCCGATACAGTCGCCGACTTCTTCTCCGGGGTGCTGCGGCTGCGCGGCGCGAACGGCGACCACACCCAGTTCGCGGTCGACGCCATGCTCGGCGCGATCGGCCTGGGCGTGCTGCGCTGGCTCAACGAACCGGTCATCACCGCCAGGGAACTCACCGAGGAGCTGACCGCCTTCGCCTGGGGCGCGCTCTCATCCACCGCAGAATCCCGCGGCCTCACCCTGGATCCCGCCGCGCCGCTGATGCCGGTCCACGAACTCAGCGAATGAACCGCTCCACCATCCGCCTTTCGCTGGCGGCATCGCCCAGCGGCCAGGTCAGCAGCGACAGCACCATGCGCACGATCCATTGCGCCGCTTCGTCATCCGGCGCGATCCCGGTGATGAGCGTGGCGATCCGCCCCAGCTCCGGCGAACTCGCGAACGCCACATCGCTGCCGCCCGCCCGCGTCCCCGCGAATCCCTTGGCCAGCACCGGATCCGAGCGCACCGCCGCCACCGACGCCAGAATCGCCTCCACGATCCGCCGCGACCCCTCGTAGCGCCGCACCCCGGCCGTCACCCGCTCGGCCACCCGCACCGCCGACTTCGCCATCACCGCGTCGAACAGCGCGGCCTTGCCGGGAAAGTGCCGATATAGCGTCGCTCGGGAACACCCCGCGGCACTCGCCACCTCATCCATCCCCACCCGATCGAACCCCCGCGTCTGGAACAACTCGGTCGCGATCCCCACAATCCGCTCCGACGCCACCGACCGCCGCACCCCACCCGCCAGCCAGTCCACGCGCTGCTCGACCATATCCACTCCTCACCGGAAGATCAGTTCTCATCCTGAGATGTGAGGCGGGATTCGTCCAGAGAAGCGGACCCGGATCTAGAATTGCTGAAAGTTAGCCAATCCCTGTGAAGATCAGAGGTGGTCATGACTGCAGCACCCGTGGATCGCACCGACTTCGACAACTCCGAGCGCGGCTTCATCGCCCGCCTCGAACCGGGCGTGATTCCCGGCAGGAGCGGCGGCGTGGCCTACGACGCGGACTCCTTCGACTTCCTGAAGGGCGAGGGCGCGGAGACTGTGCCGTCGAGTCTGTGGCGGCAGTCGCGACTCACCGCGATGCAGGGGCTGTACCAGGTGTGCGAGGGCGTCTATCAGGTTCGCGGCCTGGATATTTCGAATATGACGCTGATCGAGTCCGACAGCGGCGTGATCGTGGTCGACCCGCTGGTGAGCGCCGAGACCGCGGCGGCCGCGCTGGGGCTGTACCGGGCCGAGCGCGGCGACAGGGCCGTGACCGCGGTGATCTACACCCATCCGCATGCCGACCACTTCGGCGGCGTGCTGGGCGTGGTCGATCAGGACACGACCGTGCCGATCATCGCGCCCGAGCACTTCATGGAGCACGCGGTGTCGGAGAACGTCTACGCGGGCACCGCCATGCTGCGGCGCGGCATGTACTACTCGGGCGCCAACCTGCCCCGCAACGCGCGCGGCCTGGTCGGCATGGGCCTCGGGCCGGTCGCCTCCGCGGGCGAATTCGGTTTGCTGGCACCGACTCTCGACATCACCGAGACGGGCCAGGAGGAGGAGATCGACGGGGTGCGGTTCATCTTCCAGATGACGCCCGGCACCGAGGCCCCGGCCGAGATGAATTTCCTGCTCCCCGACCGCAATGCGCTGTGCATGGCCGAGAACGCCTGCCACACGCTGCACAACATCCTGACCCTACGCGGCGCTCAGGTGCGCGACGCGCGGATGTGGTCGCGCTACATCGCCGAGGCGATCGAGATGTTCATCGACGACACCGATGTCGTCTTCGCCTCGCACCACTGGCCCACCTGGGGCCGGGACAATATCCTCGAATTCCTTATCCAACAACGCGATACGTACGCCTACCTGCACGACCAGACCGTCCGGCGAATGAATCAGGGCGAGATCGGCAGTGAGATCGCCGAGGACTTCGGGCTCGCGCCGGAGCTGGCGGCCCGGTGGAACAACCGCGGCTACTACGGCTCGCTCAGCCACAATGTGAAGGCCGTCTACCAGCGGTATCTCGGCTGGTACGACGCCAATCCGGCACACCTGTGGATGCATCCGCCGCAGGCGCAGGCCACCCGCTACGTGGCCCTGCTCGGCGGCGTCGACGCGACCGTCGCCAAGGTGAAGGAGTTCGCGGACCAGGGCGATCTGCGATTCGCCGCCGAACTCGGCAGCCACGCGGTGTTCGCGGATCCGAACCACGCGGGGGCCAAGCAAGCCCTGGCGGACGTATTCGAACGGCTCGGCTTAGGCTCCGAGAACGCCACCTGGCGCAACTGCTTCCTCACCGGCGCACAGGAATTGATCCAGGGCATCTCCCCGGTCCAGCTCTCCGCCAATCAGTCGGTGGCCCTGGCCATGAGCATCACCCAGCTCTTCGACACCCTGTCGCTGAATATCGCCGGGCCCCAGGCCTGGGCGGAAAAGTTCAGCATCGCTTGGCATTTCACCGACAGCGGCGAGAACTACCACATGGAGCTGAGCAATGGCGCGCTCATCCACCACCCCGCCACCCGCAAACGCGACGCCGACCTCGACGTCACGCTGACCAAACTCGGCCTGCTGCAACTGATGTCCACCGGCTCGTTCGACGGCACGCAGACCAAGGGCGACACCGGAGTCTGGCAGCGCCTCACCGGGCTGCTCGACCAGGCCGACCCGAATTTCGCGATCGTCACCCCCTGACGGTCAGGAAGCCACCATCTCCTTCCGGACCGTCTCGGTGATCTGCGAGCCGGTCAGGATCATGGCGACCAGGAAGTCGACGAGCTGGGCACGATCGATGTCCAGCTCGCCGCGCAGCCATTCGGTGAGGATCTCGAGGCCGCCGTGGGCGAGCGTGCGGGCGGCGAGTTCGGCGTGGATGCCGCGCACGGCGTCCTCGCCGAGCAGTTCGCGGCCCTGGTCCAGCATGACCCGGGCCACCAGGGTGACGAGTTCGGTTCTGCGGTGGCGCAAGTCGTCGGTGGTCTGCATGTCGATGGTCAGGCGCTTGCGGGCCGGGTGGTCGGCGATGGCCGCGACACCGGCTTCGACCACCGCCCGCAGGCGGATTCGAGCGTCGGCGGGCTCGGTGGCGATGGGCGCCATGACGGCGGCGACGACCTCGGCCAGCTGCTCGTCGACCAGTTCGTACAGCAGTCGGTCGGTGTGGCTGTAGGCCTCGTAGAAGTAGCGATCGTTGAGTCCGGCGCGGACGCACAGCGCGCGCACCTTCAATCCCCCGACGCCCTCCTCGGCGATAAGCTCGAGGGCGGCCTCGCGCAGCCGGTCCCGCCGCTGATCGCGGCGCTCATCGGCGCTGAGTCCGGCGTATCGGCCACGAGATGTTTCCACGAACCCGCCCTGTCTGTTGCCATGCCGCAAGGTTTGGTGAAGACTATCACCAAAGTTCTGGTGACGTCCTTCACCAGAAGAGTGAACGCACTCAGGAGGCACGCAATGGCGCGTACCGAGCACCTGCCCGACCCGGTGATCTTCCGGGAGTTCCCCTTCAATGTCGGGGTCCGGCTCATCGGCCCCGGGGACATTCGCCCGACCCCTGAACAGCAGGCGGCCTACCGCAGGTTCACCAAGATGGGCGATCCGCTGGCCGACGCCGTGGTCGAGATGTTCCGGCGGCTGCCCACCGGACAGGGCCGGGCCATGTTCGAGACGGCCCTCGAGCACGGCATCGACGCGGTGCCGGACGCGCCCGTCGAGCTGAAAGCCCTTTTCGCGCAGCTCGATTCGTTGCCCTTCTGGCTCGATCGGGACAAGCTGGAGCGCGCGGCCCGGGTCAGCGGACGGGTCGGCCCCTGGGCCACGAACCTGGCCCTGGCGATGTTCTCGCTCAATGGCGGTTACCTGGCGTCCCGGGCGGGCAAGGTGCTGATCGGCACCGGGGGTCTGTCGGCGGAGAACATGGCCCCGCGCCGGGTCGCCGAAACCGTGGGCTGGTGGATGGACGTGACCGCGCGTGGGGGCCTGGAACGCTTCGCGCCCGGCTTCAAGAACACCGTGCGGGTACGCATCATGCACGCCCAGGTCCGGGCGGGTATGAATCGGCGGCCGGACTGGGATTACCAGAATTGGGATCACCCGATCAACCAGTCCCTGACCGCGGGCACCCTCATGCTGTTCTCGCTGGCCACCATCGCCGGATGCAATGCGGTCGGACTCACGTTCTCCCGCAAGGAGAAAGCGGCCGTCTATCACCTGTGGCGCTACGTCGGGCAGCTGATCGGCCTGGATCCCGAGATAGTGCCCGCCGACGAGACCGACACCTGGCGGCTGCTCTGGCTGCAGGCGGACTACGAGTTCCTGCCGGACGAGGATTCTCGGACCCTGTCCAAGGCGCTGGTCTCCGCGCTCGCCTCGATCTACGGGTTCGATGACGGGGATCTGCGGTCCCGAATGCTCGGCCGCGCATACACGCTCTACGCGGCGTCGTACGGCCGAATCATGGTGGGCAAGAGCAACGCCGACTTCCTGGGATTGCCCAACAACCCGATCTTCCTGGCGGCCGTGCTCGCCACCGCCGCCGTCAACGGCGCGCTGGAGGTGCCGCGCCGCATCATCCCCGGCGCAACCCGGCTGAACGAGACCCTGGGCCGCCGCATCACCGAGCGGATGCACGCCCGGATCATCCGTGCGAACAAGCCCGACCGCAGCTACGCCCGCCATGATCGGCTGGCCGAAACCCGCGCGGCGTGATTTCCTACGCATGAGTAACGTTCCTGGAGAACCACCCTCGATGAAGGAAATCGCGTCGATGACTGTGCCGCCTGTCCTGTCCGAGCGTCTGCGCCTGCCCGCGGTCGCATCACCCATGTTCATCGTGTCCCGGCCCGAGCTGGTGATCGCCCAGTGCAAGGCCGGGATCGTGGGCTCGTTCCCGTCGCTGAACGCGCGCCCGCAGGCGCAGTTCAAGGAGTGGCTGGTGCGGATCGAGGAGGAGTTGGCCAAGCACGACGCCGACAATCCCGAGCAGCCCGCCGCGCCCTACGCGGTGAACCTGATCGTGCACAAGAGCAATGACCGGCTGGAAGAAGACCTGGCCACGGTCGTCGAGCACAAGGTGCCGATCGTCATCACCTCGCTGGGCGCGCGCCCGGACGTGAACGAGGCCGTGCACTCCTACGGCGGAATCGTGTTGCACGACATCATCAATGACGTGTTCGCGCACAAGGCCGTCGAGCGCGGCGCGGACGGCCTGATCGCGGTCGCGGCGGGCGCGGGCGGCCACGCCGGACCGCAGTCCCCGTTCGCCCTGGTGCAGGAGATCCGCGCCTGGTTCGACGGCCCGCTGCTGCTGTCGGGTTCCATCGCCCACGGCCGCTCCATCCTGGCCGCCCAGGCGGCGGGCGCGGACCTGGCCTACATCGGCTCGGCCTTCATCGCCACCGACGAGGCCAATGCCGTCCCCGCCTACAAGCAGATGATCGTCGACTCCGCCGCCGCCGACATCGTCTACTCCAACCTCTTCACCGGCGTCCACGGCAACTACCTGCGCGGCAGCATCACCGCCGCCGGCATGGATCCCGACAACCTGGCCCAATCCGACCCCTCCGCAATGGATTTCGGCACCGGCGAATCCGACCCCGCCACCCCCGGCGCGAAACCCTGGAAGGACATCTGGGGTTCCGGCCAGGGCATCGGCGCGATCGACGCGGTGGTCCCGGCCGCCGCCGTCGTAGACCGCCTCACCCGCGAATACGCCGAAGCCAAGGCCCGCCTGCTCAGCCTGTAGCTACGCACCCGCCGGTTCGGGGCGAGGGTCGTTGATGCCCACGATCGGGAGACGCAGTGCGGCCGGGGCTGATGGGGGCACGGCCGGGCTGCGGGGTGCGATCGGGGCTATGCGTTGGTAGGTGGAACCCAGGGCGGGACGGGCGTCGGCGTCGCCCTTGTTGGGCCACAGGGAGATTGCGCGTTCGGCCTGGGCGGTGATGGTGAGGGAGGGGTTGACGCCCAGGTTGGCGGAGATGGTGGAGCCGTCGATGATGTGGAGGCCGGGGTGGCCGTAGAGGCGGTGGTAGGGGTCGACGACGCCGGTGGCGGGGGTGTCGCCGATGACGCAGCCGCCGATGAAGTGGCCGGTCATGGGGATGTTGAAGATGCTGCTGCTGGTGGCGGCGGTGGGGACGCCGTCGATCTTTTCGGCAATGCGGCGGGCGACCTCGTGGCCGGCGGGGATCCAGTCGGGATTGGGTTGGCCCTCACCCTGTTTGGTGGTCATGGTGCGGCCGAAGAGGCCGCGTTTGGTGTAGGTCGTGATGGAGTTGTCGACCGATTGCATGACCAGCAGGCCGACGGTCTGTTCGGACCAGTGGCGGGGGTTGTGGATGCGGATCAGGTCGCGGCGGTGGTGGGCGAGGGCGCGCAGCCAGCCGCGCCAGCGCGGGCCGTCGCCGCTGACCATGGCGGTGGTCATGGGCGACATGGCATTGCTGCCCTTGCCGTAGCGCACCGGCTCGATGTGGGTGTCGGGGTCGGGATGAATGGACGAGGTGATGGCCACGCCCTTGGTGTAATCGCTGTCGCGCCTGCGACTCCGGACCGCCAGCAGCTCTTCGGAATTCGTGCGCGAGAGGTAGCCGAGCCGGGGCGAGATGTTCGGCAGCGAGCCGCGGTCGCGCAGCCGGTGCAGCAGCTTCTGGGTGCCGAGCGAGGCCGCCGCGAAAATCACCTGCTCCGCGGTGAATTCGTGCCGCTGCTTGCGCACCCAGCGACCGGTGCGGGTGGTGGAGACCGCGAAACCGCCGCCCGAGAGCGGCCGCACATCGGTGACAGTGGTCAGCGGATGCACTGTGGCCCCGGCCTTTTCGGCCAGATAAAGGTAGTTCTTGACGAGCGTGTTCTTGGCATTGTGACGGCACCCGGTCATGCATTCGCCGCAGTGCGTGCAGGTGCGCCGATCCGGTCCGGCCCCGCCGAAGAACGGGTCCGGCACATTCTCGCCCGGCCGCCGCCCCGGACCGCCGAAGAACACGCCGACTGGCGTGCGCCGATAGGTATCCGAAATCCCCATCTCCTCGGCCACTTCCAGCAGCACCCGATCGGCCGGCGTGGTCGCGGGATTCACCGTCACGCCCAGCATCCGCTTGGCCTGGTCGTAGTGCGCTGCCAGCTCGTCCTTCCAGTCGGTGATGTGCCCCCACTGCCGGTCGGCGTAGAACTTCTCCGGCGGCTCGTAGAGGGTGTTGGCGTAGACCAGCGATCCGCCGCCGACGCCCGCGCCCGCCATGATGAAGGTGTCCTTCAACAGCGTCAGCCGCTGAATTCCGAAGCAGCCCAGCGCCGGAGCCCAGAGATACCGGCGCACGCGCCACGAGTTCTCGGCGAACTCGTGATCCTCGAACCGCCGTCCGGCCTCCAGTACGCCTACGCGGTACCCCTTCTCGGTCAACCGCAGCGCGCTGACGCTGCCGCCGAAGCCGGAGCCGATGACGAGGACGTCGTAGTCGAATCGCATGCTCCGAAGCTACGACCAGCGGTTATCCATCCATGACAGACCGGCGGCCATTAAATCGACAGATTCGGCCATCCCGGCGCGGGCGCATGCCCCCTCGGAATGCCCACCGCTAACTGGAATCAACCCGATTCCAACGGTGTCCGAAAACCTCCGGTGCGGCCATAGTGCAGGCCTGCTGTACTGCGTTTTCTCTACCTGGAGGCCCTGGTGACCAGTCCCCAACCCGCACCGGAGACATCCGGCGCACGACCGTCCCTGCCGGACGTCCTCGGGCGTCTCGGCGCCGACTGGTGGTCCGTGATCGTATCCGGCGTCGTGGTCGTGCTCGCCGTGCTCAACGCCCTGCCGAAGATTCCGTGGTGACGCCATGAGTGATGCCACCGCCACCCCCGACCTGACCAAGACCTCCGCCGCCGCCGCTGAAACCATTGGCGACACCGAGGCTTTCGACGAACCCGCCGGACCCCTGACCCTCACCCGCCTGCTGAGCTACGTCCCCGGCATTCTGCTGCTCATCGCGGTCGGCGTGCTCGGCAAGTACGCGCAGACCTGGTGGAACACCACCGCCAAGCACAACCACTGGACCGTCCCGGACATCGAATACGTGCTGTGGGCCATCCTCATCGGCCTGCTCATCACCAATACCATTGGCCTGCACCGGATCTTCCGTCCCGGCGTGGGCACCTACGAGTTCTGGCTCAAGGTCGGCATCGTGGCGCTCGGCTCGCGCTTCGTGCTCGGCGATGTCGCGAAACTCGGTGGCACCAGCTTCCTGCAGATCCTGGTGGACATGACGGTGTCGGGCGCGATCATCCTGGCCGTAGCGCGCTGGCTCGGCCTGTCCGGCAAGCTCGGCTCGCTGCTGGCCATCGGCACCTCCATCTGCGGTGTGTCGGCCATCATCGCGGGCAAGGGCGCGATCCGGGCCCGCAATTCCGATGTCTCCTATGCGATTGCCGCGATCCTGGCGCTCGGTGCGGTCGCATTGTTCGCTCTCCCGCCGCTGGGCCACGCCATCGGACTGAGCGATCACGAGTTCGGGCTGTGGGCCGGTCTGGCCGTCGACAATACGGCCGAGACGACGGCCACCGGCTACCTGTTCTCCGATACGGCGGGCAAGACCGCGGTGCTGGTGAAGTCCACGCGTAATGCCTTGATCGGCTTCGTGGTTCTGGGTTTCGCGGCCTACTGGGCGTCCCGCGGTCAGGCCGACGCCATCGCGCCCGGCCTGCGCGCCAAGGCGGCCTTCGTCTGGTCCAAGTTCCCGAAGTTCGTGCTGGGCTTCCTGGCCGTGTCCGCCGTGGCGACCTTCCACTGGCTGAGCAAGCAGCAGACCACCAACCTGGCGAATGTCTCGCGCTGGGCGTTCCTGCTCACCTTCGCCGGGGTCGGGCTCAACACGAACATCCGCGAATTGGCCCGCACGGGTTGGCGTCCGCTCGTGGTGGCGGTGGTCGGCCTGGTCTCGGTGGCGGTCGTATCGCTGGTCCTGGTGCTGTTCACCTCGCGCGTCCTGCACTGGGGCGTCGCGGGCTGACCTGCTCGTCATCCCGGCGCGCTTCTTGGCCGGGATGACGGGGGTCAGGCCCCGCGCTCGAGTTCCAGCGGGCGAGCCTCGGCGAAGCGTTCGGCCAGGAACCGCATGCCCGGTCCCGCGAAAGCCAGTGCGCCACCGATGTGTTCGCGGCCCTGCATGGTGTGCATGGTGACGTCCGCGCCCAGCGCCTTCCAGTCCTCGGCCAGCCGCACCGCCTGCGGATAGGGAATGATCTGCTCACTGGTGCCGCCGGCCACCAGAACCGGTGCGGCGGGCGCGATTCCGCCCAGCCGGTTCTCCAGCAGGCGGGCCTTGACCTCCGGCACCTCGAACGGCGGACGGTAGGTGTAGGTCGAGACCTTGGTGGGCACCACCAGGCCCGCGCCGATCCCGACCACCGCCGCGACCCCGGCATGGGTGCGACGCGCCAGCGCGGCCAGGACCCGGCCCTGCGGGTTGAGGTGTTGCAGCACATTCAGTTCCGGATACGCCGCCTCGATGCCGAGCACACCGTAGAAGAGCAGCACGGCGTACGGGGTGTCGTCCAGGAACTTCACCATGTCGACCAGATCGGCCGGGGCCGAGCCGACCGCGCCGCCCTCCAGCGGCAGGTCCGGAGCGTAGGTGGGCTGCAGCTGCAGGGCCCAGCCCGCGGCATTGCCGCCCTCGGAGTAGCCGTAGATGCCCAGCGGCCCATCCGGATCGAGCTCCGCCTCGGGCAGGCGTCGCGCGGCGCGCATGCTGTCCAGCACGGCCGGGCCGAGCGCGCGGCCCATCACGTACGGATGCAGGCCCGGGCTGCCCAGCCCCGGATAGTCGGTGATGGCGAGCGCCCAGCCGCGCCGCAGCGCGGCACGCAGGAACACCGATTCGTATTCGATGCCGTAGCGCAGCTGCCAGGACGCGGCCGCGACGGTATTGGCCAATCCCTGGGTGCCGACGGCATACCCGACCAGCGGCCGCGATCCGGGTCCGCGCCACGGCGTGTTCGGCACCAGCACGGTGCCGGTGACCTGCGTCGGATCTCCCTTGGCGGTGGTCGTGGTGTAGCTGATGCGCCAGGCGCGGGCGGGCAGTTTCAGACCGGGCAGCATGCGCGCGGTCATCGGTTCGGCGGCCAGCAGCCGACCGGGTCCGAACGCGCCGGGATGTCCGGCACCTACCGCCGCCTCGTCGAAGCGATTGGTGTTCGCAGTCATCGTTGCCTGCCCTTCTCACACAAAACATGCGTTATGCAGTTGTCGCGCAAGCGGTTCCGAGCGTTAACACTGTCCCGGACAGTCCCGCCTGATCGAAACCATACCCAAAATGTGAAAGAGTGACACCTCTTGTCACAAGTACTCCCACTCGGTGGGACGGCCTCATGTAGTGACAACCGCCACCCGGCGGCGAAATACTCCCGCGCCCAGCCACGTTGCCGCACTTGTGACCATCCCCCGCATCCTGCTGATCTCCGGCAGCACCCGCGCCGCCTCGACCAATACCGCCGCCCTGCGCACCATCGAGACCAACGCGGGATCCGACTTCGAGACCAGCTGGTACGACGGGCTGCTCGACCTGCCGCCCTTCATCCCGGGCACCGAACCCGAACCGCCCGCGGTCGAGGCCCTGCACCGGCAACTCGCCGCGGCCGACGCGGTGCTGTTCTGCACCCCCGAGTACGCGGGCATGATCCCCGGCAGCCTCAAGAACCTGCTGGAATGGACCATCGGCAATGCCGATCTCAGCGATAAACCGGTCGCCTACGTGAACGTCGCCTACGAGGGCCGCGGCGAGGCCGCCGTCGCCACCCTGCGCACCGTCGTCGGCTACGCCGGAGCCGAGATCGTGGAGGCCGCGTGCGACCGGATCACCGTGCTGCAGAGCGATATCGGACCCGACGGCCTGGTCTCGAATCCGGACGCGCGCACCCGCCTGAACGCCGCCGCCCGCGCCCTCGCCGAGCACGTCACCCGCCCCGCCGAGCCCCTCACCTCGGTCAACCTGAATAATCGAGTTGGTTGAAGGCAGAACACCCCTCCGGACACAGGAGTGTGCGGGCATGGACGTGGGAATCTTCGGAGCCGGTCATTTCGGGCTGAGCCTGGCGGGTTTGTTCGACCGCGCCGGGCACACCGTGCACATCGCCAGCCGCCACCTCGACGAACTCGCGGCCACCGTGTCCGAGCGCGGACTGCGCCACACCTACCCGGGCGACGTCGACCTGGTGGCCGGTTCCTCGACCATCCTCATCGGCGCGGTGCAGTGGCTCCAATTGGAAGCCCTGGCAAAGGAATTGCCGGATCTGGACGGCAAGATCTGGATCGACCCGGCCAATCCGTACGTCCGCGAGGCGGACGGCACGGTCACCCTGCTCGCCACCGATGGACGGCCGACCAGCGCCGTGGTCGCGGACCTGGTGCCGAAGACCCAGCTGGTCAAGGCCTTCAACGCCTTCACCACACCGATGTACCGGTCCGGCCCGCTGACGTCATTGGGTCGAATCGTCGCCCCGATCGCGGGCGATCACCCCGCCGCACTGTGCCGAGTCGCCGAGCTGATCAAAACCACCGGCTTCGTCCCCATCATCATCGGCAACATCGAGGACAGCGTCATCCTCGAACCCAATGGTGCACTACGCCACCTCAGCATCCCGCTCATCGCACCCTGACGACGAGCCTGTCATTCCGGCGCGCTTTTGGCCGGAATCCACAGCCGCGAGGGTGTGGATCCCGGCCAAAAACATGCCGGGATGACGAGGGTATGACGAGGGCTTCTCCCCGCCGATCAGTCGGAGACGTCGGGGAAGGCTTGCTGGCGGTGGCCGCCGCGGAGGGTGCCTTCGAGGTAGGCCGCCTTGCAGGCGCGGCGGGCGATCTTGCCGCTGGAGGTGCGGGGGATGGAGCCGGCGGGGACCAGGAGGAGATCCCGGACCGTTACGCCGTGGCGCTTGGCGATGGCCGCCCGAACCGTTTCGGTGATGGGTTCGGGGTCGAGTTTGGCCGCGCCCGTGCCGCGTTCGGCCACTATCACCAATTGCTCGGCGGCACCGGCCGGATCCGCGCCATTGGCGGCGCCGATGTCGACCGGGATCTGGTCGCCGGAGACGGAGAACGCCGCCACGAAACCCGGGCGCAGGGCGGTGCTGGACTCCTGGGCGGAGTACTCCAGATCCTGCGGGTAGTGGTTGCGGCCGTCCACGATGACCAGATCCTTGACGCGGCCGGTAATGAACAGTTCGCCGTCGTAGTACGTGCCGTAGTCACCGGTGCGCATCCAATTCGCGTCGGGCTCGGTACCTTCCGCACGGCTCTCGGGCTGCCGGGAGGTGAGCTTGGCGTGGAAGGTCGCCTCGGTCTCCTCCGGACGGCCCCAGTACCCGCGGCCGATATTCGCCCCGTGCAACCAGATCTCGCCGACCTCGCCCTCCGGCTTCTCCGCGCCGGTCTGCGGATCCACGATCACCGCCCACTGCGACAGCGCCACATAGCCGCAGGACACCTGGGCCACAGCGTTTTCCGCATGTTCGTCGACCTCGACCATGCGCCCGGCATTGAGGCGATTGCGATCCACCCAGACGGTGCGGGCCTCGTCCTCGCGCTTGGTGGCGGAGACGAACAGCGTGGCCTCGGCCATGCCGTAGCAGGGCTTGATGGCGGTCTTGGGCAGGCCGTAGGGGGCGAAGGCGTCGTTGAACTTCTTCATCGAGGTCACCGACACCGGCTCGCTGCCATTGATCAGACCGATGACATTGGACAGGTCCAATTCCTCACCGGGCTTGGGCAATCCACGCGCGGCCGCGTGCTCGTAGGCGAAATTCGGTGCGGCGGCGAAGATCTCGGCGCCGTCCTCCTGGGCGGCCAGTTCCTTGATCCAGCGGTAGGGCCGGCGCACGAAGGAGCTGGGCGACATGATGGTGATGTACTTGCCGCCGATGGTCGGCAGGATGACCGTGAGCAGGCCCATGTCGTGGAACAGCGGCAGCCAGGTGACGCCGCGGGCCTTCTCGGTGATGCCGATGGCATCGATCATCTGCAGCAGGTTGGTACCGACCGCCCGGTGCGTGATCTCGACACCGGCCGGCGTCCGGGTGGAACCCGAGGTGTACTGCAGGTAGGCCACATCGTCCATCTCGATCTTGGGACGAATCCAGCTCTCGCCCACATTGTCCGGAATCGCCTCGACCGCGATGATGCGCGGCCGCTGCGGCGCGGACAGGTGTTTGAAGAGCTCGCGCACCCCGGCGGCCGCCGAGCCGACGGTCAGGATGGCCGCGGGACCGCAGTCCTCGAGCACCGCGTGCAACCGGTCGGTGTGGCCCTGCTCGTCCGGATCGAACAGGGGCACCGCGATATTGCCCGCGTACACCGCGGCGTACATGGCCACGATGTAGTCGAGTCCCTGCGGCGCCAGAATCGCCACGCGATCACCCGGCTGCGTCACCTGCTGCAGCCGGGCCGCCACCGCACGCAGCCGGACGCCGAAGCGGTTCCACGTGATGTCGTGGTACTCGCCGTCGTGTTCGCGCGAATAGTCGATATAGCGGTATGCGAGCTCGTCCCCGTTGACCTCGGCGTGCCGGTCGACGAGGTCGACCATGGTCTGGTTCTCGGGGAGTTTGATGTTGCCGTGCTCGTCCAGAACGTCTTCGAAGGTTCCGCCGATCATTCCCTATCCTTTTTCAACTCACAGTCGAGGACTGTGTAGTGACACCGAACAAAGATCGACACCGAAAGCCCGAATGTAGCTGGGGGCTGGGGAACTCTAGCAGGTGCCGCAATCCCGCGTCACTCGTTACGGGCCGAATGCGGTAACCGCACCGACCCTGGTGGGTGTCAGTAGCGGCCGAAGGCGATGGCCACATTGTGCCCGCCGAAGCCGAAGGAGTCGTTCAGGGCGTAGTCGTACTGGCCGGATCGCGCCTGGCCATGTACCACGTCGAGGTCGATCTCCGGGTCCTGGTTCTCCAAATTCAGTGTGGGCGGGATGATTCCGTCCCGCACGCTGAGCACGGTCAGGACCGACTCCAGCGCACCGACCGCGCCGATGGAATGTCCGAGGGCGGACTTCGGCGCGTACACCGCGGCATGATTGCCGACGGCTTGCTTGATGGCGTTCGCCTCCGCGGTGTCGCCGATCGGCGTGGCGGTGGCGTGCGCATTGATATGCGTGACATCGGATTTGGACAATCCGGCGTACTCCATGGCCCGGGCCATGGCCCGGGCCGCGCCGGTGCCCTCGGGGTCGGGGGCGACCAGGTGGAAACCGTCGGAGGTGATGCCCGCGCCCATGATTCGCGCGTGGATCTTCGCGCCGCGCGCCTTGGCGTGCTCCTCGGTCTCGATGACCATGAGCGCCCCGGCCTCACCGAAAACGAAGCCGTCGCGGTCCATGTCGAACGGGCGGGAGGCGCCCTTGGGATCGTGGTTGCGGGTGCTCATGGCGCGCATCATCGAGAAGCCCGCGATCGGCAGCGCCTGGATGGAACCCTCCACGCCACCGGTGACCACCATGTCGGCATCGCCCATGACGACCATGCGCCAGGCATTGGCGATCGCCTCCGCACCGGACGAACAGGCCGAAACAGGCGTCGACACACCGGCCCTCGCGCCCAGTTCCACACTCACGCAGGCCGCCGCGCCATTGGGCATGATGGCCTGCACGGCCATCGGCGGCACCTTGCGGTAGCCGCCGTTGACGAGTTTGTCGCGGGCGGACATCAGGACTTCCGCACCGCCCAGTCCGGTTCCGATGGAGACCCCGAGCCGGTCCTTGTCCACCTCCGGATTGCCCGCGTTGGCCCACACCTCGCGGCCCAGCACCAGCGCCATCTGCTCGACGTAGGACAGGCGGCGGGCCTCGGGCTTGGTGAGCTGATCGGTCGGCGACACCTTGAGGTGACCGCCGATGCGCACGGGCAGCCCGAAGTCGTCGAGGAAGCTGTCCTCGAGCACGTCGATCCCGCTCTCCCCGTTGAGTAGTCCCTTCCAGGTCGAGTCGACATCACCGGCGATCGAGGTGGTCGCCGCAAGCGATGTGACCACGACACTAGGGAAGTTTCGGCGGTTGGGCGTCTGCATGTTCACTCTCCGTAGCAATGCTCCGGCGAACCAGATGTGGATCCGCGTGGACTGTCAAGGACTGGTATGCGACTAACGAGAGCACCCGGCCAGGCACGCATCGGCGGGGTATGAAGCCAATCTTCGGCGAACTGGGCTAGATTATCCGAGGCTAAGCCGACCGGTTCCATTAAGCGACACGCGGGCATCCCTTTTCAATCCCCGGGGCCCCTCCGCCGCAGCGGCGATCGCCGGATCTCCAGCATTCTCTCCAGCACCATTCCCGCAGGGTCTAGCCATTTCGAGGGAGGGCACACCATCGTGGCCAGGAGTCTCACGCAGTTGGAGCTGCTCATCGAGTTGGAGCCGATTGCCGAGCAGAACGTGAACCGCCATCTATCGATGGCCAAGCCCTGGAACCCACACGACTACGTCCCATGGGAGCTAGGGCGCAACTTCGCAGCAATGGATGGGGTGGACTGGGATCCGGAACAGTCGCAGCTCAGCGAGGTGGCCAAGGCGGCCATGATCACCAATCTGCTCACCGAGGACAATCTGCCCAGCTACCACCGGGAAATCGCTGAGAACTTCTCACAGGACGGCGCCTGGGGCACCTGGGTCGGCCGCTGGACCGCCGAGGAGAACCGGCACGGCATCGTCATGCGCGACTACCTGGTGGTGACGCGCGGCGTGGATCCGGTGGCACTGGAGCAGGCGCGCATGATCCACATGACCAATGGCTACAACCCCGCACATCTGGTCAAGAAGGCCGAAAATCCCGCCCACGTCAATGCCGATGCCGGATTCATGCACTCTGTCGCTTATGTGACTTTCCAGGAATTGGCCACGCGCGTTTCGCACCGCAATACCGGAAAGGTGTGCGACGACCCCGTGGCGGACCGCATGCTGCAGCGCATCGCCGCCGACGAGAACCTGCATATGATCTTCTACCGCAATATCTGCGGTGCGGCCCTGGACCTCTCGCCGGACCAGGCCATCGACGCCATCACCAACATCATCATGGCCTTCCAGATGCCCGGCATGGGCATGCCCAACTTCCGCCGCAACGGCGTGCTCATGGCCAAGCACGGCATCTACGACCTGCGCCAGCATCTGGAAGAAGTGCTGCTGCCCAACCTCAAGAAGTGGAACATCTTCGACCGCACCGACTTCGGCGCCTTCGGCGACCGCCGCCGCAACGAACTCGGTGAGTTCCTCGACAAGCTGCGCAAGGACGTGGTCCGCTTCGAGGAGCAGCGCGACCGCTCGCTGGCGCGCGAAGCCCAACGGGCAGAGAAGGATTCCGTCCTGATCGGCTGAAGTCCCGAGTGGCGCAGGGAAAGGGGTGCGCGTCCGCCCCTCCCCTGCGCCACTCGTCGTTTCGGGGCCTGCCGGGCGAGCAGTACGACGACCACACCGAGCGCCGAACCCGGTTGGCGGGCCGCGTTGCAGGCGGCACCGTCGGCATTCGCGCCCGGGCCGGATCCGCCAGATGCCGTGTGGCATCGGAGATGTCCACATCTCCTTCTCTGCTCGGTGCCATGCCGCAGGTGTGCTGCCGCCACTCTTCGACCCCGGCCGAACTGTGCGCGGCGCAAGCAGCCCGCTAGAACAGGGTGGGTGGCTCGGTGGGGAGGGGGTCGGGGAGGGGGTCGGGGAGGGGCTCGAGGTCGGGGAGGTGGGTGCGGACTTCGGCGTGGAAGCGGCGGGCCAGGTCTCGGGAGGCGGCGTTGTCGGGGGTGTGGATGAAAATCGTTGGGGAGCGGCCTTCTCGGAGCCAGGCGACGGTGGTGTCGATCCAGGGTTGCCAGCCCTCGACGGTGGCGGCGAGGTCGTCGCGGCCGTGGTAGCGGACCATGGGGAATTCGGTGAGGGCGCGGGTGCGGCGGGGGTTGTTGGGCTTCTTGGTGCGGGCCTCGTATTCGGCGGGGCTGGCGGCAGGGCTGGCGAAGAGGACCGTGGTGTCGAAGGGGATCCACTCCGCGCCCGCGGCCTCCAGGACCTGCTCGAGTTGGGCTGTGGCGCGGGGGTTTTCGAAGAAGACCGGGTGGCGGACCTCGACGGCGCAGCGGTAGTGGGTGGGCAGGCCGTCGAGCAGGTGGGCCAGGGCGGGCAGGTTGGTGAAGGACGCGGGGAGCTGCACCCAGAGCGCGTGCAGGCGGCGGCCGAGGGGCTCGATGGCGTCGAGGAAGTGGGTCATCTCGTCGTCTACGCCTGCGAGGCGGCGGTCGTGGGTGATGGTGCGGGGCAGCTTCATCACGAAGCGGAAGTCGGGATCGGTTTGGCGGGCCCAGGATTCGACGGTGCGGCGCTGCGGGGTGGCGTAGAAGGTGGTGTTGCCCTCGACCGCGTTGCACCAGGAGGCGTAGTTGCGCAACCGTTCGTTCGGGGGTAGCGGCTTCTCCTGCCAATCCGGGTGTGTCCACATCGCGCAACCAATAAAAAGCCGCATATCTGCCACGTTAAGTCAAAGACTTCCTGGGCCGCAGCCAACCAAAGGTAAGCTCCACCGCCCGCTTCCAGTTGTCGTATTCTTCGGCGCGCAAGGCCGAATCCATCCGCGGCAACCACTGCGCCGCGACGCGCCAATTGTGGCGCAGCCCCTCGAGATCCGGCCAATAACCGACCGCCAGGCCTGCCGCGTAGGCCGCGCCCAGCGAGACGGTCTCGGCCACGATGGGACGCATGACCGGTATGTCGAGGACATCGGCAATGATCTGCATGAGCAGGTTGTCGGAGGTCATACCACCTGCCACCCGCAGCGCCTCGGCGCTCAGCCCGGAGTCGGCGTTCATGGCCTCGACGACATCGCGCGTCTGCCAGGCCGTCGCCTCGAGCACCGCGCGGGCGATGTGCCCCTTGGTGATATACGAGGTGAGGCCGATCAGCAGCCCGCGCGCGTCGCTGCGCCAGTGCGGGGCGTACAGGCCGGAGAAGGCGGGCACGAGATAGCAGCCACCATTGTCTTGCACTGTGCCCGCGAGGGTTTCGATCTCGGGCGCGCTGGCGATCAGACCGATATTGTCCCGAAGCCATTGCACCAGTGAGCCGGTCACCGCGATCGGCCCCTCCAGCGCGTACACCGGTTCCGGACCGATCTGATAGCCGATGGTGGTCAGCAGCCCGTGCTTGGAGCGCACCAGCTCCCGCCCGGTGTTCATGAGCAGGAATCCGCCTGTGCCGTAGGTGCATTCGGTCTCACCGGGCGCGAAACAGGTCTGCCCGAACAGCGCCGCGTGCTGATCCCCCAGCGCCGCCGCGATCCGCACACCGGGCAAAACCCTTCGCGCGGTACCGAATTCACCGGTCGAAGGCTGAATGCGCGGCAGCATGGCCTTGGGAATATCGAAGAACCGCAACAGTTCATCGTCCCATTCCAGCGTGGACAGGTTCATCAGCAACGTGCGTCCAGCGTTGGTCACATCGGTGACATGCACCCCGTGATCGGCTCCGCCGGTGAGGTTCCAGATGAGCCAGGTCTCCATGGTGCCGAACAGCACCTCGCCGCGTTCGGCCCGCTCACGCAGTCCCGGCGTGCGATCCAGCAGCCACCGCAGGCGCGGCGCGGCGAAGTAGGTCGCCAACGGCAGGCCGCACAGCTCCCGAATCCGTTCCGCCCCACCGGATTCCCGCATGCGCTCGACGAGCTCCTCGGTGCGCACGTCCTGCCAGACGATGGCCCGCCCGATGGGAGTCCCGGTGCGCGCGTCCCACACCACGGTGGTCTCGCGCTGATTCGCGATCCCGACGGCCGCCACCTGATCCAGCGTGATACCCGAATCCCGCAGTGCCGCAGGAACGATGCGCTCCACATTGCGCCAGATCTCCAGCGCGTCCTGCTCCATCCAGCCCGGCCGCGGATAGTGCTGCTTGTGCTCGCGCTGTGCCACCCCGGTCAGCCGGGCCCGCTGATCGAAGAGGATGGCGCGGGTGGAGGTGGTGCCCTGATCGATGGCGAGCACATACTTCTGACTCACTGGGAACCTCCGAGATCGCGTGAAACCGCCGCCGCCGCATCGCGGACCTGACCGATCGGCGCGGGCCGGAAACGCAACTGCCCGTCGCAGAGCCGGTCGACCGGCCCGGTGATACCGATGGCACCCACCACCAAACCACCCCGCGACCGGATCGGCGCGGCGACGCTCGCCTCACCGGAGCGGTATTCGCCGATATCCCCGGCCCATCCGGTGCGCCTGACCTCGGAAATGGCCCGCCGCAACGCGATCGGATCGGTGATGGTGCGATGGGTCAGCGCGGGCAGCCCGCCCTCGCGCACGGAATCGGCCAGCTCGCCGTCGTAGGCCAGCAGCACCTTCCCCAAAGCCGTTGCGTGCGGCGGCAATTCCTCCCCCACCGCCAATTCCTGCTCGGTGTTGTCGGGCCGGAAGACGTGATGGATCACCACCACTCCCCCGTCCACCGGCGCGGCGATCCGCACCGATTCCCCGCTCCGCGCCGCGAGGGCGTCGGCCCGGTTGATGGCCCGGGACCGCAGTTCATTCGCGTCCAGGTGCCCCGCCCCGAGATCCTGCAGCGCCGGGCTCAACTGGTACTTGCCGCTCACCGCGTCCTGATCCACGAACCCCACGCCTTGCAGCGTCCGCAGGATCCCGTGCGCGGTCGGCTTGGCCAGTCCCAGCGCCGCCGCGATCTCCCCCACCCCCATGCGCCCGGACCCGCGCGCGAGCAGCCGCAGAATGGCCGCCGCGCGCTCGATCGACTGAATCGGACCCGGCATGTTCAGAAACCTATCAGCAAACCGTTCGGCATTGTCGAACGCGTCGCCTGTGCGGATGACGTTCCACTTCGTAGCGTGGACGTCGGGCCGGTCTCACCCGCGCCCACGCCCGCCGCCACCCCGGGGACCCGGGCAAACAGAACTCAACGTCGAGTTTCCGGAGAGGACCGCGATGACGCAGTATGTCGGAGCCATTGATCAGGGCACGACCTCCACGCGATTCATGGTGTTCGACCACGGCGGCAATGTAGTTGCCCGCCATCAGCTCGAGCACGAGCAGATTCTCCCGCAGGCCGGGTGGGTGGAGCACAATCCGGCAGAGATCTGGGAACGCACCCGCACCGTCATCAAGAGCGCCCTCGCCGGCGCGCGCCTCACCGCCGCCGATCTGGCCGCGGTCGGCGTCACCAATCAGCGCGAAACCACCATCGTGTGGGACCGCCGCACCGGAGTCCCCTACTACAACGCCATCGTCTGGCAGGACACCCGCACCGACCGCATCGTCGCCGATATCGAGAAGGCCGGCAAGGGCGATCTGATCCGCGACAAGGCCGGTCTGCCGCCCGCGCCGTACTTCTCCGGCGGCAAGCTCAAGTGGATCCTCGACAATGTCCCCGGCGTCCGGGAAGACGCCGAGAACGGCGACGCCCTCTTCGGCACCCCCGACACCTGGCTGATCTGGAATCTCACCGGCGGCGTCCACGGCGGCGTGCACATCACCGATCCGACCAATGCCTCGCGCACCATGCTTATGAACCTCGAAACCCTGGACTGGGACGACGAATTGCTCGCCCTGTTCGGGGTGCCGCGGGCCATGCTGCCGCGCATCGCGCCGTCCTCGAATCCGGAGGGCTTCGGCACCACCTATCCCGACGGTCCCTTCAAGGCGTCGGTGAAGATCGCCGGTGTGCTCGGCGACCAGCAGGCCGCCACCGTCGGCCAGGTCTGCTTCCGCCCCGGCGAGGCCAAGAACACCTACGGCACCGGTAACTTCCTGATGCTCAATACCGGTACCGAGATCGTGCACTCCAAGCACGGCCTGCTGACCACCGTCGCCTACCAGTTCGGCGACGAGAAGCCGGTGTACGCGCTGGAGGGCTCCATCGCCGTCACCGGGTCGGCCGTGCAGTGGCTGCGCGATCAGCTCGGCATCATCTCCGGCGCGGAAAGGGTTGAGGCCCTGGCCCGTCAGGTCCACGACAATGGCGGCGTCTACTTCGTGCCCGCCTTCTCCGGACTGTTCGCCCCCTACTGGCGCGCGGATGCCCGCGGCGCGATCGTGGGCCTGTCGCGCTACAGCAATAACGCCCACATCGCCAGGGCCACACTGGAATCCATCGCCTATCAGACCCGCGACGTGGTCGAGGCCATGCAGCAGGACTCGGGCGTGAAACTCGACACCCTGCGCGTGGACGGCGGCGTCACCGCCAATGAGCTGGCCATGCAGATCCAGTCCGACTTCCTCGGAGTTCCGGTCTCGCGGCCAGTGGTCTCGGAGACCACCGCGCTCGGCGCGGCCTACGCCGCGGGTCTGGCGGTCGGATTCTGGCGCAACACAGACGAACTCGTCGCCAACTGGCACGAGGACAAGAACTGGCAGCCCACCTGGACCGAGGAACAGCGCCAGAAGGGTTACGCGCGTTGGCTCAAGGCGGTCTCGCGCACCCTCGACTGGGTCGATCTCGACGATGACGACGACCAGCGGCGCTGAGCCCCAGAAGACTTCACATCACCGATAACAAGGAGTTGTTTCGTGTCCGCACAATTGGATCCCGCCTACCGCGCCAGGGCGATTGATTCGCTCGGCGACACCGAAATCGACGTGCTCGTGATCGGTGGTGGAGTGACCGGAGCGGGTGCCGCCCTGGACGCCGCCTCGCGTGGCCTGTCCGTCACCCTGGTCGAGGCGCGCGACTTCGCCGCCGGCACCTCGAGCCGCTCCTCCAAGCTCATCCACGGTGGCCTGCGCTACCTCGAGCAGTACGACTTCGCCTTGGTCCGTGAGGCTTTGAAGGAGCGCGGGCTGCTGCTGAACAAGCTGGCCCCGCACCTGGTGCACCCGGTCTCGTTCCTGTTCCCGCTGCAGAAGCACTACGAGCGCTTCTACATCGGCGCGGGCATCGCCCTCTACGACACCATGGGCGGCGCGCGCTCGGTTCCGATGCACAAGCACCTGAGCCGTTCCAAGGCACTGGAATTGGCCCCGGCGCTCAAGGAAGACGCCATGACCGGCGCCATCCGCTACTACGACGCCCAGGTCGACGACGCCCGCCACACCATGATGATCGCCCGCACCGCGGCCCAGCACGGCGCGACTGTGCTGACCCGCACCAAGGTCACCGGCCTGCTGCGCGACGGCGAGAAGGTCGTGGGCGCGAAGGTCATGGATCTGGAAACCGGTCTGGAGCACAGCATCCGGGCCAAGACCGTGATCTCGGCGACCGGCGTGTGGACCGACGACATGATCAAGATGACCGGCGTCGACTTCCCGTTCCACGTGCGCATGTCGAAGGGCGTGCACATCATGGTGCCGCGGGAGAAGCTGGATATGGGCACCGGCATCGCCATGAAGACCGAGAAGTCCGTGCTGTTCGTGATTCCGTGGGCCGAGCACTGGATCATCGGCACCACCGATACCGACTGGTCGCTGGACAAGGATCACCCGACCGCCACCGCCGGGGACGTGCAGTACATCCTCGACCACGTCAATTCGCTGCTGCGCGAACCGCTCACCCGCGCCGACATCGTCGGCACCTACGCGGGCCTGCGGCCGCTCATGACCGGCGCGTCCAAGGAGACCTCCAAGCTCTCGCGCGAGCACGCGGTGGCCGAGCCGGCCCCGGGCCTGTTCGTCATCGCGGGCGGCAAGTACACCACCTACCGGGTGATGGCCGCCGACGTGGTGGACGCCGCCGCCGAGCGCCTGGGCAGCGATGTCGCGCCGTCGGTGACCGGCAACCTGCCCATCCTGGGCGCGGTCGGCTACCAGGACATGCTGGCGTCCATCGCCGACGTGGCCGCGCGGGCCGAGCTGCCGGTGGAGACCGTGGAGCACCTGCTGGGCCGCTACGGCTCGCTGTCGGAGGAGATCTTCGACCTGGTCGCCGCGGTTCCCGAACTGCGCCAGCCGATTCCGGGCGCGGAGGACTACATCGGGGCCGAGGCCGTCTACGCCGCCACCCACGAGGGCGCGCTGCACCTGGACGACCTGCTCACCCGCCGCACCCGCATCTCCATCGAGGTGCCCGACCGCGGCCTGAAGGCGGCCCCGGAGATCGCCCGTCTCATCGCGCCGCACCTGGGCTGGACCGACGAGCGCACCAACAACGAGATCAACCGGTACTTCGACCGCGTGCACGCCGAGCTGGCCGCTAACGAGGAGAAGGACGACGAGGCGGCCAATGCGGCACGCCTGGTCGCCACTGCTTGATTTCCGATACATAGAGCGCTGTAGCGCCGCACGAGAAATTTCGTGCGGCGCTACAGCCGTATCTCGGTGAGCTGAATTCCATTGCGCCGGAATTGTTTTCAGAACTTGTGTTCAGCGTCCATTTACCTCTAGCGTGTTTCTAAAGGTTTGCTGAGCGAAAGACCGTAGAGTCTGGTTCAGAGTGGCATCGGACGCCGAACGGAAGGCGAATCAATGGGCTTCAGCTCTATCTTTGTCAGTGAGGCACTGGGTACCGGAGTACTGATACTCCTGGGCGCCGGTGTAGTTGCCAATGTGGTGCTGGCCAAGTCGAAAGGCTTCGACGGCGGCTGGCTGCTCATCACCTTCGGTTGGGGTCTCGGCGTTTTCGGCGGCGTCTATGTCGCCTACAAGACCGGCGGCCATCTCAATCCCGCGGTCACCATCGGCAATCTGTTCTCCGGCGCAAAGGAATACGCGCCCGGTATCGAGGTGAATTTCACCAATACCGTTGCCTACCTGTCGGGTCAGCTGGTCGGCGCCTTCCTCGGCGCCTGCGCCGCCTACGTGGTCTACAAGAAGCACTTCGACGAGGAGCCCGACGAGGGCAAGAAGCTGGGCGTGTTCTCCACCGGCCCGGCCATCCGCTCCTACACCTGGAACTTCCTCACCGAGGTGATCGCCACCTTCGTGCTGGTCTTCGTGATCCTCGCCTTCGGCAAGACCCCCAGCGGCCTGGGCCCGCTGGCCGCGGCGCTGCTGGTGGTCGGCATCGGCGCGTCGCTGGGCGGCCCGACCGGCTACGCCATCAACCCGGCCCGCGACCTCGGCCCGCGCATCGCCTACGCCCTGCTGCCCACTCGGCGCGCGGCCAACGTGCTGCCGGAACGGATTCCGGCCGACGTGACCGCCGGCGGTGCGGCCCAGCGGGTCATCGAGGAGAGCCCCGGCGACCCGATCTCCTCCACCGAGAAGAACGCCGACTGGTCCTACGCCTGGGTGCCGGTCCTCGGCCCCCTCGTCGGCGGCGCGCTCGCGGGCCTCGTCGCCCAGTGGTACATGTAGTCCCCCAGCTCCTCCCCAAGGCCCATCGACCTCGGCAGAACGCCGAATGTCGGTGGGCCTTGTTAATTTTCGCGGCACATCGATTGAGCGCGAAGCACGAAGTACAGCATGAGCGGCGGGGAAATCACTTACCTGGAGCTGTCCCAGGACAGCGGTTCGGTTTCGGCAGCACCAGCAGCACCACCACCCACACACACAAGTTCTACGAGTTGACATCCTCCCGGCCCTGAAGAGCCGGGATTCCCTCAAACGAGAGGGAGTGGGGTGTTTCTCGCGATTAGCCCACTGGTTGGTGCCGCTCCCGAGTGGGAGACTTCCGCACCCGATCCCCCGATGCCCTCGGGTTCTGGAAACGCTCTATTGCGGATGTTGATCGCCGCGTTGGTATCCGCGTGCGCTTCGTGGTCGCAGTTCTCGCACCGGAACACCGCTTGGCTCTGACGGTTTCCGGCCGAAATGTGGCCGCACGGCACACACGTCCGGGACGTGTTCGCCGCGGGTACGAACACCACGCTCGACTTGTCGGCCAACCGGCGCGCGAACTCACCCCAGCACGAGGACATGATCCCCCGCGCCAGACCCCGCTTGGCCGCCCGCCCGTTGGGCAGAAACCGGCCTGGCTGGTCCGGGTCCGGCCGGGGCGCGGGTTTCTTGACCATGTTCTTGATCGGCAGCTTCTCCAGGGCGAACCCGGTGTAGGCGCGGGCGAGACGCGTGGTGGTCTGCTCCACCCACTCGGTCTTACGGTTGCGGTCGACCAGACGCAGCTTGCCCAGCTGACGTTTGGTCTCCTCACGGGCTCGCGAGCCACGCCGCTGACGCGCCAGCTTGCGCTGGAGCGCCTTCGCGCGCCGCTGTTGCCCCTGCGAAAGCCCAGGCGCGGTAGCGAATTCGCCATCGCTGGTGGCGATCGAGTTCGCCACGCCCCGGTCCACACCCAGGACATCGTCACTCACGGAAGCCATCTTCTCCGGTGGTGCTGTCACGAACGACACGTGCCACACACCATTGCCGAAGGTGACCCGCGCCGATTTCGCGGCGGCGATCCGATCCCACGCCACCGTGACACGGAACCGCAGCCGGGTCGCCGATTTCGGAATGACCACCTCGCCCCAGCGCTTGTTCAACCGACGCACCACCAGATCCCGCACCACGAAACTCTCACGCCCCCGGTGACGCTTCTTGAACCTCGGATAGCCGGCCCGGCGGGCAAAGAAGTTCCGGAAGGCCCGATCCAGATCCCGCAACGCGGCCTGCTGCACCGACGACGACCCTGCCCGCAACCAATCGAATTCCTTACGGGCCTCTGCCAATTCACGTTGCTGCTGAGCGGCGTTCAGCCGCAACGCCTGGCCTTTGACGTGGTAGCCGCGCTGTTCCAGCCCGAGGTTGTAGAGGTAGCGCGCGTGACCCAGATGCATGTTCAGCACCTCCACCAGGTCGGCGGACGGATAGGCACGCTGCAGGATCGACACGACGACTCACCCCCTTGCGTAGGTCGAGCAGTTCAGAACTCGGACAACACTATCGACACCCACCGACAAAAACTCCGATGCGCTAACCCGGCCTCGAAAGACCGGGCTTTCGCGCATCGCACCGGTCAGACTCCGATGCTGGACAGGTCTCCGGGCTCCGCGCCGAGGCTCAGGAAGTGCTCGGTGGCGACGGCGACGAAAATCGCTCGGCCGGTGGCGATCACGGTGTCGCCATCGGTCAGCGTGGTGTCGATGAAGAGCTTGCGGCCCTCGCGGGCGGCGAGCACCGCGGTCACCACGAAGTCGCGGTGCAGGCGGGCGGGGGCGTGGAAGTTCACGTCCAGCTTGACCGTGACGGCGGGCTGGCGCAGGGGGACCAGGATCGCGCCGCAGGCGTCGTCGAGGGCGGCGGCGAGAATGCCGCCGTGGGCCACGCCGGGCGCGCCCTGGTGGCGCTCGTCCAGGGTGAGGGTGCCCAGGACCGTGTCGCCGCGGCGTTCGAAGACGATGCCCGGGGAGGCCGGGTTCGCGGGGCCGCAGCCGAAGCAGCCGGGGTGATGCGGCGGGAAGGGTCCGTCGGCGACCTGGTCGCCCAGGGGCAGCGGTCCGGCGTCGCGATCATGATCCATGCCAAGAATTTAACTCATATTCAAAAATGGCGCACGACCCGCCCGGAACGACATGCCGAACTTCGTCGGAATTCATCCCATATATCGGGATTTTCGTTTCGCATATTGGTCACAGTGGGAGAATGTCCACGTGAACCGCACTTCCCGCTCCCTCGCCGCGGCCTGCGGCGTTCTGGCAGCCGTGGCCGTCGGGACCACCGCCTGCGGATCGAGCACCGACCACTCCGAACACGACAAGGCCACGCCTACGGTTCGGTCGGGCATCCCGGATTCTGCCAAGAAGTTCGACGTCTCCAGCCCGGATCTGAAGGACGGACAGGCCCTGCCGCAAGCACTATGGGCCAACTCCAACGGCTGCCAGGGCGGCAATCAGGCCCCGAAGGTGCAGTGGTCCGGCGCGCCCGCCGACGCGAAAAGCTTCGCGGTCACCATGTTCGACGCCGACGCCCCCACCGGCAGCGGCTTCTGGCATTGGCTGACCTGGGACATCCCCGCCACGTCAACCGACCTTGCCGCCGCCCCCAACGCCGTCTCCGGCACCAACGACCTAGGCATCACCGGCTACCTCGGCCCCTGCCCGCCCACCGGCGACGGCATCCACCACTACTGGATCACCGTCCTGGCCTTGAGCACCCCCACCCTCGGCCTCCCCGCCAACACCCCACCCGCCCTCGCCGCCTTCGCGCTGAACCGCCAGACCATCGGCTATGCCCGCATGATCGTGACCGCCCAGCAGTGACCGGAACCAAAAGCGCCGCGCCGGAATGATTCCGGCGCGACGCTGTCGGGGATTCGGTTCAGCTCTTGGACGAAGATGACTTACCGGCGGTCTTGGCATGGCCGTTCTTGCTGTGGCCGTTGCCGTTTCCGCTGGCGGACTTGGCTTTTCCGCCCTTGCCGACGGTCGCGATCGACTCTTCGGTGATCTTGGCGGCGGTCTTCTTGCCGCCGGTGTGGTGGATCGCCTCGATCTGGAGGCCGTCGTCGTCCGCGTCGATGCGGACCGTGTCGCCGGGGGCGAGGGAGCCGTCGAGGAGCTTCTTCGAGAGGGCGTTGTCGAGTTGCTTCTGGACGGTCCGGCGTAGCGGGCGGGCGCCGAATTCTGGCTGATATCCGTTGTCCGCCAACCAGTCCATGGCCTTCTCCGAGACGTCGAGGGCGATGTCCTGGGCGTGCAGGCGGCGGCGGGTGCCGTCGAGGACCAGGCCGACGATATTGCGGAGTTGGGACTTGTCGAGGCGGTGGAAGATGATCTGCTCGTCGAGGCGGTTGAGGAATTCGGGGCGGAACTGCTTGCGCAGGCGCTCCTCCAGCTGCGGCGTGATCGCCTCCAGGTCACCGTCTTTCGCCGACAGGATGAGGTCGGAGCCGATATTGCTGGTGAGAATGACGATGGTGTTCTTGAAATCGACGGTGCGGCCCTTGGAGTCGGTGACGCGGCCGTCGTCGAGCAGCTGGAGCAGGACATTGAACACGTCCGGGTGCGCCTTCTCGACCTCGTCGAACAGGATCACCGAGTACGGCTGGCGGCGCACCTTGTCGGTGAGCTGCGCGGCATCGTCGTAGCCCACGTATCCGGGCGGCGCGCCGACGAGACGCGACACGGTGTGCTTCTCCTGGAACTCGCTCATGTCGAAGCGGATGAGCCGGTCCCTCG